>CAYMWF010000051.1:0-34183 GCA_964394085.1 uncultured Gemmatimonadota bacterium | reverse complement strand
GTCTTTTCTGACGGGTGAAGCCGGCGACCGCTTCGCGTTCGCAGCTTATCCGCGAAGACAAGACGTCTTCGGGAGCCCGATTTCCGGATGATTTGTTATTACGAATCGTCAGGAAGAATCAAGAAGGTTCATCCAAAACCCCGAGTGTTTAACTCCGGGCCTATCCGGAACGAAAGATATGAAGAAAAAACTTTCCGCCCAGGAAAAAACAACAGGCGGGTTCGACGCGCGTAACCGGGCAGCGAATCTCGAAACTCTGTCCGGTGAAGAACTGGATCTTCTCGTGATCGGTGGGGGCATAACCGGCGCGGGCATACTCCGCGACGCAGCCCTGAGAGGTATGCGCGTCGCCCTCGTAGAAAAGAACGATTTCGCCTGGGGTACGAGCAGCCGCTCCTCGAAACTGATCCATGGTGGACTCCGGTACCTCGAAACACTCGATTTCAAGCTCGTCTTCGAAGCCCAGTCCGAGCGTCGTATCCTGAGATCGATCGCTCCGCACCTGGTTACACCAATCCCTTTCCTCTTCCCGGTTTTTTCCGAGTCGAAATTCGAACTCTACAAGATTCGGGCCGGGCTGCTGCTTTACGATTTCCTGGCGCTGTTCAGAAACCACCGGGCTCATACTCCCCTGACAGCGGGAGATATCGCCAGCCTCGAACCGGCCGTGAACGGAGCCGGGATACTGGGGGGAGTTCTTTATTACGATTCGTTTACCGACGATATCAGGCTTACTGTCGAGAGTGTGAAATCGGGAGTCCGGGCGGGGGGATCAGCCTTGAATCGGGTCGAGGTTACCGGGTTCGAACGTGGCGAGGGCAGGATATCCGCGGTCAGGGCGACCGACGTGGAAACCGGCAGGCGGTTCAAGATCCGGGCAAGGTATATAATAGGTGCGTGCGGTCCGTGGTCGGACGGCCTGATTTCCAGGGGATCCGCGAAAAAACGGCCTCTTCTAAGGCCCACCAAAGGATCGCATCTCATTCTTCCGCGCCGCCGGATCAGGAATCGGAATACCGTGGTGATGCCTTCCCTCGACGGCAAGGGCCGCATCCTGTTCTGTATTCCCTGGGGCGATACCGTAATCGCGGGAACAACCGATACCGATTTCGACGGACCGGTGGACGAAGTGTCCGTCAGCAGGGCGGATGCTGAATATATCCTGGAACATGTGAACCATTTCTTCCCCGGCGCGGCGCTCGAGGGCCGGGATATCATCAGCGGATATTCCGGGCTTCGCCCGCTTCTCAACCAGGAAGGGATCCCCGAGTCGCAGGTAAGCCGGGAGCACCGGATAATCGATATCGCCGGGAACATGAGCATAATCGCAGGTGGTAAGTTGACCACCTACCGCAAGATGGCCTCTGAAATCCTCGATCATTCGCTGGCAAGGTTGCATGATAGCGACAGGTTCAGGCTGAGTTCCACCCGCAATCTGTCGCTGGTCGAAAAACGCGCGGCATCAAAGGATGCTTCCGCCGGCGAAGTCGATTATGTCCCGCCGGAAGGATTGGATGACGCCGTGATCGACTACCTGGATGAAACTTACGGTCCCGGCAGGGACCGGGTTCTCGCCTCCGCCGGTGGAGACGAATCGCTCCTCCAGAGGTTCCTGCCGGAGCTTCCGGTCCTCAAGACCCAGCTCGTTCATGCGGTTAAAGAAGAAAGCTGCAGTCATCTGGACGATTTTTTCCTGCGAAGAACCAGTGCTTTTCTGAAAGACCGGAACCTCGGGGCGGGAGCGGCGGAGGGTGCTGCCATCATCATGGGCGCTCTCCTGGGCTGGAGCGCGGCCCGCCGGAAAGCTGAAATAGAGCGGTTCCGCGAACAGTGCGAATACAATCTCGCGGCTATCAATGAACTGAGAAAATAGACATCCCCTTCTGAATTCTGTAAAAACGGAGCGCTGGACGGCGATTCATTCCATGTTTTTCATTCTCCACGTCCAGGAGGCCACAGGGTCATGGCTGCAATGTACTGGAGCGCGCCTTCCCAGATGTGCGGAACGGTGGTTCTATTGTCGAACGTGTCCCTGACGCCGTCGCCGTCGTAGTCCACGCAGACGTATACTTCACCGTACTGATTTGTGCCTGTGGTCGGAACTTCGGTCATGAGAACGGTCTGGGCTTCTTCCACCGTGAAACCTGAGTATCCGGAAGCTTCGCCGAACCAGCCCGCTCTGGCCAGTGCGCATGTATGCTTGGCCTGGTATGACGCACAATCCGTATCGAGGTGGAGGGCGGGTGCGATCTGATCCAGGAGATAGCGGCAATGGGTATCGAACTCGGGATCGTCCTCCGTGATCATGCATGCGGGCCAGACGAGCCATGCCGCGGCTCCTCCTCCGGGATATATTCCCTGTTCCCCGTCGAAGAGGCGGGATCGGACAGCTTCTCCCAGCTCCTCAAGCCGCCATCGCCAGCGAGACAACCATTGCTGGCTGACCCCGGGCAGTCCCAGCCGCTCCATCTCCTCCGAAGCTTCAATGCCGCATTCTAAAGCCAGGTGCGTCGTAACGGCGCCGTGAAGTGTCTGGGTAGGAATATAATTGTCGTCTTCGAAAGCGGTGCACTGAAGACCGTTATCGGCATCCCTGCATAGCGCCAGAGTCTGGACGGTCCTGGCAAGCGAGGGGTACACGGCTGCGAGATAATCCGATGCGGCGGGGCATCCTGCTTCCGTTCCTTTACGAAGGAATTCATAATGATCCCACATCGACCAGGCGATGAGACCGGCATTGTCGATCTCGAAGAAGATAGGGCCGCCGACCACCCCGTCGCTGTAATAATTCATCTCGTACGTGCCTGCGAGATCTACGGGAAAAGCCATGCCGGGCCAGAACCATATGGCCTGACCTTTACTTCGAGCGATAGATGAGTAATAGTCCACAAGACGATTTGTTGTAATATCATAGAAGCCTGCAACATCAAGGGCGTGATTGAAAAAAGCGCCGTCGCGGGGCCAGTCCTCCCCATAGGGTGACTGGGTGTTTACGGATGCCACGACCGCATTCGTAATCTTATCCAGCCCGACGAATATGTTAAGAATCGCCCGTTCGGCCACGTGGACTATTTTTTCATTGACGGCCGGATCGGGGAATCCGGGCCGCGGAAGAGAACATCCCGCCATGAGCTCCCGCCACCATTCGTCGGTCCGTGTCCGGAGATTGCCGACCCCTTCCCTCCTCGAGTCATCCAGGAGAGTCAGCGCTTCACCTGCGGAAAAAGCCGCGGTAATGAATATGGTCGCTTCGACGGTGCCGCCGGGCTCGATCTCAAGCTCCTTCATCAAACCGGCGGAGTAACGGGGCGGTATACCGAATGCACGGGAACATCCCGAAAGCTCGCCATCCGATGCATCAAAATACGCGCACTGGGGCAGCAGCCACGATTCCTCCTCCTGGTTCTGCAGGCCAACCTGCCAGCCGTCCGGTCTACCGAAGTCGCCGCCTACAGCCATATAGACCCCGTCGAAAATTCCGTTTGCCGGATCACCGGGTCGGTAATGGAGGACGGCATGGCGCCACCGCTTATAAACCGCGGAGCAATCGTTGGCGAAATCGAACAGGTGATCGACCAGGGGCAGCCCCGGGAGCTTCCACGTGCACGGCTCCAGGTTTTCGTAGTATACGAATGACGCGGATTGCAGGGGAGAATCGGGAGCGAGAGTGATCGTGTAATGTCTCACCAGTACCGAATTCCTGGTGGTATTCCTTTCGAAAGGTGACGGATCGTTCGGCACTACGAAGTTCCGCGCTTCGACGCTCAGACCCAGGGACGTGTTTTCGGATTCGACGGTCAGAATCACGCCTGACGGATCATCGTAGTAAGAAGTATGGACCCAGTCATCAGCCGGGTCCCCTTCAAAACGGGAGTTTTCACCGTCCCGGTCGCGGAACCACGACATGAAACCGTCGTCTCCCGTTCGACAATATAAACCCGCGAAAGAACCCGCGTTGACGGCGGCGCCGTTGGCTTTCGAGTTTCGCAACTCGCCGGTGTCGCGAAAAGGCAGGTAGGGCGTCAGGTAGGATACCTGGTCATGGTAACTCGGCGACGGCCATTTCAGCACGGTGAGTTCACCTTCGGGGGCGAAACCCGCCGCCATCGAACCGTTGCCGGTGACGCCTTCCACATTTCCAGTGCCGAAGAAAATCTCGGTGCCGCTGCAGGACGGAGGAGGCGCGTCATTACCGCCGGGCAGGGCTTTTCCATGCTTGAGTCCGATACCGTATCCTTCACAAAGCAGCTGTCGATAGTTTGAATACCGGAGGAGCTCATCTTTGTTTGCGGGAAAGTCGGAAAGAGCGTGGAATGCGGCGGGTTCGGCCGCCTGCGGTAGATTTTCTCCTGCAATCGCCGGTCCGGAAAGGAGGAAGAGTATCAACAACGCTGCCAGCGGGATGGATTGGAAACCGATCGAGTGCCTGTTCACGGGGACCTCCGTTTGAATTCCGGCTGCGGCCGGAACCTGCAAAAAACGGGTGTTATCACCGGAATTATAGCACAGTTTCCCTAAACAGTGACCTGTATTGCGGAAATACGGGTATTCGAAGGCCGGCTATTCCGTTATCGTTCAATCTGTAAGCGGGTATAACACTTCTACGACTTGACCGAACGGGCACATGGGTTTAGTCTTTTCAGGATACGTCAGGTGGTCTGTTTTGGAGGATGCGTCCTTCAGAAACCAGGAGGTCAAAGATGAGAGACAAAGCGCTTGTGTTGCTGGCGGTTGCCGCTCTATTGTTCGGAACGTCGGGAACGGGATACGCACTGCTCGAACAGAAGGAGCTGACTGATCTTACGATCGCCGCCGATGAAATCATCATCGGCACGGTTGATGATCAGTACGTCGCCTTCGTGGATGAGAACATAATCCACACATTCTCGGAAGTGTTCGTCGAATACAGCTTCTTGGGCGCCGCCCCGAGCAGCAGGTCGATCGTGGTTGAAACCGCTGGAGGCGAAATCGGGGATTTGGGTCTCTGGGTTGAAGATCAGCCCGTGATCAACGTGGGAGAACGGGTCGTCCTCTTTCTCAATGGCAATGAAGAGCGGGGTACGTTTACCATCAACAACCATGTGCAGGGCAAATACACGATGGATGAAGACTGGGTCGTCGAATACGATGTCCATATTTCCGATTTCGTCGGTATGATGTTCGGATATCTCACCGAAGATAACGGCGGTCCGGGGGTCGAGTCTCTCGCATGCACGATAGGCGATCTTGGAATCGCATGGAACGGAGACAGAGCCGGCATGTGGTGGAACAAGAACGGAACGAACGACTGCTCGGGCGAAGCGCCAGCGACCCGGAAGGGCGGCTTGGAGTGGAACAACGTGTCGAGCTGCCCGTTCTATTTTTATGTAGCCGGTTCGAATTACGGCACCGGTCCGAACTACGACGGAAAGAACCAGGTCTGGTTCGGCAGCGGCTCGGGCTACATCGCCGCTACGTGGATCTGGTACTCGGGAAGCAGGTACATGGAATGCGACTTCATGTTCAATGATAACTACGCATGGTCCTCTTCCCAAAGCTGTCCCGGCAACAAGATGGACGTGCAGAACATAGCCTGTCACGAGCTGGGTCACTGCTGGGGCGCTGGTGACGAATACAACTCAGGCTGCAGCAACGCGACCATGTACGGTTACGCCAATTACGGCGAAACCAAGAAGCGCTCGGTCGAATCCTGGGATATCGACGCCATCCGAAGAGTTTACTGATATCGATTCGCGACGGAACGAAAACGGCGGGGAGGTCAGTCCCCGCCGTTTTTTTTTGACGCAGGCCGTTACCGTCATCCTCATGCTTTCTCCTCCCGCTTTTGCCCCGGCTTTATTCCTATCAGCAGCAAGGATTCGAGAAACGGGCGTCACGGCTCGATTGTCCGGTGGTGAAGGAGCCTAGAAATCCCTGGACCTGAGCAGTGAAACCGAAAAGGCGATGTTTACGGACACCAGTGTCAGTGAAACCAGGAACCAGACCAGGAGAACTGAAGGTTCACGGGGCAGGAAACCGAGTCCGGAGTCGGGCACAAGCGCGCCGGCTGCGGCGAAAAGCACGCCGACAGCTATCGAGAGCGGCAGCAGAATCAAGCGGGCCGGCTGGGGGAGAATCTCCCTGTAGTTCTCCCAGCGGAAATTTCCCCAGCGGTAGCCTGCATGACACCCGGTGGATGTCAGCGCCGGAGCGATGAGCAGAAAGGAGACCACCTCCACAGGCCGGGGCGGCACCCCCCGGGAAAGGATGCCCGCGATCAGAAATGCCGCGAGTCCGGGTATTGCGGCAATCGCGATTTTCCTGAAAAAAATCCGGTTCGGCAACCTCGGCGATGTTTTCATGATCCAGCCGCCGGCCCCTTCCAGCGGAACGAGGAGCAGGCCCGAATGAAGAAGAAGGAAGGCTATAAGAGCAAGGCTCATGGCCGGGAAAGGCATGAGACCTTCAGCGAAAACTCCTCCGCCCGCTTGAGGCAACAGTACAGGAAGCAGCGAGGCTATAAGGGTCAGTGTAAGCAGCTGGGTTGAAGCCTGGGGAGTTCTTGCGGCGAGCTTGATGTCCCTGGTCCAGCGCGGGGAATGGAAGTCCGACAGGCCGGGCGTCTCTGCGGATTTACCGGCGGGCGCTTCAGTGAAAGCCATGGCTCCGCGTGTCTGCAGTATCTGCCGTCCGGCTGCGGCTGAACCCGCCAGCAATATTCCACCAAGGAGAATCTGTCCGGCGATGAGTTTCACCGCCGCTGCGGGATTACCTTTCCCCAGAGCGGTGAAAGCATCCGCACCCCAGTAGATCGGGATAAATCCGGTCAAGCCCCCTCCTGCGAGCCCTACCCCGTCCCTTACACCCTCCACTGAGCTCGACCCCCCTCCCATGGTGCCCAGTCTGACCATGAAAATCCAGGCCGCCACACCGAGAAGCGACGCGAGCAGACTCACAGCCATTCTTCCTTTATGGCCCGGTGTCAGCCGCGCCAGACCGAGGGAGATGAAAGTGCCTGAACCGAATGCGAATACGAGGGTGCCCGTCAGGCATAGAAAAAACATCGGAAGCAGCGAAGCGGGGATTGCAAGAGAAACTATGGCGGCAAGAACCATCGGCACGGCTAAAAGGAGGATGAACTGAATTTCAAGCAGAAAAGCCTCGAGCAGTTTACCCAGGACGATCTCACCTGCCGACCTTGGATAAACGGCGAGGAACTGTATATCTTCGGCGAAGAAGAGAAGGTTCGATACCGCCGTAAGAGAACCGAGGAACAGGATGGTGAACAAGGGCAGGAAATAGGGACGCACCCGTGTGGTCAAGGCGCCGGGATCGCCCGGTGGAACCTCCGTCTTCATGGCGACGAACATGTTGACCCAGATAAAGAGCAGAACCCCGGCGAGGAAGACGAACCTCACCTTTTTTTTCAAACCTTCCCCGAGAAGACGGTTTTTCGTTACGGAAAGCCTGATTCGTGCCGGGATCAGCATGCCAAACCTTTTTGTTTCGATGCAGCCGGAATCTTTTTTTTCTGTTTTGCGGGACCGGCTGCCGACCGGTGGGAGCCTGAATGCGTCATTCCCGGAAAGAATCGCCGTTTTCCGAATCTGTCAATATCGAGTCTATCCGTGCGGTGTCTCCCGCCCCCGTGAGCTGTAGAAAAATTTCCTCGAGCGATTCAGCGTTTCCGCTTTCCATTAACGAGCGAAGGGTTCCGAGAGCAATGAGCGAGCCTTTATGGATTATGCCGACCCTTTCGCAGAGGGTATCGGCCGTATCCAGCAGGTGCGTGGAGAGAAAGATCGTTTTACCCTTCCCTGCGAGCTGCCCGAGGATCTGCTTGATAATGTGCGCGTTTCCCGGGTCGAGACCGGAAAGGGGCTCATCCAGCACCAGAATTTCAGGATCGTGAAGCAACGCAGTACCCAGGGCGACCAGCTGTTTCTCGCCGTGAGAGAGGCTTCGGATCAATCGCCGGGTCAGGTGGGAGATGTCGAACAGATCGACAAGCATTTCCACCCGCCGCCGCACCAGGTCTTTGTCCATCCGGCGAAGCTCTCCGGCATAACGCCAGAATTCCACCGGGCGGAGGGCCGGGTAAAGGTACGGCGGATCAGGTACAAGGCCGAAAGTGCGCCTTGCATCCACGGGTTCGGACTCCAGATTCCTGCCGCATAAATGTACTGTTCCGGAGTCGGGTTTCAGAAGGCCGGTCATAATCCGGATGGTCGTCGTCTTGCCGGCGCCGTTGGGGCCGAGAAATCCGAATATTTCGGATTGGGCGGCAAACGAGACATTTTCTACAGCGGTAACCGAGCCGAAGCGTTTCGTTATTCCCTTTACTTCTATCATATCAGGCCCTGTGATCGTCGAACCAGGCGATCATCCTCCGGATCCGGTCGACCCTGTGCAGCGGCTCGCCGCTCCTGGAAAGTTCGTGCCCCTCCCTGGGGTATCGGACCATCACAGCTTCCTTGCCGAGACGTCTCAATGCAACGAAGAGTTCATCCGCCGTAGCGATGCCGGCCCTGTAGTCCTGCTCGCTGTGAATAATCATGAGCGGGGTTTCAATCCGCTCGACGTAAGCCAGGGGAGAGCGTTCGTGAAGATGCCCCGCGTCTTTCCAGGGCAGCGAATCGAACTCCCATTCTACCAGTTGGTATGCGTCAGAAGTGCCGTACAGCGAAACCAGGTTGTACACTCCGCGTTGCGCCACGGCCGCCTTGAACCTGTTGTCGTGTCCGACTATCCATGCGGTCATGAAACCGCCGAATGAACCTCCCGTGAGGAAAAGATTGTCCGGATCGACGAATCCTCTATCTATCACGGCTTCGGCCCCGAGAAGGATATCCCTCATGTCATCCTCGCCCCACCTGTTCCTTATGGAACCGCGCGATTTCCTCCCGTAGCCGTCGCTTCCCCGCGGATTGCAGAAAAATACCGCGTATCCTGCACTTACGAACGCCTGGAATTCATGCCAGAACGAGTATCCCCACATGATATGCGGTCCGCCGTGCACCTGCACCACCAGCGGAATCTTTTTACCCCTGCGGATATAAGCCGGTTTCATTATCCAGCCCTGCGTGCGCCTGCCGCCGGCTCCTTCGAACCAGATTTCTTCCGGAAGCGAGAACCTGTGACAGGTGTTGAAGCCGCTGTTGACATCGCTCAGGCGCTCCTCCGCGCCGGTGACGGGATTGCAAAAGAAGATATCGGAAGGAATTGTCGGTGAGCACACTCTGTAAGCGATGCTGTCCATATCCCCCGCCACGTCGAATTCCTCCATGAACCGGTCTCCCGCAACGATTGTTTCCGCCTTCCCCGTTTCAATATCCAGGGAGAGGATTTCCACCCGTCCTTCCCTGGGTGAATTGAAGAAGACCCTCTTTCCATCCCTGGAAAGACGAAGAAGGGTGACCGACCTGTCAAGATCGTAAGTCAGGTCCCGGATGCAGCCTTTCTCTGCGTCATAAAGCCTGATGACGGTATTCTGTTCGTGGACGTTTTCTTCGAGAAAGGAGATATAGATGATGTTTTCCGAACCCGGTGTGGAAACCGGTGAAACATTCGCATTGCCGTCTGCGACCAGTGTTTCGGGTTTGCCTCCCCTCCGGGGGATTTTGAGGATATCGACCCTGACTTCGACATCCTCGTTTCCGGTGGTGTGGGCGAAGGTGAGAACGGACTTCGAGTCGGTCGTCCAGGAAGGCGGCCCGAAATCGAAATCCCCGTCGGTTATCCGCCGTTCGCCGGTTTCGCCGTTCACTTTCTTCACGTAGACGTGCAGTCTCCGTTCGTCCCAGAACTCGGTATCGCGGCGGAAGACCATCCTGTTGATGACGCGGGGGTCGATAAACTGCTTTTCCCTTTCTTTCTTCCTCTCCTCCTCCTGGGTGATTTCGAACTTCGTTTTGACCGTTCCTTCTTCTCCGGAGGTTTTTTTTCTTTTTTTTGATTCTTCCAAGCGCTCGCTTTCGCGAACCCGTGACAGGAAGGCGATATATTTCCCGTCGGGCGACCAGGCCGGATTGAAAGCGCCGTTCGGCATGCTCGTGAACGGCACGGCTTCACCTCCGTCGATGTCGATGATGAATATCTGCGGTTTTCCTGCGCGGGTCGAGACGAAGGCCAGTTGTTCTCCGGTCGGCGACCATACAGGCGTCATGTCGCCGTTTGTTCCGCCGGCAGTGAATTTTTTCGACTTTTTCCTGCCGTCGATCCGGGAGACCCAGATCGAAAGGGCGTATTTATTTTCGATCCTGTCAACCTCGCTGACAACGTAGGCAATTCTTTTTCCGTCCGGCGAGACGGCCGGCTGGGATGCTTCTTTTATTTCAAAGAAAGAAGCTGCATCGATTTTCTTCATCTTTTTTTTCGATTGTTTTTCGCGCATCGGGCCGATTTGCTCCTTTTGAAATCATTGTTAGGGTCGCTGGCCCGGTTCAGAGCGAGCCGGGCGGGGTATCCTCTATTCAGCTGTGGTCCGAAGATAAAAGTCTATTCCATATCCTGTAAAGATATTTCTATTCTTGAATATTCCGCATTACAGAGCTTTTTTTCGCAGCAGTGCCCGAAGAACCCTGTATAACGCACGCAGAATCCCCTGGTAATTGCGTTATATATACGTCCTCCCGATGTAAAAAGGTTCCAGGCAGTGTATTTAGCGGGTTTGATGGTAATCAGGGTGATTGCGCATCAAGAGAACGACTATCTTGACGCGTTCGAGCGGAGATCAAGGGGGAAAAATGAATTTGCAATATTCTATCTTAAGGTTAATATTATGGCGAAGACTTATCGATAATGTTATTGTCGGTAATACATATTGTATGATCGGCAATTTTCCTCCCGTATTTACGAAGATACGGGTTCTCATCCAGAGGTGCCTTGTTGCCTGTTGATGGAGAGACCGACAGATGAAAGAAGATCTGACCTCGCCATTCCTGTTCGGAAATGAAGCAGGTGAAGATGAAGATATCAAACTGCTCAACAGGTGCTTTGTTGAAAAGCCTGAGTACGAAGTTTTCTATAAAAACTGTTATCCTTTTCAAATAGTCAGATCGAACAAGGGTTACGGAAAATCCGCCCTTCTGAAGAGAACATTGTCGCTTGCTGTGGATGGCGGTGCGAGTATCGCCCTGTATCTCAAAGGTTCCGACCTGATGCTCAACTGCGAGCTCACCGAATTGTCCCCTCACAGGTGTATTCACAGGTGGAAGCAGTGTGTTTGCGGGAGAATCGTTTTAGAGATCGGCAAACGTATCAATGTAGCCCATGACGAAATATCCAAGACGCTTGTCAGGTTCGCCCAGAAAGAAGGCTATAGAAGCCGGAGCCGGAACCCTGAATTGCTGGAAAGCGGTCCAGCAACAAACCCGCTTTCATTCGAGAACGGACATCAGGCTGAATATCAGGAAGATAGACTGGAGCTGCTGAAACGCTATACCAATGCGAACGAAGTGAAAATCTGGCTGTGCATCGATGACATCGACGGAACATACCTGAATTCTCCTGAACAGCAGCTGATAATATCGACCTTTTTTTCCGCCTGCCGCGACATTGCGCACGAAGTGCGAGGCCCTTTATATCCGGACATCAGTCAGGACCGATGTCTGGTCCATCCTCAGGCAATACGATGAGTCATTGGACAAGTGTGAGCAATATTTCGTCGATATCAGCTGGTCGAAGGCCGAGCTCTCCGAAATGCTCAAAAAGAAGATTCTTTATTATTTCGGTAAAAAATACCCGGGCGAAGTCAAACACCTGACGTACAATCTTGAGAAAAACGAAGAGGCTATTTTCAATCTTGTTTTCAAGAACCCTTTCAGCTTCGGAAACGGCAAGATACCGGCCAGCGAGAAGATCTACATATTGAGTTCCGGGAGACCCCGCTGGGCGATCCAGTTGAACAAGCTCGCAGGCAAATATGCCGCCCAGAAAGATTCAGACGTTATTTCCCTTGACGATATCGATTCGGCACTGGACACCTTCGGAAAAACCCGTCTTGAGGATTTGTACAAGGAGTTTTCGAGGCAGTGCCCTCAAATCTCCCAGATCATCGAATCCTTCATCGGCTCCCGGAAGATGTTTTCAACATATGAGCTGCTTCAGCAGATTACAAACAGGATAACGAACAGGATGGGCCAGGTTGAGATCAACGGCATCCAGGGAAACGGCGACAGTATATCGATAGCCCATTTCCTGTATAAAATCGGTTTCATTCTGGGAAGAAACGGAAAGACCGACGAAAACCTCCCATTTGTAGAATACGCCCATCGACCCGATCTGCTCAAATCCGAAACAAACCTCAGCAACGGCCTTGACTGGGAAATCCACCCGGCTTTTCATAAAGCGCTTCACATCGAATGAATCCAGCCCCGGCAATATATTCGCCCCTCGCCTGTTAGAATCATAATCGGTTCCCCTTCGTCGAAGTTTATTGCACGGGGGGAGAGGACGGGATAAGATAGCCGCCCCGCTCGGCGGGTCGTTTTATTCTCATCATGCATGGAGGCCCGGCAGATGAAATTCCTCGAGAACATGGTCGATCGGATCGAGCGAATTCCTTTTTCGCCATGGACGATTCTGTTCGTAGCGGTTTTCATCGGGTCGCTCCGCCCGCTTTTCGAAGCGGCGCTGCAGGTTCATTCAAACGGCGCGCTCGGAGTCCAATCGGTTCTGCATAATATCATTTTCTATTTTTCCGTTCCCTGGATATTCTTACTCTGGCTTCCCCGCGTCACGGGCAAGGAGTGGCGCAAAGTAGCGAGTATTGCCGTAATTGGGTTGCTTACAGGGCTTGTTCCGCCGCTTCTCGATTTGCCGGTTTACGGGCTTCACGGTACCCAGTACACCTACATGCCGCGATTCAAACCGCTCTTTATCGGAAGCATAACGCCCGTTTTCGGAACAGCGGCGGACGGCTTCCGCATCTCCTTCGGCGAAGCCGCCTCTATCTGGTTCGTAATAGTCTGTACCGCCGGCTATGTATTCATCAGCAGTTCTTCACTCAAAAGAGCGCTCTTGTCGCTGCCGCTTTCCTACATCACCTGGCAGTTCATAGGGACGGGGCTTTTCAGAATCACCCGTCCCCTGACATACCAGGTCCTGAGCGCGCGCCATGCTTCACCCTCGCTCATGTCAATCTACTTCCTGATTATCGTGTTTCTTGTATACCGGTTCCTGCGGAGGGGGGATTTCCCATCGATCATCAAGCGCGGGCTGCACCCCCTCCCCTTCGCCATTGCCGTCGTTGTTGTTGGACGCGCGGCCGGCGCGGTGAATGTGTATCATTTCTTTTACGCGGTGATGTTTTACCTCGCCGGGGTGATCCTGGTTGTTCAGAATGACCATTTCGACAGGGAGGAGGATGCCGCCGGCGGGAGAGTGTCCGGAGTCACGAAGGAGGATACCGAGTTTCTTTTCATGATCGCCTTTCTCGCGATCCTCAGCCTCCTCGTCTTCCAGAGTTGCCCCGCGACAGCCTTGCTGGCCTACTTCGGGGTATGGACTCTTTATCATTATCCGGCAACCCGTCTGAAAAAACTTCCCATCGTGCCTTACGCGGTCGAAGGGGCGGGCGGACTCGCGGCCGCTCTTGCGGGATTATCGGTGTCGGCCGATTCATTCCAGGTGGTTAATGCCGTAAATTATTATACCGTTCTGGTGTTGCCCGCCGCCTTCGCCGGGTTCATGGCGGGTTCGGTATTCAAGGATTACAAGGATGTCGAGGGCGACAGGGCTGCAGGGGTGCAAACCCTTTATGTACTCGCTCTCGAGAGGGGGATTCCGGTCAGGCGAACACACATCCTGGTATACATCCTGATGGTTGCGGCGAATATCACCCCGGTGATCGTCGTCGCCCTTATGGGAGCCCCACTGGTGCAGGCTGCAGCAGTAGCGATATCGATCCCCGTGCTTTTCTACCTGGCCATGCTTCGAACTTCGAACAAGAAACTGTCGGTGGAAATCACTCTCGCGGTTTCCTGCTCCGTTCTGATCTGGCTGGCGTGGGTGTGTCCTCCCCTCGAGAGGCTGGGTTCACTGTTGCCGCTGTTCTGAAAACAGACCTGTTTTTTTTGAAATAAAATCCCTCTGCAACTGATCTAGACCGGGTTCGGAACTTCGATGAATTCGGTATCGAGACCGAGGTCGGTGGCGATGCGATCTCCGAGGGCTAGAACACCGGGTCGCTCGGTATTGTAATGACCTCCGGCCACCAGGCTCAACCCTTGTTCTTCAGCTTCCCTTACCGTGTTTTCACTCAGCGATCCGAGGATAAATGCTTCTGCGCCGTCTTCCCCGGCCTTTGCAGCGAGATATGACGCACCGCCCGTTACGATCGTTACGCGCCGGATTTTCCTGCCCCCGGAGAAATCGAGAAACAGCGGTTCGCCGCCGACTGTCTCGCCGGTTTTCACCGACAGAGATGCGACGGTTCGAGGCTCATCGAGGAGGCCGGTGACTCCGACATCCCATCTTTCGACCCCTTCCAGGCCGAGAGATGCCGCCAGACAGGCCGCGTGGCCTATTTCAGGATGAGCATCGAGTGGAAGGTGGTAGGCGGCGAAAGAAATATCCGCGCCGAGGAGGACGGCGATCCTGTCTCGTAAAACACCCGTCAGTGCAAAAGGTGAGGGCGTGTTCTTCCAGAACAGCCCATGGTGAACGATCACCATGTCGGCATTACGGGCTGCCGATTTTTCGAACAGTTTGAGACTCGCCGATACGCCCAGGCAGATTTTCCGCACATCCCTCTTCCCCTCCACCTGTATCCCGTTGACGCAGTAGTCTTCGAATTCTTCGGGTTTGAGCAGCTCATCGAGGTAGCGCATCACTTCTTTGATTTTCAATTGATTATCCTCCTGGATGCCGGTTTATAAAAGAGCCTGACGACTCGTATTGCCGTTCAGCCCATAATATAGCATGAAGCGGCGGATTTCCCAAATTCCGGCTCTTGACCAGTCTGAATCCTGAACAGGTCCTTCTATTCGAGGGATGCCCGCCTGTTTTTTAAATTGGATCCCGTGAGCGGTTTTGTTGACCGGATGCGCAGAAGGTATTAGAATATTGTTTCGTAGCTGTTTTTCTTTATATGCCTGAAGGTATTTCGCCCGTGGGACGGTCGAGCGCCCGAGGCGGGATCGAAGGAGAATCATCGATGCGTCGCTTCATTTTCTGTATTTCCCCGGTTGCAGGTTTGATACTGCTGCTCACGGTATTCGCGATTCCCGGACGGGCCGGTGAGCCGGCGGGAGTCCGGCCGTATGGATATATAAGCACCACCGACCATGATATCCGGAGAAATGTTCCTTCTCTGCCGGTGCAAGGCTCGATCGAATATGACGACTATGGCATACCGACATGCACCGCACCCGATTTGGTCACCCTCTTTTTTCTAGACTCCTACTCCAACGCAAGGGACCGGTTTTTCCAGATGGACTTTTTCCGCAAGGTGGGCGCGGGAAAACTGGCGGAACTCTACGGCGTCATTGCGCTCCCGCTCGATATTTTCATAAGGGATCTGGCCTTTGCCAGGGCTGCCGATTCCCTCCTGGCGGGTGCCGATGAAAGATTGATGGGCGGTTTCATGGGAAGCGTCAACGGCATCAACTGGTACATCGAGCAGATGACCCTGGGTTATGAGCCGATACCTCCCGAGTACCTGCGACTGGGTATTGAACCCGAGGAGATCGATCCCTGGACTCTGCACGATACGGCCCTTCTTGCTACCATCTTCCTGTTCGGTCTCTCTGACCCGTTTCTCGAGGAGATGATGTTCGGGCTTCCGTACTATTTCTTCCCGGAGGAGTATTTCCACGATCTGATCCGTTTCGCGCCTGTAGATTCTACCGTGATCGTGCCGGGCTTCCACGACACCTCGCCAGGCGGGGGGTCCGTTGCTGGCTGGGATCCACCTGAGGATATGGATATGGAAGACGCGGGTCACCTGCTTCTCTCTTTATCAAAGAAATGGAACCGGCTTCGTTCTCTTCCCGGCTTTCCTCGAGGCGACGGCGCCGCAAGCAACAACTGGGCGATATCGGGCGCCCTGACAGAGAACGGCCACCCGTTGTTATGCAGCGATCCTCATCTGGAGACCATGAATCCATCCTTGATATACCTGAAAAGACTCCGCTCCCCCCGGCATTCGCTGACCGGCGGCGGATTTTCGGGCGTTCCGGGGATTTTCTTCGGGCACAGCGCACGCTGCGCCATCGGATCCACCGCCCTCTCTCCGGATGTAATAGACCTGTATTACGAAATCATCCAGGGAAAGACCAACGTGCTTTTCGAGGGAGGTTTCGTTCCCCTCGAAAAAACCCCGCAGGAATACTATGCCCGGGTGAACGGGGTCGAAATGAATGTTACATGGATGGTGCTTGATCCGTTCAGTTATTTCGTGCCGCATCATGGCCCGCTGGTCGTCCGCGGGCTCCTCGGACGAACCGGACTGTCGATGAAGTGGAACGGGTACGAAAAGAGCTCCGACATAAACTTCTTCTTCAAGCTCATCGGTTCCCGCAACTTCGAAGAAGCCAAAGAAGCCTTCGAGTCCAGGCATACCGGCGGTCTCTCCCAGGGATACGCGGATATAGACGGAAACCTGTACTACTCGTGCCGAACCAACCTCCCCGGGCGTCCCTGGGCGGATTCCTGGCCTCCCTTCCTCATACTCCCCGGCTGGGGAGGGTTCGAATGGGACGGGGTGACCGATCCGGAACTGATTCCACACGTTGAAAATCCCGCCGCCGGATATTTCGTTTCAGCGAACAATGATCCGTACGGCGGGAGCCTGGATAACGACCCGTTCAACGACCCGGTCTATATCGGCGCTTCATTCCGCCCCGGTTTCAGGGCTTCCCGCATCATCCGGCTCATCGAGGAGAAATCGGGTCAGGCGCTGCTGACACCCGAAGACATGTTCGACATACAGGCTGACCTTCACAGTTACGTCACCGACCGTTTTCTGCCGTTCCTGTTCGAGGCCGCCGCCGCGCGGGAGCTTTCCCCCGGTGCCGCCGAGGCTCTTCAGAGATTGGCGGATTGGGACAGGAGAGCCTCGGTATTCGGGCCGGGAGCGTCGATATTCCAGACCTGGCTTCATAAGACGGTCATCCTCACGTTTCAGGACGATCTCGGTCTGCTCGAATGGGCGATCCTCGATGATGAACTCGCGATGAAAGGCCTCTACTTCCTGCTCGCCCACCCGGACCAGGCGATGACCGGAGACGCCCTGTTCGACATCGTTTCCACGCCCGAGCATGAAACCCCCGAAGACATCCTCGTGCTCGCCCTCGAGGAAACGGTCGACAGGCTCGAGGAACGTTTCGGCACCGCAGACCAGGATGACTGGCACTGGGGCGATCTCCACCGGACGATATTCCCCCATCCGCTCGGAGGTGAATTCATGATTCCACCACCGGGAAGCGGCTGGGAGGGGGGATTCCCCGGCAACGGCACCATGTATTCGGTGGATGTGGCAATGGTCGGGGTGAAGGAGGACGATTTTTCCTTTACTCATGTACCTGTTTTACGCCTGGTAGTCGACCTCGACCCGGAGCATATCAGATCCTGGGCCGTAATTCATTGCGGTCAGAGCGGGCACCTGGGAAGCGAACATTACGACGACCAGATATCCCTCTGGCTCAGAAACAAGTACATCCCGATGCAGGATTAGTCCTGATTTCCAGTGTCCCCGCCGTTGTGCAATACCGGGACCCCCGGCGGTTTCGGATGATTACATCGATGCCGCCGGGAAGATTTGACCGAACCCATCCGTCTAAGCTCCGGCCGTGCGGCGCGACCGCTTGACACGTCTTTCCGGCTTCTGATACTCTCTTCCTTTTCCGGAAGCGCCCTTAATGCGCAAAACAGGTCGATCGTCAGCGGTCAAAGATGGCATTTTTACCTGCGGAGTGGAGATGCAACAGGTTTATATAGGCTTCGGAGCGAATCTCGGCGACAGGGTGGTCGCCCTCGTACACATTCTGCAATGGCTGGCGGAAGGGGGTGGATTCGATTCGATCAGGACTTCTTCTCTATATCTGACTGCGCCTGAAGGCGTGCTGGATCAGCCGGTGTTTCTCAATTGTGTAATCGCCTGCAGAACCGGCCTGCCGCCGCTCCTTCTCCTCGATATTCTCAAAGGTCTCGAGAAGCGGGCGGGGCGGGTTCCCAGAGGTCGATGGAGAGAAAGGGAAGCGGATCTCGATATCCTGCTGTACGGCGACCGCATTTTCCGTTCTCAGGATCTGGTCATACCGCATCCCGCAATGCATAAACGGAGATTCGTTCTGGAACCGCTGGCCGAAATCGCTCCATCTTCGATTCATCCGGTGCTGGCATGCGATATAAATTCAATCCGGTGCGATGCTATAGTCGATCCCGATGTTCCACCGGTTGAAAAAGTCGTTGATCGACGGGCTCTGCTCATTAATAATGATCCCGTTCATGTACCGGAACGGGCGTTTTCGTTGTGAATGGGAAAACATAGTACGGGGACGAAGAGGGACAGGTGGCCGGATCACTGCACTACCTGGCTGTCGAGGGAGTTATCGGAGCTGGAAAAACAGCTCTGGCGAAGAACCTCGCCGACCATTTCGACGCTCGGACGGCACTCGAAAAGATCGAAGAGAATCCTTTTCTTGAAAAATATTACAGAGATCCCGTCGCTCACAGGTTTCAGACGCAGATTTATTTCCTGATAACGAGATACCAGGCGCTGCAGCGGCTCGTCGAAATGGACCTGTTCCATTCAATGGTTGTCACGGATTATACTTTTTCAAAGGATAAGATTTACGCATATCTCAATCTGGATGATGACGAACTGATGCTTTACGAGCGGTTGCTTCCGATCATGGAGCAAGTCGTACCGAAACCGGATCTCGTGGTTTATCTCCAGGCAAGCACAAATGTACTCCAAGCACGGATAGAAGAAAAAGGAAGACAGTTCGAACGGCAGATGAATATCGAATACCTCGACAGGTTGAACGAAGCATACAATTATTTCTTTTTTCATTATTCCGATACGCCGCTCCTCGTGGTAAACATGGATAATGTTGATTTCGAGCAGAGCAGCGACGAGTTTCTGGGTCTCACCAGGCAGATCGAAAATCCTCCCCACGGAACCAGCTACTACGTTCCCGGACGGAGCGGCTGAATCGGCGGCGGAGACTTCCGGAGAGCAGTAATCATGCACGAAAAAGTAACTACCAGCACAATCATGAAGATGAAAGGTGAACGTAAGATTTCAGCCCTGACCGCTTATGACGCCACGTTCGCTCGTCTCGTTGACCGTGCGGGAGTCGACCTGGTGCTCGTCGGTGACTCTCTAGGCATGGTGATCGGCGGTCACCAGACTACACTGCCTGTGCGGATGGAGCATGTTGTCTACCATACCCGGGCGGTCGCCTCGAACCTGGAGCGCGCACTCCTGGTGGCTGACCTGCCGTTCCTCAGCTACCAGACGGGAGTAAGGGATGCGATGCTGAATGCCGGCCGCCTGCTGCAGGAGGGCGGTGCCGAGGCCGTCAAACTGGAAGGCGGCGCTCCGGTGATGGAAAGTGTTGAAGCGATGGTTGAAGCGGGTATTCCCGTCATGGGTCATCTCGGCTTGACGCCCCAATCCATCCACCGGTTCGGAGGATACAAACTCCAGGGCAAAGCGCCTGCCGCGCAGGAACAGATGAAACAGGACGCGAAAGCCCTCGCCGATGCAGGATGTTTTTCCATTGTACTCGAGAAAATTCCACGGAAGCTCGCTGCCGAAATAACGGCCGCTATAGATATCCCTACGGTAGGCATCGGCGCCGGTCCCGAGTGCGACGGTCAGATCCTGGTGCTGTATGACATGCTGGGATTGGATGAACGGTTCAAGCCGCGTTTCGTCAAGAATTACCTGGACGGAAGCTCCCTGATCGGTCACGCCGTCGAAGAATATGTTTCGGAAGTCCGGCAAGGTGTTTTTCCAGACACCGCCCATAGTTTCGGCAAGATGCCCGGGGTCACGGCTCCCCGGGGGAAAACGCATGCAGTCAGTCACCAGAACGAATGATGTCAGGAAAGCGGTTGCCGCCGCCCGGGTGACCGGAGCGACGATCGGCTTCGTTCCGACCATGGGGTTTTTTCACGAGGGGCACCTCGCATTGATCGAAACCGCAAGTCGGGAAACCGATTTTGTCGTTGTTTCCATATTCGTCAATCCGAAACAGTTCGGAGCGGGTGAAGATCTGGAAAAATATCCCAGGGATCTGGAACGGGATTCAGCCCTTGCTTCCGAAAAAGGCTGTGCTCTCCTTTTTCATCCTGAGGTGGACGAGGTCTATCCGCCTGATTTCAGCACGATGGTAAAAGTGTCCGGTCTCAGTGAAATCATGTGCGGTGCAGACCGGCCCGGGCATTTCGAGGGTGTGGCTACCGTAGTCACCAAGCTTTTTTGCGTCGTTCAGCCCGACTCGGCATATTTCGGATGGAAAGACGCACAGCAGCTGATAGTGATCAAACGTATGACTCAGGATCTGGGTATCCCGGTAAAAATCAGGGGTATTCCGATCTATCGCGAACCGGATGGGCTCGCGATGAGCTCCCGGAACAGCTATCTGCACGGAAGGGCGCGTGAAGAGGCCTTATGCCTGGTCGGAGCGCTCAAGGAGGCCCGGCGACTCATCGAGAAGGAAGGTTCGAGGAGTGGAGGCGTGGTGATCGAAGCCATGAGAAACAAGATCTTCGAAATTGCACCCGCAGCCGGTGTCGACTACATCGAAATCGCCGACGCTGAGACCCTGGCCCCGGTGAATACGCTGGCGGGGGATTTGCTGATAGCCCTTGCGGTTAGGATAGACGGAGTGAGGCTCATAGACAATATCCGCCTGCATGTTGATTGAAATCTTAAGAATGAATTTTATCAAATCAGGGAAAGACCTTCCTCGAAACGGAGATAGATATTGGATGCGATAGTTCTGGCTGCGGGCCTCGGCACGCGTATGAAATCTTCAACGGCCAAGGTTCTCCACCCGCTGGATGGGAAACCGGTGCTTGAGCATGTTATCGACGGCCTTAAAAACGCCGGGTTCAAAAAGATCATACTCGTAGTAGGAAAACAGCGTGATCAGGTTGAAGCCCGGTTCGGAAGCATCCGGGGTGTATCCTTCGCCGTCCAGGAAGAGCAGCTGGGAACCGGTCACGCGGTGCAGCAGGCCGCTCCGATGCTTACAGGTGTCAAGGGCGATGTCCTCGTGACCTGTGGTGATATCCCTCTACTCCTGGGAGAGACTTACAGAGCACTGGCCGAATTCCACAGCCGAGAGCAGAACTATCTGACCGTGCTTACATCGATATTCGAATCCCCCGGTCTGTATGGTCGCGTAGTTCGTGATTCGACCGGCGGCGTGGTCAAGATAGTGGAAGCCAGGGATGCCGATAAGGATGAACTCGAAATACTCGAGATCAATACGGGTATCTATATATTCAGAAACAGGGAGATGCTCGAGGAAATAGAATTCCTGTCGCCTGATAACGACCAGGGAGAATATTATCTCACAGATCTCGTCGAAAGATTCATTTCGAAAGGTTATAAAGTGGGCGCTCTCGCCGGAGCCGATCCGGAGGAGGTCATCGGCATCAACTCCAGGCATGACCTCGCCGCCGCCGGCCGCGTACTCAATCGGCGCACCCTGGATCGCCTGATGGATGAGGGCGTGACAATCGAAGATCCGGACACAACACGACTACAGACTTCGGTGCAGGCCGAAAAGGATGTGGTAATCGGTCCCTTCTGTGTAATTGAAGGGGCGACATCTATCGGTGAAGGCGCCCGGATAGGTCCGTTCACCCACCTGAAAGACGTGCTGGTGGGCAGGGATGCTGTTATTGCCGGGTTCACCAGGCTGGAAGGTGAAACTGTGAACGACGGCAGTACGATACCCCCTGGCAGAAAATTTCCGTCGGGAAAATAATGAGTAAGAGGACGGGACGAAAAAATTCCCGGAAGACGGGGAAAAAGAAACGCCCGCTTTCCAGGGCCGCCAACCGGGCGGGAAACGGAGTCGACCGTTCCGGATTCGCACTTTTCGGTATATTGTTGCTTGCCGTGCTGGTTCTCGCCGGATCAGCGGTCTGGAACGGTATTACCGGCGGAGACGCCTTGTTCCCCGGTTCAGAAGAACCGGGAGTTGCCACTTCACAGGTTCGCGTTGAAATCCGTAACGGCTGGGGCGAAAAGGGGTGGGCGGACCGGTTCAGAAATCCTTTCATCCTTGCGGGATACGACGTGGTCGATATAACCAACGCAGAGGATTTCGGTTTTGAAGTATCGATTGTCGCGGTTTTGAAGCCGGAAGCGGTTACCGAGGGTAGAGCGCTGGCCGGGTTGATCTCATCGAAAATGGTACTTCAATACGAACAGGACTCTTATGCCGACCTGGCATTCATTCTGGGAAAAGACGCCCCAGAAGTTTTACATATGCTGGAATCAGCGGGTAAACACAAATGACATCGGAAGAACTGGCGAAAAAGGCGGGAGAGCTCGCTCTGACGAAAAAGGCCGAGGATGTGAAAATACTCGATTTACGGGAACTCACATCCATGACCGACTACTTCGTGATATGTCACGGTACATCTGAAATCCAGGTGAGGGCGATCGCGACGGCAATACGGAAGGGTATCCTGAAAGAAGAAGCATTGCTCCTCCATCAGGAAGGAAACGAATTCGGCAGATGGATACTTCTCGATTACGTGGATATAATAGTTCATGTATTCCTTGGAGAGCAACGCGAATATTACGGCCTGGAACAGCTTTGGAGCGATGCGCCGGAATACGGGCTCGCTGATGAACTTGAAAAATCCGAAGGATAGGATATTTCGAAATACCCGGAATATTTACGTTGAGGCGAGATGGTATTTCCCACGGGCCTGCAAAAGCGTTTCTGTCGGAATGAGCCGATCCGGATAGCTTGGTAAGCTGTTTTTCTGATTTTTTATACGGTGGATACGTCTCGGTGCAAAGGGTATTGCGTTTCTCTGTTTTATCGAAGATATGTTTCGTGATCTTTGATATGTTGCAAAATAAAACTTACCTGTGTATACTATACATTTACACGAAAACCTGTTATAATTATGAAAGCGAGGGGGGTCCATGTCTCTTCTGATAGTGGGTTCTGTCGCACTTGACACTGTGAAGGCTCCGGCCGGTGAAGTAATAGATGCCCTTGGAGGTTCAGCCTCTTACTGTTCCGTTGCGGCAAGCTTTCTGGCGGATTCTGTACAGACAGTCGCCGTTGTGGGTGAGGATTTCCCCCGGGAGCATCTGCGATTGCTCGAAGCCCGCGGGATCGATACTTCGGGAATCGAATCAGCGGCCGGCAGGACTTTCCGTTGGTCGGGAGTCTATGGAAAGAATCCGAACGACAGGGAAACCCTGGTCACCGAACTGAATGTTTTCGAGGATTTCCGTCCGAGACTCTCCGAAGTGCACCGGAATGCGGAATTCCTGTTCCTGGGCAATATCGATCCCGACCTCCAGCGGGAGGTGCTTCATCAGGCGGAAAAAGCCGAACTGGTGGCGCTCGACACGATGAATTTCTGGATCGAGGGCGCACCTTCCTCTCTCGAGAGGGTATTGAAGAAGGTCGACGCAGTTCTTATCAACGATGGTGAAGCATCACAGCTCGGAGGTGCCGACAACCTGGTAACCGCCGCAGGAGAAATCCGCAGGATGGGCCCATCGACGGTGCTGATTAAAAAGGGAGAACACGGAGCTCTGCTCTTCCATGAAATGGGCGTCTTCGCGATACCTGCGCTTCCTCTGGAGACCGTCAAGGATCCGACCGGGGCCGGAGACTCCTTCGCCGGCGGCTTCATGGGCTACATCGCCGGAACGGGCGACGTGTCGTTCCCGGGTTTGAGGAAAGCGTCGGTTTACGGTAGTGTGATGGCATCATTCTGTGTTGAAGATTTCAGTCTCGACGGTTTCAAGGAGCTTGACGGCAGCCGGATAGAAGCGAGGCTCAACGAGTTCAGAAAGCTCACATCCTTTGATAATTGAAACAGACACATCGGGTAAGGCAACTTTGGAGGCGGCAACGTGAGTAAGGCATCGTTCGAGGACAGACTCAGAGATACGATTTCCACAATAGAGGGCGTGGAATCCGCCCGAATCGTATTGGACGAGAATGACAGCATCGTGGAGGTGGAGCTGCGTATCGATGCTCTCAATACACCCGCTGAAATGGTTAAGCGGGTAAAAAAGGTCCTGAAGTCCGAATTGAAGATCGATCTGCCCAAAGAAACGATCAATGTCTTGAGCGTGAAAGAACCGGTCGCTGCAGGCGCGGAGAGCGCCAAAGACGCAATCGAGAGCAAGGCCGTCACACCGGGAATTCCGGAAACCGAAAAAACCGAAAACAGTGGCGTGAAGATGCTTGGAAAAGATGGAAAACGCTACCTGTTCGACGAACCCCGGCAAGAAAAGGAAAAAACGCAGGGCACGGTGTCTGATGATCTGATAAGTGAAGATGAAGACACTTTCCTGCTTACTGAACGGCGGGTCCTGCTCGACGGAATCGACGTCTCTCTCGGGGGTGATCGGACCAGGGTCCGGGTGCGCTTGATTGCAGGCCGAAAAGAAGCCATAGGCCTTGCCGAGGGCTCGACATCCGGAACCGCCTATCTCAGAACCGGAGTGCGCGCAACCCTTAAAGCTGCAGCAAAGATAAGTTCGAAATACAGGCGGATACAGTCGTTTTCAGTGTCCGAAGTGGCGGTGCACGGAAAGGCGGCACTCGTGATCGGGCTCGTTCTGGAGTCGAACATCCGGGAGGATGTTTGCGTGGGTATAGATATAGTCGGGATAAGCCCCCAGCTAACCGCAGTCAAAGCCGCGGTGGACGCTCTCAATAAAATTTAATCCAAAAGTTTTCTCTCCGTCGACAGCAACCGAATCCTGAAATACATTTTAACGAACCCGGGTACTGTTTCATCAATCATATCCATCCGGATATATTGACATCGAGGATTTTTATCTGGACACCCGGGCACTACTCAAAATATCATCCTGCGCAAGTGTTTCACCCCTTCATTTACACGCCGGCAGGTGTAGATCATTGGGGATAGAGCTGACTCGCAAGAACCAGGAGAGGATGATTGATTCATCTTGATTTCGTTTGGTCCGAACTCAAGGATCGTTCCTGTCTTTACCCCCTGTACCGACACGTCGAATCCCTTGGATGGAAGACGAACCTGGTAAAAATTCACAAGCACGGTTTCAGAAACACCCGGGCTGTGCGCAGGCTTTCTCCCTTTGTCGCCGCCGCATTTGATAAACCGCTGAAAAAGCTGAAAACCGCCGGTTACCGCGGAAGATTCATATATCTGGACCATGGTGTCGGTCCGGTCAAATATTACGCATATCGCTACAGCGAATTTCACGAATGCAGCCTGCTCTTCTACCAGGGAGAGGTTTTCAAACGCAAGATGCTGGCGGTCAATCCGGGTTTCAGAAACGGCCTGATGGGAGGTTTTACGAAGATCGATGAGCTTATAAACAGCCCTGTCGATCGCGAGGCGCTCTGCGAGGCGAACAACCTCGATCCGAAACTCCCCGTGGTCCTGTTTGCGCCGACCTGGGGCGGGAAATACGGGGAGCACTGGGGCATACGCAATGCGAAGTATCTCCAGGGGTTCCCTAACCTGGTGGTCGCACCCCATCCTGCGGATTACCGTTTCGCCCGGAAATTCGGTGCCGTGATACCCGACAAAAAAAGCAATATAAACAGGTTCATCAAACTCGCGTCCGTAATCGTCAGCGATATCTCTTCGATAGTCGGCGAAGCCGCTGTCATCGGTAAGCCGACGATTCAGCTGAGCCTTCCTTCGTATCCCGGTTGTTTTCCCGAAGAAGACCGCAGGAAGGAGACAAGCTGGATTTCCCCTGAGATCATAGATTTCGAGATGCGGACCACCGACAGGAAAAAAAGGCCGTTCAAAATTCCGTATCTCGACGAAGACTGGATTGTCGACAGAGTTTCCGGGCCGGACGACCTCAAGCATACGGTTGAAGACGCCCTGAACGATCCCGAAAAAAACGCGGAACGTCGCGCCTACTGGGCTGAACAGTGCTGCTGGAAGGCGGACGGGGGAACCTGCGCCCGCATGGCCGGCATGATTGAAACCTTTATCCGGACCGGCGAGCTTGTCCAGGCGGAATCTTGAGTTACCCGGGAGATGATTCATAACCGGAACCTGTTTTGCGGAAGGGTGGCTGCATTTTCAGGTGGCAAACGGTAGTATATCCATTTTATGACCTTTTCAGAACGTTATAGCAGGTTCCGCAACCGGCAGGCGAAAGACTGGTGGACCATTACTTTCGGAGACCCGTTCTCCTGGCTGTTTCTCGCCGTTGTGGGCGACTGGAGAATAGTCACTCCCAACAGGCTCACCATTCTGTCGTTTTTGGCCAAGGCAATCCCGGCCGGTTTGATCCTCTATGGTACCAGGTTGTCAGTGATAATAGCCGCGATTCTTCTCCAGTTCGGCCAGATTCTCGACAGTATGGACGGCAACCTGGCACGGTGCCGTGGCGAATCCGGCTGGTTCGGAGGTTTTCTCGATCGATTTCTGGATGCATTCGGTCTTCTGCTTGTCGCATCCAGTCTCTCCTGGTTCGTCTTTGTTTCGGGGGGATCCCCTTATTACCTGCTTCTCGGACCCTGGGCGGCGGCCTGCTACTACCTGATAACGTACATGTACTGGAATGCCGCCTACAGCGAAATAAAGCACTTCGGCGGAGAGGACAAGTTCAGGCATTTCAAGAATGTCGTATCCGTTTCGGAAATTCCCACATGGAAATATATTCTCAGGGGTCAGAAGAAAATATTCGCGGTAAGGCAGGCGGATTTCTATTTCTGGATAGGGCTCGGCCTGGTTTTCGACAAGGTCCACCTGGTTCTCTGGTTGCTTTTTCTGGTCAACTTCCGGAGAGCGGTTGACAGGTTTTTTAAAAGAGCGAAGTATTTTAGAAGACTGGACAGAGGGGGGGTACATCCTGGGCGGGTTACCTGAAACAGCGGTTATTCCGGCTGCCGGGCGTGGCAGCCGACTCGATCCTTTTACATCGGAGATGCCGAAATGCCTGGTGGAGGTGTCCGGCGTCCCTATCCTGTTCCGGCTTCTGCGTCAACTGGCGGGATACGGAATCAGCCGTGTTGTAATCGCTACCGGTTACAAAGATCGTGAGATAATAAAGGCGGTTGGCAACGTTTGGGAAGGAATCAGCGTCGAGTATGTATTCAATCACGACTGGAGCACGACCAACAATATCGTTTCCGTAGGAAGGGCTGCCGAGAAGATTGAAACCGATTTCCTGCTGATTGAAAGCGATCTTGTCCTGGCCGATTCCGCCCTCGACCTCATCCGGGGTGGAAATCGCATCGTTTTGGATCGCCTGCAGCCGGGTATGACCGGAACGGCTGTGTCGCTTGCCGGGAGCGGCCGGGTCGGGGAGTTCGTTTTCCGTCATGACGGCGTTTCCCGGGATGAGCTTTATAAAACGGTGAACATCTACAGTCTGAACCTGCCCGATTTTTCTGAATATGTACTTCCAAGATTGAGAAGATTGATCAACACGGGACGGACAGGTATTTTTTACGAATATGCGATTGCGGATGCCGTAAGGGAAACCGGTTTTTCTCTCAAGCCGGTCTTCTTCAGCGAGAACGACTGGGTCGAGATCGACACGCCGGAAGATCTGGCTGCGGCTCACCGCAGGTTCGTTGAACATGCCGCTCTCCCCGGGGTGAAGGCCGCAACCCGTTATCGGTCGACTACGGACAAGGCTCAGGTGAATCACGATGAATAGCGCAATCATTCTGGCCGCCGGAAAAGCCCGGCGTTTCAACAGCTCCATCCCCAAGCAGTTCATGACGATAGACGGCAGACAGGTCTTGTCGTTTTCGGTCAAGACCTTCAGCGATCACCCCGGCATCGATGAAATCATAATAACTGCAGGCGAAAAAGATATCGTCCAGGTTCGAGCGGACTATCCTGAATGCAAAGTAGTACCGGGCGGCGAGACTCGTCAGGAATCTACTATCCGCGGCATGGAAGCATGTTCTTCAGGATCGCGGAATGTCCTGGTGCATGATTCGGCCCGCCCCTTCGTGACGCAGAGAATCATAACCTGCTGCCTGGATATGCTGGAAAAACATGATGGAGCCGCGCCGATCCGCCCCGTCCAGGACTCCATAATCAAAGAAACAGAAGGCAGAGCCGGGTATATGGATCGGTCGACGATCAAGGTGGTCCAGACTCCGCAGGCTTTCAGGAGCGAGGTTCTGAAGGCGGCCCACGACTCCGGTTTTGAGTCCACCGACCAGGTGGGTCTCGTTTATCTTCATAATCCCGATGCGGATATCGGATTCTTCGAAGGCGACAGTTTCAATTTCAAGATAACGACGCGGATGGATCTGTACTTTGCGGAACAGCTCATGCGAAACAGGGTCTATCTCAACCCCTCCGGATTCGACGGCACCGGGAAAACCGCGCTGGTTCTGGGCGGAACCAGCGGAATCGGCAAAGCGATCGCCGACCGTCTCCTGTCTTACGGGGTTGACGTAACCATGGCGGGTTCGGAAATTCAGGTGCAGAATCCCGGTTCACTCGACCGGTTTCTGGACAGGCGCTGGGACATCATCATCCACAGCATGGGCGTTATGAAGATCGGTTCGAAATCGATTATCACACTGGTGGAGAACCTTTCGTACAATGAATGGGACGAGGGGGTCAAGATCAACCTTACATCCGCGTTCCTTGCAGTCAAACTGGCGATGGAAACTATGAAAAACGGAGGTCATCTCCTGTTCATCGGCTCATCCGCAGCCAAGCGGGGACGCAAGAATTTCGCGCTTTATTCAGCCGCGAAAGCGGGACTGGTCAATTTCGTTCAGAGTGTTGCTGAAGAATTGCAGGACAGGCGCATAATGGTGAACCTGATCAATCCTTCCAGAACTTTTACGAAAATGAGGAGTGTCTTTACGGGAGAGGATCCCACGAAAATGCTTAAACCGGAACGGGTTGCGGAGATTGCCACCGCGTATTGCCACGGGCGGCTCACCGGTCAGATATTCGATCTTCGGGTAGGTGAGTAGCAACCGGGGGACGATGTTCGAGGAGCCCGGATATATGGAAAGAAGCATCCTGATTATCGCAAACGGCGGCTCCGTTACAGACAGCCGGCTGGGCCCGGAAATAGACCGGTTTCCTCTTGTCGCAAGAATAAACAACTACAAGACCGCAGGGTTCGAGGAATACACCGGTTCGACGACGGATATCTGGTTCAACGGCGCCAACCAGGGCCTCCGGAAAAGAAGCGAACCGCCGGAAAGGATCGTCGTGATGATCCCGGCTGAAATTCTGGAGAGGAAAGGCGGCGGTATTCACGAACGGATAGAGGGCAGGCTCGGGGTGAACAGGAGCGGATACCAGCTGGTTCCTCTTGAGGAGATGCTCGAGTTCGAACGGCTGTGCGGAGTAAAGCGTCCCACCACAGGCACGAATTCAATCATGTGGTCCGTTTCAAGATTCGAGCGGGTCGTGATACACGGGTTCGATTTTTTTATCGATTCGAAAAGCCATTATTTCGATTCGAAGTTGAAAAAAAGGCTTGTCGAGCGCGGTGTGATCAGGAAAGCCGGGAAACACGATATAGAGCTGGAAAAAAGTTATGTCGATTCTCTCATCGCCTCGGGCGCCGTTGAAAGGCTGGCCGATATTTTATAGTTGACAGGAATCCGGCTGAGAGATAAAGTGAACGCGGATTTGTTGTTGAAGATGGGTTCTTCTTCCTGATAGCAAGTAAAAAATAGCACTTCAAAAAACGGTTCGTCCCATTCCGACAGGTTTGTTGAACCGGATGTCGTCTATTGGAACCGGGACAGACCGGTGGCGAAAGGATTATTCGATGAAATACTCGGATGCCGGCGTGGATATAGACCGTGCCGATGAATCGCTCTCCGGTGTCAGAAATATGATTCAGACCACCTTCCATCAATGGATGACCGGCGGAATCGGCGCTTTCGGCGGAGCGGTCAGGGTGCCGGACGGGTACAAGCGACCGGTTCTCGTCTCCACCATCGACGGAGTCGGCACCAAGCTCCTGGTCGCCAGGAGAGCGGGAGTATACGATACGGTCGGCCAGGATCTGGTGAACCATTCAGTAAACGATATCCTGACCCAGTTCGCCAGTCCGCTCTATTTTCTCGACTACATTGGAGCGTGTTCAATCGATTCCGGGGAAATGACCGCTATCGTTTCCGGCCTTGTAACGGCTTGCAAGGCGGCGGGTTGCGCCCTCGCCGGTGGTGAAACCGCAGAGATGCCGGGAGTGTACGCACCGGGAGATTTCGACCTTGTCGGAATGATGACGGGTGTGGTTGAAGAGGAAGATCGGTGCACCGGCGAAACAATCGAACCGGGCGACATTCTGGTCGCGCTGCCTTCCAGCGGTCTTCATACCAACGGTTATTCGCTGGTCCGGATGCTCTTTTTCGAAAAACTGAAGCTCGACATCGACAGCTGGGTTGACGAATTTTCCGGCACCGTCGGGAATGAACTGTTAAAGATTCACAAGTCGTACCTGCCCGCCGTATCAGGGCTTTCAGAAGGTTGCCGGGGGTTTGTAAACGGTGTCGCTCATATCACCGGCGGCGGAATGACCGACAATCTGCCCCGAATCCTGCCGGCCGGGACGGCTGCGCGCATCGACCTTGCCTGCCTTCCCGAAATGCCTGTTTTCAGGTATATCATGGAGCGTGGTCGGGTTGGCCGAGAAGAAATGCTGCGGACCTTCAACATGGGCGCCGGCATGATCCTGGCGGTCGGATCGGATGGCGTCGACAAAGTGATGGCCGAATTGAAGCAGCTGGATGAAGAGCCTTTTCTGCTGGGAGGCGTCGAAAAAGACGACGGAAAAGGCGTAAAGATTCGTTACACCGGAGGAAAATGATGCCGGATTCCGGCTTCGGGATGCTCTTGTGTTTTAATGCGGGCAGGCTGCCTGCCCGAGGTGTCAGCACGGTGCTTTCGCGATACATCAGCCCCCGTAGACCGGCATTTTATTGATTTGAACTCTCGACCGGCAACGGTCGTTCACCTGTATATCCTGATAGCAATCTCTCCCTATTCGCGGGCTCCACGTCCGTGAAGAGGAGGGATCATATGAAATCGAGGGGTCTGCTTCTCCATCCCGGCAACCGATGGCGCGATACGGCTCTTGCATTGAAGGATGCGGGAGTCGTCGATATCGTATCGATCGAGGATGAAGACGAGTTTATCCGGCTTCTGCGAGAGGGGGGCGGGTTCGGGATCGCCGCGGCTCGTCTGCAGGAAGCGCGGATACCGCGACGCACCGGATGTCCGCTTCTGGTGATTCCGGATGATTTGTCCGGTGTTCTTCCCCGGGGACTGTTTCGCCGGGAGATGGCGCGGGAAGCTGCGCGCCTGGTACGATCCGGAGACAACAGGATCGTCCGCCCGCTGCTCGGGTTCGGCTCGCTCGTAGGGCGCAGCGCCGGCATGAAGAACGTTTTCAGGGATGTCGACCGGATCGCCCGCTCGGAGCTCGCCGTCCTGATCCGGGGTGAGAGCGGCACGGGCAAAGAGCTCGTCGCCCATGAAATCCACCGCCGAAGCAGCAGGAGAGACGGTCCGTTCGTAATAGTTAATTGCGGCGGATTGACTTCGTCGCTTCTCCAGTCCGAGCTGTTCGGCCATGAGCGGGGAGCGTTCACGGGAGCGCTGAGGACCAGGATCGGACGGTTCGAAGCCGCGGACGGCGGCACCATCTTCCTGGACGAGGTCGATTCCGCCGATCCTTCCTTCCAGGCCAATCTCCTGCGGATAATAGAAAAGAAAGAATTCGAACGGGTCGGAAGCACCGCCACCCGTCGAGTGGACACCCGTATTCTCGCGGCCACTAACGGAAATCTCGAAATGGCGGTTCTGGATGGCGGTTTCAGGCAGGATTTATATTTCAGACTCCGCGGATACGAGATCAGGATACCTCCCCTGAGAGAGAGGAGCGGGGACCTGGCCCTGCTGACTGCCTGTTTCCTCGGCGACTGCGGGGGAAGCGCCGGGCCGGTCCTCACTGAAACGGCTTCGGCTGTCCTGGATTCATACTTGTGGCCCGGAAACGTGAGAGAGTTGCAGAATTGCCTCCTTTCCGCGCGCGTCAACGCCGGTAACGGAATCATCGATGCTTCGCACCTTCCGGCGAGCGTCCGTGAGCCGGAGCGGATGTTCCCCGCCGACAGGGAAATCACGAGCTGGATCTCGAACAGGGTCAAAGGGGCGCTCGGCGAAGAGGGTGACGGGGAAGGCACCCTTCATCAGCAGATCATGGAGTCGATTGAACGGTCCCTGATCCGGATGGTTCTCTACGAATCGGGGTGGAATATCAAAAAGTCATCGCGGATTCTGGGGATCGCGAGAAATACGCTGAAAGACAGGCTTCACAGATATGATCTGTACGAGAACAAGCCGGACGGAGGTTTCGGGTTCTGACTGATCCCTTTATATCTATTTCAGGAGAACGAGTTTCCGGCTTTCACTGAAACCGTCCCATTCCAGCGAGCAGATGTATACGCCGGATGAGACTGTATTTCCGATCCGGTTACGTCCGTTCCAGGTCACCGAGTGTCGTCCCCCCGGGAGCGCGTCCTCAACCAGCAGGGCGACCATTCGTCCCGTCATGTCGAAGATGCGCAACTTTACACGGGTTTCTCCGGGGACTTCGAAATCGATTCGGATACTCGGATTGAACGGATTCGGGAAAGTGCGGCGGAATCCCTCCGGACTGTGGGGTGCCGTATCGGGAGCGCTTGTGCTCATTTCTTTCTGTTCCGCCGTTGCAAGAGTTTCAATCCAGCCGCTTTCCAGGTCGCTGCGCGCAGAGTAGAACAGGAACATCCTGTCCGGGTATGGGATAACCGAAGGAGAAGTCAGATCTCCCGAATCGTAGCTCCCGGCCGGTCCCTGCTCCAGGAAGGGGTTCGCCGGGTCCTTGTCCCACTCGAGGCCGTCGGTGGAAACGGCGCTTCCCAGTTTGACACCGGGATTGCCCATATCCACGCCGGAATACCACATTTCCAGCCAGGAGTCTTTTCCCTGCTCCCGTCGGGCGACATCCAGCGTCGTCATGCCGTCCGCCTCCCACTGCGGAGGAGACGTGTCGCCTGTAATCGGGTTGCCGCCGTATTTAATCCACTCGATTCCGTCAGCAGATTCCGCGTAACCGATTTTATAAGTCACCGCCGCCCCGTATTCCAGTGCCGCGTACCACATCCTGTAAAGCAGCTCTTCTTTTATTACCGCTTTGTATCCGATTTCATTGTCCCAGTCGTAGACAGTGGAACGAAGCACGGGATTCGCGGGCTCCTTCACCCAGTTGACGCCGTCCGTCGACGTCGCTCTTCCGACCTGGCTCGTCTCTCCGTTGAACCCGGCGTAGAACATTATGTAGGTTGCGCCTTCCTGAATTACGTGCGGGGCGTACACGGTCCAGCTGTCCCATGCGCCGCCCGCTCCGGTTTCGAGCACCGGTGAAGCGCGGCAGTTCCAGGTGTCGCCGCCGTCCACGGAATAAGCGTACCCTATGGCTTCGGCTCCGCCCTGCCCGTCGTATCCGGTATACCAGGCCTTGAGGGTGTCGCCCTCGTCCAGCCAGGATGGATCCCTTACCGCGGCGGAGTCCCAGTCGCCGCCGCATCCCGGTTCCATCACGGGGTTTTCAGGATTTTTCGTCCAGGTCCATTCACCGGCGGGCGCTCCGCCGCTAATCGGCGGGTCGGGTAAAAACCGTGCGAGATACAACCCCGATGCAAGCGGTACGCCCCTGCGGTCACAGCCGTTCCAGGCGGCATAATTTTCCCCGGCGTTTTCAACTTCCGCTACCAAAGTTCCCGAAAGAGTGAACAATCCCCATCGCCCGGTAGGATTTTGCGGCCGGGGGAGCTGAACTGCCCGAATCGTGGAGCCCGCCGAAAGGGGGGACAACACAATTTTTTTGCAGCTGTTTGAAGTTTCCGGCGCTGGAAAGGCGGGGGATGAATCCGTCATGGTTTGTGAGGCTGGAGCCAGCAGCAGCAGAATGGCAATAAAAAATCCGGCGTATACCGGAACAGGGGTGAGGTTGAACTTTTTCATGAATCCTCCC
>CAYMWF010000050.1:0-36597 GCA_964394085.1 uncultured Gemmatimonadota bacterium | reverse complement strand
CACGTGGGGAAAACGATCATCTTCGAGTAGAGGTTGCCTTATTGGGAAGGGGCCACAGGGCTCCTTTTCTACTCTGGGAAATGGACCTTTTTCGGCGAGCGACTCGATCCGCTTCCACCTCAGCGACCACCAGGGATTGCACCCCTCAGCGGCATACTGCCGTCGTCATAGAAAGGTGCCGCGGCAGCTTTCACTATTCCGGCAATCGGACCCGTACCGGCGGATTTTCGTCAAATCATGGCTGGACAATAATGCTCGTTTTGGGTAAGGTGGCCGTTTACATATTTCGCCTGTTCGGCACTCCTTTTGCTGAGTAAGGAAAGGGCTTCGAACGAGTAAACAGTTGAGACAGAATACGAGAGGTGCGTTTTGGCGATAAATATTAACGACAGGTCATATGACGAAAAGTTCGTTGATAAAGTGTCCGAGATCTCGGGTCAGAACTTCCACAAATGCATGCAGTGCGGAACATGTTCGGGCTGCTGCCCCATGACCGAGTTCATGTCGATGACCACGCGTCAGGTGATGCTGCTGGCCCATTTCGGCCTGAAAGGAAAGATCATGGAGTCCGATACTCCGTGGTTCTGCGCCGCGTGCGAGTCGTGCGGCGTTCGCTGCCCGCGCGGAATCGAAATACCCAAGGTGATGGAAGCGATCCGGCAGATATTCCTGAGGGAGAACGTCAATTATATCGAGCCGTTCGAAATTCCCAAGGAGACGATTGCCGATATGCCCCAGATCGCTTTGATAAGCTGTTTTCGAAAACATACTTCGTGAGGAATAATATGAAGGTCAGTTATTATCCCGGCTGCACGTTGAAAACGAAGGCCAGGAATCTCGACGAAACGATAACCGGGTCGCTTGATAAACTCGGCATCGACTATTTCGAGCTGGATCGCTGGAACTGCTGCGGAGCGGTGTTTCCGCTGCAGGATGACGACCTGGTGCACCTGATCGCGCCCGTCCGCAACCTGATAAGGGCGAAGGAGAGAGGGTCGGATGTCCTGATGACGGTCTGCTCTCTCTGCTACAATGCTCTGGCCAGGGCCAACCTGGTCATGCGCGAAGACGAGGAGAAGCGGTCCACCCTGAACACGTTCATGGAGGAAGAGCCCGACTACAACGGGGAGGTGGAGGTTCTTCACCTGTTGAGCTTCCTCAGGGATAAAGTCGGCTGGGACAAGATCAGGGAACAGGTGAAAACGCCCCTCACCGGGCTCAAAGCGGCGCCGTATTACGGGTGCCTGCTGCAGCGCCCGCGGGAGATCGCCATCGATACAGCGGATACGCCGGAGATATTCGAGGAATACCTCGCGGCGCTGGGAGCGGAATCCGTAGACTTCCCCGCGGCTCACGAATGCTGCGGCTCCTACCAGATCGTGACCCACCCCGACGTCGCCATCGAGTGCAGCGCTTCGATCATAGAGTCGGCGTCATCGAAAGAAGCCGACATACTCGTTTCGAGCTGCCCGCTCTGTGAATACAACCTGGGGCTGCGGCAGAAGGATATCCTGGCGAAATATCCCGATCGAAAACCGGTCCCGTCCGTATATTTCACCCAGCTTCTTGCAGTAGCTCTGGGCGTGACTGAAGAGATGTGCCATTTCGAGTTGAATATGGAAGAGGTAAGGGAGCTCCTGCTCGAAAGAAATTTTATCCCGGCATAACCTGATAAAGCCCGATACCGGCCTTCACAGGTATTTTGAAACGAACAAGCGATGAGGAAGTGAAATGAGCGAAAAAAATTCGGATGTTCTGGTGGATGACGGCGTAGATACCCGGACGCTCGTCCCGATTTATATCATGGGCAAGAAATACATGGTCCCTGAAGCTCTGACGATCATGAAGGCCATGGAGTATGCCGGATATACGTATATCCGAGGGTGCGGCTGTCGCGGCGGGATATGCGGCGCGTGTTCGACGGTATACCGCAAACCCGGCGATTACCACATCCGGGTCGGCCTGGCCTGCCAGACAGTGGTTGAGCCCGAGATGTACCTGGCCCAGATTCCGTTCTATCCCGCCAACAGGGCTGTCTACGACTACCAGTCCGCCGAGGCGATTGCCGATGAAGTCTTCAAGGCCTACCCCGAACTGCTGAGATGCGTGGCCTGCAATGTATGCACGAAAGCCTGCCCGATGGACGTGGAGGTCATGGACTATATCTCGACCATCAAGAGAGGCGATCTCGAAGCAGCCCTGGAGATCTCATTCGACTGCATTCAGTGCGGCCTGTGCGCCAGCCGCTGCATGGGCGAGCTGCCGCAGTACCATATCGCCCAGATGGTCCGAAGGCTCGTAGGCGGGAAGATCACCCCGAAAGCCGAGCACATGGCAACAATGGTCGAGCAGATCGCGCAGGATCGATACCATGCGGAAATCGAGAAACTGAAAGCCATGAGTGAAGATGAATTAAAGGCCGTTTACCAGGCGCGGGAACTCGAACCCGCGACCGCGGATGAGTTCTGGAAACCCGAAGATAACACTTATTTATAGGATGTTTCCTTTTATCCGGTCCGGGAAACGGTTTTGAATAGAGAAAATAATTGTCGTATGGAAACGCAGCGGGAGCGACAAAGGACGAGTAAGATGAGTCATTTGATGCTCGACAGGGCGCTGGATAAACGCCGGACGACCGCTCCAGGAGGAAGAACATACCATGCCGTATACAGATGAACTGAAAGAACTGATCAAGATAGTTGAGAAGACCAGGCCTGAACGGGTCGAGCGGAAGCTGAGAAACGAAGAAGTTCCCTTCATGTCCCTCGACGAGCGGACGGATATCCTGAAGAATCATCCCGACTTCAAAGACGAGGGGCGCCGCGAAGTCATGGTCGGTCCGAGTAAAGGCTACAGGATAGCGCATGAAATGGTCGATCTCCTCGAGGCCCGCAGCCGGGTGGAGCCTGATAAGATAGACTTGAACGATATCGATTACGAGACGGACGTTCTCGTGCTCGGCGGCGGCGGCGCAGGTACGGCGGCCGCCCTGCTGGCCCAGGAGCAGGGGGCGAAGGTGATCCTGGCGACCAAGCTCCGGCACGGCGACGCCAATACTATGATGGCGGAGGGCGGCATCCAGGCCGCCACCAAGGGAGACAAGGATTCCCCTTACTACCATTACCTCGATGTTATGGGCGGCGGGCATTTCAAGAATGTTCCGGAACTGGCTGAAACCCTCGTAACTCAAGCCCCCGGGGCCCTGAAGTGGCTCGAAGAGCTGGGGACCAACTTCTCGAAGTTCGAAGACGGCCGCCTCAAGACCCTCCATGGCGGCGGAACATCGAGAAAACGGATGCATTACGCGGCCGATATCACCGGCGCCGAAATGATGAGGACGATCCGCGATGAAGCGCGAAACCGTCAAAGCGACATCCAGGTTCTCGAATTCTCTCCCGCAGTGGAGCTGATTCTGAATTCGAAGGGTTCCTGCGCCGGCGCCGTGCTGTACAACATGGAGACCGAAGAATACCTGGTGGTCAGGGCGAAGGCCGTGGTTATGGCCACGGGCGGAAGCGGAAGGCTCCATATCCAGGAGTTCATGACGACCAACCATTACGGCGCCACGGCTGACGGAATCGTGATGGCCTACCGCGCCGGCGTGCCGATCTGCTTCCTGCATACGGTTCAGTACCATCCCACCGGCGTCGTTTTTCCCGAGCAGGCCGAAGGCATCCTCATTACCGAGAAATTCCGCGGATCCGGGGCGAACCTGGTGAACGTGGACGGTCTTCAATTCGTCAACGAGAGAGAGCCGAGGGATGTGGAAGCCTCGGCGATTATAAGGGAATGCACGGAACGGGGGCTGGGAGTACCGACTCCGACCGGGAAATCCGGAGTCTGGCTCGATTCGCCGATGATAGACATGCTTTCGGGCGAAGGCACGGTGGAGAAGGAATTCCCCGGCAAATTCATCCTGTACAAACGCTTCGATATCGACATCTCGAAAGAACCGATGCTCATCTATCCGACCCTTCACTACCAGAACGGCGGACTCGAATTCAAGAGCTCGGGAGAAACCATTCTGCCCGGACTGTTCGTGGCGGGCGAGGTCGGCGGCGGTATCCACGGCGAGAACCGGCTCATGGGCAATTCCCTGCTCGATATCATGGTCTTCGGGCGGATTGCCGGCAGGAACGCAGGTGCATACGCTTTGGAAAACGCGCAGGACGGCGACTTGACTCTCGAGCACGTGGCCGGGTACAACAAGGAGCTGAGCGAATCGGGTGTCGATAAAGGCCGGGTCGCTCCCATGCTGCTGCCCGACTACACTTCCGAGCATACGAAATCGAAGCAGTTGACCACGAAGTATCTCGGCACCCTGCGATAAGCGGCTCGATCGCGTTTCCGACGACTGCTCCAGTCGCCGACCGGGTCGATTCCCAGCCCGGACCGCGCTGACGGAGAATCAGAGCGTCTCTACCGGACCCCGGGCGGAGGATATCCACCCGGGGTCGAAAATTTTCAGGAAGCGGTCCGCCGCCGGGGCGGCTCGAGGTTTTTCCGTCGAGACGGTGAATCTGTAATGGAAGAAAACAACAGGCCCATATTCATTGCCGGCTGCGAGAGATCGGGAACCACGATGCTCCGCCTGATGCTCTTTTCCCACCCGCGCATCGGAATCCCTCCCCAGACCAAGTTTCTGAAGAAACTTTATAAACGGCGGCTCTATTACGGAAATCTGTCGAACCCCGCGACAAAGGCGAGACTGCTCGACTGGTTCGATCGCAACCACAACAGGAATACCCAGCTCATCGACCTCGGGCTCTCTCCCGGATCGATAAGGAAGGCGATTACTGAATCGGAGCCGACATTCGGTTCGGCCATCGGCGCTGTTTACAGACTTTACGCGGCGGGGTTCGGGAAAGTGCGCTGGGGCGACAAAAAGCCCTACTACATCCAGTATCTCCCTCAGCTGCTGTCGCTGTTTCCGGATGCGCAGGTGATACACGTCGTCAGGGACGGCCGGGACTGCGTCGCCTCCCTGGACAGCATGCCCTGGTGGCGAAAATCCTCCATCTATTCGATGCTGAACTGGCGGCGCGCCATACGAAAAGGGGAGGCGGCCCGAAAGAAACTCGCCCCCGACCGGTTCATGGAGCTCAGGTACGAGGATCTCGTGGCGAATCCCGAAGCGGTGGTGAAAAAGGTGTGCGCTTTCCTGGGAGAGGAATACTCCCCCGAGCTGCTCGAGTTCAGGCGTCTGGCCGAAACAGGGGTTCCATCCTATAAAATGGGATGGCACTATGCGACGAAGCAGGAGGTCAATGCCGATTCGATCGACCGTTGGAAGAAGGACCTGGCGCCCTGGAAGGCGGAGTTGATGCAGCGGATGGCGGAGCGCGAGCTGAGGTTGCACTCATATGCGGATACGATGGAAAGGCGGCGCCTTCCCCTGGGCATCCTTTTCAGTTACTGGAAGGAAGCCTTCAAGTTCGGATTCGATCACGGTTTCGCCGCATTCGCCGACCGCGTGATATCGCTTGTTTATCCATGGCAGGTAGAGTATGTCGAGAAGGAGGCGGCGAGCGACCCGCTGGGGAATCCGGCCCTGCACGCCCGTCGAAGCAGCCGATCGAAGCTCGAAATCGAACCCGGAGCGACAAAATGAAACAGCCGTTTGTTGTCAAGCTGACCAATGGTCTGACCCTGGCTTTCCTCGAAAATCACAGGCATCCGACCGTGGAGCTGCTCGGGGTCGTGAAAGCCGGGGGCTTCACCGAAGACGATGAACTCGACGGAGTTTCCCATTTTGTCGAGCATCTCCTCTTCAAAGGCACCGAAAAGCGGGCCACCGACAGACTTGCAGAAGATGTCGCCTGGATAGGGGGCGATTTCAATGCCTGGACCTGCCCGGGTTATACCGCCTATACCATGACGGTGCCGTCTGGAAACGTCGATGCGGCCCTGGAAATCCATTTCGATATGCTGATGCAGTCGACCCTCGACGAAGAGGAGGTGGATAAAGAGCGCTCGGTGGTGCAGAAAGAGAGCCTGATCGAGCTCGACCATCCCGACTGGGCGAACCACGCGAAGCTGTGCCGGCTGGTTTTCAGAGAACATCCGCTCCGGTTCAATATCCTGGGAAATCAGAAGGTAATAGGTTCGATACCCGTGGAGCGGATTCGCGACTATTACAGGCGTTACTACACGCCGGCCAACATGGCTTATATCGTGGTCGGTGATTTTTCCATCAGAGAGGTGTATCCGCGCCTGGAAGACCTCTGGGGAGCTCTGCCCGCCGGTGACGCCGCCGCTCCGGAACTGTATGAACCCCCGCAGTTCGAGCCGCGCTACCACGTGGCTACCGGTGACATCGACCAGTCGGTGATCGCTTACGGCGCCCGGATACCGGGTCTGACGGAGCCGGGTTTCCATGCACTCAGAGTCGGCGCCGAAATCCTGGCGTCGGGCAAATTCTCGCGCCTGTTCAGGCGTCTTATCTCGAGGGAGCGTCTGGCCTGGAAAGTTCATTCTTACGAGGAGTCACTGGCGAAGGACGGCCTTCTCGTGCTCGGCGTTATCGCCGGAAAAGAGGCGAACCCGTCGAAGATAGAACGGGCGCTCGGCGAGGAGATCGAGATGCTGGCCGTGTCGGGCCCTGATGAAGAAGAGATCGCTGTTGCGAAAGGCCGCCTGCTGGCTGAGAAACGCCGTTTCGAAGAGTTCTTTCTGGGGAAGGCTTCCGGCCTGGCAGAGGATTTCGCTTTCAAGGGGCTTCCGGCCCCGGATGATTTCGAACAGAAGATACTCGCTGTCGGGAAAAAAGATGTGGAGGATGCCGTCGGGACTTTCCTTTCTCTCGACAGGAGCGCGAACTGGGCATTCTATCTTCCGAGGGGCGAAAAAACTTTCGATCCCGCCGCTTCCGCCGGCGGGGTGAGGCGGACCTCGGGCGAGAAACAGCCTCTGATCAGGAAACTCGATAACGGTCTGACGATTGCGCTGCGCCCCGATCCTTCCCTGGAGATGATTTACGCTTCGGTGCTCGGCCGTCCCGGCAGCTGCTCCGAGCTCGCCGGAGAGTCCGGGCTGCTCAATCTCACCCTGAATACAATGCTGTTCGGCACCGAATCGCATAAGGGCGAAGCTTTCGAGCGGGCCGCATCTACTCTGGGCGCGAGATTCACTGTTTCAGCAGGCCTGGAGTACTACCAGGTTTCGGGCAGCTCTCTGCCTTCGGGCGGCCACGATTTCGTGCAGCTGCTTTTCGAGCTGGTCACCGAACCCGAGATGAGCATGGAATCGATCGAAACCGCCCGTTCGGTCATCGAAGACGAACTGGTCGCAACCGCCGATTCGCCCTTCGAGTTCATGCAGGACAGATGCTGGGAAGCCCTGTACGGCAGGATAGGTTACGGGTTGAGCGGTAAGGGGTTCCGGGAAAACATCGTGGTTTTTTCGGCGGGACGGGTCCGCTCCCTCGGCAAGAGTCTATTCAACCCCGCCGGCTCGGTCCTCGTTATGGCGGGGAACTTCGACCCGGCGACCTATTTCGATCTGCTTGAAAACACCTTCGGCGAATTAGAGGGAGCCGTCGTTCCGGAACTGCCCAAGGCTGGTTTCAAGAAGGCGACGGATCTGGTTGAAACATCGGCCAAGCACGAGACGGCGGTGGCGGTGCTCACTCCCGGGCTCGCCAAGAATGATCCCGGGTTGCCGGCCCTGGTCCTGGCGACCAAAATGCTGGGCGATGCGCCTAAAAACAGAATCTACACCGCCCTGCGGGAGGAAGCAGGGCTGGTCTACTTCGTTTATGCCGAACCCCGGTCGTTTTTCAAAACCGGGGCCACGGGTGTCTTCGCCGTAACCTCTGCGGTCAATGAACAGGATGTGCTGACCGGTCTGGAACATGAAATCGACAAAGCCGTTACCGGCGGTTTTACTGAAGACGAACTCGCCCAGGCGAAAAAAAGCTTCGCTTCGAACTGGGCGCGGATGGGCGAGGTTCCTGTTTACGTGTTCGGACGGGATTTCGCCCCGCTCCTGTTCGGTTTCGATGCCGGTTTCGCCGGTCGCTTCAAAGATGCGGTCGAAAGGGTTACCCTCGCCCAGGCGAACAAGGCTGTCGCGAAACACTATGCCTCGGGACGGTTGAGAAGTTTCATCTACCGTGGAAATCCCGACGCATCATCGGTATAGAAAAGCAAGGAATATGGATGTCGCCACCAGGCAGAGAGCAGGCGGCAGCAGCAGACGGTAGACCCCGCCCCATCGAGCCCCGAAGTATTCCCGGGTCAGTGCAAGGCAGAGGTGGAACGGGGTGAGCATTATTCCGATGAACCCGCCCGTAAAAGCTAACACCATCATCGAATAAGAAGTGTCGGCGCCCGTTCCGAGGAGCGGCAGTATCAGGGGAAAGCCTATCCCCACGAAGGTATGGTTCACCCCGGTGGAGAAGCCGACGGCGAACGGCACCAGGAACACGAGGGGCCAGGAGAGGAGGGGGGCGTCAGCCGACAGTTCGCTTATGATGCCGAGGGCGTCGGTGTCCTGCAGCACCCTGGCGAACACCATGACTCCGAGACCGACCAGCAGAATTCCCGGGTCGAAACCGCTCCTGACGATACGCAGCAGGTCGTGCCGGGAGGGTTTCGCCAGAAGCAGATCCACGGCCACCGTGCCCGCCAGCACGGGCAGAAGAGGCAGGTTGAACAGCAGGAAAAGCACGATAATCGTCAGGATCGGCCATGAAAGGGATAATACACGGAGGATCTCGCCGAACGTGCTTCCCCCGTAACCGGGAGAATCCGGGTCCGCGGCCGGTTCCTTTCCGGGCGGGTAGAATCTCAACCGGAGCACCCACCCGAAAAAGATCGCCGCGAAGGTGAGCGGCACCAGCCGGAGAACCACGTTCCGGAGGGGTACATCCAGAATATCCGCCGCGAGAAGAAGACCCACGTATAGAGGCCATGAAAATTCCCAGACATGCCTGAACCAGTAGTTGGCGAAGGTCGTCTGCTCGGGCGAGAGGCGCATCCGGTCGGCGAACCGCTTGACCATCGGCGCCGACAGCATGGCGCCGCCGAGCATCGGAAGAAAGCCGATAAGCATCGCGGGCAGAACCGCGCCGATACGGTGGTCGGGAATCAGGCGCGATAACGAATCGGCGACCTTGTCGGCGTTTCCGGTGTGCTGGAACACCGAGCCGAGTATCAGCACCAGCACGAGAACGGCGAGAAGCACCAGGGTTTTTCCGGCGAGAGCGCCGGCGGCGAACGAGCTCGCGGTGCCTATCAGCCTGTCGCCGGCGCTTCCCTCGAAGAACAGCAGGCCGAGGGCTGCCGCCCCGAAGAGCAGCGTGACCCCGAACCCGATCTTCAGCCTGAGCAGAACGATGACCGCGACCGCGACGAATACGATTTTTACCAGATCGACGTACAAAAACACTCCTTCGAGCCGTGGGCTCACCGGCGGTAAGGCGGGCGAAGCAGGGAGTGTAAACGACTATCGATTCGGGGACAAACAGAAACGGCCTACAAATCGCTTTCACCCTGCCGGTTTTATCCTTAGAATAGTGACCCGCTCAAGACGGTTCGTTTTTTCTTCGAAAGGACAGGCGATGAGACGCTCCAGGGTTCTCCTTTTTCTTTTTGTCGTGATAATCCAGGCGGCTGCGTGGTCGCCGGCGGCGGCGGAAACCGCGGGGATCACCGCCGAAGAAGCTGCGCTGATTCTCGAAGATACCTCGGGCAAATTCGAGTCCGCGGAAGCCGTGATAGTCTTCGACCGGATTTCCACCGAATACAAAGAGAACGGCTCGTCGGTCACCGAGGAGGAGGTGCTGATACATTTCAGGGAAGAGTCGGGAGGAGCGGGTTTCAGGTCGCTCCACTACGACTACAATCCCCGGACGGCCGTGGTCAAGTTTCTCGAGGTCAAAGTGTTCCGGGCGGGCGGCGAAATCGAAGATCCGGTCGCCGCCGGGGAGATCTTCACGGCCAAGGCTCCGGCATACTCCATTTTCTGGAATTTCGACGTCACGATCTGTCCTCTGCCGCGCATGGAAAAGGGTGACGCCCTCTACTACAGGATCGAGCGCAGGGGATTGAACCTGGCCTACCTCGGAAGAGAAGCCGGGAGTGCCGGGGGCGTCTCCGCACAGGGCGCTTCCGGTGCCGGACCGGGTCTTGCCGCCGCCGGCGGCTCCGGAGCCGCACCGGGTCTGGCGGTCGCGGGAGCTTCCGGAGCCGATTCGGGTCCGGCGACCGGGGGAGGTTCCGGAGTCGTTGCGGGCGGCGATGCACCGGCGGAGGATGAGGAGGGGGATTTCGTTCCTCCGCACCGGGGCTATTTCATGGATACGCTCTTCTTCGAGGACGAGCTTCCGATCATCGAGAAGACATACAGAATCAGGGGGCCGCGCTCCCGTCCGCTCCAGTTCGCAACGGCGAACGGAGGGCTCTCGGTGTCGAGCAGGTTCAGCGAAGATGAATGGTTCTACGAGTTCACAGTGGCGGATCGCCCCGCTTACGAGCGGGAGCCGTACGACGACGGCTTCGGCGAATCGGCTCTGAAGCTGGCGGTGGCGGCTCACCCGTCCTGGGAAATGAAATCGAGATGGGCGTTCGAGCACAACGAGCCGCAGTTCGTGATAAGCCCGGAGCTGCAGGCCGAGGTCGATCGCCTGGTCGAAGACTCCCCGGACGACTACGACAAGATGTTCAGGCTCCTCCACTGGGTGGCAGAGGAGATCCGCTACCTCGGGCTCGACATGGGCGAGGGCGAGGGGCACATGGTGCACCGCACCGACGAGATCTTCGCCGACCGCTCAGGCGTCTGCAAGGACAAGGCGGCCGTGCTCGTCAGCATGCTGAGGGCGGCGGGGTTCGAGACCTATTTCGTCATGACCCTGGCCATGGAGCAGACCATGGACATCCCGGCGGACGACAAGTTCAACCACGGGGTGGTGGCCGTCCGCGGCGGGGAAGGCGGCTGGATCTTTCTCGACCCCACCTGGGCGCCGTCGAACCGCCCGCTCTTCAATTACCTCGAGCAGGAGCAGCCGGTGCTGGTGGCGTCTCCCGAGGGAACGGGGCTGCTGCACGTGCCCTACTCGCCCCCCGAAGAGAGCCCCCTTCTCGTGACCGCCCGCACGACCCTCGACGCCGACGGAAACGCGAAGAGCGGCATCTTCATTGAAACCGACGGCTTCTACGACGGGAGTATAAGGTCGCAGCTCTCATACCTCGACGAGAAGAGCCGTGAATCTTTTTTCAGGGAGATCCTGGACGGCATCGCGCCCCGGCTTGAACTCGTGGAATTCGCGTTCAGCGACCCGCGCGACTTCTACCAGCCGATGCAGCTCCGGATGGTGGCGGAGTTTCCGGGTGCGGCCGTGAAAGCGGGCGAGGATCTCTATTTCTCCCCGTTGCTTACACGCCACATCTTCGGCGGAAGATACATGGCGGATTATCTCTACCTCGAAGACAGCGGGGAGGAGCGCGCCCACGCCGCGGAGCTCGCCTGCACCCGTCTGGTGAAATTCGTCGAAACCATCAACTACCCCCGCGGATACAGGCTCGAATCCCTTCCCGATTCGGTAAGCTGCGAAAGTCCGACAATGGACCTGGAATTCTCGGCGGTGGCGGCCGGCAAAAACTCCTGCACGCTCGAACAGGTGATGCGGGTGAAGAAACGGATCACCCCGGCGAGGGAGTATGCCGCCCTCGCGGAAGTTTCGAAAAAAGCCTCGGAGCTGCTGGAGACGAAGCTGGTCCTGAAACGGGACGGCAAACGGCTCCGGAATCCGAAATTCAAGCCTCCGTCTGAAAAGACGGCCCCGGTCGACGACACGTTTCCGCCGTACGGTGCGAGGGTCAAACACCACAAAATCACCCTTGTTCTCGAAAACGACGGCACCATGGTCGAGCGGTATTATACCGCCGCCGAAGTTTATACCGCCGACGGGCGCGATCGCTACGCGGATCACCTCTTCACGATACATACCGGCATCCAGGACTACAAAATCGTGGAGCTCTACACGCAAACGCCGGACGGCAGGAAGATCGAGTCTCCCCCGACGGCGATAAACCTCACCCTCGGAGGCATCGTCGCAGGCGCCCCGGATTACCGGCATATCCATACCCTGGCCGCGTCCCTCGTCGGCGTCGAGTTCGGCTCCACCCTGGTGTCGACCATCGAACGGCGGACCCGCGTCGAAGAGACCGACGGCCCGGGCAACATGGAATATCTTTTCCAGCCTTTCGACAATTACCCGGTGGACAGGGCCGAGTTCGCCGTGGACATGCCTGAGAATATGAAGCTGAACTATGATCTCCTCGACCTCGGCGAGACTTCGCTTCTGGTTGCTTCGGACGGGGGAAGGCGGGTTTTCACCTGGGAGTTTACCGACCTTCCGCCCCTTGCCGCGGAAAGCCATGCCGGACCATACTACGAGATGCAGCCGGCCCTCGTCGTTTCCGCCTCCCCGACGCCCGGCTGGAAAGCCAGGCTGACTGAAGTCGCCGCCGGATTCTTCGACTGCGAAACCCCTCCCGGGGCCGTGGCCGATAAAGCCGCCGCCCTGACGAAAGACGCCGACAGCGCTCTCGATAAGCTGCAGGCGCTCACGAACTATGTCTCGGGCCGGATAGATTTTGTCTACACGCATCCGCGCCGTTTCCTCTACCGGATGAGGTCGCCGGAGCGGATCCTGGCCGCCGGGTACGGTCACTCCCTCGACAGGATGAAGCTGCTCGCGTCCCTCGCCGAGTCGCTGGGCTGGAACTTCGAGCTGGGAATGGCCGGCCCTGCGGGGCGCGTGTCCGACACGGTTCCCTGCCTGCGGTCGGTGTCTGAGCTCTTCGGGATTGTGACCGCCGGCGGAGAGAAACTGTATGCGAGCCTGGATAATCCGGACTTCAGCCGGAAGGATCTCGCCGGGAAAACAGCCTTTTTCCTGGGAAGGGGAGGGACCGGGCGGCTGGTGACTCCCGGTGCGGACCTGGACGGCAACAGCTGCGGTATCGATCTGAAACTGATCCTTGACGGGGAGGGCGGCGTTTCCGGCAGCGTGGAACTTATCTGCAAGGGCGCGTTCAACCCCTTCGCCGCAGCCCGGACGGGAACCGACGAGTGGGTGAAGGGCGTGATCCCCGCGATGATTTCTGAACCCGCCGTTAAAAAGCTGGATGTGCTCCGCCTGTCGGAAGGGCCGGAGGGTTCGCGCTTCCACTGCTCCTTCGAAGGAAAATACGAGCTGGAGTTCCTTGCTGAGGGGATCGTGCTTCTCACCGCTCCCTTCTGCCCGGGCGGTTTTTCGGACAGGGGATACAACTTGTGTTCCGATCCGGAACGCCGGAACCCGCTCTACCTCGGTTCAGGAGGAATCGAAACCGGCAGAATCGAGATCGAATACCCCGAAAACTGGGGTATCGATTTCAAACCGCCGGACACCACGAGAGAGTCGAAATTTACGAGGTTCGAAAGGCGGGTAGAAGAAACAGAAAATGAAGACTGCAAAAGTATCGTGGTCGATCGCCGGCTCGAAATCGCACAACCGGTGATTCCGGCGTCGGAATATGGCAATTTCCTCGAATCCTGGCTCGCTTTCAGCCTCGAAGAAGGAAGCAGGATAATTTTCAACCAGGATGCCGGAGCGACCTCGAAGCAGGAATAGAACGCGCCGGTCGAGGAACCGGCTCTGCGGTTCGATTCGATTGTCCGTTGTGCGCTTCCCGGTATTGTATGCTATAATTGCCCATGTGCCCGTATAAGCTGACAGGAATCAGCCGGTCGCCGTCGAGTTGCCGTCGCAGATCCTGTTTCCCCCTCCGCGACAGCGGTCGCGGTTTCCACAAGGAGTTGAATTCATGAATTCCTTTCGTCCCGGTTTCTTTGAGAAAGCCTTCCGCCGCATGATGCCTTTACTGCTTCTTGTCGCGGCGGTCTCGATGCTGCTGGCGATCCCTTCCTCCGCTCCGGCCACTACCGGCATCACCATCAATCCGCATGCTCTCCTCAAGACGGGAAACCTGGGGGACGGCCGGTGGATGCTCCCGAGCGGGAGGATGATAAAACCCGAGGGGCAGCTTATCGAGGTGGGCGCCGTGCCGCTCGGCCTGGCCGTGAGTTCGGACGGCCGGTATCTTTATGTCACGAACGGCGGTTCGGGCACCCAGGCCATCTCGGTAATCGATACCGAAACGGGCGAAAAAATCCAGAGTGTTACGGAAAATTCGCTTTATCTGGGGCTGGTTCTGAGCCCCGACGGCAAGAAACTCTACGCCTCCGGGGGCAGCGATCGAACCATAAACATATACGATATAAACGAGGGCCTTCTCACGCGGGCCGCTACCTGGCCGGTCGCCGGTATCCCCGGGGGAATCACTTTCTCGAAGGAGGGCGACATCCTCTTCTATGCGAGCCAGCTGCCCCGCATGGTGCACGCCCTCGACGCATCCACCGGCGAGAAACTGAATTCCTCCTTCACCGGAAAGAACCCGTACACGGTGGTCGCCAGCCCGACGAAAAAGGAAGTTTATGTCTCGATCGAGGGCGAAAACCGGGTCGCCGTTTTTGATTATACCTATTCCTGGTGGATCCGCGAGGTCGCTTCGATCGAGGTCGGCAAAAATCCGCAGGGGATGGCGGTAAGCGGCGACGGCAAGTATCTTTTCGTCATGAATGCGGACGACGACTCCTTCTCGATGATCGATCTCGATACCCGGAAGGTCATAAGGACCCCGGACATGCGCGGTTATTTCCAGCACGCGCCGGGCACGGCGCCGAATGACGCCGCGATCTCGCCCGACGGATCGCGCCTCTACATCGCCCAGGCGTCCGATAACAGGATCGTTGTCATCTCACTCACGGAAGAAAGGTTCATAGGAGCCGTTCCGACCGCATGGTATCCCACTGCCGTGGCCGTGTCTCCCGACGGCGATCGCCTGTACGCCGCGAGCGGAAAAGGCACGGGCACAAGCCCGGCGAAAGGGATCACGAACAAGGGCACCGTCCAGATAATCGACATTCCGCCGGATGAAGAGCTTGCCGCGCTGGCCGACAGCATCCTGGTCTTCAACGGCCTCCCGGGAAATCTGTTCGACGTGGATACCCTGACCTTCGAAAGCCCGGTTCCGCTGGTGCGCGGCGGAGAGACGCCGATCAAGCATGTCCTGTTCGTAGTGCGCGAAAACAAGACTTACGACGCGATCCTCGGCGACTGGGAAGGCGGGGACGGCGACCCGTCCAGATGCGTATACTGCTACGACGAAACCAAGAACCTCCACGCGCTGGTCGAGCGCTTCTCGAGCGGCGACAACTACTACTCGAACGCGGAGGCTTCGGTTCAGGGGCACTGCATCACCACGGGGGCGATCTCCAACCCGTTTATAGAGAAACAGTGGGCCATGGACGACAGGGGGATTCCGATCGAGGTGGATGTCTTCCTCAACCCCGTCGCTTATCCGAAGAACGACTATATCTTCCAGAACGCCCTCCGGAACGGTGTGACCTTCAGGGATTACGGCGAGGCGGTGGGGGTCGGCAAGGACTGGCTCATCTTCGATATCCGCTACGTGCACTGGGGCATCTTCGATCCGCCCTTTTATTTCATGTTTTCGAAGGATGTGAACAAGCTGAAAGAGCGGATCATGGAATGGGAGCTCGGGATCTTTCCCCAGCTTCTCTACATGCTTTTCCCGAACGATCACGCCTTCGGCTACCAGTGGCCGTTCCCGACGCCGGAGGAGATGGTCACCGACAACGATCTCGCCACGGGGCGCCTCCTCGAGTGGCTTTCGCACAGCAAGTACTGGGAGGAAAGCCTGGTAATCGTGATTGAAGACGATCCCCAGGAGGGTTCCGATCACGTGGACAAGCACCGCTCGATAGTGCTCCTTGCCGGACCGTGGGTGAAGGAGGGATTTGTCAGCCCAGCCCACTATTCAGAGGCGAACATCCATTCGACGATCCAGCATATTCTCGGGATGCCGCCGCTCACCATATACGATGAAATGGCCCAGCCCATGTGGGACCTGTTCACGAACGAACCCGACTTCACCCCCTTCGACGCGGTGGAGGTCGAGCTCTCCGGCGAATTCAACATGCCGGGAACTCCGCTTGCGGCATCTTCGATGGGACTGAACTTCCTCGACCCCGATGAAGCGGAAGGGCTCCAGGAGATCCTGAAGGCCGGGGCCGCCATTACCGGGAAGGCGACGGGGGGGGCGGAGAGCAGTGAAGCGGATGCGGGTCTCGCCGGCGACATTGCACTGCCGGAGGCGGAAGGATTCGACGGGGAATCCCCCGCGGCGACGCTGAATACTCTTCGCCGCGCGGCGACCCGGGCGGGTCTCGCCGAAGCGGATGCAGCGTCACGCACCCTGGACGTTTACTTCTCGCTGAAAAGTGTCGCGCTGCGAGACCGGTTCGTCGAGCTGCGCGAAAAAGTGGGAGCCGAAGTGCTTCCCGCGGCCCCGTTCGAGCTTTTCGCTTCGCAGATGGCTTCCGGCGTGAAAAGTTTCGATTCGGTTGCGAAAAGGCACGAAGGATCCGCTTCGGTCTCCGTAAGCTACAGAAACGGCATGAAGGGAGACCTGTTGCTGGTGCTTGAAGAAGACGCCTGGAAAGTCGATCTTGCCGCCGAGCTCTCCAACGCGGTTGCAACGCTCGGAGCCCTGGATGAGCGGCTCGAAACACTGCGCAAGGCCAGGGAAGAGGGGAAACCCGTCCCTCGACTGGATGACGATTGATACCCTTTTATCTGGATTGGTTTGTGCGACGAACACCCCCGGGGCGGGATGAGCCTTCTTTTCCCGCCCCGGCTGGCTTTGAGATCCCGAGTCACGGAGCCGATCCGTGTAATTCCTTTTTTTTGCAGCGCAGCGCAAGAAGCATATCCTGTCCCGCGGGGGATGCGGGCTACTCGTGTAAAATTGTCAATCCGATTGACAATTTTACACGTCTTCCGAGTGGACTCGATTGACACACCTGGACGACCGGGGAGACATCCGCCTTATAGAGGAATAAATGACCGGCTCCCTCCGGTAGTGGCATAAGTGACAGGTTTCCTCCGGTAGTGGCATAAGTGACAGGTTCCCTCCGGACTTAACCCGACCCGACCTGTCCGGCAACGGGAATCAGGAAAAAGGAAGCAGTGCAACAGGGGTTTGACTCGCAGGTGAGCCCCCTGCGGGGCGAAAGCTCCACCGGGATCTTAAAGCCACCGGCTCAGCCGGCGGTCGTTTATTTCCGCCCCTTAGCCCCGGGGATCGGAGTCGTGCGACTCGCACCTTTTGAAGATATCCCGCTCAGAACAGAACATTTTGAAAAAGCCGCTGAATTCTGCAATACATGCAGACGCAAAGGCGTTCAGGGCTCGACAATCGATTTTTTGATTTCCGCCGTGCCGATATGGAAAATCTCCTTAAATTCACCACGAATGAGGATTTTGAAAATTCTAAAATCACTAGAAGAATCAGGCTTCGATGCAGCTCATCCGGCCTTGCGGCGGTGCGGCTTGCCGGTTTTGGGCTGGTGCCGCTTATCCGGTTTTTGGGCGGGCGCAGCTTATCCGGTTTTGCGGCGGGCGTAGCTCTGCACCTGCTGGACGAAGGCTTCGAGCTTGAGCATCTGCGAAGAGCCCTCGGTGCCGCCGAAGACCAGGTTGATGGCCGGGATGTTCCCGTGATCCCGCCGCAGCCTCGAGATGATCGCCGCCGATACCGACCCTATCATGCAGTTGAAGCACATGGCGTTGATGATGCCGTGGGCGCCGTTCTTCGCGAAGTCTATCATTTTGGCGATGTTCAGCATGAGGATTTCGGAGCTCCGCTCCCCCACGTAGGGCGCGGAAAGCCTTGTTATCGTCTCGAAATCGGGCTCTTCCATGTACCGGAATTTTTCTCTGAACAACCGGAGCAACCTCTGCTCGCCAAGCTCCATCAGGAAGTACAGCGACCCCTTCTGGAAGAATTCCGCCAGGTTTCTCCTGTTCAGACTGTCTTTTAAATCACGCCGGATGCCGAAGTCGAAGATATCCACCAGGAACGGCGACGGCCAGACCTCGGTGCCCATATCTTCGAGCTGCTCGATCAGGTTCCTGTTGGCGAAACGGTTCGCCCTCGTGTAAATGTCGCCGGCAATGCCGATTACAGGTCTCCTTCCACGCCTGAAGGCTGCCTCGTCGATGGGCGCGGATTCGAGCCGCGTGACGCACCTTTTGGCGGCTTCCAGGATATCGCCCTCCGCGGCGGCGCGCTCCAGGTCGAGACAGTTGTCTTCGTGGATTGCGTCAACGGTTCCCTTGACGCGCTCGTACGGGCGCAGCCTGCAGACCGCCTTGATCATAAGATCCATAGCCGTCAGGCTCCGCCAGAGCCTGTATCCGCCCGGCACCCCGAGAAGCTCGTACATCTCCGCCGAGGACGGGGTCAGGATCTCGATCTTGTCCACCCCCAGCCGGTCGAGAATCAGCCGGTGACCGGGGCCGTACTGGGTGAGAAGGCACGGGATCGACGTTCCGGGAAAGAAGAACACCGCCCCCTTCTCTTTTGCGGGCAGCGATTCGGTGAGGGTGACGAGATCCCCGGCCAGGATCGTATACGGGTGACACTCCTTGCCTGAGCTGTGCTGCTCCCCTTTTCTCAGCGATTCCTCGTCGGGCGGAGGCAGGACCTCGGCATCGTGCCCTGCGTACCGGAGGGCTCCGGTGAACGCGTAAGCATGGTCCGAAACGTAAGGGACATAGAATTTGCGTTTCGACACCTGCACGGCCGGCGCATGCCCGGCGGGTGTTTCAACCCGGGCATCATCCTCTTTTTCGAGAAAGGCCTTGACCTCGTCCGCAAAAGCTTCAAGCCTCGTTATCAGGCCGGCTTCGCCGCGGTGTTCATCGAACTCGAGGAACAGGGATGGTTTACCGTCGAGAATTTTCTCGAGGTGCTTGATGGTGAAACCGTCGGGGCCGCAGCCGAAGTTCGAGACGATGACGGGGAAAAGCCTGGGATTGCCTACGACGGCCTGCACCACCTTTACATAGTCGCGGTTGAACCGCCAGGGAAGGGAATCCCACGTTTCATCCAGGGCTCCGCCGGCGGCGGGAGCGATGAACTCGTAAGGAATCGCCTGCACCCCCATCCTCGTGAAATGGTCGGACAGGTTCAGGTTGAGATATGAATCGTATATATTATAAGGTTTTCCGATGAGCACCGCCGCCCATTCGAACTCGGCCGCGAGAAGCCGGTCGCCGCGACGGCGAAGGGCCTCCTTGAATTCGAGCCAGACCTCTTTCCCCGTCTGGTAGGCGGCCCTCAGCCGCCGTTTCTCGATGCCGAGATCATCCGCCAGCGACTCGAGACCTTCCGGCAGGTCGTCCACTTCCGCGGCCATGTTGACCTGGGGCAGCAGCATGGGAGCGTCCACCGAGGATCTCACCATGAACGGAAGACTCTGTGTATAGGGGCAGGTGGAACAGAGGTCCGGAGAGCCGAAAGGGGAGGGTAGATCGAGTATCGACGGGAAAAAGATATAATCCGCTTCGCTTTTCGACAGATCGAAAACGTGGCTGTAGGCGAGCTTGACGGGCAGGCATGCTTCGGTGGACAGCAGGCGGACCCCTTCGGCGAACATGTCGCGGGAGCTCGGCTCCGAGACGGTCACCTCGTATCCGAGACGCCTGAACATGGTCGCCCAGAGCGGGTAAAGCTCGAAATAGAGCGAAGCGCGGGGGATTCCGATTACGCCGGCCGACTCCGCGGCTTTATCCGGCCCATCGCCGTCCGCTCCGCCGAAAATTGCGTCATCCGGAGTCCGGACCGCGTCCAGGCCGGCTATCAGGGCGCGGGGTGCGTATTTGCCGAGAAGCCGGTCCATGGCCGAAGGCTCCTCCCCGGCGAAACTCTGTTTGACGCGCGTCATAATCCTCGAGAGGATTTCTTCCCGCTCCTCGGCCAGGCCGGGGCGTTTGCCGGCTCCGTCCGTTTCGTCGGCGCCGCCGGTATACCTCTCGCAGACATCTCCGAAGTACGCGGTCGCGTCTCCCCGCTTGATCATGTTGACCTGGCACAGGTTCGCGCAATGGCGGCACTCGAAGCTCTTCATCGTATAGTCGCCGCCGCCTTTGAAACCGACAAAAGAGGTCTCGAAGGGCTCCCGGTCGTAGAGGTCCCGCGCGATCAGCGCCGCGCCGATGGCCCCCGAAAGTCTGTTGACCGGATGAACCTTTATCCCGCGATTGAGAATCTGCTCGAAAGCCGCCACCACGGCCCGGTTTGACGCGACTCCGCCCTGGAAGACGACATGGTCGCCGACCGGCTTGTTCGTCACCACCCGGTCGAGATAGTTCCGGGCGATGGAGTAGGCCAGGCCGGCGGTTACATCCTCGGCCGGGGTTCCCCGCTGAAGAGCGTGCACGAGCTCCGTATCCATGAAAACGGTGCATCGGCTGCCCAGGTCGGCGGGAAATTCGCTTTGCAGGGCGGTATCCGCGAACTCGCCGATAATCGAGAGTTTCAGCCGCTCGGCCTGTTCTTCGAGAAACGAGCCGGTGCCCGCGGCGCAGATCTTGTTCATCTGGAAATCCTGGAGCGAGCCGTTCCGCACCGAGATGAATTTCGAATCCTGGCCGCCGATTTCGAAGATGGTGTCGACTTCGGGGAAGAAGTGCACGGTGGAGCTGAGCTGGGCGGTGATTTCGTTGCGGGCGGCGTCCGCGGCCAGGAACCGCTCGGCCAGGTACCTGCCGCTTCCCGTGGTCACTGCGGCGCGCACCCGCACGCGGTCTCCTACTTTTTCGTCGAGGATGGCGAGGCCTTCTTCAATGACGGAAATGGGCCGTCCCCTGGTTGGGAGGTAGACCCCGGCGAGGGTCGCTCCGTCGCCGTCGACCAGGGCGAAATCGGTGCTCACGGAGCCGACGTCGACGCCGAGGAAAACATCTCCGCGCAGAGTGGCGGGATCGGGAAGCTCCTCGATGCCGTCGCCGGTCGAGACGACCTTGCCGAAACGTTCGAGGTCGGCGGTGCGGGCGTTTCCCCGTTCGGAAAGGGCGGCGATCCGGGCGGAGAGTCTGTCGATGCGGTGGACGGCTTCATCCGTGGTCGAAGCGCTCGCGGCAGCGCCGACGGCGCTGAAAAACCTGTGGTGCTCGTGCACCAGCAGGTCCTCCGCGGCGATGTCGAAAATCTCTCGGAGAGCCCTGACAAGACCGGGGTTCGCGCCTCCGCCTCCGGTGACCGCCACCGGCGGCTCGAGCTCCCTACCTTTCAAAACCGTGGCCGCGTAGTTCCGCGCCAGGGCCAGGCAGAGCCCGTACGCGATCTCGTCGGCCGGGGTGCCCTTCTGCTGGAGGTGGATCATGTCCGATTTAGCGAATACGCTGCACCTGCCGGCTACAGGGGCACCACGGGGGGCTGCCGCCGCCAGTCCGGCCAATTCTTCGATCGAGATATGCAGCCGCGTCGCCTGCTGCTCGAGAAAAGCCCCGGCCCCGGCGGCGCACAGCTCGTTCAGGGCGTAATCCCTGATGTCTCCGTTTCCGTCGAGGAGAATCCACTTGGAAAAATGCCCCCCGATCTCCACGATCGATGCGGCGGCCGGGACCAAAAGGTGCGCCGCCGCGGATGCCGCCGAGATATCGTTCAGCCGCTCGACCCCTTCCACCGGGGAGAAGAGGTCCCTTCCGATTCCCGTAGTCACAATCCTGACCTTCGTCGCGCCGGCAGCGGGCGATATCCTCGCCAGCGCTTCGAGTATCGATTCGACCGGGTCTCCCTTTATCGGGATGAAGAACATCTCCCCCGGTTCGTCGCCGCCGCCGAAAAAAGCGGCGTGCACGTTGACCGAGCCGACGTCCAGCCCCAGGACCGGTTCTTCCGAAATCAGGGAGTTTTCTGAGTTCAATCGAAGCATGGTTTTCTTGTCTAGAAACGGTTGTTGACCGTTTTTCCCCGGGGGAATCCCCAGAGGGGCCGGGTTCCGACCGGGTCTCGGCCCGGGTGATGAATCCGGGGAATCCCCAGAGGGTCCGGGTTCCAACCTGGCCTCAGCTCGGCTGACGAATCCGGGAGAGTCGGTCAGCCGTGAGCGTCGCCGTATTCAGCGCCGGGTTCAGCGCTGGGTTCAGTACCGTATTCAGCGTCGGGTTCAGCGCTGGATTCAGTGCCGGATTCAGCGCCGTATTCAGCGCCGAAAATCGGGATTGTAACCTTTTCAGTTGATTCCGGCCGTGTTTTCTAACACAAGGTCATAAACGGTTCAACCGAATTCCTTTTTACGCGGAAGAGCGGATAGCGATCCCTGCTGAAAGGAACCGCGATGATCGGACATGCGCAAAACATTACGATTTTTCCCATATGGGTAAAAAATGTCTACTATCCGGTAGAATATGGATCGCGTATCTGAATTGTTATGAATAAGTTAGCATATCCCGCAAATTTGTTTGACAGTAACCTGCTGCGACGTGAAGGAAGGATACTGTTACGGCGGCGAAGGCAACATCGACGCAGATCCCTGCTTCGAAGATCCGCTGAACGATGACCACCGCCTCCTCTAGACCTCTCCCTGCATCGACGCGGGTGATCCTTTGTTTCCCCCGCCCTTGGGCGGAGGATGCCGCATCGACATGGGCGCCCTCGAATACGACAAAGGTTTCAACTGCCGGGAAGCCGCATCCGGAAAATCGAGCCGGAACGAGTAGGAAATTCCCCTGAGAGGCGGTCCCGGAACAAGGCCCGTTGTGCAACGGGGATTATCCGCTTCAACCGACTTGGTGAATGGATTCCCATGGAGTTCTTTTTTTTGCGACGCAGCGCAAGGAGCATATCCTGCCCTGCGGAGGATGTAGGCTACTCGTGTAAAATTGTCAATCCGATTGACAATTTTACACGTCTTCCGGATGGGCTCGATTTATACACCTGGATGACCGGGGAGACATCCACCTTATAGAGGAATAAGTTATAGGTTCCCTCCGGACTTAACTCAACCTGAGACTTGGCCGCAAAGGAAATCAGGAAAAAGGAAGCCGGGCAGCAGGGGTTTGACTGGCAGATGAGGCTCCTACGGGGGCGAAAGCTCCACCGGGATCTTAAAGACGCCGGCTTAGCCGTCGGTCGTTTACTCTTCAGCGGCGCCGGCCCGGTGGGTGCAGAAGGCTACCCTCGTGAGGCCTGTGGCCGAGTGCAGGAGATCTCCCGCGAGTAAGATCTGGAAACGGCATACGGCGCGGCCGTGAGGGCAGTCCGGGGCACGGTATAGCTGAACGGATAAAGGACGAATGTTCCGGGCGCGAGGGTGACCAGGGAGTCGGAGACGGTGAGGGTATCGGTTCCGGCGCTTTCGAGGATAAAGAGAAGGCGGTCGCAGGATCTTTCTGAAGCGTCGTTGTTTTTTACTGCCCCCGTCAGGCTGACCTCGGAGCCGGGCTCCACGCAGTCCGGCGGCTCGTCCAGATAGGTGATTATACCCGAACCGAGCGGTTTCATTACTATGTAGCCCGTATCGCTGAGATACCAGCCTTTGTCGAATTCGAAAGCACCCATGTCGCGGCGTGAGCCGCCCCAGCGCACGTTCGGGGTTTCGGGATCTCCGGCGTCGATGCAGGGTGAGGTATCGAAGAGTTGAAAGTTGCTGCTTTCAGGGTCGATAAAGATGGGGTCTTCATCGATATTGCCCTCTCCCGGCCAACCCCCGGTTATATCTGTATAAGTCACAATGGGGTTTTGACCATCATTATCTATCTCCTCGGGAGAATCCTGCCAGAATATACAGTTGTTTATGGCTGCTGAGGAGTAGTAACAATAGACACCTCCGCCTTTTTCTGAAGCTTCGTTTGCAGTGAATGTACAGTTCGTGATCTCGGGGGAGTTGAAATAGATACAGATACCAGCGCCTCTATCAGCCCGGTTTTCGAATACTGCGCATTCGGATATTACTGCGGCGGATGAGTAGCAGTAAATTCCGCCGCCGTCCTCGGAAATATTCCTCGATATGATGCAATTATTAATTTGGGGAGAGGAATCATAGCAGAAGATCCCGCCACCATCATACAAAGCGCTATTTCCCGTTATTGTGCACGCTTCGATTGACGGAGATGAACTCCTGCAATAGATTCCGCCACCGAAGAAGTTTCTGCAGTATTCAATCCGACAATATGAGAGGCTTCCTCCCCCGCCGTCGAACTGGATTCCCCCGCCAATATCCCACTCTCGAAACCTCGAGATGACTATGGGATCCTCGCTCGTTCCTTCAGCCAGCAGACTGCCTTGAACGAGGATGCTGCTATGATTATTGAGCAGAAGATCCACGCCTGGTTCAACCCGAAGAGAATCTCCTTCTTCGATAACGATGTTTTCGGATACGATGAAAGGAGAACCTGATTTAGAGAGGATTCCGGATATGGAACCTCCGATTACACCTTCCGGTAAGCCGCCCTTCCCTCCGAAGCAACCCATGTCGCTTATTGATCCGTCCTGATCCAGTCTCGAATAGGGATCACCTGCATCGACGCATGGAGAATCCGCCAGCAAGGTGAAATCTCCTGCTCCAGGATCCTTGAAGAGAGGATCTGCATCGATGTTTCCTTCGCCTTCCCAGCCTCCCCGGATATCCGAGTAAGTAATCAGCGGTTCTCTAGAATTCAGTATTTGTATCGGTTGATGCGAAATACTCCAGAATATGCAATTCGTAATAAGTAATGATACTGCCCGCTCGCAATACATTTCATAACTTCTTCCAACAACAGAGCTGTTCCCTGCAATCGTGCAGTTCTTTATGGACGGTGATGAGTCCACGGAATAGATCCCGCCGCCGTAATTATATGCGTGATTTCCCGTTATCCTGCAGTTCGATAAAATCAGGCTGGAATTGCTGCAGTACAGGCCTCCTCCATCGCTTATTCTGCTGATATTGTCGAATATATTGCAGTTGGAAATGAGAGGTGAGGAATCGACGACTGATATTCCGGCACCTTGAAAATAGACGTTTGCGTTACAGACACCAAAACCTTCAAGTCTGGAGGATGATTCTTCCCGGCTTCTGAATATAAATCCCCTGTTGCCTTCACAATCGATCACGGTATTTTCCGGACCATTTTCTGAAACAACGGTTATTGCCTTCCCTCTAAAATCTATATTGTGATTTCCTTCACCTGAAAAAGTACCGACGGCAACGAGTACCGTGTCACCGTCCTCAGAAATGTCGATGGCCGCCTGGATATTCGGTTGATCCGAGGGTACGCAGATGGTTTCGGCGGATGCCGGTATGGGAAAAATCAGTTTAGAGCAGATGCAGACGGTAAAGGAAAGGACAATTCTCGCCAGCAATGTGAAACCTCCGCTTGAATCGATTGATCTACTTACTGCAGGATAACATGAGTCACTCCTGACAGGCAACCTCTTGAAACTATTTTGCATTCGCTGACGACCTTCAGCTTCCTCCGGGATCGTCAAATCGATACCGCGTCCGGGCTTGAAGACGGCTGAAGTTGACTCTGGTATCGGACGGCCGACGCTGGAATGCCTGCCTGTGCTGTTGACGAACTGTATCGAGGTACCGAAAGAAATTATACTTGACAGCAGTCCCAGGATTGGTGTATAAATCGCGGTTTTTTGAATTGCAGATACGACTTGATTGAGCGGAATAAATATCTGGAACCGACAAAATTCATTTTTTTACAGCTGTAGAAACGGCAGCGAAAGGAGCACGACACGATGAAATGGAATCGCGTGATACTATTGTCTTTACTGGCGGCGGCGCTTGCGCCGGGAGCCGCGTTATGCGGATGGGGCACCGATGCGGATATATCTTCAGACCCTTTGAACGACCAGAGGTATCCGGCCATGGCCATCGCCGAGAACGGCGTTGCGTACGTGGCGATGGAGGATGACGGAACCGGAACCGAAACCGTCATATCGATTTACAAGTCGATCTCGGGCGGCGCCAGCTGGGAATATGTCGCGGCCATGGACGAGCCGGGCAGCAATCTGATCAATCCCGATCTCGCGATAGGCGAGATGCTCGGCGGATTCGAGAACTACCTCTTCGTGGCGGCGGTAGTGGATGACGGGGACGACCGGTACATCAGGATCGGCAGGTTCGACATGGTCCACCGGGTATGGATCGACTTTACCGATCTCACCCACAGCGGCGAGGAGAGCCGCCCGAGGATCGTCACCGATTACAGGTACTACCTGAACGACTGGTATGTCTACCTCGCCTACCAGATCGATCGCTCGGCGGACGTCAATCACGATATCTACTACAGGCGCAGCACCGACATGGGCGAAACCTGGAGCACCACTTCTCCGATTTTCGGCAACAACGATAACGACCGTTTCGAAGAGCCTGAAATCGCCTTCGGAGACGACGATCTCTACATCGTCTGCCGGAACGCCGACGAGAACAGCATCCTGCTCCGCAGGAGCGACGATTCGGGAGCGACTTTCAAGTCGGCCCTGACCATCTCCTCCGGCACGAACGAGCTTTCGCTCCCCGCCGTGGCGGCAGGCCCGTCCGGGACCGCGGTCGTCGTCTATAACAGGGCGTACAGCGAGACCGATACCGATGTCTTCTACTCGTATACCATGGACGGCGGTCTGAACTGGACGGCCGAAGCTTATGTGCCGGGCGCTTATTCCACTTCGAGCGAGCTGGCCCCGGTCATCGCCGCATCCTGGATGACGGACGGCGACTACCACGTGGCCTGGACCGTGGACGGCGACGTGGAGCACACCACCGCTCCGACAGGAAATCCGACCGGCTGGACCACGGCGACCATAGTGACGGACGGTCCCTATGCGAGCGACGAATACTCCGGCAAGGCGATAGACGTGCACAGGTTCGACGCTTCGGCAGTGGCCTGGGTCGATGATCGAAACATGAACGTTTTCTTCGACGGCGACTACGACGGCGTCCCCGAAGTAAGCGTCGACGCCGTGATCCATTATCCTTACATCATCAGGCCCGGCTGGCTGACCTACACGCCCAGGGTCACGAACCACCTGCAGAGCCCGAAAACGGTCTATTTCTGGAACAGGGTCCAGCTTCCGAACGGCTCGTTCTATCCGACGTCCGGCTACCTGTTCGATTACGGCCCGTTCACCCTCGACGGTTATGAAAGCCTGACGGCTCCGAACCCGATCGACATCAAGGTTCCGGCGATCGCGCCTGTCGGCCACTACAAGCTCTACTCCTACGTGGGAACCGAGCTCGGGGGCGCGCCGATCGACGTCAGCATCGAACTTTTCGAGATCTCCGATTGAAGATCCCCGTCGAAACCGGTCGATTGATTTCGACCTGCATCCCGAATCGAACGGGAACCCTTCAAGATTATCCGTCGCCGCAGAAGTCGCCTGATTGACCTGCGGCGGCGGTTATTTTTTCACGGGCGACGGGTTCTTTTTGCGCCGTCGCGCAAATGGGATGGTTGATTATTTCACGCGGTTCGGTGTAGAATGACGCAGCTTCGGCCCGACCCGCGCCGGGCCGAAACCGTAATCCGAACCTGACGATAAATTGCGGTTTTTCACCGCGCTCCGGCCCTCGCATGTGAACCCGCGCCCCGGTCCGGACAAGCGACCGGGGGCAGGCGGCTCTGCAGTCGGCACGGATGAAAGGAGTTTCGATATGGGTATTCTCACTGATGTAAACAACGATTTCGCGGAAGTTCTGAAGCGCACCGACCCGGTGGCGCAGATGGACACCCTCGCCGCCCGGATGGCCGACAAGAGGATGTTCATGGAGGGCAAGCTTTTTCCGACCTTCCTGAAACCTTACTTCGTCGACGCGAAAGAACGCACGCTTTTCAACGAGGTGACCTCGACGTTGATAGGTTCCCTGAACAAGATAGGAGATCTCTACTTCAAGGAAGGTCTCTTCAAGGAGCAGATCCGCCTCGAGGGGCGCACCGCCGACCTGGCGGCCCTCGATTACGGTTATCCCGGCCACCAGATCATCAACCGGCTCGATGTCTTTTTCATCCCTGAAACCGGCGAGCTTAAGCTGCTCGAATACAACTGCGGCGACCCGAGCGGCATGGGCTGGCACGACCAGATGCTCGAAATGTTCCTGGACCTTCCGGTGATGAAGGAGCTCGACAAAATGTACGGCCTCCAGGTCGACTGGCTCGTCAAGTCCCACTTCAAGACATTCTTCAAGAAATACCGCGAATGGTGCGGCCGGAAAGGCATCGAGCCTGAAGAAAAGCCGAACATCTCATTCGTGTGCAAGCGCGATTCCACGGTGCTCGGCGACTTCCTCGCATTCGTCGACTACTACAACGAGATGGGCTTCGCCACGAAATTCGGCGACCCGCGCGATTTCGACTATGACGGAAAAACCCTGACACTCGACGGCGAGCAGATCCACCTGATCTACCGCGACGCCATCGACGACGTCATCCTCGACCCCTACTGGGACGGCAGCCAGCAGCTGGTCCAGGCCCTTCGCGACAACGCGGTCTGTTTCATCAACCCGGTGAGCTCGGCTTCGGGCGACTGGAAGGCGATTCTCGAAATCATGAGCGACGCGCAGTACGAGAAATACTTCACCCCCGAAGAGAACGCCTGCAACGCGGCCCACATCCCCTGGACCCGCACCCTGGCCGAGAAGAAAACCGAGTACAGGCATGAAGAGGTGGACCTCGTGGAATTCACGAGGTCGAACAAGGATCTCCTGGTGCTCAAGCCGAACGACGGCTACGGCGGCTTCGGAGTCCTGGTCGGCAAGACATCCACCCAGGCTGAGTGGGACGCCCTCATCGACAAGGCCTTCAATGAAAACATCAACTACACCGTCCAGGATTGCGCGAACATCCCCGTGGATGAGTTCCCGGTGGTGGAGGAAGGCGAATTCAAAGGTTTCGAGGGCAAGAACGTCAACATCAACCTCTGGTCCCATGACGGCGTTTTCGCCGGCGCGTTCGTGAGGGCGGCCGCGGGCAGCGTCATCAATGTCCACCAGGGCGGAGGCATGGTGCCGGTCTTTTTCGTCTCGAAAAAATAAGACGCGATACCGCCGTAGTTTCAATTCAGCAAAATGAACCCGGGGCGTATTCCGAAAGGTCTGCGCCCCGTTTTTTTTCCTTGATTTGAGCTGGTTCCGTCTCGCCGGTTCGCGTCCTCCGTCTCGCCGGTTCGCGTCCTCCGTCTCGCTGGTTCGCGTCCTCCGTCTCGCCGGTTCGCGTCCTCCGTCTCGCCGGTTCGCGTCCTCCGTCTCGCCGGTTCGCGTCCTCCGTCTCTTTGAGGCGAACGGATGCTTCTGTAAGCCGGCCGCCCGTCCCGGAATAATTTTCCGCCAACGGCCCCGACCTGCGCAAAAATCCCCGATCGAACAGCGGAAAATCTCTCATTTCTTCCGCGGAACCCTCGCCCGAAGTTGTTTATTCATCGCGGAAACGCAAATTACACGATAAAAAAACGCCCGGGATGCCAATAAAGCCGGGCATTTATAGCTGACACGGGTAAGCAATGTCGCACGCAGGCATTGAAATTGCTGTTCAGGTCACCGGAACGATCGAAAAGCACGCAAAAAACCGGTCTCACGGGCCGGATGACGCAAAGAGTGAAAGGAATCTTTATGAAACGCTTCCGGATTATAGAAGAAATCGACCTGAAGAGAGGAACCGTTCTGATGGGGCTCCTCTGCTGCCTTTTAGCAGGGACAGCAATGGGAGCGGTCGTGCACGTGCCGGCCGATTCACTGACCATCCAGGCGGGAATCGCCGGCGCCGCTGACGGGGACACGGTCCTCGTAGCCGCCGGGACTTATACGGGTGAAGGGAATCTCGACATCGTATTCTACGACCGGTCGGTAACGGTGCATGCCGAATCGGGACCCGACTTCACGGTTATCGACGCCGATTCATCCGGCCGGGCTTTCTACATGGACCAGTGCCGTCACATCAGCATAACAATCGTCGGTTTTACCATCGTCAACGGCTATGCGGATGACGGCGGTGCCGTATACTGCAGGAACAACGACCCGGAATTCATCCGGTGCGTCTTCACGGGGAATTCCTCTTCGGACGACGGCGGAGCCACGTACATGTACGATTCGGCTCCATCGTTCAATTCCTGTATTTTTTCGGGCAATCACGCGGATGATGACGGCGGCGCGATCTGTTTTTCCAACTCCGACCCCGTTTTCACCGGGTGCTTTTTCCTGTCGAACAGCGCGTTGGACAACGGCGGCGCCATTCGCGCCTATTATTCCGATCCGTCCCTCACCTCGTGCACTCTTGAGGGCAACACCACCGGCTCCTGGGGCGGTGCGCTTTCGTTATATTCTTCTACGGCTTCGGCCCTGGAATCGTGCTCGTTGACGGAAAACAGCGCGGGCGGCAACGGGGGCGCTATAGATTGTATATATTCGCATCCACGGATTACAGGCACCACTTTCACCGGGAATGACGCCGGTCACGACGGCGGCGCCCTGTTCCTGTCCGAATCCGATCCCGATATCAGCGATTCGTTTTTCACCGGAAATATCGCCGAGGAAGACGGCGGAGGCATCTCCTGCGATCGCTCCTTCCCGGTCATCTCCGTCTGTTCCTTTATCGGAAACCACGCGCACGACGACGGCGGCGCGCTTTTCTGTTACAGATCCGGCCCCCTGGTCGAGACCTGCGCCATTAAAGAGAACGTGGCGTGCGACGACGGCGGCGGCCTCAACTTCTACGACGCGGATCCGTTAGTGGTCGACTGCTGCATTACCGACAACATAGCCTATGACGACGGCGGCGGCATCGTGGTGAGCCAGGCCGATCCTCCCGAGTTCTACAACTGCAAAATACTCAGGAACTACGCCAAGGAAAACGGCGGCGGCATCTTCATATACGCCGCCGACCCGATATTCGGCGGCTGCAGCATCGAAGACAATATCGCGGACGAGAGCGGCGGCGGGCTGGCCTGCTACTCGAACGCTCCGCCTTCCTTCACGGACTGCCTGTTCGCAAACAACAAGGCGGCCTGGTGGGGCGGCGGCGTTTACAGCAATTCCTCTTATCCCGCTTTCCGGGGCTGCCAGTTCATCGGAAATTCCTGTGTATCCGGCGGCGCGATGCACATATCGTATTCGGATCCGGTTATCGAAGGATGCATGATTTTCGGTAACGAGGCGTCCGAGGACGGCGGCGCTTTCTTCATCAACTGCAGCTCGAACCCGACCATCAGCAACTGCGAGATACTCTGCAACAGCGCGGTTCGATGGGGAGGCGGATTCAGGTATGACTCCGGTTTCGGCTCGGTGGCGAGAAGTTATATCTCGGGCAACACGGCAAAGTACGGCGGCGGATTCCGGCTGGATCACTCATCGGCCCCCGAGCTTGTTAATTGCGTGGTCGCCGATAATTCGGCGGAATGGAGGGGCGGCGGCTTCTCGTGCTATTCTTCATCACCTGCGGTCACCCACTGCACCATCGCGGATAACGGCAGCCATTACAGCGGCGGCGGCATCTTCAGCCACGACTCGGAGCCCGTGATCACGAACTCGATTCTGTGGGGCAATGCGCCGGACGGATTATACGCGGAATACCTCGACCCCGTAGTTACCTATTCGGATGTCCAGGGCGGCTGGGCCGGCGACGGCAACATCGAAGCGGATCCCTGTTTCGTCGGCGGCGGGAATTTTCACCTGATGAGCGGATCTCCCTGCTGCGATTCCGGAATCGACGCCGCTGTTTACGACGATATCGACGGCGATGAGCGTCCCCTGGGTTCCGGATTCGACATGGGCGCCGATGAGTACACTGCCGGTCTCGAGGCGTTTCTCGCGGATTATCCGGCTTCGGTCGCTCCCGGGCAGACTCTCGAGTTTACAGCAGGTGTCCGGAACCGGGCGGATGAGGAATCGCCTTTCGACGCGGCGGCGGTCGAAGTGATGGGGCCGGGTTCCACGACGGTCAGGCTTTACAGCGGGCCGGACATCGGGGTGGCTCCGGGCGACTCTCTCTCGACGACCGTAACGCTGCATGTCGGCGGGTGCGTCGACCCGGGGACATATACCCTGATGCTCACGGTGTCTCTCGACGGACTCCGTATATCTCGTGATTCATTTGAGTTAGAGGTGGTGACGCCCTGAGAGGCGTCTTTTTCTCTCTCTCGTTCTCATTCTCATTCTCCAGAGAGCCCCGCCCCCAGCGGGGCTTTCACTTTCCCCCCGCGGATACAATACACAACCGGGCAGGTCGCTCCCGTCACCAGCCAAGAGTCGCAGCCCGGCTCGCTCCCGTCACCAGTCAAGAGTCGCAGCCCGGATCGCTCCCTTCACCAGCCAAGAGTCGCAGCCCGGCTCGCTCCCGTCACCCGGTCATCCAGGTGTATAAATCGAGTCCATCCGGAAGACGTGTAAAATTGTCAATCCGATTGACAATTTTACACGAGCAGCCTGCATCCCCCGCGGGACAGGATATGCTTCTCGCGCTGGGCCGCAAAAAGAGAACTACACAGATCCGCTCGGTGACTTGGGATCTCAAAGCCAACCAGGGGGTACACCTGATTCTTTTCCAGGCACAGCTTAACTATGCCACCGGCTGAGCAGGCGGATTTTGTTTCATTAAGGAAAGATTCAGATAATCGGTACGTATATATCCAGCTCGGAATCCTCAGATTCGATGTCGAACCGCGAGTCGTACCATTCGAATTCGACGGCTTTGTCGTCGTAGGAGTATTCTGATTCAGCCATCCAGATCACGTAGATGTAATTGTAGGTTTCTCCCAGGGTATCGAGTTTGCCTTTATGCGTGAATTTCGCGTATTTATGCGCGGGGATTTTCTTCCAGGTCATGCCCTCGGGCAGCAGCCCGTCGACTTTTGATACCGGGAGACCGACCAGGTGGAAAAACTGGTATTCAACAGGTTCGCCCTCCTCGCCGCCGGTTTTCACCTTCTCCATGCTGTGAGAGACGCCCAGACCGACATTTTCGATCGATACGTCAGCTATCTCCAGCTCTCTCGCTATGAACCTTTGCCACAGTTTCGGAATCAGGTTGTGCTTCATGCTTATCAGCGACTGGTAGCCGACAACGATGATCTCGTCCAGTTCGACGAATTCCGGTTCCTTGCGGATTTTGTCTGACATTTGCTTCTCCTGACTGGATAAGGGTGAGATGCGAAATGGATATTTATTTCGACCCGCATCCCAAGTCCGTGAAACCGCAGCGCTCCTTCCGGGGGGAGGTTTCACCAGGACACCGCGCGCTGGAAATAGAAGTCATATTTTTTTCCAGCCATGTTTGTTTTTATATATCATGCGGTCGGATCAGGCAGCCTGATCCGGATCCAAAACCAAGTATACTCCGCTCCGGTGAAATTGGCAAAAGAGAATCTGTTCAACGGTCGAAAAGGTTATGGTCAAGGCGGAAACCTGAAAAGCCTTGAATGCGCTGCTCTCTGCATCTATTTTGCTGTTGAACCCGTTTTCTTGTGAACCGACAACAGGATTGGAGCCCCGAATTTTGAGCGATGCGGCCCGAGACGAAAACCTCTTCATGCGGAATGCGGAGAACGAAGACAAGGAAGAGGTTATCGCCCACCTGGGAAGGATCTGGGGCCGGAAAATCGCCGAAGAAAAGAATAGAATCTGGAACTGGCTTTTCCTGGAGAATCCGCTTTCGAACGGCTGCCTTCCTCCGATTTATATCCTGACATCGAATAAAAAGAAGGTTCACGGGACGATACTTTCAACCCCTGTCGAGCTGCTTCTGTTCGGCAGTAAGACGGCCCTCAGCTGGTACGGCAGTATTTCGCTGGATGAAAATTACAGAAAGCTGAATCATGCCCTCAAATTCCCCCAGCGGATGAGGAAAACCCGGCAGAACGGGTTCGCTTTCGTGCTCGAAAAGACTCTTCCTTTATATAAAAGAGTATCGAAAGGTCGCGACCAGCTGATGGTCGTCGGCAAATACGGGCTGATGAGCCGGTTTCTCAGGCTTGATCCGCTGGTGCCCGCCTGGTTGACGAAAACTCCGCTGAGTTTGCTGTTTCGCGCCGGATCGGCTGTTTACGATGGAATAATGAGAGGGTCGAAAAGAGGATTCGAAATCGAACCCGTGGTCCGGTTCGGCGAGGACTTCGACTCGTGGGTCGAAAGGGTGATGCCCGGATATCACGACAGGATACTCGTCAACTATTCATCAAAGTTTCTCAACTGGAGGTATTCCGATTCGTCCAACAGGTCCTATTACCGCTATTTATTGAAAAATCACGGTAAAATCCGCGGTTTTTTCATTCTTGAATGCTACGAGGCCGACGGGTCATCCGTTTGTGCGTTCGCTGAATTGTTCGCAGGGAGAAACGATGAAGCCGCATTCAGGCAGATACTCGCGGGGGGGATAAAGGAAGCCCGGCAAAAAGGCGCGGCCATTGTCAAAGTGCTCGAATCATACCTGCCCGAGCTCCGGCGCCTGTACCGAAGATTCGGATTCTTCCCCGGGAAAGCCTCCAAACACCCCGTAATCATCTATCCGCCGGCCGACTCCGATCACTCCATCATCGCCGACTCCGCCAGATACTTCATCTGCTGCGGTTTCGCTGATCCGAAGGTTCTGTAGCCCTGCCGCACGGGCTGAGGCGGCTTTGCGGAGGGAGGTTCCGTGCCCCTGTCCGCACGGGCTGCGGCGGCTTCGGCTTTGATATCGGCGGGATCTTTCTCTTCCTGTATGCGGGGGTATCGGGCGGGTTAATCATCGCCATGCTGAGCGGCCGGGGATCGATCGGCCTCCCCGATAAGCAGCGCCCCGGTCTCCAGCATGTCGGCGACCTCCTTCGCGATCATTTCGAACAGGATTCCCCGGCCCTTTCTATTGAGATGGCAGTGGTCGGCCATAAACTCTCGCGTGATAATTCCCAGCCTGGAGAGTCCGCGGAATTTTGTCCGGGCGTCCAACAGCCGGTGTCCTTCGGTTTCCGCGAAATCCCGCAGGATGCCGGCGATGCGATCGTTCGCCATCGAAGGAGAGCAATCGTTGTCGTAGGACTTCCGCAGCCAGGTTACGGCGGTTACCGAATCGCCAATCGCGTTAAAAAGACGGTGCAAACCAAGCTCGATGCCCGAGTGAGGTCCGAACTCGTCTTCGAGGTTTTCGAGAACCTCTATCGCCCCGTTCGTTTGACCATAGTAAGAGTATAAACTCCAGCCTTCTTCCCAGCGCCTGTCGAGTTCTTCGATTTCTTCAGGAGTCCAGGTCTCGTGGAAGCAGGGCGACCAGGAGAGGTATTGGTCGTTCGACACGGGCAGGACGACGAGCAGCGGAATCCCCCTGCGCCCCGCAAGCTTCCCGATTTTCTGCAGGTTGAAACGGAAGTGGCGGTATGTCATCAACGATTCTTCCCAGTTCCCGTGCATGCCGGCTAATTCAGGTTTTTCCGGAAGAACCGAACGCCGCCCGGGGACAGCCCAGGGTTCTTTTTCCTCGAATCCGACGGTGCGCAGCCTGACTTCGCGGACGGCGGTGCGGATAGAAGTATAGAGATGAAGATGCCACAATCGAATCCTGATCTCTCTTATAATCGGCGATTCCTCGATCAGGTGCCTGTAGAACCTGCGTTCCTGGAATTCATTATGTCCCGTATAGAGTATCAGGAGATCGATATCGAATATATCCAGAACCTCCTCCGCCAGGGGCGCCAGCCGCTGGGAGCCGTAGCTGTTGACGCCGGCGTTTACGATGCTGACCGCATATCCCGTTGAGTCGGCGATCGCTGATTCGAGCAGGTCGATCTCCAAATTTACCACATTGGAGCCGCCGAGTATCGCCGCCCTCAACGTACCGGGATCTACCTGCAGCGGGAAACGATTGTTAGGAAGATTCTGCAGATCGGGATTGCGGCAGAGGAACATGCTATCGTCTTCGGCTTCGATGAAACCGGGTATGAGGCTCCGCTCGAATCCGGCGAAAGGATCCTCGGCCAGGTAAGGATTGAACCAGTCGAAAATGCGGAAAACAGCTTCAACCGAGCCGAAGAACAGGAAAAGGATCACCAGGCAGAAAAGCACCTGTTTCACCAGTGGGAGCCGCTGCTCTCCCTCTTTTTTCTGCTTTTTTTGCAAGTGGCCCTTCCAACCTTTTCGGGTTAACCGATGCCTGATTCTAATGGTTTTATCCCTAATCAGATATGAAATAATTCCAGCAGCTCCCTAATTGGCAAGAGATTCGTGCTTAAGCCGGCGATATCTCGAAGAGAGGGTCGTATTGCGAAGCTCGAAGAGTATCACTTCAATTTCCGCTGAACGCGCCGGCCTGGATGCATCAAAAGCGATCGGCGCGCCCGGCTCGAATCTGCCAGCTCCGGGGCCAGTCCCGGGTCCGGCAGGCTGTCCACCGGTCCTGTTCGACTCACCTTATTCGATTATCATCCATCATTGCCCTGAGTGCGAAAAATATGCGATTGCCGGAAAGCGGGGGGAGCTGATCGAAGTAGAGGATGACCTGGTTGAAAGAGCGATTTGCGACGGGTCCGTGTACGAAGATCATAACGGGCGGACAGGCAGACGAAAACGTTCGATAAGCCCGGCCGTGCGCAAGAAAGTTTTCATGAGGGACCGGGGAGTATGCCGGACACCCGGCTGCGGGCGCACGTCTTTCCTCGAAGTCCATCATGTGGTTCCGATTTCTGAAGGAGGAAACAACAAACCGGAGAATCTTCTGCTTCTTTGCAG
>CAYMWF010000049.1:0-36691 GCA_964394085.1 uncultured Gemmatimonadota bacterium | reverse complement strand
TCGTGCGGTTTCAGTGTTTTACGCCGATACCGCGCGGAGGCGTGGCTGAGTCACGTCGCACAAACGGGAGCGGTGGAAAGTGCTGAAAACGTGCGGGGATACGGTGTTGCAGCAGAAATCTGGTGAGAAATGCGGGCTAGAATCTATACGTGAGCGATGCCTGTAGGAAAAAAGTTTCGTCCTGATTTTCTCTGAAGGTTTCGAACCACTCCAACGGGTAGAACATGAGGTCGAATTCCATTTCCTGCATTTTCATACCGAACCCGAGGGTTGCTTCGAAAGGCTGCTCTTCCTTCCTGTCCACGACCATTCCCGTGGCGGTCCCGCTTCCCTGCTCCGGATACTCTGAACGGATATATCCGATTCTTTTTTTCAAACCCATCATGATATCAAGCCACGAAAAGAGCGGTGTGTCCAGACCGACCCTGAGACCCGGGAATGTATAGTATACAGTTTCATAGACAACTTCGTGATCGGGCGTATCTCTGTGCTCGTAGGTTGTTGAAGCCGCCTCGAAAAACAACTCGGCCATCATTGCCGACGCCTCACCCATATCGTGATTGACTCCGATACCGCCAACCAGTTTTTTCCCTTCGAGCGAGAGCGTGTCGGAGCTGGATGAATTCTCCACGTCCAGTGAAATAGCACTGAATTCCATGAATGGAATAATTGATGCCCTCCGTGATATGTCCCGTATATACCTGGATCTGAAAGTCAGGTCGTACCCGCTGTTCATACTGCTCAATTCGATGCTGTTTTCTTCGTGATGAGCGCTCAGCATGCTCACTTCGATGGAATTTTCCCAGTAGACTTTCGGGCTCAATTCGAGGCCGGCGCCCAGCTGCAGCTTTAAAATTCTCGATTCCCGCACCAGGCTCGACGTTTGAAGTGTGTCGACATAGCTGGACTGCCTTCCGCCCCACCAGCTCAAACGAATACCTGCATCCCAGGACGGCCTCGTGAATCCGTAGAAAAGATCCACTTTCTGTTCGGCTGTGGCCGGAAAACTCAAGAGTTCCTCGACGGCACCTGTTTCCGGAACGAATTCCGCACCGATCCGCTCCATGTGTTTGTTCGAGGCGTAAAGTCCGACTACCCCGAAGGAGAACCTGTGGATGAAACCGGCCATCCCCTCAACGGTGTCGTCGACACCGAATATATCGATACCGAAAAGATAAGAATAATCAACGAGCGAAGACGGAAAACGCCATATATTGCTTTCATCGAATAACGTGTATTCGACATCTCCGAGGGCTGCGACCCGTGAGAGAGATGCTGTACAGGGAACAGTGAAAAAAACAACGAGTAGCAGCGTTGAAATCATCCGTGTCATGTTTCCTCCTTGTCCATGACCCGGCATTGTACCACATCCAAAACCGCCGGTCATTCAATTTCATGCGCTCCCGCAAATCCCTTCTTCTGTTATATAACTTGAACCGTTCTGCCCGGTGACCGGAACAATATGCCGCGTTCTGCAACACGTCAATGAAAAATCGAGTTGGCTCCAAGCGACTGTATCATATGCTGTTACAAGAATTTTTGTGCATTTGCGTAAAAATTTGAATTTTTTCGACAAATTTCTCTTGACATTAATAACGCAATGCGTTATAAATCTCTTTGGCAAAGGAGGACACGATCATGACGCGAATCATCAAACGTTATTCGAATCGCAAATGCTACGACACAGAAACAAGCCGCTATATCAACATCGAAGATATAGAAGAACTTGTAAGGGACGAGGTCGATATCAAAATCATCGACAATTCCACTAAAGAAGATATAACGGCCATTTATCTTTCGAAGATAATCATGACCCAGGAGAAACGAAACAAAGACCGGTTCACCCCGATGTTTCTTACCCGGGAAATCCAGCGAAGGTCGAAACCGATGCTCGAAAAGTTCATGGGTACCTACAAAAAAGGCTCTGACATTCTGTTCAAGGAGTATGAACAGGCCAAGGAGCTAATCGGTAAGCTGCTTGCCGAGGGTGTTTCGGAAAAAGATGCGAAAGAACTTGTGAACAACATCATCGCAATGACAAAAAGCAGTCCGAAGGAGGTCGAGCGCTTCATCGACTCGAGAATCAAGTCGACGATGAGCAAGCTGGGTGCACCTTCGGAAGAAGAAATCGACGAGTTGAACAGAAAACTCGATGAACTCCAGAAGAAGCTCAACGAGTTGAAATAGTTATAGGAGGACTTACATTATGACCATCGATTCAATGAAAAAGAAGGTGACCGGGTCTGCTAAAAAAGTGACCGGGTCTGCTAAAAAAGCCACGGAACTTCCCAGCAAGCATGTCGATACCGTGATCGACCTGACTCATGATCTCTTCCTCGCGAGCATCGGCGGGTTCGCCCTTGCCCAGGAGGAAATCGAAAAACTCGTAAAGAAGCTGATCGAGCGCGGCCAGATAAAAGAAGAAGACGGAAAGAAGTACATCAGCGATCTTCTGAACAAGACGAAAAAAGCCGGGAAGGTCCTCGAGACCAAGGTAGAAGAGAAGTTCCAGGACAAAGTTCCCACCCTCGAAATTCCAAGCAGAAAAATCTTTGACGACCTCGTGAAAAAGGTCGAAGCTATTTCCGCCCAGGTCGATGCGCTTACAACCGCCAAACCGAAAAAGAAAGCGCCGGCGAGAAAGAAACGGACGACGGCGAAGAAAACCGCGCCCAAAACGACCGTGAAAAAGACCGCACCCGTGGCTGAGGCCCCGAAGACAAAAACCGCGGCTCCCGCAGCAGAAGAAAAAACCGAGGAGAAGAAGTAAAATCATTCAAGCGACTTCTACAGGGAAGCGCTTTCGAGAAATGCAAATTCCCGGTGAAATAAATAACCTCCGCGCCGATCTTTATGGATCGGCGCATTTTATTTTAAGGGTCTCCCGACAACAGGTCGGCATTTTTACAGCGAACAGACTCCGATCAGAAGTATATCCATGAACGAAACCGGACGTGAGACAGTATTAGAGGCGATACAACGCCGCATCCGAGAAAGAGAAGAGTCGGGACGTACCTTCACCATCGGCATAGCGGTAGGAGGCGGGCTTCTGAACGGCTCATTCGTGGGCGGAGTTCTTGAAGCTCTCGACGATCTCGAACTCACACCCCACGTGAAGTGCATCGTGGCGTCCAGCGCCGGCTCGATGCCGGCATCGTTTTACGCTACAGGCGTCAATATAGGTGAACTGAAGCACTCATTCATCGAACCGGGTCATGAAATAAAAACCCTCGGCTTCGCAGACATCTTCCATCCGAATCTACCCGAAATCAGGGCGCATCTCCTCAAGCTGATCACCAGGCCGCCTGTCCGCGAAGTATATAATGAAACCATATTACCGGTTTTCAAGAAACCGTTCGATTCGATCGTGCAGTTCATCCGGACCGGTAAATTTTCCTGGGATCTGTACGCATCCATACTGTCGTGGCTGCCGTTCTTCAATCCGACCAACCTCCTTTTCAAGACTATGCCGATCACCGGTATTTTCAGCGGGGACAGATTGAAGAAGTACCTTGACGACAACCTGAAAATCAAATCTTTCGAGGAACTGAACCGCAAGGTTGAGGAATGCATGCCGGGCGGGTATGATTACCACAATCTTTTCATAACCGGCTGTCTCCTGGATCAGCCCGGAAGCCGCATAGTGTTCGGCAGGAACGGCTGCCCCAACAGTATTCCGGAGGCAGCGGCGGCTTCGATGGCTTTCCCCGGATTCTTCAAACCTTTCTATATCGATTCGATAAAAGATTATGTGATAGACGGCGAGGTGGCCAGCACTCTTTCGATGGATATAGCCCTGGACGAACAGATCGACCTGGCGATAGGATCCAATATTTATGTACCCTACAAACTCAATCCTCGGTTCGGCAGCCTGAACTACATGGGCCTCGGATACATTCTTCAGCAGACTCTTTTAATTATCATAGGTAAAAAAATCGAGCGCGGGCTCGAGTATTACAGCCTCTACTACCCGAACGCGGACCTGGTGCTTGTTCAGCCTGATGAAAATGAACCCGATCTTTTCTTCCGCGGGTATTTCAATTACAGGGGGCTCCTGAAAACCTGGGACGTCGGCTACAGACGCACCATGGATACAATGAAGAGCCCGGTTATTCCTCTCCAGGAAAGGGGACGTTTCAGAACCCTCATCAACAAGATAGGATTCTGGAATGAGCAAATCCGAGACCACCCCTCAGCGGTATCCTATTGATCACGGCGTGCCTTTCTGCTATTGTACCATAGTGATGGATGAACACGGTATTTGACTTTTCGATACTGCGTCATTTCTGAATTGACGCGGTTCGAAATCATTGATCAATACGGAGGAGAATAATGGCCGCTGTAACCAAATCGATAAAGATCGATGCCCCGCCCCAGAAGATTTTTAATATTCTCAGTGACTATGAAAATTATCCTGAAACCATGCCGGGCATCAAGTCGGCCGAAGTCCTCGAAGATGAAAACAACATCGCCGTAGTCGAATTTCAAATCCATATAGTAAAAAAATTCAATTACACCTTGAAACTGGTTCACGATCCTCCCGGTTCCATCGTCTGGACTTATGTAGGCGGCGATTTCAAAGACATAAACGGAAGCTGGATTCTTGAAGAACAGGAAGACGGTTCGACCATGGCGCATTACTCGGTCGACGTGGAAGGCGGTTTCCTGATACCGAAGGCTATATCGAACAAACTCAACTCCATCAATATTCCGCAGCTGCTCGAAACAGTGAAATGGCTCAGCGAGAAAGACTGAGCACTCCCTCCGGCACCGCCGGCACAATCCCCTTTTTCTGCCGTCCTCACCTGAGAACCGCATGCGTCATCGTTAATCAGAATAACATCAGAAGAAGATAGAGGTACGCTTCTTCAACCTGTCGTAAATCATTTCCTGGATCGTATTTTTAACTTCGTTGGAGAGTGAGTTGATAAGCACGTCATCACTCACTGCTTCGGCACCGTATCCGGAATAGTCTACCGGCCGGCCGAACTCGATATACCATCGGGACGGCAGCGGAACCAGACCCAGGAGTCCGAACCAGGGGAAAGTGAGGGTAATCGGGAAATAAGGGAAATCGAAAAGATTGGCAAGCCAGTCGGCCCGGTAGAGAAGCGGGTAGATTTCTTCTCCGCCGACTATCGAAACCGGAACGATGGGCGAATCGGTATTGATCGCAAGCTTTATGAAGCCGCCCCGTCCGAATCGCTGGAGCTGGTATCTCTTGCTGTAAAGCTTTCCGATTCCCTTCAGACCTTCGGGGAAAACGGCCACGAGGTGATCGCGATCGAGAAGCTGAATTCCATTTTCGGGACATGCCCTGAGCTGGCCTGTTCTAACGAAGAACATGCTCAGGAAAGGCATGGTGGCGAACAGGTCGAGCATGAGACACCTCAGGTTCCTTTGCCCCGGATGGTGTTTTCGAATCGCCATTGTGAGCATTGTTGCGTCCCATGGCAGAACTCCCGAATGATTCGCAACGAGGAGGGCGCGCCCGTTATCCGGCACATTCTCCAGGCCTGAAGCATCGACTCTCCAGTAACGGGTATACAGAAAATCGAAAAGGGGCACTATGCTGTCGGCGAATTCCCGGTCGAAACCGAACTCGTCGATATTCTCTTCCCTCGCCGGGTTCCACAACGCTATCGCCATGGTGAGCGTTGCTTTTATCGATTTAACCGCCTCGTCGAACAGGCCCGAGCCCGTCGTGGTCACCCACTCCGCAAGCTGGGCCAGCGGAAGAGCCGATATCACGGCTGCGAGATTCTGTTCGATCGTGCCCTTGATTCCGGATCGCGATAGATGCCTGCCTGTCTGATCCTGCACCATCTGGCCGACGAAATCGAAAAACTCCCGGTTGGTCACTCCCGGAATGGTCTTGTGAGCCTCTTCAAGGGCGTTCAGGAAAATACGGTTCACCTCGTCTTTGATTCGCCTGCCGCCGAAATCGACAGGTTTACCGCCCGTCCCTGCATCCACGCCCGTTCTTTCACGGAAAGCACCCGGAGATGAAGTTTTTTCATCGGAGCGGACGGAACCGTCAGGATGTATCCCGACCGAGTCAGCCTCCGCGGTGATACCGTCCTCAGATCCGCCCTCTTTCTCGACCCGGGCTTCTTTTTCATAAAGGATATGGGAGTTGAGATTCTTTTCCACCACGGGTGGCTTCTCAGGCCCTGAAGTTCCCTCTGCCTGCTCTGTCTCTTTCTGCGATCGATCCTCAATCTCGTCTATGGCCGGAACATCGCGACCGGACCCGGTTTTCAGTTTTCGGTGGACGGCGCAATAGGTTCCACCGGCTACAGCCCGATTCCGGCACCTTCGTCCCGAAATGGTTCTCGCCGAGCAGACCGCAGGACCGGATCCGATTTCTTCATCTGGTTTACTCCAGATACTGTCTCTTTTTTTCTTTTCGAAAGGGTTGTTCCCCAGCACTTCACTTGCCAAACCGCGCCACCTCCTCACAGATTTCGGTCATCATCACCGCGCCTTTCGAACGCGGAGCGTATTCGAATATGGTTTTACCATAACTCTGGGCTTCGTCAATCTTAACATTGAATCTGAGCATCGACCCGAAAAACCGGTCACCGAACTCGTCCTTCAATCTCCTGATAATCTCATTCGCGAGTCGCGTCCTCCTGTAAAAAGTCGGGATTACACCGGCGATTTCAAGATCATCCTTGCCGAAGTTGTCTCTCACAAGCCTTACCGTATCAACTATTTCAGCGCATCCGTCGAGAGCCAGATAGGTCAGGGATACGGGTATGAAGATTTCGTTGACGGCCATGAGGATATTGAGAGTAATCAGACCCAGGGAAGGCGGCGGGTCGATGATTACATAGTCGTAGTCTCTGGTTTTTCCGATTTTTTTCAGGAGTTTCAGAAACCGGTCGTTATCCTCGGCGACATTGACGGAGAAATCGGTAAGCCGCTTGTTGGCGGTAACGATGTCCAGCCCGCCGAAGCGGCTGTTCCGCACCGCGGCCTCGAGCGGAAGGCGGTCGTCCACCAGCAGATCGAACATATCTTTTTTCGAACCGCGCGCATCGAGCCCGAACGCTTTTGAGACCTGGCCCTGCGGATCCATGTCCAGCAGCAGTACGCGGGTATTTTCCTCCTGTGCCGCGAAGACGGCGAAATGGGTCGAGATCGTGGTCTTCCCCGTTCCGCCCTTCTCGTTGAGGAATACTATCCGTCTCACTTGTCCTCTCCGTCGAGTGCGGCTTCCAGAATGGCCGCCTCGCGCTCCGGAGGTGAACCCTCTCCCGCCATTTCATCCCCGGTGATTCCGGCTTCATGTATAACGTGCCTGGCTTTCTGAATCTCATCCTCTTCGATGGTCCGTGAGTAATCCCGGATGATTGAACGGGCGGAGAGATAGCGTTCACGTTCGGGTTTCTTTCTGTAAACGCTGAGCTTTTTCTCGGCGGCATACGTCTCGAAAGCTTCTTTTGACGTGAATCGGGGATAAAAAACCAGGTCTTCGGCCGCTTTTTCAGTAGAAACAACAAGCGAATACTTTAAAAGGCGCATCATTGCCGCGGGAATCGGGGTCATGCGGAGATACCATTTCGCATTGGTCAAGTGGTGGAGCACCGGCCCCGGCAGCCTGAAAGAGAACCCCCTGGCCATCTTTATAACCTCGGCCAGGGAAACAATCCCGTTGCCGGCTATGTTGAACACGCCCCTTGCGTCGATGATCAGGCTGTAAGTAATGGCCCTGACGAGATCGTCTACATGGATGAACTGATACAGCGGATTATACCCGGCGGGAAGCATCCGCAGGCTGCTTCCATAGAGGAGGTGGGTGAGCCTGCTCTGCATACCGGGCCCGGTGCAGAAGCTTGGGCGCAGTATGGTTATGGCCATGTCGGGATACCGTGTCAGGACTTCGCGGCAGTATTCGTCGAGTTCGGCCTTGTCCTGGATATATGGATCGTGGGGGGTCGGACGGAGCGGAGCTGATTCATCGATATAAAACGGGTTGTTCGGCCGGTATCCGTAAACCTCAGCGGAGCTGAGCATGACTATTTTGAAAACACCGGCCGTGATGCAGGCACGGAAGAGGTTTATCGGGTCGATTACGTTGATCTCGTGAAGAAATTCGCGGGAGTGCCCTATCCTTATAGAGAAAGCGAGATGGATGAGAGCGTTTATATTGTGGGCTTTGAACAGATCCCCGAGAAGAGGATTGCCCACGCTCATGCGATAAAAGACCGTCCTGTCAGACAATCTCCGCCTGGGAGGGCGAAGGTCGATCCCCACGATCTGCTCCACGTCATCCCGCTTCTCGAGAGCGGGAAGCAGCCTGGATCCTATATCGCCGGATATACCCGTTACGGCAATCCTCAACATAACGCCAACTCTCTTTTATCCGAAATTTCCGCGAGCGTTTTCACTGCCGGCACCTCACCCGGAGTGCCGCCCGGTTCATGAACAATAAAGTATAGAACATGCTGACCCTCAGCGCAAGCGGTCAGTCGGCATTTCGTGTTTCTGAAGCGGCGAAATACACAATGCCGCACCGTAGCACGGAATCCCGGGCGCACAGTTGATAATTCGAACTTTGAACAACTTGAGCGATGGTATAGGATACGGGTTGCACCTCGCTTCCCGAGGATGGAAGCTGCGCCAGGCCGTCACAGCCGGATTCAGCGGAAATATGTTTCGTATGAAAGAAATTTTGCGGTTGCTCTCAAGATATCTGGTTCCGTGTCTCGTATTCTCCGTATTGCTCCTGGTTTTCCCGGATTTCTTCTTCTCGATAGAGAACAATTCCAGTCTGCGGAAATTCATATCCGGGCTTCCGCCCGAAACAGATATCTACTCCCGATGGCTCGGAGAGTCGGATTTGTGGGACGGGCTCCCGATCGACCCCCGTCCGGATCAGGAAGAAGGAATCGATATCGCAATACGGATTTCACTTCCGGACGAGGGATCGTTATGTTGCGAATTCTCGGGCAGCGGCAGAGACGGGATTCTGCTGCGAATCGGGTCCTTCCCCGGTGGAAGGCGGGACGAGGGGATTGTCAAGAACGGGGAAGGGCAACTCCTCGAGGTTCCCGTCATGGGGGAATACCTCGATTTTCACGCCGGAATCGTCCGGGATTCACTAACGGTTTCCAGGGGGTCTTATCAAAGGACCGTCCGGCTGACTGAGTCATTGACCGGTCTCCGCTTCAGCCTGTTGAACAGCTCGGGCGATGTCCTCCTTGTGGAAAAACTGCAGATTAACGGCAGAGATTCTCTGCGGGATCTGCCGGAGCCGGGAATCCTGCTGCACGTGCCGGAGCTGCTCGGCCTCGGGTTTGGATCGTCCGGATCATTCCTGGCCGGATTCCTGTTCCTGGCGCTGGTGCTGATGCTGATAGATCAGGCCGTCATGTTATTTCTCAGGCGGTTCACCGGTCGCATGTTCTCCGAAAAAGAAACCGGATACCTCCTCCAGCCGTTGCGGCTTTTGTCTCTCTTTGCGGCGTGCAAGGCCCTGGGACTGCCGGTCTCAGCCTTTTTATGTTTCGCAGTCTGGCTGATTGTCGTCGAATCGATTGGAGTTCTTCTGTCCCCCGTGAAATGCGCCGCCCTGCCCGGCAGAAACACTATACCCGGCAAATTGCCCTTTACCGTCGCGATCCTGTTTTATCTCGCCTTGTCTTATCCAGCCGTGGTCATCCTTGTGAATGAGCACTCATATCGACCGGTCGGAGCCGTCTTTACCGCAATCCTGCCTTTATTCCTGCTGGGCTCGACTGTGCCGTCAGGCACGTCCCTGAACAGCCGGCGGTTTCTGACATCCCTCGCACAAGCACCTCTTTACCTGTTTATTCGCTTCCATTACTCCGGTATTCTCGAATATCCCGTTTTTCTTCTCCTTCTTTTTCTTCCATGGGCGTTTCTTCTGATCACCGGAATCATTCACGAACGGAAACCCGGTGCCCGTGGTTACGAGCTGGCCAGGGTCATACTGGCATCGTCATTGTTTTTCCTTTTCTTCGAAACATTCCTGGCGACAAGCGACTTCACGAACAAACTCTTCTCCTTCGGCGCGAAAGATCCCTGGGATTACGAAAGATACACCAATATCCTGGGCCAGTTCGACTCGGCGGAAAGGCTGAAGAATGTCGAGTGGATCCTGGGATACAGCGGGGGAATGCTGCCGGTTGTCGAACAGGAACCGGATACAGCGCCGGATCCATTAACGGACCCGAAGCCCGCTCCCGCCCGAATCCATACGAAAAAGAAACGGGAAGGGGTATACAGAATCATCTGCCTGGGAAGCTCGTCCACAGCCGGGGTAGGTGCGTCAAAGCCCGAATACACTTATCCTGCCGGGCTTGCATCGATCCTCGACGAGCGGACGAACCTGGACCTGGAGGTTATAACCGCAGGTTTGCCTGGAGCGACTTTCTGCGTGCTTTCGGTCTACCTGGAAGAGGTGCTTCTTCTCCTGGAACCGGACCTCGTCATCGTTTATTTCGGCCACAACGGCGATGAACCAGGGCTCAGGGCTCACTGGGAACGATTAAAGTCGATAGCACCCGATGCCGAGAATTTCAGGGACCTCAGACTGAGAGCGCGATTCAGAACCCGGAACCCCCCGCTTCTTTGGATGTTTGACCGGCTCGTTTCGTTCAGATCGTTCAACCTGCTGCTTGAACAGACAGATTATTTATCAAGGCAATTATCTCTCCTCATTGCCGGACCAGGCCGGGAATCCGAGTATGCCCGGGTGGTTGAGGAAGAACCCAACCGCGTAGCCGAACTCTGCACCGAAGCCGGGGCGAAGGTCGTCTTCATGCCTGAAATCGAAACAAGCGCAATCATGAGGACCGCCCCGCTTCATGAATATCACCGGCTGTTCTCCGAAGTCGAGCGGCGGCATGGAAGAAAGGACGTTTATTGCCTCGATCCGGTCGAAGCTTTCCGCAACCGCATGGTCGCCGGACCGGATATCCCGCCGGGTGCTTCCTATTCCGAAAATCCGGATGACCTCCTGATGAAAGAGTATTTTCTGGACGCCATGCACCTGTATGATATCGGTTACCGGATCCTCGCCGAATTGATTGCCGAATTCCTCCTTGAAGAAAAAATCGTTCCGGTAAATCTGTCTTCGCGCGAAGAATGCTCGACCTATGCACGGCCGGCGGAATAACCCGGTATATCAGAAGCAGTACGGATCAGGTGCAGGCCTGAAAACCTGGAAACACCCGTTTGATAATTATGGATAAGCAGCATGATTCTGTAAAATTGTAAATCCGATTTACAATTTTACATCTTTTCCGGACGAACTCGATCGATACACCTGAATAACCCGTAAGGCACCCGTCTTTCGAACGAAAGACCGGCAGAGAGTCGGGATTTTCAGCAATTGATCTTTATCCGTTGCACCGTAATAAGTTTAGTTTCAGTAATATATTGCGCAACCGTGCCTTATGTCTGTATTTTCACGGAGTTGATACAGGGGCTGGTTGACGTTTACTACCGGATCCGAAGCGCCCGAACATCTTATCCGGGAATCGTCCGAAAGAATCGATCGGGATGGAAACGCTGGAAGTGAACGGATCGCGGTCGTACTTTGAAGCGGAAAAGACAGTGCGGTTACCGGAGGGGGTCCTCGGGCGATTCTCGCGAGAGAAGCCGGCGCAAAACGCTCCCTCATCTGAATTATGTCTGACTCCCGAAATAATTCATTTTTCCCGGTTCTGCTGCTTCTGCTGATCGGTCTGCTCTATTATATCGCCTATGTCGGTGCCGGGATCGTAATGAACGACGAAGGCATCCTCACCTCGGGCGCCCTCCGCCTCGCCGACGGAATGGACCGGTTCACGGAATCGCCGCGACTCTACCCCCCGGGGCGATTCCTCTATGCCAGGATGCTGTTCCGGCTGTTCGGCGAGCAGCTCATCGTGCTCAAGTTCGGGTGGATATTCCTCCGGCTGGTGACAGCCGTCACGCTCTACCTCGCCGGCTCCCGCCTTGCGCCGCGCCGCTATGCCTTTTCCGCCGCCCTGTTTACTATCCTGGTTCCCGGGCACTGGCATAAAACCTTCTTCCAGCTGTTTCCTGCCGTGGGACTTCTCCTGTCTCTCAAATACCTCCAGGACGGGGAGAAAAAATGGACCCTTGCAGCGGCCGGAGCATGGGCCGGGATCGCCTTCTTTTTCAGGCAGGACACCGCCCTGTTCTCGTTAATGGCGGGAGGTGCGGCTCTAATTGCCGCTCCTTTGTGGAAAAGGGAAAAACCGCCCGGGAGTATCCTGCGGGTTTTCACCGGCCTGGCGTGGCTTCTGCTCCCCTTCGCCCTGGTATTCGCCGTGGAGGCTTCTTTTTTCCCCGCAGTGTGGCCGGACTGGATAATGAGACCTTTAAGGGTGATGGCTCGCCCCGGAGAGCGCCTCGCCATTCCTCTTCCCGGCATCCTGCCCTCGGCCCCGGGAAGCGCAGTCGAGGCGCTGTTCACGTATATCCCCTTCCTCCTTGCCGCGTCCGGGATCCTGCTCGCCGCGACCAGGATATTCACGGGCAGACCCTCGTTTTTGAAACCTGGTTTCCTTCCCCTGGCGGTAATCGTTCTTTGCAGTCTGAACCAGGTCTGGTGGATGTCGAACTACGCCCATCTCCTGCAGGCGCTGCCTCCCGTCTATCTCCTGGGGGCCTGCCTCGTCCACCTGGGAAGCCGAACCCGCCTTAAACCGATCGGCCGGGTCGTTCAAGGAACGACTGCGGCACTGGCGGCTCTTTTTCTTTGTTACAATCTAATTTTCTGCACCGACCCGGGAAGCGGAACGATTAGAACAGGCCGGATAATGACCGAGCGGCTCATCTCGCCGGCAGCCGAGGGGATTCGTCACCTGCCGGAGAAAACCGAGGCGGTCAATAGGGTGACTCATTTCCTGTCTTCCCGCACCACGCCGGGCGAGCCCGTATTCGTCTTTCCGCAGCTCAGCCTTCTCTATATGCTGGCGGAGCGTCCCAATCCCACCCGGTTCGATTACTTCGAGTTCGTATCCGCGGGCCACGATATCGCCATCAAAGACGTCGACCGGGAAATCCTTGCGGATATCGACTCGAGCGGCACAAGGTATATAGTCTACTCTGAACCTGCGACCTTCCTGGGCACTCCGAGAACGCTCAAGCTCAGGTTTTCCGTCTATAACCGCGATCTTTTCCACGGTTTGATGCAGCGGTTCAGGCCTGTGGTCCGGGAGGGCGGATTCGTGATTCTCGAGCGTGAGCCGCAGGGGTGCAGCTGGGCGGCGGATTACTGTCTCGGGGTCGACGCCTGGAAACGGAACGACTGGGAGGAGGCCGACTCCAGTTTCACGGCGGCCCTGGCCGAAGGGGCGGATCTGGCCGATGTTCACCTTCTCTCGGGAGACGCCGCGTACCGGCAGGAAGATTACGGAGCAGCCCTGAAGAGATACTCCATTTTCCTGGACCGAAGCGAAGGCGACGGGGATCTCTGTTTCCGGATGGGCAATATATATGCGGCGCTGGAACGATGGGATGAAGCCGCGGATTGGTACAGAAAAGCAGCGGCGGCATCGGGAGGCGACTCACGCCGGATACTCAAGCTGGCAACAGCGCTCAAGCAGGCAGGCAGGTTCGGCGAAGCCTTGCGGCTGGCGGATCTGATCGATCCTGAACCCGGGGAGGTCGAGGAGCTCCTTCTTCTACGGGGCTCCATCCTCTTCAAACGCGGCAGGTTCAGTGAAGCCCGGGAGTTGTTGACGCTCTACAGGAATAAAGGAGGCCGAGATCCAGCCGGGCTGGCTCTCCTGGCGTCCGTTCATCTTTCCGAGGGAAAAGCGGAAGAAACCTTCGAAATCCACGCATCGCTGATCGAAGTCGACCCGGAAGATCCCTTCGTGAAAACCCGGGCGGCGGCGGCTTTACGGATGGCGGGTCGCTTCGAAGAGAGCACCGCGCTCCTCGAATCATTGACGGGATCGGACGGGAAACCCGCGGATTTCTGGCTCCACCTGGCACTTTCCTATTTCGAAGCAGGTTCGACAGGCAAGGCGGAAAAAGCGATCCGCCGGCATCTCAAGGCCTTTCCGGAAGACCTGGAGGCGCAAATCCACCAGGCCCGGATTGTATCGGCTGCAGGCGGAATCCCGGAGCTCGACAGGATATCGCCCCGCGCGCGGCTGGGCGACATCTCTCCCGCCGGGGGTCTGCTTCTAGCTCGATTCCATCTCGAAAGGAATGATCCGGGACAGGCGTCGGGTCTCCTCAACCATTTTCTGGATTCCGGTCTGTTCGCCGAAGACCCCCTGCTTCTAGATGATGCCCTCGATCTGCTCGGATCTTCTCTCTTCCGTGAAAGAAAATACCGCGCCGGCCGGGATGCCACTCTCAGCCTTCTGGCCCGGAATCCCCGCAGGGAAAGCGCTCTTCTCCGGATGGCCGCTATCGCGGCGAAAAGCAAAGACAGCGAAACTGAATCCGTTTTCCTTGAAAAAGCCCTCGATGCGTCACCATCTTCTGAAAACGTCCATCTCGCCCTGATATCTTTCGCCCAACGCAGCTCCGGCCGGAAGACAGCGCTTGAAAAGGCGGAAAAAGCCCGGGCCGCCCTACCTGAATCCCGGGCGGTCGCTCTCGCATTCGGCAGAGTTGCCCTCGAGGCGGATGAATTCGATAAAACAAGAAAAGCCCTCGCCTTCCTGAGCTTTGAGTTCCCGCCGAAAGAAGAATTCGAAACTCCCCGGGAACCGCCCCGGGAGGATGGCGAAGCCCTTCTCCTCGCCGCCGACCTGGCCATGGCGGAAGGACGCTTCGGAGAAGCACGCCGTTTCTTCAGCAGGCACCAACACTTTTTTCCCGAAATCCGGAAGGGCTGGACGGGCCTGGCCGAGGCCGCCCTCAGGGACGGCGATCCTGTTTATGCCGCGGGATTTCTGGCGGGTAAGCTCACGGAGGGCGGTCCGGCTTCCTTCGACGAATGCACGCTTATGGCGCGCGCCCTCCTGGCATCCGGGCGGGAGGCTGAAGCAACCGCCTACCTTTATCTCGCCGCTCGCAAGGCTCCGCATGATCCCAGTCTGCTGTCCGCCCTGGGGGACAGATTCCTCGAGGTCGGCATGCCCGGGGAAGCGCTCCGATCCTACAGGAAAGCCGGAACATCCGGGAATGTAAGGGCCGCCCTTGGCGAAGCTGATGCTCTCAGAGTCTCGGGCCAGGCCGGGCAGGCCGCAGCCCATTACTCCGGTGTGGTCGAACACTTCCCCGGATCATGGCAGGCGGCGGCAGCGAAAGGCGAGCTGATGCTGGAGCGTGGAGACGTGGACGAGGCGGCGGATCTCTTTACGCAGGCATGCCTGGAGGCGGGGAGCGGCGACGCTGCCACAGTAAGACTCGCCCGGTCTCTTATGCGCTGCGGAAAACCCGGTCCCGCTGTTGAAGTATTGACGGCGCGGAGCAGGATGAGACCCGGAAGCGAAAAGGTGTTTCTGGCCCTCGCCAAGGTTCTGGAGGCGGCGGGAAAGGCCGCGAAAGCCGTCGAAATACTCGGCGATTTCACCGATCGGAACCGATCGGTCAGGGGATTGCTGCTTCTTTCCGCCATGGCCCTCGAAAATGACCGGCCGGCGATGGCGAAAGAAGCCGCTGCAGAAGCCGCCGGGGCCGGAGCCGAAATCACCGACAACCGGCTCGCCTCTTTCGTTGCCGACAGGCGTATTGCAGCCGGCGATCGCGAAGGTGCGGGTAAAATCATATCCGACCTGATATCATCCGGGCAGGCCGACCCCGCTTTTCTCACATGGTATGCCGCGTATCTCGCCGATTCGGGCAACCCGGACGAAGCGGTTCCCCTGCTCGAAAAAGCTCTGACCGCGGGATCGAACGATGAAGCCGCAGCCTTGCTCATAATCAAGAATGCCGACGAAGCAGAGGCCCTGCGTATCCTCGCCAGGCACCTTCTCGATTATCCGGATAAAACCGAAATCCGCCGAATTTTAGGCGAACTGCTCGTGGAAACGGGCGAAACCGACCTGGGGCTGGCTCACCTCAGGCGGGCCTACGAGGAGGGCGGCGAGGATGTCTCTTACGTTTTGACCCTGGCGAGAGCGATTCACAGAGAGCTCGGCGCGGAACAGGCTCTTCCATACTTCGAAGAAGCCCTGCTGGACGCAGGGAACGATCCTGACGCATTGTATGACGCGGCAAACGCGTTTCTTGACGCGGCCCGCCCCCGTCTGGCCCTGGAAGTTCTTGCGAAGGCGGGTGAACTCGCTCCCCGGAACTGGAGAATCAGAACCGCGGAGGCGAAGACCCTTGAAATCCTGGGTGAATATGACAGGGCGGAAGCCGAACTCGCAGATGCTCTTGACGCCGTAACCGCGACGGGTGAGGTGCAACGTGTGCGGATCGAGCTCCTCGTTTCACGGTTCGAACTGGAAAAAGCGATTGACCTGTGGAAAGGGATGGATAACCGGAATATTGATCTTCTACTTACGATCCTCGACCGGTACCCGGTTGCAGTCGGCCTGAACACCCCGCCGGAAGGGCTGGGCGGATTACTGTCGGACGAAACGACGATCGATCCAGAACGGCTCGAGGCATTAATCAGCTCTCTCATCGCAGCGGGAAGCCCGGGCGACGCAGCGGAATTCCTGGCCCGTTACGAGGATAGACTTTCTCCTGCCCGCAAGAGTTACATGGGGGCGAAAATCGCCCTTGCAGAGGGAGAACCCGCCAGAGCGCTGGCCCGGCTGAATTTCGCGCTGGACCTGGAACCCGGGAATCCCGATATCGTTTTATTCGCCGTACGAACCTTCGTCTCATGGGGGCGGATCGACGATGCCCTGGCCCTGTCGCGCAGGATCATCCGGATTTCGCCAACCGGCGAAAAGGCGGCCCTCGCCCGCCTGACGGCTCTCCTGGCGGCGGGAAACCTCAAAGGAGCGGATCGACTCGCGGAACGAACCGTCTGGAGTGCCGCGGGCGCCCTGGAAGCATCCGTCGAATTTGCCGGAGCGGGTCTGTTCGAAACAGCTGCCGGGCTTTATCGGACCGCTCCCACAGGGAAGAGCCATTACGGGCTGCATGCTGCTTACGCCTCGCAGGTTCTTGCAGCCGGAAGGTGCAGCGAGGTTATGGAGCTTCTGGAAAAGAACGTATCCGAGAAGCCGGACCCTCTCACCGTGATGCTCTATTCCGAAGCCGCCCTCCGGATTCACATGGACGGGCAAGCTCTTCCTGCGGTGAAAAAAGCCGCCGACCGGCTGTCAGGTTCCATATCCGTTCTCGCGGCGAAAGCGGCTTTACTGGCTAAAGCCGGAAGGTTTGACGAAGCAGCTGCTACATTCCGCAAGATTGCGGCGACAGGCGGTCGCAGCCTGGCGCCCGAATTAGCCTCTCCCGCCCCGGAGATAAGCTGCCTGCTCATGGGTGGAAGGCTCGATGAAGCCGGCGAGCGCCTGGCGGAAACAGGCGACAGCGGAGATTCGCTCCGATTCACCGGCGGGCCCGCCCTGGCGGCCGGGGCGCTGGCAGCGAGAAAATCGGTTCTGGAGAGGGTTCCCATTCCCCCGAACAGAGCACGGAACGGGACCGCCGGGCCCGTACGGATTTTCCCCGCCGAAGCACGGAACGGGACCGCCGGCTCCGGGCGGATTTTTCCCGCCGAAGCACGGAATGGGACCGCCGGCTCCGGGCGGATTTTCCCCGCCGGATCACCGGATCGGACCGCCGGGTTCGAGCGGATCTCGATCTCTACCGGCAGCGGGACCGAACCCGACCCCGGAAGCAGCTCCGCCGTCTTATCCGCCTGGCTCACCGTCTCGGAAACCGTTGCGAGCGGAAAGGATGGCGACTCAGGTCCTCTGTCGATCTCGCTGCCCGACGGCAGATTCAGCCTGTTGAACGGAGGAGACATCGCGCTCGCTCTCGGCGACAGCACCCTCGCTTTGTCTCTCTACAAAGCCGCGAAGGCGGCGTCCGGCGAAAACGACCTGCTTTCTCCGTGTGTTAGCTGGCCGGTTTCGATATTCGACGAAACGAACAGCGTAACAAGGCTGGATATTCCCGGACCAGGACAGATTTTCGAGGCGGCGCGATATAATTTCCTCCCTCCCGCGGACCTGCTCTTCTCGGAGCTTTCCCTGGCGAAGGGAAACAGTGAAGCCGCTTCCAGCCAACTGGAGAGGTTCGCCGACCAGTACCCGCTCTGCTACACCGGGGACGCCGATACCTGGTATCGAACCGCGTTCATACACCTGGCCGACGGGGAGAAAGAACCGGCAGTGTCAGCTCTCGACATCGGTCTTGCCGCGGACCAGCCCCCGTCCTCCCTGGCGTCAGCCCTGCCGCTCCTCGTTTCAGCCGGTCAGGTCGATCGGGCCCGGAGCCTCATGGAAAAAATCGAGCTGCAGTTCACATTGAATCCGACAGATTATATCGCCTTTGCGCGGTCCCTCGTCGAGTCCGGTGAAATCGAAACCGCGATGGCGGTGCTGGAACGAGGAGCGATCGTTTTACAGGGCTCGAAAGAAATGCTGCTGGAGCTGGCTCTCGTATACCGGGTTTCCAACCAGCCCGCACTCGCCCGTAACAGCCTCGAGGGAGCACTCGCTCTCTTCCCGGAAGATCAGCGGATCAGGATGGAAATGGCCGATCTCTACTACGCCGCCGGTGCTCCGGAGCAGGCGGCATTCCTGCTGGAGCGGCTTTTCTCTGAAGAAGGTTTCGGCTCTCCTCTTTCCTGGGAACTCCTCGAAGAAATGGTGCTCCCCGAAAGAACGTCGAATCCTTCACGGGTGATCTGCAACTGTCAGACGGACATATCGAGAAAAAGGTCCATTTTCCTCGATGCAGTCTCAAGCGCAGTAAAAAACAACGATCCAGGCCGTGCAAAACTCCGCAAAATCCGGAGAGCCGCCTCTTCCTGATCTCAAACCTCTGCCGGGCCTTTTCTGGCGTGACGACGGGCCTGGAAACGCCGGGTAATTTGTCGGCTGGATTTACCACATGTGAAGAAAACTCATTCTTTGCACAGTTACCGGAACAACCCGGTATATCAGAAGCCATCCGGATCAGAAACAAGACCCGAAAACGCTGGGCTTTCTCTTGACTGGATTTTCCCCATGTGGAGAAAGTTCAGACATTGAACAGACAAGGGTGATCGGAAGTCGTCTTCTCCGGGTTCGGCCCTGTCCGGGTTCGTCATCGTTGGGCTCGTCACCGCCGAGTTCGGCACCGCCGGGATCGTCACTGCCGGGGTCGTCACCGCCGAGTTCGGCACCGTTGGGTTCGTCACCGCCGGGATCGTCACTGCCGGGGTCGTCACCGCCGGATTCTTGCTTCTCCGGGTTCACCTTTTTCCGGATAAGTTCACAGGTTATTCTTCGAAGGGGCTTTTTTAGAGTTCTGCGTTGAGGTGCAAAAAATGATCTTCTGTTTCAGCTTGCAGACCCCCCGGTCCGGTGCTAGAATCTTTTATCTGTAAATGAGAGTTGCTTAACTGAAGGAGAAATTACATGTCTGATATAACCGCTGAAAAAATTATCACCCTTCTCCCCGAACGGTTCAACGCCGAAGAAGCGGGAGACTGGACGGCCACGATCCAACTCGATATCACCGGCGATCAGGGCGGCAACTGGTATGTGGTGGTGGAAGGCGGCAGCGTAGCCGTTCATGAGGGAAAAACGGACAATCCGACCGCTACCATGGAAACGAGCGCGGAAGTCTGGGTCGGAATGTACGACGGCTCCGTGAATCCCCAGATGGCGTTCATGACCGGCCAGATCAAGATCGCCGGCAACATGGCCGATGTACTCAAGCTCGATAACCAGAACATTTTCCGCAAATAACTGGAGCCCGCGCTTCAGCGTCAAATGAAGGAATCCCCCGATATGACAAGGATGACGTGGAGGATCGCTTTGATCCTCCTGTTCGCGTTCGCCGGCGGGGTGATACGCTGCCTTGTTCTGCCGGGTGGAATCCCGCTTCTCGATCCGGACTCGATTCTCGGGGGAACAGCTTCCGCGGATGTGTTGGAAATCGAATTGGACGAGCTGCTCGAGCTCATGGACTCGGATGACCTGCTCCTCCTGGACGCCCGCAGCCCCGAAGAGTGCTTCGAAGGGCGCATCCCCGGCGCCGTCAACCTTCCTTTCATGGAGTTCGAGGAATTCTTCCCGGACTTGAGTGAATATCTTCTCGATGTTCCAATCCTTGTGCTCTACTGCACGGGGCCTTCCTGCGATCTCGCCGAAAGGCTGGCCGGATTGCTTCACGAAAAGGGTTTGGACAGCATACGTATTTATCCGGGCGGAGTGGAGGAATGGGAAGAAGCGGGTTATCCTCTCGAGTATTAAAACCATGAAAACCCTCGCTCTGACAATAATCAGGATCTTCATCGGCGTCGTATTCATTCACGCAAGTTTCGACAAGATAGCCAATCCCGCCCAGTTCGCAAGGGCGATCGACAATTACATGCTCGCTCCGGATTTCCTGGTCCCGTTCGCCGCGGCGGTTATCCCATTTTTAGAGCTGCTCACGGGCCTGATGCTCGTCGCAGGGCTGTATACCCGTGAAAACGCACTTATCTTCAACGGGCTGATGTCGTTTTTTTTCGTGGCGGCTTTGATCACCCTCGCCCGCGGAATCGATATTCATTGCGGGTGCTTCACCAGCACCGGCGGTGAAAAACTGGATATTCGGCACTCAGTCTACCAGCTTCTCCTGATTCTTGCTTCTCTCCTCGTCTTTCTCTATGATAAGGATCCATTCGGGCTGGACAGATTGAGAACGGGCAGGCGTTGATGGTTTCACTTTATCCAATCCTCAGAGCTTTCGGCCGCTCGATGCTGCCGCCCAGGCTCCGCGATCATATCGACATCTATTCATCGCTTCGCGATACGGTGGAGCGTCCGATGGAGATCGAATCCCCCGAAAGCGGAGTGGTGCTCGTTCTGGCGCCCCATGCCGACGACGAAATCATCGCGTGCGGCGGCTCCCTGCTCAGGCACATCGACGCCGGAGCACGGGTATACGTCTGTTATGTCATGGACGGGCGGCACGGCGGCGGGGGATCAGGTGAAACCGAAGATGAAATCGCGGCGATCCGGAAACAGGAGGCGAAAGCCGCCGGCGCCATGGCCGGCTTCGCCGGGCAGTCCTTCCTGGATCTCCGGGACAGGAGCCCCGGTGAGACCGACCGCGGAATCCGGGAGATCAGAAATACTATAGACGAGGTGAAACCCGATATCGTCTACCTGCCGTCGATCCTCGATCAGCATCCGGAGCATGTCTACGTATCGAGGCTCCTGGTAGACGGTTCGAACGGCCTGCCGGGTTCTCTCCCGATGCGTCAGTATGAAGTCTGGACGCCGCTCGTGCCGAGTCACGTCATAGCCATCGACGATGTCCTGGACCGCAAGAACCGGGTCATCGGCTTATACGACTCGCAGCTCAAGACGGCCGACCTGGCCGAAGTTGCTGAAGGGTTGTCGCGTTACCGCGGCTTCGTTCACCTTTTCCGGGAATGCCATGCGGAAGCGTTCTTATGCTGCACTCTGGCCGAACTGGTCAGGCTGGCCCGGCTCATCGATGTGCGAAGCAAGTGACCGTTCGCAAAGGAGGTTGTCCTGAATAACGAAAACAACCGATCCGAAGACCAGCACTACGCCCGCTTCGGCTGCCTTACCGCCGGGCGCACGGGGAAGACGCGGCCGGTCCGGTGGCGGGAGATTGTCGAAAACGCCGAACGTATCCTTGCCGGAATGGCGAATGCCGGCGGAGGAGTTCTGCTTCTCGGCGGGCAACCCGAAGAAAGCACGGAGGAAAGCACGGAGGAAAACGCGGAGAAAGTTACCGGTTTCCCTTTCCCCGAAGAAAAAATATTCAATCTGATGACGCACCTGGGAGGAGCCGTCACGCCGCCTCTGCATCCCGAGCTCGAATGGATCCGCCGCGAATCGGGAGAAGTCGACGGTGTCCTGCTCACCGTGCCTTCATCACCGGTGCCGCACCGTATCACCGGCGGCGGTGTTCCGCTTCGCCTCGGAACACGCACCGCCTTCGTGGACGCCGGAGAGCTCGAGACTTTCCGGAAAATGAGGTTCAAGCGGTGGTATGAAGAGATGCCGGTGCCCGAAGCCTCGCTGGACGACCTGGACACCGAGCTGGTCGACCGCCTGCTGAGCCGGTTCCCGGATTTCGAAACGGCCGAAGATCTCCTGCGTCGCAAATACGGGCTTATTACCGGGAACGGTATCCTCAAACGAGCCGCGCTGCTCCTCTTCGCCGGGGATCCGGGAGCCTGGCATCCGGGCGGCGGCGGTATCGAGTTCGTCCGCATCGACGACAACCGCAACGCCGGAGAAGACGGTGGAACCACCCGCGGCCAGGGCGGATACGGCTTCACCAAGGTCAGGAGAAGGACCCGCTTCGAGGGCGCTATCCCTTCGGTAATAGAAAGCGTTTTCGACTTCCTCGATTTCGAGCTCGCTCCGAGGAGAAAATCTCTCGATTTATTCTACGAGGATAAGATATCCGGCCTGCCTCCCGAGGTGTGGCGCGAAGGTGTCATCAACGCTATCGCGCACCGCGATTATTCAATCGAGGGAACACCGATAGAAATACTCGTTTTCGATGACGCGGTTGAAATCCGCAATCCGGGCGTCATCCCGCCGCCGGTGACCCCCGAGATGCTTCTGATCGAACCCGGCATCCATCTCGCCCGCAATCCCCGCATATGCAAGGTTCTTGCGGACATGGGATTCATGCGCGGCCTGGGAGACGGCATGCAGGGCATGATGTTCTCCATGATCCGCGGCTTTCTCGATCCGCCGACGATCGAAACCGGCGCTTTCTACTTCAGCCTGGTCCTCGCCCAGCGACCGCTCGTCAGCCCCGGAGCGGAAGAACTGTTGTCTCATCTGCCGGTAGGTATTACCCTTGGAGAGCGGCAGAAGAGGATCGTCGCCTACTGCCTGACCCGGGGCGGCGGATTTACCACGAGCCAGTACCAGGCGCTGAACGACGTGGGAAGGGATACCGCATACAGGGAAATCCGCGAACTGCGGGCGATGGGGCTCGTGCGGCAGACCAAACCGGGGCGGTCGCACGCCTATTTCCTCGATACAGGGGTGTTCTATGAAAGCGGCAATCATGGCGGGAGGCTTCGGCACGAGGCTGAGGCCCCTGACGAGCAAGATTCCGAAACCGATGGTGCCGGTGGCGAACCGGCCGATGATGGCGTGGATAGTTGACCTTCTGAAAAGGCACGGCCTTCACGATATCGCCACCATCCTCTACCATCAGCCCGAAGTGATCACCTCCTGTTTCGGCGACGGCTCTGCGTACGACGTGAAGATGAGCTACGTCACCGCGGACCGCGATTTCGGAACGGCCGGAGCCGTCAAATACAGCGCCGATGTTCTCGACTCCACTTTTATCGTGATCTCCGGCGACGTCCTGACCGACTTCGACCTCACTGCGGCTCTCCGCTTCCACAAACAGAAAAAATCAACTGCTACAATCCTGCTCACCAGGGTGGAGAATCCGCTCCAGTACGGCATCGTCTTCACCGACAAAGACGGCGTCATCACCCGTTTCTTCGAAAAACCATCCTGGGGAGAAGTGTTCAGCGATCGCGTGAACACGGGAATTTACATTTTCGAACCTGAAGTGCTCGATTACATTCCCGGCGGACAGATGTTCGATTTCTCCCGCAATCTGTTCCCTCTTCTCATGAAAAAGGGAGTGCCCCTCTACGGCTACGAGGCGGAAGGCTACTGGCGGGATATCGGCGATATCGCGGTATACCGCCAGTCCCACCGGGAAGTCCTCGACGGCATGGTAAAACTGAAATTCAAAGGCCGGTGGCGTAAAGCGGGAGACGGACGGATCCTCCTTCAAAAGGGCGCCGTCCTGGAAGAAGGAGCCCACCTGGAGGGCGTTAATATCCTCGGCGAAAACGCCGTCCTCAAAACGGGTGCGTCATTGGTCAATTCCGTTGTCGGGAGTGATTGCGAAATAGGCAACGGAAGTTATGTGCGGAACTCCATATTATGGCCGTCTGTCCGTGTCGGAGAGTATTCCCACGCAACGGAGGCGGTTGTCGCATCCGAAAGCGTCATCGGGGCCCGCTCGTTCCTTATGGAGGAATCGCTGATCTCGGAGGGATGCAGGATAGGAGACGGAAGCACCCTGAGGGCCGGCGTGAAGCTCTGGCCCGACCGAAGCGTTGAAGAAGGATCCGTTGTAACTTCGAGCCTGGTCTGGGGCCAGCGCTGGCAGAAGCAGATATTCTCCGATTCCCGCGTCACCGGCCTTACGAACTCGGAGCTGAACCCTGAATTCGCGGCCAAGCTGGGCGCGGCCGTTGGAAGCCAGCTCGGGCAGGGGCTTCGGGTCGTGATAGCGCGGGATCCCCATCCAGCATCCCATATGATCTCGGAAGCGGTCATCGCAGGACTGCTTTCCACGGGGGTTCACGTAAGCAATCTCCGGATGATCCCGAAGCCGCTCCTCTCTTTCGCCGTGCGTCAGGGGGAGGGCGTAATCGGAATCTACACGCGCCGTTCGCCTTTCGAACGGAAAAAGAGCGACGTGATCTTCGTGGACGACAAGGGGAGCTCTCTCGGACCGGCAAGGATACAGGGCATCGAACGCCTTTTTTTCCGCGAGGATTACAGGCGGGCCGATATCGAAGAAACCGGCAGCGTCGAGTTTCCGTATCACGTTGTGCCCGCCTATAGATCGCGCTTCCTCTCCATGATCGACACCGAGACCCTGAAGCTCCACCCGATGAAAGTCGTCCTCGACTACTCCTACTCTCTTGCCTCCAACGTATTTCCGCCGATTTTGAGCGAGCTGGGATGCGAAGTGATCGGCATCAACGCCCATCCCGACACGGATAAATCCGTTCGAACGCGCAAAGGCTTCGCCCGGGCTTTGCTCCAGCTCTCCGAAATAGTGAAGTCGATCAGGGCGGATCTCGGCATCCTGATGGATACCGGCGGAGAAAAGATATTTCTGGTCGACGAGAAGGGCACCATTCTCACCCACGATCAGGCGCTGTGTTGCTATACGCGACTGATGCTCGACAGCGGCGCTGAAAAACTCGCTTTCTCCATCGCTTCATCCGAGGTGGTGAAGCGCATGTGCGAAGAGGAGGGAGCAACCGCCATCTTCACTCCGGATACCATTATTGCCATGCTGAATGCGGCGACCGAAAACGGCGCCGACGTGGTCGCAGGGAGGAAAGGCGGATACATATTCCCGGCATTCATGCCTGTTTTCGACGCAATGTATTCTACCGCGAGGCTGCTTTCTCAACTGGCCACGCAGCGCACGAAGCTGAGCAGGGTGCTGAAGAGGATTCCAGTCACATTCCTCACACGTGAGAATATCAACTGCCCGAGCACGAAAAAGGGCTGGATGATGCGGAAACTGCTGGAAAAAACGTCCGGCATGGACAGGATTCTCGTAGACGGAATAAAGCTCCGGACAAAGTACGGGTGGATCCTTGTGCGGCCCGATTCATATCGCCCCATCCTGCACGTCGACGTAGAGGCGGACACCCCAGAGAGAACGGAAAAAGAGATGCACCGCATCAAGTCTCTTATCGAGAGCCTCGACTGACGGAACGAATTTACAATCCCCCGCGGAGGAGACAACATGACTGGTAAGCTGGGCGCACTTATAATCCTTGACGGAGTGGGCATCGGTCCTCTCCCCGACGCCCGCGCCTACGGCGACGAAGACAGCAACACCCTGGCCCATCTGGCGAGAGAAACCGGGGGGCTCGACATCCCCGCCCTGGAACGGCTCGGCCTCGGAGCCATCGCACCGATCACCGGGGTGGCCCGGCCGGCGGCTCCCTCCGCGTCATTCGGCAAGATGGCCGAGAAAGCTCCCGGCAAAGACTCCACCAGCGGCCACTGGGAGCTCGCCGGTCTCATCCTCGAACAACCGTTCCCGACCTATCCGGACGGATTTCCAGAAGAGATACTGGCACCGTTCCGCCAGGCCGCCGGAACGGACATCCTCGGTAATTATGCTGCATCAGGCACCGAGATCATCAAGGAACTCGGCGCCGAGCACGTGAAGACGGGGAAGCCGATCGTCTATACATCGGCCGACAGCGTCTTCCAGGTCGCGGCCCATGAAGAGGTTATACCGCTGGAAGAGCTGTATCGCATCTGCAGGGAAGCCCGCGTCATCCTGGAACCTCCCCACCGCGTAGGACGCGTCATCGCCCGCCCGTTCATGGGTGAACCCGGATCATTCAACCGCACTCCGAACCGGCGCGACTATTCCGTGCCTCCGCAGCGCGAAACCCTTCTCGATTACCTTGGCGGCAGCGGGGTCGAGGTGATCTCCATCGGCAAGGTGTACGACCTGTTCGCCGGCGCCGGAATAGACAGGAGACTGGTTTCGAAGAGTAACGGTGAAGGGGTCGAAAAGCTCAAGCAGGTGCTCGGTGAGCCCCGCAACGGAGACCGGTTCGTAATCATCACCCTGGTCGATTTCGATATGCTCTGGGGACACCGGAACGATACCGCGGGTTTCAAGAACGGCCTCGAAGAGTTCGACCGGCTTCTTCCGGGAATTCTGGCTCTTCTCGAAAAACAGGACCTGCTGATCATGTCCGCGGATCATGGGAACGACCCTGTGACTCCGAGCACCGATCACTCGCGGGAATACGTCCCGGTTCTCGCCTACAGGTCGGACGCGGGTCCCGGCAGGAACCTGGGTGTAAGGGAAACCTTCGCCGACGTGGCAGCAACCTTCGCGGATCATTTCGACCTCTCCCCGTTCGGTCCTGGAAGAAGCTTCTTCAAAATGTAGCATCCAAAAAATCCTGCACACTCAGATATAAACATCCTGGTCAGACATTCATCGGCGTATATGCAATCCACCTCCTGTCGTGCTGCACACGCGGCGCAGCCGGCAAGACCGGATCTTCATGTCACGGACCAACGCCGGCGTTGCGGAAAAAAGAAAAGTGACGCCGGGTGGCAGTCGATTATAGGGTAGAGGGGAAATTTAATATGCTGTATGAAACTTCAGTAAATCTGGGGAATGTTCTGCTTTCATTTTCAGACGCGATCGATCTCGCCGACGAGTCGATATCGGCGCACCAGATAAGGACGGCTTTTATCGCCTGGCAGATGGCAAACGGCGCTGAATTGCCGCAGGAAGCGAAACAGCGGATTTTTACCGGTGCGATACTTCACGATGTCGGAGCGTTGACTCCGGAAGACAAGAAAAAACTTCACTCATTCGATGAGGTCGATGTCGAGATTCACTGCATCCGGGGGGCGGCGCTTTACAAATCCTGCCCCTTACTGGAAGAATCCTCGGAAATGGTGCTGCAGCATCACAAACCCTGGCGTGAATGGACAACGACGATCGATTCGGAAAATGTCCTGGAATCTCAGGTGCTTTACATTGCTGATTACCTGGAACGGTCAATCGACCGAAGTCGGTACATCCTGCACCAGAACGAGGAGCTCGTTAACGGAATCGTCTCGATGGCAGGCTCCGAGTTTCACCCGGATGTCGTCGACCTGCTCGTCTCGGTATCGAATCGAGAAGACTTCTGGCTGGACCTGGTCTCGACCAGGTTGTACTCCACTTTGCTGCATTTCGGTCCGTTCAGAAAGATGGATGTGGAGATCGACGAGATTTTTTCCATAGCGGCATTTTTCAGAAACCTCATCGACTTCAAATCGCCTTTCACCGCCACGCATTCAACGGGTGTCGCCGAATGCGCCTATATTCTATCGAGGATATTCGGCTTAACCGCTTATGAAGTCTCTCTCATGAAACTGGCGGGATATTTACACGACCTGGGAAAACTGGCGGTTCCAAATTCCATACTCGACAAACCGGGCAGACTGACGTCCAAAGAATTTGCGGTCATAAAAAAGCATACCTATTTCACTTACATGGTTTTGAATTCTATCGGGGGTTTGAACCACATTCCCGAATGGGCCGCTTTTCATCATGAAAAACTGAATGGAGCCGGATATCCTTTTCACGTCGGCAGCGACAAACTCGATATAGCATCCAGGATTATGGCGGTCGCCGATATTTTTACGGCACTTTCGGAAGATCGACCGTACCGGCCCGGAATGCCGCGCGATAAAACAGAGGAAATATTGAAAAGCCTGGTTAAAAATGGAACGCTTGATAAAAGAATCGTAGATCTTCTGTTTGAAAACTACGGAGAAGTGCTGGGGTACGTCAAAGAGCAGCAGTCTATCGCGGACGCGGAATATAAAAAGTTCATCAATTCGCCCGTTTTAATATAGGAGCGATGGCGGCGGAGCCCTCGGATTACAGGTTCGAAGCTGGCTGGCCTGTCAAACCGCTCAAAAGACGTCGCTGAGGAGAACCTGATAAAATGGAAGAAAAGAAGAAACCCGTATTTATCATCTGGGACGAAAAACACAGCGTCCACAACGAGCTGATCGACGAACAGCATGAAGCGCTGGTGGCGCTGATCAACGAAATTTACGCATCTCTGCAAACCGGGGAGAAAATGAAAACCGTGGGCGCAACGCTCAACATACTTGCAGAATATGCAAAAGGGCATTTACGGGATGAGGTCGAGATAATGAGAGCCGTCGGTTACCCGGATATCAGCGAACATATGAAGCACCACGAACTGCTCACGCAAAACCTGCGCGCACTGCAGGTACGGTATGAACAGGCTGTCGACGGTATCGAATCGGATATGCTGATGGTGTTGAAAGAGTGGTGGAAAGAGCATGAGATCAGTTACGATCGGAAATACATACCGTATATCAAGGATTACACCCCCGCCCTTAAAGAAACGTAGCGGCTCCGTTTCTGTAGCGCCTGCGATACCGGCGACCGGGCGATAAAAAGAAATCGGAATACCGGATTCCCGCGAACCGCTCCCTCAAACCGAAAAAACCGATTGACTTGGACCGGCGAGAGATACAGGTTATCTCCCTGTGCAGTATTACCGGGCCGGTTTCAAAATGGACCTCATCTTTAAAACTTCATACTGGGATGATCGAAAGTCCCTCGATGCCTTCAAAGAATTCCAGAAACAAATCCATGGTCTGGACTTCACCGCATGGGAGGAAGCGGGATATTGGGACGAAGCGTATACCCCTTTTTCGTTTTTCAAGGGGGATTCTATCGTCGCGAGCGTCTGCATCTACCTGCTGGATGCAGTTATCGAAGGGGAAGAAACCTGCCTGGCACAGGTTTCGGGCGTCGGAACTCTGCCGGAATGGCGTCGCCGCGGGTTGAACAGGCGGCTGACGGAAATCGGGCTGGACCGGGTGCGCGGGAGCCATGACGGCATCTTTCTGTTCGCCGACCCGGAAGCGATCCCTTTCTACCGCAGGTGCGGGTTCAGGCCGGTAGGCGAGTTTGTCGAAACCGTCGACGCCCCTCCGGTTTCAAAGCACGGCGGAGCCGTGAAGCTCAACCCCGGATGCGGAAACGATCTCGAAAGGATCTACGACTGCGCGAGAAAACGAACACCGGTGTCCGACAAGTTCTTCATACTGAATGAAAAACTGCTCATGTTCCATGTTCTGTACGGCTTGGGAAACCATGTATATGAAATCCCGGACCTGGACTGCCTGGTCTTTTTTAAAAGAGAAGGCGGTTGCTTGAGGATCATCGATATAGTGAGCGAGAGAATTCCCCGGATGAAGGAGCTCCATCCTTACATAGCGGATGAGACCGACAAGACCGTCGAATTTTATTTCTATACGGATAAGCTCGGAATAAGCGGAACATGCACGAGGCGGCTCCAGGGCAATCACCCGTTTGTCAAAGGTGCGTTCCCCGTCGAAAATCCTGTGTTCCCCTTTACCTCCAAAGCGTGACAAAACATTCCGTTTACGTTATGCTTGCCGGCCTGACCGACTTTGAACGGCGGCTGCTTCAAAACCGCAGCTGATTGATATCAACCTTTGTCCGGAATAGAGAGATAAACAAATGCCTTATTCATTTTTTCACGATCATTTCATGGAAACAGCGGAGAAAGAAACCGGCACCTTCACCCTGTTCGATGAGTCCGCTTTCGATTTGCCGCCTGCACAGTATTCATTTCTCGAGATGTTCTGCGACGAGCCCGGATGCGACTGCCGCCGGGTTTTGTTCGCGGTAGCCTCATCCCTTGAAAAAGATGTTCAGGCGGTAATCGCCTGGGGATGGGAAGACCGGAACTATTATGTCGAATGGGCGGGTGACGATGATCCGAAAATCATCGATGAATTCATGGGGCCGGTGCTTAATCGCGAAAGCCCTCAATCCGAAAACGCCCCCGCGCTCCTCAAGCTGTTCAAGGAGGTTTTACTCGATGACAGTAATTTCATCGAGAAAGTCAAGAGGCATTACGACATGTTCAGAACCGGGGTTGAAAACAGGGCGAAAGCGGAGCGTGAAGCAAAAAGGCTGATGAAGCAGAAAAGAGCCAGGGGGAAGGGATAATCGGGAAAAGCGGCGCTCCTCTTTACGCTGTTCAGCCGTATTCCCTTTCGAAGCTGCGCCTGTCGCTGTCCTGTAAATAATCCCGGTTCCGGCAATATTTCCTGAAGTTCCATTCACTCGGATTCTTCAGCATCCCGGCCGGTTTCATCTATAACGATCAATTCACCTTTTTTATATACTCTGCCGTTGCGGGTTACGGACCGGGCCAGGGTGCACCGTTTAAGACGACCGTTCTCAAAGAACTCAACCGGATGAAAGACGCTCGCTTTGCAGGGCACGCCGTCGATTTCCGCGGTCTTGTACAGGAAGCACGATTTTATTGTTCCGTCCCGGTAAAAAGTAGTTTCGAGCTTGCCGCATCCTCCATCGACCGGTATGCCGTCTATATCCAGCTCTCCATCGAACCACCCCTTGTAGAAAACACCATTCTCATCGAGAAAAATATCCGATTTCGCGGGCACCGAAACACCGGAAATTACAATATCACGCTGCGCCTGGAACCTTGCGACCCGTCCGTCGGGAAAAAAACGGACCCATCGGCAGCACGGATATCCCTGGATTTCCATCCATTTCAGCAGCTTGCACTTGGAGATGACCCCGTTCTTATGGAATCTGACCGTATCCGGATCATAGGCGTCAGCGGGAACCGGCTGCTCGACCGCGGTGCTTCCACTCGTAAAAGCGATTCCAGCGAGTATGGAACAAACCAGAACCGGCCCGAACAGGGATAACACCGTAGGGCGACCCGCCGTCATGCGCATTCAGCCCGTCCTTTCATAACGGAGTGTTTCTTCCGTATGGTGCTCTTTCGCGCTCATTCCGGCTCTTTGTTGAGGTCCTCTTCCGGACGAACCCGTTCTTTCCGCACGATCTCGATCTCGGAAGTCAACTCCTGCGGGGTGATATATCCTTTCCGTATCAGCAGAGCGGCCAGAGCCTCCAGCGAAATCTTGTTCGTAAGTGAAAGCTCCCTGTGCCTGATTTCCCTGAGGTCCCCTCCCAGTTTAACCCTGAATATCACCGGATCTAGCAGATTCTTCAGTTTCATCTTTTCGACGCCTTTCGGATTCAGCAACCTATCACGCTCACAGGACCAGGCAACCGGCGTTTGCTGTATGTCGCCCCCCTGGACGATCCCGATGGAAAGCCGGCTGTCCAAGAAGCGGAAAACCATGCTTCTCTACGGGTTGGATCGACTATATGCCAAAACCCCACCATGTCAATGAACACTGAAAAAATCGACGATGCGGGGTGCCTCGAATGATCGGATCGGAACAAAGTATAGAAAAAAGTATAGAATTCTTCCTTTTCCGGATGTAAGTATTCGATCCTCGACTCGTTCCGGAAGGAGGAGACATGCCGCTTGATACAATCCGTTTCGGTATTATCGGCGTAGGCCGGCACGGCAGCAGGTACGCGCGTCATATCACCCGTGACATGGAAGATGCAATCCTGTCCGCTTTCAGTCGCTCGAACAGGGATGACGGGCTCCGGTTCGCAGAGGAGACAGGGAGTTCCTTCCACCATGACTGGCGCGACCTGGTCGACTCTCCGGAGGTAGACGCCGTTGTGCTCGCCGCCACAACCAATCTGCATGAACCGGTGACCTTGAGGGCCGTCGAGGCCGGTAAACCGATACTCCTGGAAAAACCCCTGGCCCGGAACAGCGCTGAAGGGAAACGGATCTGCGACGCCGCCGAACAGTTCGATACTCCGGTCATGGTCGCCCAGACTCTGAGATACAACACTGTTGTCAACGAGATTCGGCGGCTCCTTCCCACTATCGGCAAGCTCCACTTCATCTCCATGGCCCAACGGATGGAGCCGCATGGGCTCCCTTGGCTCGACAACGCGGATCTCGCCGGGGGCGGCAACATCCTTCATACGGGTATCCATCTCACCGACATGGTGAACTTCCTGCTGGACGATTCCGCGGCCTGGGCCTGGTGCTTCGCTGAAAAAAAGTATCACCGGATCACCGAAGACCAGTTCACGGCGACCATCGGCATGAACAGCGGAGTCAGCGTAACCATCGACTGTTCGAAAGTTTCCGAAAGCCGCATAGGCCGCATCGAGGTTATCGGAGAACACGGGCAGCTCGTCGGAGATCATGTCCACAATACTCTATTCCTCCATAATGCCGATGGTAAAACGCCGCTTCCTCTGCCGGAGCCGCGCCACACTATCCTGGATGTTCTCAGGGATTTCACGGAATCGCTCAGGAAAAAAACGCCTCCGCCCATCACCTGCAGAGACGGGCTTCTCGCCCTGGAGACGGTCGACATGTGCTATGAATCGACCCGGCACGGGAGCGCTGTCATAACCCGCGGATGATCTTCATTCCAGGTTTACGCCGCCGTCGAGACATCCGATCACATGATCGCCATAGAGGAAACCCAGGTACATTAATTGATAGAATTTCCCTTCCGGAACTATCGACACCGTGTCTGACGGCATTCCTCAGGTTACGAAAATCAACGCATCTTGTAGTAAATAGTTTATAAGGTTAGAATTGAGTTTTCACGCCCGCTTCAGGGCAGGCTGCACCACCCCGCGCCTGGAATCCCGTGAGGATCCTTCGCGGTACAAACTCTCCTGGAAAGGAGGATGGGGCCGATGATTCAACGTCTACTTCCTCTCCTATTGGTTTTTCTTCTAGCCGGAATCGCCCCCGGTTATGAGATCCTGGTCTACGACAGGGACCTTGGCGATACTTTCACCGACCCGGACGGAGGAGGAACGGTGGGATGCGAATTCGCTATCGAAAACGCTCTGGCGGATAACGGTTACAGCTACACCACCTATACCTTCCTGCCTGCGAGCCTCGATCCCTACGATGCAATATTCGTGGTAATGGGTGTATACTGCTGAGGGGAGATTTACGCGTTATCTCAGGCTGAGATGACCAAACTGGCTTCCTTCCTGGATGCAGGTAAACCGATTTACATCGAAGGCAACGACTTCGGCTACTTTAACGGCGGTTCACCTTTCTATTCCATGTTCGGCGGGACGTTCGTGAAGGACGGTAATCCGCTGGGCAATATTTCAGAGCTCACCGGACAGGCCGGCACGATTACAGACGGGCTCGACCTCGACTACTCCTACGGGGTTCCGATACTCGATGAATACGAAGATGTGATCGCCGCGGACACCGGTGATTTGATTTTCAAATCACAGCAGGGTTACGGACGCGCCGTTGCGTACGACGCCGGATCCTACAGGTCGATCTACGGCAGCTTCGTATTCGGCGGGATAATCGACGGCACCGGGTTGAACGTGAAATCCGAACTGATGCGCAGGTACCTGGATTTCTTCTTCAACGCCGTGCCCGATATCGACCTCGAGCTGGCGCCCGAAGCCGCTGAAGTTCCCCGGGGCGGAGAACTGGTGATCGACATCTCTCTCGCCAACAACACCTCGGGAGCGATAACGTTCACGGTAGATGCGGATGTCTACCTGCCTAACGGCAATCCCTATCCGGGCAATCCCGTCGCCGGACCCGTTACGCTGACTCTCGGCGCGGGCGCGTCACTCACCCACCGGTATTCACATGCCGTTCCGGGCAATGCTCCGCTGGGAGAATATACCTATACCGGCACCGTCACGGGGCTGGGCGGCCAGGCCCTGGACAGCGATACTTTCACGTTTACGATTACGGCGTACTGATTCCGACCTTGTTCGAAATTCCGGCGCGACCTGCATCCGCGGGTCGCGTCTCTTTAATACGCCTGTTCCGAACCATCGCTTAACCCGAAAAAATCATCAAGATTCCGGCAAAAGCGGCAAACGCTCCGCCGAGTTTGCGCAATGTCAGCCTTTCCTTGAGTATATAAGCGGCGAAAACGATGCCGAAGAGAGGGGAAGTCTGGTTGAGGATCGAAGCGGTATGGGCGGTGGTATATTTCAGCCCTCCGACCCAGAGGAGCATCGCGAAAAAAGTGCCGATCAAGGTGGCCGGCACCAGGTTCTTCCACGATGGAGATGGTTTAAGGGCTTCTTTCGTTTCGGGGACGTAACCCGCAATCAGAATATGAAACGTAAGAGGTATCGCTCCGACGATCATCCTGAAGAGCGTGACTTCGAACATGCCCAGGTGGTTCAACGGCACCTTCAGCATTACGACGCCCGCAGCGGCCAGCAGTGCGCTCACACTTGAAATCGCCGTTCCGGCGTAAATCCTCCGTCGAGGTATATCATCGGGAATGCCGAACTTATCGGTGCTGACCAGGATGATTCCCGCTACGACGACAGCGGCCCCCAGCAATGTCAAAAAAGAAATTTCCTCTCCGAGAAAGAAATATGCGCCGACGATTACAGCCGGCGCGTACAGACACCCGGTAATGAACGGGATCGAAGCGCCGACCATTTTCAGACTGACAAAAAGGAGCGTATCCGCGATATACAGGCCGCTGACGGCGCTGCCGGTAAGCAGCAGAAAGTCGATCCGGCTCGCGTTCCTGAGTCCGCCGATATCACCCCATAAGAGTGTCGCGCCCACCATGAGGGGCAGAACCAGGGCGGATTTGAAAAAGTTCATCGCCAGCGGGTGGAGAGTTATCGCCGAGAGCCTGAACAGGATCATGGCATATGCCCAGAGGATGGCGCACGAGAGCGCAAAAAATTCCCCAAGCATGGGAATCGGGGGCTGGGACATCTAATTACCCTCGCTTATAAACCGCACTCTTGACACACCGACCTCCGTGAGCCGTATGTTAACCAAAATACCATTTGAGACCCGACGTCTTCTCTTAACTCGCATGATAAATCCGGTCCGCCATACCGGTTCAAATCCTGTCAGGCGGTAAAAGAGCAATGTATCACCTTTTGCTTTCCCGCAGCAAGATTGTTCGATCTGAAACTGCCGTATATCCAGGTATTTTTCTAACGGAAACGCTGAGAACAGGCCCTATTACGAACCCACGGTTAATTCGAAGGGAGCGCAGTATATCTTCTTGCTGAGCATATTGGAGTAATGCCGTCAATCATAATGGGTGGTACATTTTGTACGGACTTTTCCTTCCGGTTGCTGCTCTTAAATAAACGGGAGAGATTTACCCAACCCCAGCCTGGACCAGGTCGACACCTCAAAGTACCTGTCCGTCGAGGCGCTCAGCGAATCAAGACCTGACTTCGAGATCGATGCTGCTGAATTCGAGGGGATCGTTCTGGAGGTCGTTGACGACATAAAGGTGGATGTAGTAGTCGCCCGGCTCCAGGTCCGGGGAGACGACGCCGGAAGCTGTGACGCGGCGGGAGGCGTTTGCGGCGAGGGGCATGCCGCCGTTGCCGAGGAGACGAACGTCGGCAAGGTCGGCGCGACTCCGGAGGATTGCGTGGACAGTAACGTTCAACGGAGTGTCGGTGCTGTTGGTCAAGAGGATCTCGAACTCGACGACGCCGCCCGGATACGTCGAAAGACTCGTTACCGGAAGGGTCATGTTCACCGGCTTGGCCCCGGGACCGCCGTAAGCCCCCATGTCGCTCCTCGTCCCGTCCGGATCCGGAATCTCCGGATCGCCTGTGTCGATACACGGCGAACCTGCCATCAGGCTGAAATGTTCCTCCGAAGGCGAAACGAACAGCGGGTCAGCATCGATGTTTCCCTCTCCGGGCCAGCCGCCCTCGATGTTAGAGTAAATGATTCTAGGGTCGGCGTTTAATTCATCCACCTGATCAGGAAAATTATTCCAAACCACAGTATTTCTAACTTCAACACCCCCATCTGAATATAAACCTCCACCGCCGCACACATCATCTTTTATAGTATTACCGTAAATCATGGAATTTACTATATCGCATGAACGGGGCGACGCACCCGCATATACTCCCGCTCCATATGCATTGCTTCCTCCCCAACCATTGTTCAAAGTGTTTCCCGATATCTCTGTGTTCTCTATCGACAGGTGCCCGTCGAATACCTTGTAACAGCCTCCACCCATGGAACTCACGTCCTCCCCGCTCATGCATGTATTACCTCTTATGACGCAATGCGCTAAGACGATATCATCACTGCTCGATGTATAAATTCCTGCGCCGACCGACCACCAACCCATATAATTCGGAGAAACCGTGTTGTAACAGATCTCTGTGTTTTCTATCCTCCCTGTACAAGACTTTTCGATTTGCAGACCTCCCCCGCTGTCTGTTCCACCATTACCATTTATCATACAACGTTTGATATCCAGCTCGCACTCATTGGACGCGAAGATCCCTTTGTTTCCGTTTGAGGAGATAACCGAGTTCTCCACCT
>CAYMWF010000048.1:0-38417 GCA_964394085.1 uncultured Gemmatimonadota bacterium | reverse complement strand
CGGCGGCCGCCGATTCTTCGATCGACTTTCTGACCCGTCTTTCGCGGGATCTCGCGCCGGTAGACGGCGAATTGCTTGCGGATGCCGCGTACGAGTGGGGCCGCATGCTGGTCGGCGGCACGGGCCGCAACAAATACAGCGAAGACGCCGCCCTGATAATCGATCTCGGAGGTAACGACGTCTATTACAACAATGCGGGCGGTGCGGGCGGCGAAGGTCCGGCCGCCGCCATGGTCATCGATTTGAGCGGAAACGACATTTACATGCCGCCGCCGGGGCGCACCGTCCATGAACTGCGACCGGTCGCCCAGGGTTTCGGCTTTCTCGGCGCGGGCCTCCTCGTCGACCTCCGCGGAGATGACAGCTACCAGGCCGGGGACTTCAGCCAGGGCGGCGGCTACCTCGGCTGCGGCATGCTGCTCGACTGCGAGGGGGACGACACCTACCGTGGCGGACGCTTCGTCCAGGGCGCCGGTCTCTTCGGATTCGGGGTGCTGGCCGACCTGGCCGGCGACGACGCTTTTTCGGCGGAGCAGCTCGCACAGGGATTCGGTTCCACCACGGGAGCCGGCATCCTCTACGACAGGAACGGCGATGACCGCTTCGAAGCATCGTCGTCCTCATACGGGTTCGCGCAGGGCTCGGGCTGCGGCTGCCGATCGTATCCCTGGCACATGGATTTTTCGCTCTACGGCGGCATCGGGTTCCTCGTGGATGACGCGGGAGACGACACGTATGACGCGGCGTCATTCTCACAGGGGGCCAGCTATTTTCTGTCGCTGGGGGCTCTCGTCGACCGGGACGGAGACGACACATATAACGGAAACGGCTCCTATTCGCACGGGGCGGGTGTCCACCTCACGAGCGGTCTGCACCTGGATCTCGGGGGCGATGATATCTACCACGGCAAATGGGCCGGGAACGCTGCAGGCAACGACAGGTCCGCCGGAATATTCATCGATGCCGAAGGCGACGATTCCTATTCCGCTCCCCACGGGGACGGCCAGGCATACTCGCACAAACCGCGGGGATTCTCGCTCTTTATCGACGCCTCGGGCGACGATACGTACAGCGCCGCGAACCATTCGCAGGGATACGTTCTTCCCCCGATCGTTCCCGACGCGTGGGGCGCCGCCATCTTTATCGATGCCGGCGGCAGCGATTCCTATTCGATGCCGGACCGCGGAAACGATAAAAACTGGGGAAGCGGAACCCGTGCAGTCGGGATAGACGCCGAAACCGCCGCCTGCGACCCTTTCGCCGATCTCGAGCGGATCGCCTTATCCCGGGTCGAAGAAACAGCAGAAGAACAAACCCGCCGAATTCCCGAAGAGCAATCTCGCCGGATGGGGAGTTCTGCGTCGTTGTCTCCGCCCGGCCGCAGCTCTCCTGAACCGCTGAAAAATTCTCCGGATTCAAAGGATCCATTTTCCAGTTTATCGCGCGCGGGTGAGCTCGCCGCGAAGTTCAGAGACGACACGGCAGGACTGGTCTACCATCTCGGCGAGGGCGACTTCGCTACCAGGCGGGCGACCGAAGAGGCCCTGGTCACCCTCCTTCTCGGCGACTCTTCGGAGGTTCCTCTTCCCGGGTATGCCGGCGATGCCCTGTTTGCACCGGATCCGAAGACGAGAGCTTTTACCGCGATCCTGATCGATCTTCACAAAATCGACGCCGCGGGCGCCCGGCTTCTCGCGGCTGTTTCCGATCCCGACCCGTACGTTCGCCTCCTCGTGCTGCGGGCGATCGGCAGTCTCGAAGTTACGGGCGGCGATTCCCTGCTGGCCCGCATCGCCGAAGCAGATCCCGACCACCGCTGCAGGGGCAGAGCCCTGCGCTCCCTTGCCGCATACGAGAACCCCTCGTTTGTTCCAGGGATTGTCGCCATACTCGAAAACGAGTCGGAGCATGTTTACACCCGTTTCGCAGCAGCCTCGGCCCTCGGCCGGATCTGCTCGAACGCCGCGGCAGCGGCTGATGCCGGAACCGCTGACGCTGCCCGGGGAGAATCCGCAATCGCAGCCGCGGCCGATACCCCGGCAGAATCCGCGGCCGGAACCGATATCCCGACAGATACCGCAGCCGTTGCCGATACCCATGCAGAGTCCGCAACCGCAGCTGCAGCCGCGGCCGCCGCTGCGCTTCGGAAAGCCGCATCAGAACCGAATCCATACCTGCGGAAAGCTGCAGGCGAGGCGCTCCTCCAGCTGGGCGACAGGAGCGGGCTCCGTCCTCTCATCGACTACCTCGATTTCCGCGCACTCGACACGTCATCCGACAATTACGGTTCGAACATCGGAGCCGTCCTGCTCGAGTACACGAACGTGGATTTCGGCAGGGATCGCGTTAAATGGCTCGAATGGGCGGACGAAAACCGTGATTCCTTCCCTCTCGAAAGGAACCTGGTGTCGAGAAGGATCTGCCTCGAGGCCGCTCGCCTGAGAAGAGAAGGCGACGAAACGGGCGCTTTGGCGGCGTTTGAAAACGCGCTGTCGGCGAATCCCGGCTACCTGAAAGTGCGAATCGAATACGCCTCGATGCTGAACAACCGTGCGTGGGGGCTGGTCACATCACCCTCCGGCGAGACCGATGCCGCCGAAGGGCTGAGACTCGCGCGAAGGTGCGTCGAACTCGACCCGAAAGCGATGTATATCGATACCCTGGCCGAAGCATGCTTCAGGAACGGGTTTCTCCGGGAAGCCGTTCAACACGAGAAGCGGGCCCTGGAGCTCGACCCCGAAAACACTGAATTTGCATCCCGCCTGGAGCGGTTCAGAGAGGCGCTGCAAAAAGAATGATCGCAAAAAAGCCGACCGATCGACGTTGATCAGCTGCACCTCTGCACGCAGACATCAAATTGGAGATCCTGTAAATGCAATCGGCAGAAGATCTCTCACAAAGGCGCGGATATACGAAACAGGCAGCCAGGTAATAATCAACGGCATGGCAGAGCATTCTCGCCAGGTGATCCGAAGGACAGCGAAGGAACGAACGCCGGAGAAGAGGGCGCAGTTGCCGACCAGACGGTTCGCCGCTATACTTACAGATGAGCGAATAACATCCGGCTAAGGAGCGCCATCATGTCGCGAAATCACGGTTGTGCACTCGCAGTTGTCAGCCTGTCACTGATCCTCTTCTGTTCAATGACGATTGCCGCAACCATCCGCGTACCATCGGAGCAGCCGACCATCCAGGCTGGAATCGATGCCTCCGTGGACGGCGACACGGTGCTGGTGGCCGACGGAACGTACGCCGGAGCTGGAAACAAGAACCTCGATTATGAGGGCAGGGCGATAACAATTGTTTCAGAGAACGGGCCCTATTTCACGACCATCGACTGTGAGGGGGACGGCAGAGGTTTCTATTTTCGCAATGCTGAAACTTCTTTTTCGAAGCTGGACGGATTCACCATTACCAACGGGCATGCCTCCCTCGGAGGCGGGATCCGGTGCGTCCATTCCTCCCCGACCATCAAGAACTGTATCCTCTGGAACGATACGCCCCAGGAGGTGTACGTTGAGTCGGGATACCCGGTTATCACATTCTCCGACGTCCAGGGCGGCTGGGAGGGCGAGGGCAATATCAACAGAGATCCGCTCTTCATACTCAAATCCTGGTTCGGGTTCGACTATGGTCTCCGGACCTCGTCTCCGTGCATCGACTCGGGCGATCCCCCCATTGAAGATGAGATATATGACCGGCATCCGCTCTGCCCGGATTGGTACGTCAACGGAGCCCGTTCCGACATGGGAGCGTTCGGAGGCCCGGGGAACATAGGTTGGCTCGAGTAATCGATTCCGGATATGTTCGACTGGCGAAGGTAAGAGAAATCCCGGAAGCATCGACCGATTCAGTTGTTCCGTGATTCGCCCGCGCTGCTTTCCCGGTAGATCCCAATGCTTGCTCAGCTTGACTTTTTGCGAAAAATTCTGTATACTGTATCGTGTCATTACGGTAATTCCCGAGCCAAATACAAATGGAGGACGAAAAAATGAAACATCGATTCTCCTTCGTTGTCATCTCCATCCTGGCAATCGCAGCAGCTGCCCATGCGCAGCCCGATACTCTCTGGACCCGGACTTTCGGCGGAAGCGGCGGCGATTATTGCAGAAGCGTTCAGCAGACGGACGATGGCGGATTTATTTTTGCCGGCTATACTACTTCTTTCGGCGCCGGGCAGGATGATATCTATCTGATCAAGACGGATGCTTCAGGGACGGAACAGTGGAGTCGGACCTTCGGCGGAACGGGTCATGAGTACGGCTTCTGCGTGCAGCAGACATCGGACGGCGGGTACATAATCGTCGGCAATACGAGTTCATTCGGGGCCGGGAATTATGACATTTATCTGGTCAAGACGGATACGAATGGAATTGAAGATTGGAATCAGACCTTCGGCAGCGTTTACGGTAATTATGGATACAGCGTTCAGCAGACCCTGGACGGAGGCTACATAATCGCAGGAGCTACCAGCTATCACAATGGCAGCTCTGACGTTTATCTGGTTAAGGCGGATTCTTCAGGCACGGAATCGTGGAGTCGGACCTACAGTGAAAGTTTCGGGGATGCCGGCTGGAGCGTTCAACAGACAGACGACGGGGGGTATATTATTGCAGGTGAAACCGATCCCGGAACGAGCGATGAGGATCTATATCTGATCAAGACGGATGCAGACGGCGATGAATTATGGAGTCGGACCTTCGGCGGAAGCTTCGATGATCATGGCTTCAGCGTACAGCAGACAACCGACGGCGGCTATATAATCACGGGTCAGACCTGGTCATTCGGCGCAGGTCAAGATGACGTTTATCTCGTCAAGACCGATGCGAATGGAAATGAGTCATGGAATCGGACCTTCGGCGGAAGCGATCATGATTATGGCAGAAGCGTCCGACAGACCTCGGACGGGGGATATATCATATCAGGCACCACTTATTCCTTTGAAGGCGGAAGCTCTGTCTATCTGATCAAGACGGATGAGAGCGGGAATGAATCGTGGAGCCGGACCTTCGGCGGGAGTCAGGATGAATACGGCTACTGTGCCCGGCAGACGGACAACGGCGGATATATCGTTGCGGGTGAGACCTGGTCATATGGCGCAGGTCTTTCCGACGTCTACCTGATTCGCGTTGAAGCGGAAGTGGGAGTTCTGCAGGGGGACGGGAATAACGTCAAACCATCCACTCTTCTGCTTGGCGCCCACCCCAACCCCTTCAATCCAATCACGGTTCTCAGCTACAGGTTGTCCGTCGCGAGCCGGATAAACCTGTCGGTTTTCGATGTGTCGGGATACCGTGTTGCGGAGCTGGTGAACGGCTGGAGAGATGCGGGGGTGCATGAGGTGACGTTCGATGGATCCGGGCTGGCTTCGGGGGTTTATCTGTACCGGCTCGAAACGACGGAATCCGGAGCGACCCCGACTGCGGATACCAGGAAGATGGTGCTGGTGAAATAGCCACCTGTCTGTATTAGCCGGCGGAAGGTCTCATGAGAGGATGATATCGCACCCGGCCCCGTAACAGCCGGGCGGGGTTCCGGCAGTCTGCTGAATGACCACACCCAGACCCGCAGCCCGGCAATGGGCCGGGGTTACAAGTAAAGGGAGATTTCAGCAGACTTCTCCATCGGGGGTGCGGAATGAGATTGCTTTGGATTCTTTCCGGTTTGGTCTTCCTCCCTTTTCTTGCCTTCTCGCAAACCACATGGTACGTCCCCGATGATTTTTCCGCGATCCAGGATGCCATCGACACCGCTTCGCCGGGCGACACCGTCCTTGTCAGGCCTGGAATCTACCTGGAACACATCAATTTCCTGGGGAAGACCATCGTCGTGACGAGTGAGCTCGGTCCAGAGGTCACCACCATCGACGCCGCCGGCCCGGGTGCGTCCGTTGTGGACTTCGGCCGCGAACCGGAGGATGGAGCTCTGCTGGCGGGTTTCACGATCACCGGGGGAACCGGAACCTGGTGTTCCTACGAGTACCGCGGCGGCGGGATCTATTGCGATACCGGGAACGCTGCGGTGATCGATTGCCGCGTCGTCGGCAACTCGGCCGATAACGGCGGGGGCCTGTACTGCTTCGGCGGTGACATGAAAATTATCAACTGCCGCTTTGTTGACAACATGGCGGAGAGGAACGGCGGCGGTATAAACTACTCCCTGGGAAATCCGATCCTCGTCGGATGCACCTTTTTCCAAAACAGGGCCGACCACGGAGGGGGGATGGCCGTCCTGGACAGTTATGAACCGGGAATGACGCTGGCAAAATGCACATTCACGGGCAACCACGCTGAAAACGACGGCGGGGGAATCGCGGCCATGGACTGCAGCCCGACCCTGATCGGCTGCCTGTTCATCAACAACCGCGCCGGCGGCTGCGGCGGCGGCATGGAATCATGGTACTGCTTCCCCTCAAGGTTAAGCAACTGCACATTTGCCGGAAATCTGGCGGGAGGATCCGGCGGCGGAGTCCGGATTCTCAGCGACTGGATCGAAATCCGCAACGGTATTTTCCGGGGCAACGGGGACAGCGGCGGCACGGATGAGTCGGCGCAGATCCACGAGCAGCAGGCGACGATACATATAGACTACACCTGCGTGCAGGATTGGACCGGCGGTTTCGGCGGAACGGGCAACATGGGCGATGATCCGCGCTTCGTGGCTCCCGGGTACGGCGACTGCCGTCTCCTCTGGGGTTCTCCCTGCATCGATTCGGGCGACCCGGGATCCCTCGATCCCGACGGCACACGAAGCGACATGGGCGCTCACCCGTTCGATCAATCGAAAGAGCTTATCGTTTATCTGTCTCCCGAAACCGGGGCTATCGAACCCGGAGAAACAGGACGCGTCAAATATACGGTCTGCAACGCCCACCCGGTCGAAAAGAGCCTCCGAACGGCGGCGCTGTTACGGCTCCCGGACGGCTCTCCCTGGCCCGGAAACCCGCTCTCGGGTCCGCTTCATACTTCGATCGCCCCTTTCAGCAACCTGACCCGCGAATTCGAATACCGCGTCCCGCCCGGCTGGCTCTCAGGAACATACTCCCTCGCCGCCGGCGCCGGATACGGGGGCATCATCTACGATCTCGATCACTTCGAGTTCACTGTCAACTAAACCACCCGGGAATATACCTCGAACAGTTTTTCGGAAGCCCGCACCTGAAACAAAATTTGTTATCGTTTGAAATTACGCAGCAACCGGTATCGAACGTGATCGCGTGAAACTTACCCCGCACCGGATATCGTCGTCTATCGCTTGAAACTTACGCCGCACCCGGTACCGAACGTTTTTCTCCGTGTGAAGAAGTATTATGTAAACCAAAATGTAGTGATGGGGCTCGGTCGATCGACCGGTTCCGGACGAGCGGTCTCGAACGATACTTCGGGCGGCCACTGTACACGCTAGTCATAATATATGAGACCACTGGCAATCCTTGATAAATTTGGATGTCAACCGGACCGGCCGGACGGGATTCCTTTTAAACGGCCAGGCCTTTAAGGAGGTTTACGGCCCGGCGCAGTTCTATGCCATCTTTGATGCGCTCGATGTTCAGATTTTTTACCACTTGCACGGCTTTAAGCCCGTACTTCCCGTGGAAATAGCGGAGCGACGGGCTTATATCAGAACCTGAAAGCTTGACCTCCACCATGAGCTCGGGCTTATCGTCCTCCACCATCACGAAATCCACCTCTTTGTGTTCCTTGGTTCGGAGGGTCTTCAACTCGCATCTTCTGCCCTCGTTATCTTCTACCCAGTTCAAATGTTTCAAGAGACTGACCGCCACGAGATTCTCGAGCCTGATCCCTTCATCGCCCTGAACCATGCCGGTGTCATAAAAATATATCTTGGGCTCCTTCAGCAGGGATCGGCCGATGTTGCGATGAAACGGAGTCACCCGGAAAATGATAAAAAGGGCTTCCAGAATTTCCACGTATCGTTTTATGGTGTTGGGAGAGCAGTTGACATCCCGGGCCAGGGAGGACCATGAAACCGGTGATCCTACTCTTCTCCGGAGCAATTCGAGTGTCAGCTGTATCGCCTTGAAATCGTGGACTTTTTCGAAGTCGAGAATGTCGGTTCGAACCAGGCCGTCGATGTACAGAAGCCGCCAGCGATCGACCTCAATTTCACTTTCAGCGAGAAACGGCTCGGGGAAGCCGCCGCGCCTGAGGAGTTTATCCAGGTCGTCGGCCTTGGATTCCGGTATCTCCGCCATGGAAAGCGGGTTCAGACGATGCCTGAAAAAACGGCCCGCCAGAGAATCGCCGCTCTGCCTGAAAGCTTCCAGCCTGGCGCTGCCGGTAACGAGAATCCGCTGGTGCGAAGGTTTGGTATCATAGACTCCCTTGAGAAAATTCTTCCACTTTTCCATCTTGTGGAGCTCGTCAAGGATCAGTAATTCAGTCTCAGGCAGCCAATCCGCCTTGCGGATGATATCCCTATGTGTGAAATTGTCATAATTCAGGTAAAGCGATTTCTCAAAATCTTCGCTGATGGCAAGCGCCAGGCTTGTTTTACCAACCTGCCTCGGCCCGGTAATAAATACCATTTTCCGGGCCAGGTCTTTAACGATGATATCCTGCTGCGCTCGCTTCATGTCGTAAATTTAGCACTACTTTGCATAATAGTCAAGACTATTCCGCAAAGCACTGCAAAATAGTCAATGCCGACGGTATCACTTGACGCGAAGGAAGGCCCCCTCAGGTGCAAAACTGGATAGTGTGAGACAACGGCGTGGAGGAATTCCCCGAAGGCGGAGCTGAAGTATCCTGCGCAATCCTGAGAGCGGATAAGCCGGGTGAAGCCTGGATTTTCTCCAATAAGACAGATCGAGCTCATTCAGGATAGAGGTCGACCAGTGCACTCTTGTCGGGCTCTTCGAGAGTCCGGCGGATTATCTCGCCGGGACCGAACAGGTACATGGTGGCATCAAAGCATCCCGGATCGAGGCTTCTTTCGAGTCCGAGCACCTGCCCCAGTATATGCGTCACGCAATTCTGAACGTCGAACTCGCCTGACGGGCACCAGTCTTTCCGGTTCGACCAGGTGTAGCGGTCGTTCAGTACGATATCCGCTTCGATGAAACGCGAACCGGAATACCACAGGGTCAAAGTGTAGAAGATGCCTTCCGGCTCGTTCGACCAGGCGATCTGGTTTCTGCCGTTCAGGAGCGGCGCCGGATCATTTGTGAACCCGCCGATCGAGAAGAGGAAACTCGAACCCGGCACCCGGTTCCAGGCAAGGCCTGCTTTTACGAGTGCCCGGAACTCGCCGGCGCAGTCGGGGGTTCCATCCGGGTCGGCCCAGAATGGAACGGGTATATCGGAGTCATCCCACCTGAGCCCCGAGGGGTGGATTGTGCAGGCATCCCGGAAATCCCGGGCGTCCGCGTGCGGGTATTCCCCGATCTCACCCGAAATCATGCCCATGAATTCATCCTGCGATACGACCGAACAGATCATTCCTGATTCCGGATCGAGAAAGGAATTCCCGTCCGCTTCCGTTCCCACGATCACGGCATTCGACATCCCCGACATCTCCGCAGGCGAAGGAGCTGGCGGCGAGATCGGCCACTCCGATCCAGCCTGTGCAGGATTCACTCCGGTCAGCAGAAAAAGAGAAATCGCCAGAAGAAACAGCCGATTGAACATCCTCGGTTCTCCTTTCAAATATCCGCTGATTTCATGTCCGGGAACACATGTGAACAAACTTCCGGCCTCGTTGATGCTGCAGGTTTACATAATATTTCTTCACACGGAGAAAGCCGCTCGATCCGACCTTCTCAAGCCACCACTCCCTTCTCGCGTAGAGAGCCAATTTCTCCGGCGGTGAAGCCCGCTTCGGAAAGGAGAGCGCTGGTGTGCTCGCCGTATGCGGGGGCGAAGGGGAGCCTGCCTCCGGTGCGTTCGAGGTGGCCTGTGTCGACCGCGGCCGGGGGGAGGCGGACTTCAGCGCCGGCGGGGGTTTCTGTTCTGAGGGCGGTGGAGGCGACGAAGGGGAGGTCTGGGACTTCTTCGATCGGTGTGATCGGGGAATGGGGAATGCCGGCGGCGACGAGAGCGGAGGAGACTTCGGATGCCGGGTGGAGGGCGGTGATGTCTTCGATGTCCCTGTGCAGGTCGGCACGCTCCCGCCGCCGACCCTCGTTGGTTGAAAGACTCTCACGGTCGAGGGAAACGAACATCGGCTGCCGCACGAAACGCTGCCACTGGACGTCGCTGCCGAGGGCCATGTAGATGAAGCCGTCGAACGTTTTGTAAGCATTGACCGGGATGAACTGCCTGTGTTCGTTGCCCGAACGCTTCAGTTCGGACGGAGGGCTCCCCATGTCGAGCATCGGGATGAAAGTATGGAGCCACGACACGGCGGCCCGGGCCATCGAAATGTCGATTTTCCGCCCCTCCCCCGTCTCTTCCCGTTCCATGAGAGCGAGGATGATCTGGGTGAAAGCCTCGTCGCCGGCCCGGAGATCCACGAGGGGCGGGCCGCACTGGAGGGGCGGGCCGTCGGGAAAACCGGTGAGGTCCATGTAGCCGCAGAGCGCCTGCATCACCGGGTCATAACCGGGCACGTCGGGGTAGTCGAGCCCCATGGCGGAGATGCAGCACCAGATGATATCGTCCCGCACCGACCGGAGGTTTTCGTAGTCGATGCCGAGTTTGCCGTGACGGGCGGGCATGGTGTTGGTGCAGAAGATGTCGGCGTCCAACTCCCCTACCAGCCGTTTGAGAACCTCGCGTCCCTCCTCCTGCTTGAGGTCTATGGCGACCGCTTCCTTGCCGGCGTTCGGGGCCACGAAGTAGCTGTGCCGATCCTCCCCCGCCACCGGGCGGCCGATGTAGCGGTTCGGATCACCTTTCGATTTCCGGCCCGGCACCGGGGTCGGTTCCACACGTATGACGCGCCACCCCAGGTGCACGAAACGGAGGGTCGCATATGTCATGGTGAGCGCCTGCTCCACGCTGATCACGGTTCTCGGTTTCAATTGTCTTCGCTCCTTGCGGTTGCGATGTAAAGAAAAAAGGTCAGTCCCGATTCAAGAAAAATAGACCCGTCCGGTTTTACGTTTTACCATATGAGCAATATCTCGCTGCTGCTTATCCTCTCCAGCAGTATGGCCCGGGAACATTTTTACCATATGAGAAATATCTCGCTGCTGTTTATCCTCTCCAGCAGTATGGCCCGGGAATATTTTTACCGTATGAGAAAAATCTCGTTACTGTATGCCAATCTGGTTTCAATGGAGTACCATCAGCAAGGTGCTTCATACGCTCCTCTGAGTCGATCAACCGCTTTGTTTCCTTCGCCCTCTCTGCAGAAGGGTTGGGTACGCCGGTGAATTGAGAAGATTCGTTGAGCCGGATCACAGAGAACAAGGTCGCGGAAAAATGAACTTGTCCCCGTTTTGCGTAATTATTTTTGTCACGTGACAAATTCGGCGTAGAAAAAATAAATCTGTCCCCGTTTCTATTTCTAGAAGCGGACGGGTTCGTCGTATCGGCCGAATACGTCGCCGAGGACGCCGCAGACTTCGCCGACGGTGGAGTAGGCTTCGACGGCGTCGATGATTGAGGGCATGACGTTCACTCCGGCCGATGCTGCGGCGCGCACCTTTTCGAGGGCGGCGGAGACATTCGATCCATCGCGCTCGGACCGGACCCGGGCGAGGCGCTCCAGCTGTTTGTCCGCCTCCTCCTCCCTGTACGGGTGGAACTCCATGTCGCGCTCCTCCTCGTCTTCCTCGGTGAAGCAGTTCACTCCGACCTTCTTCATCTCGCCGGAACGGATCCTCTTCTCGTATTCGTAGGCCTGGCGGTTCACCTCGGCCTGGACAGCGCCTTCGGCCACCGAGCGGACGATGCCGCCGCGCGTTTCAAGGTCGTCCATTATCTCCCTGATGCGGGTCTCCATGCGGTTCGTCATCGTCTCGACGAAATAGGAGCCGGCGAGGGGATCGACGGTGTCGCAGATGCCGGTCTCCTCCATCAGCACCTGCATGGTTCGCAGCGACAGGCGGGCCGCGTGCTCGCTCGGGATAGTGTAGGCTTCGTCGTACGAGCAGAGGGCCATGGTCTGGGTGCCGGAGAGAGCGCTGGCCAGAGCGTAGTAAGCGCCCCGCACGATGTTGTTCTCTGGCTGCTGGATGGTGAGGCCGCCCCCGCCGCCGCCCGCGATCATACGGAGCTTGAGGGCCCGCGCGCTGGTGACGCCGTAGTCCTCGCTTAAGGTAGTGGCCCAGAGGCGCCGCCCGGCCCGGAACTTGGCCACCTGCTCCCACATGTTGCCGTGGATGTCGAAGTTGAAGGTGATGCCGCCGGCCACCGAATCGGCGTCGAGACCGCGGGCCAGGGCGTGATCCAGGTAGGCGCGGGCGATGGCGAGCCCGTAGGCCATCTCCTGGGCGGGGTTCGCCCCCGACTCCCTGATATGGTAGCCGCAGACGCTCACGGGGTTGTATTTCGGGACGTTGCGGGCGCAGAACTCCATGGTGTCCCCTATGAGCCTGATCGACGGCTCCACCGGGAAGATCCAGGTACCGCGGCCGATGAACTCCTTCAGGATATCGTTCTGTGCCGTGCCCCTGAGCCCGGACAGGTCGATGCCGCGCTTGCGGGCCATGGCGAAGTACATGGCCATTATCACGGCCGCCGACCCGTTGATCGTGAGGGAGACGGTGATGCGGTTCAGGTCGATGCCGTCGAAAGCCTCTTCCATGTCGGCGAGGGTGTCCACAGCCATGCCGACCCGGCCGACCTCCCCCTCCGCCATCTCGTCGTCCGAATCGAAACCGCACTGGGTCGGGAGATCGAAAGCCACGTTCAGCCCGGTCTGGCCGTGACTGATGAGCCAGAGGAAACGTTCGCGGGTTTCGGCGGCAGTGCCGAACCCGGAATACTGGCGCATGGTCCAGGGACGCTTCCGGTACATATGCGGATGCACCCCGCGGGTGAAGGGATACTCGCCCGGGCGTCCGATGCGGGTCGCGCCGCCGCTCTCCTCGATGTCCTCCGCCGTGTAGATCGGCGCAACCTCCAGTCCCGACTCCCAGAAGAGGGGCGGGACCTCTCGCTTCCTGTCGCTCATCGAACCGCCCTTTCAGTTATGAAACCAACGACTTCGCCGAAGTCGGCGCCGGTGGGGAATACTCCGTGAACGCCGAGCCGCTCGAGTTTTACCTGATCGCCGCGAGGTATGTTGCCGCCGACGAGCCAGAGGATGTCCTCGAGCCCGGCAGCGTCAAGCTCCGATGCGAGCTTCCGGCAGAGGGGCAGGTGCGCACCCGAGAGGATCGAGAGACCCACCACGTCGACGTCCTCTTCGAGAGCCGTGCTCGCAATGGCCCGGGGAGACTGCCGGAGACCGGTGTAGATCACTTCCATACCGGCCTCCATGAGGGCGCGGCAGATCAGCTTCGCCCCCACGTCGTGACCGTCGAGGCCCGGCTTGGCGATGAGCACCTTGATGGGTCGATTCTGCGTCATTTCGCGTCATCCTTTTGGGGCGCGCCGCGGAGCCTTGCAGTCTCTTCTTCGAGGAGCTCGAAAGTATCCGGGTCGATGGCGACGCCGTACAGCTTGCGGGCCGCCTCCAGGGAGATGATGCCGTTCGCGACCTCCTCCCTGACCGTGGCGGCCGGCCGCTCGAAGGGAGAGCCGTATCCGCCGCCGCCGCCAGCGTCCTGGATATACTCCGTTCCGGCCGGTACGCCTGTCACCAGGTCCTTGGTGGTGGCGGTGTAGGCGGCGCCGTCCGGGTAGCGGAGCTCGATGCGGTTCAGCGTGCCCGGCCCCCCGCCGGACAGGCCGAAGGCCGGCTCGATGTCGCCGTCGCCGAAGGTCACGATCTGGGTGTTGTCGCCCCCGACGATGTAGCGCGTCTCCACGCCGAGGCCGCCGCGGAACCTGCCCGGGCCGGCCGAATCGGTAATATATTCGTGCTTTTTCAAAAGATGCGGCGTCTGCTGCTCGAACATCTCGTAGTCCTGGTCGAGCACGCCGCCCGACGCGTCGATCATTCCGATGTGATCGTATCCGTCGCAGTCTGACGCGGCGCCCGAGCCGCCCTTCAGACCGATGAAGAGGATGTCGACGTACGTGTCGTCTTTCCTGGGGTCGCGCCCGGTGGAGAGTGAGCAGAGGAGCTGGTTCCAGCCGGCCGTGACGCGGTCAGGGATCACCGGGGCGAGGGCGCGGATCACGGCGTCGGCGTTCGGCGGGCAGAGGTGGTTGCCGAAGGTGGTTGCGGCCGGAAAAGCCGCGTTCAGGATGGTGCCCTCGGGGATGATGATGTCGATAGGCGCGGTCATGCCGTGGTTGTGCGGGATATCGGGGTTCACCATCTGGAGGAAGGTGAGGATGGTGGCGGAAGCGCTCGATGTATAGGTGCCGTTCACGAACCCGTCGGTCTGGGGGTCGGTGTCAGAGTAGTCGAACTCGATCCTCTCCCCGTCCACGGTGATCTTCACGCGGATTTCATACGTGGAGCCGGGAGTCTTTCCGTCGTAGTACACGGTGGCCCGGCCGCGGTAGACGCCGTCGGGGATCGAACGTATCTCGGCTTCCATCATCCTGCGGGTCGATTCGAACAGGTACTCCTTGTGGGCCTCGAACCGCTCGAGCCCGTATTTCTCGAAAAGCTTGAGGAGGCGGCGCTCGCCCACGGTGCAGCTTCCGATCTCGGCGCGCATGTCTTCCTGCACGATCGGCAGGCGGATGTTGGCGAAGATGAGGTCCCAGACGTCGCGTCTGAGCTTGCCGCGCTCGTAGACCTTGACGGCCGGAATCCGCAGCGCCTCCTGCCAGACCTCGGTGGCGTTCGGGTTGTAGCCGCCGCGCACCGCGCCGCCGATGTCGGCCTGGTGACCCTTGGCCGCCGCCCATGCCACGAGCCGGTCGCCGGCGAATATGGGTTTAAAGGCGGCCACGTCGTTGTTCTGGTTGCCGAGTGTGAAGACATCGTTGTGGAAGAAAACGTCGCCGGGATATATCTCACCCCGGAACTTTTCGGCGATATGGGCGCAGACCGGGCTCAGGGAGAAGGAGAGGATCGGCAGGTTCTCGGTCTGCTCGAGCATGCGGCCTTCGGCGTCGTAGAGGCCGGTGACGAAATCCTTGGCCTCGCACAGGATCGGAGACCGGGTGGTCTTGGCCATGGTGATGCTCATCTCGTCGGTGATCGCCTTTAGGGCGCGTCCGATGATCGAAACGAGGACCTTGTCGACGGCGGGCGCGCTCCGGTCAGGCATGGCTCTCCCTCCTTTCGAGCAGGCAGGACCCGAAATCGTCCACCCTGGCCGTGTAGCTCCGGGAAATGAAGATGGTGGTGTCGGTCCGCTCCACCAGGGCGGGCCCGGGCAGCACGTTACCCGAGAGAAGCTTGTATCCGTCGAAGACGGGGACATCTTCGAAAGCGTTTCTTTCGGGCACGAAGGCGCGCCGAGAGCGCTTGAAGGCGCCGCCGGGATCTTCGCCGCCGCGCTCCACCCGTGGAAGCTCGGGTTTCGGCGTGCGGCCGACGGAGCGCACCCTCACGTTGATAAGCTCGAGGCCCGTCTCCTCGCCGGAGAGTTCGTAACCGTAGAGACGATCGTGCTCGGCGTGGAAGGCGCGGGCCGTGGAGCCGATGTCGCCGCTTTCGACCCACTCGAACGGCACGGGCAGCGAAACCTCGTGATACTGCTTGAGATAACGGAGATCGAGGATCACCTGGTGGGAAATCTTATCGGGGGCGATACCTTCCAGGGCGAGATACTCCTCCCCTTCCCGGGCCATGACGCCGACGAGTCCGACCAGGCGGCCGGGTTCGAGATCGGCGAGGGGCGTGATGTTCGACCTGACGAAATCGTGCTGCAGGTCGCTGAAGATCATGCCGGCCGCGCAGAGGATCGACGAAAACGCCGGCACGATCAGGGTGGGAATCTCGAGCTCGTCGGCGATCATGCAGGCGTGCAGGGCTCCGGCGCCGCCCGCCACCACCATCGGAAACTCGCGGGGGTCGAGGCCGCGCTTCACCGTGATCTCTCTCACGCCATGGGCCATGTTGGCGTTGATGACGCGGTACATGCCGGCCGCCGCCTCCTCGGTGTCGAGCCCGAGAGGCCCCGCGATCTCTTCGGCGATGACTTTGCGCGCCCTGTCGGCGTCGAGCCGCATCCTGCCGCCCGCGAAGAACCCGGGGTCGAGGTAGCCGAGAACGAGGTCGGCATCGGTGCAGGCGGGCCGCGTCCCGCCCCGGTCGTAGCAGGCGGGGCCGGGCATTGCACCGGCCGATGCGGGTCCCATCCGCAGCAGACCTCCCTCGTCGATCCAGCCGATGCTGCCTCCGCCGGCGCCGATTGTGGTGATTTCGAGCATCGGCAACGCGGTCTTGAGGCGGTCGATCTCCCCTTCAACGGCCAGGGCCGCGTCGCCGTCCCGCACCAGGGAGGCGTCGAAGCTCGTTCCGCCCATGTCGATGAGGATCGAATCGTCCCGCCGTATCGTTTCGGCAACGGCCGCCGCCGCCCTCGGACCGGCCGCCGGTCCGCTGAGGAGCGTGGTCGCGGGGAGCTTCCGGACCAGCTCGGGAAAGGCCACGCCGCCGTTCGACTGCATGATCAGGAGCACACCGCCGAAACCGGCCTTCTCGAGCCTGCCCGTGAGGTTGCCCAGGTATTCGTCGAGAACGGGCCCCGCATAGGCGTTCAGCACGGTTGTGGAAACCCGGTTGTAGAACCGGACCACGGGGAGCACCTCGGAAGAGATGCTGAGGTAGGCGTCGGGCAGCAGCTCCCGGACGATCTCCGCCGCCTCCCGTTCGTGGGCCGGGTTCGCGAAAGAGTTCATGAAGCAGACGGCCACCGCTTCGACTCCGTCCGCCGCGAGGGCCGCGACGGCTTCCCGCACCCCGGCCGCGTCGAGGGGCGTCACCTCCCCGCCGAGGTAGTCGAGCCTCTCCGTCACCGGCAGGCGGCGGCGGCGCGGCACCAGCGGAACCACGTTCTTATAGCGGTTGTTGTACTGCTCTTCCCGGATGCCGCGGCGCATCTCCAGGGCGTCACGCACCCCTTCGGTGGTGAGGAGGCCCGTCCTGGCGCCGCCCCTGGTCAGCACCGCGTTCGTCGTCACCGTGGTGCCGTGGACGATGGTCCGCACTCTGCCGGTGAACTCTTCGAGAGAGAGACCGAGCGATTCCGCCATCGCTTCGAGCCCGTTCAGGACGCCGATGGAAGAATCTTCGGGAGTCGACAGCACCTTGAAGGTTTCGGTGCCGCCTTCTGCCGACCATAAAAAGAGGTCCGTGAAGGTGCCGCCGACGTCGATTCCGATTGAAAAAGTCATTCGTCCCACTTGAAGTCGATGAGCTCGAGCAGCACCCCGTTCATCGCCTTGGGATGGATGAAGGAGAACTTGCAGTCGCGGAAGGAGCGCGCAATCTCGCCGGTTGCGTCGGGTATGAAGGGATAACCCTTCTCCTGGAGCTCCCCGACCGCGTCGCGGGTGTCGTCCACGTTGAAGCTTATCAGCATGACGCCTTCGCCGTTCCGCTCGATGAACTTGGCCACGTCGCCGTCGGGCGATGTCGACTCCATCAGCTCGAAACCGACCTCGCCCAGGTGGTAGCGCGCCACCTTTATCTTCTCGGGTTCGTCGATGTATTCGTCGTCCGGAGCATCTTTACCCATAACCGGCTCCCACTGCTTCTTCGCCTCCTCTAGATTCTCCACGGCGATGCAGATGTGGTCTATCTTGTTAACCTTCATCGATCAAGCCTCCTTGCGGTTATGCCCTTCACCGTCGTAGCCCCGCGGAACCCCGACCCGCCAGTCGCCGCGGTTCGGCGTATCCTCCCGGGGGACGACATACGCCTCGTGGGTCGCCGCGGTGCCCAGGTTCGGCAGCCGGAAATGGATCGCGTCGATGGGGCACACTTCGTGACAGATGCCGCACTCCTCGCAGAGATCCACCAGGATCACCGCCCTGTTCTGCACCAGCCCCATCACCTTCGGCGGGCAGCGCTTGATGCAGACGCCGCACCCGTCGCACTTGAAAACATCTACTTTCGGTACCATCTTTATCTCCTCCAGCTTCGACAGGTCGCTCCGCCGCGCAGTCCTGTGTCAAAGCCGCATTCCCATCTTGTATCCGTCGAGGATCGAAGAGTTGCCGCGCCTCGGGATGAGGGCGTCGCCGATTACGAAGATACCCTTGCCGGCCTCGGCGAGGTCGTTGACCGGGGCCATGTCCGCGAGGATCACGGTGTCGGCTTCAAAAAGCTGCTCCCCTTCAGGTGTTTTCACCATCACCCCTTCAGCGGTGATCCCGGTCGGCTCGGAGAACCTGACCATGGTCACCTCCCCCTCCCTGAGCTTGGTGACGTAACGCCATATGTAGCTCGGGTTCACGTCGGGGCCGGGTTTCTTTCCGCGGTGGACCATTGCGATGTCGTGGCCGCCCTTCTCGATCAGGAACAGGGCGGTGGATATCGCCACCCCCATGGAGCCGAGGATGACCACCTTCTTACCCGGTTCCACCGCGCCGTCGATCACGTCGAGGCACGATACCACGTTGTCGCCCGCCGCCCCGGGCAGTTCGCTCGTCGGAACGGCCCCGGTCGCCACGATGATGTGATCGGCGTCGCTGTCCTTCACCTCGTCCAGGGTCACTCCCCTGCTCATCTCGAAGGTGACGCCGCCGCGATCGCAGTATCCCTTGAGGTAATCGACCAGTCGTAAAAACTCGTCGTCGCCCCACGGCCCGTTCGACGCGGTGGTAAACTGCCCTCCGACCCGGTCGCGCTTCTCGCTGACGGTGACATGGTGTCCCTTCTCGGCAGCGATAGCCGCCGCCTGCATCCCGGCGAGGCCGGCGCCGATGACCCAGACCTTCTTCGGGTGGTCGGTCTTCGGGAAACCGTAGAAGCCCCATTCCGGCTCGGACTCGTGCCCCAGGGACGGGCGCACCATGCAGTTGAGCTCGGCGTCGCGGAAAAGGCGCGCCAGGCAGATGTTGCAGGCCATGCAGGGGATGATCTCGTCCTGCCGGTCTTCCATGATCTTTTTCGGCAGGAAAGGATCGGCAATCATGGAGCGGCAGATCTCCCAGAAATCGAGCTCGCCCGCCGCGATCGCCGCCTCCGGATACTCCGGCTTGAACAGGCGGTAGGCCATGGCCACGGTGGATTCGGGTTTCAGCTTCTCTTTCACCTGCTTCGCAAGGTAGAGCCACTGGCCCATCTTACAGTCTCTCGAGATCACCGACACGGCCGATTCCTGCCAGCCCGCCGTCACCGAGAGGCAGTCGGCGCCGGCTTCCTCGGCCAGGAGGATGCTCTTGACAGACTCCTCCACCGTGTTGCCGCCGCGGTCGTGGAGGAGCTCGTCGGCGCAGAGGCGGATGATGATCGGGTAGTCGGGGCCGACTTCGCGGCGGATTCCGCTCACGATGTCGGTCATCATCTTGCAGCGGCCCTCGATCGAACCGCCGTATTCGTCGGTGCGCTTGTTCGTGTAGCTCGACACGAAATTGGAGATGAGGTAGCCGACGATGCCCGAGATCTCAACGGAGTCGAACCCGGCCTCGATGCACCGCCTCGCCCCGGCCACGTGCTCGGCCACCACGGTCTCGATCTGCTCCACCGTCATCTCCACCGGCTCCCGGAACCGGGGGATGCGCTGCTTCACCACCGAAGGGCCTATGGTGTATTCCAGGTTGATGCCGCCGACCCGTCCGCAGTGCATGAGCTGCAGCACCGCCACCGAGTCGTGCCTGTGGATGGCGTCTGCGATCTTCTTAAGGCCCGGGATGAACTTGTCGTCCCAGATGCCCATCATGCCGACGTATCCCTGCCCTTCCCCGCGCGGATCGGTGTAGGCGCCCTGGGTCGTCACCATTCCGGCGCCGCTCCGGGCCTGGGCTTCCATGTAGGCGACCTCTTTATCGGCCACGAAGCCGTCGCCGTAGTTGAAGTTGGTCTCCGTGGAAGCGTACTTGATACGGTTCTTGACCTCCACTTTCCCGAGCATGCCCGGACTGAAAACATGGGGGTACTTCTTTACTCCCGGTAACATACGCAACGACCTCCTTGGGTTCTGAAGCGAGCCTGGTTTTGAAAGGAATTCGATAACATGGGAAATCGAGTGTAAAGGCTCCGCCCTTCCGAGCGCAATAATTTTGTGCCCGAAAAAAAGGGCGGATTCAGTTTATGAAAATGGGGACGGGAAAGGGGGACGGACCTAGTTACGATAATGGAACTGAAAGCAGCTGAGTATGTTCAGGGAAAAACAGCAGCGTATGTTCAGGGAAAAATCAGCAGTGTATGTTCAGGGATAAGCAGCGTGATTTTCTTATTACTGCCAACGCAAGAGTTTATCTTGTCGTCTCGGCGATGCGGGCAGTCTTATGTAAAATTGTCAATACGATTGACAATTTTACACGGTTTCCGGGCGGACTCGATTGAGACACCTTAATGACCGGGAACGAAAGAGCGGATGGTCGATATTCGGTAATTAATTATCACGATTTCAAGCATGCCGAACCGTTTTTCTTCGTGTGAAGAAATATTATGTAAACCTGGGAAAGGAGCAGTTCTATTTTTCACACAGCAAGCCGCTCGAATTTCTTCGTGTGAAGAAATATTATGTAAACCTGGAGAGCGGGACAAATCCAGTTGTTCCGTTCTATTATTTTCGGTCGCGGCTGCCGTATCCCGCTGCCGGCAAGTCGAGCCCCGCGGTGGAATCCTTTGTTCGGACTGGTGGATGCTCCCGATGCCCCGATCGATTCCTTTGAGAGAATACGTACGATGCTGATTGCAGGATACAGGCTTCCGAATTCACCTCTTCCGTTCATGCTTGAAATCGAATCATGGGCAAGATAGAATTTCTGAACACTGCCTCTGCATCGCGTCATGTTGCCGCTGAATAATTTCTGCCAGGGAAAACCTAATGAACTTGAATCGATCGGATCTTAAAAATCAATTCGTTCTCAGCAGGGATGACGATCTTTGTCCGAGTGACTGGAACCAGTTGGAAAATCACGGCTGGCTGCTCGGATATCACCCATCTCTTCCGGTTATAAGGGTTAATACTCCGACCGGGGAACAGGCAGGATGGCTGCTCGGTTATGCCGTCGGCAGCGATTCCAGGATTGTATCGGAGAGTATTGTTCTCCCGCAGGATTCGCCGGCTCGTCTCGACGATCAGAGCCTCGAAGAGTTCATTTACGCTTACTGCGGCCGGTTCGCGTTCATTTTTACGACAGATGATTTTGCCAGGATATATCTGGATCCCGCCGGCTCGCTCTCCGTCCTGTATTCAGAAGAGCTGGGGATTGTTTGTTCCACGGCTTCGGCCATTTCCAAGAATCAGGAGAGCTCCGACTGGGATTCCCGACTCGTAAAGAACCTGCCTGACCTGTGGTATCCTTTCGGATTCACACCGCATAAATCACTCAAGAGACTGCTTCCGAATCACTACCTGGATCTGCAGAGTTTCAAACCGGTTCGTCACTGGCCCGGACCGACATCACTGCAGGCGACCGGTGAGATCAAAGAGAAGATCGTGGAAATCTGCCGGGACATTACCTGTAACATAACCGGAGTCATCGAGTACGGGGGATATATCAATCTGACTGCGGGAGCGGACACCCGCATGATTTTAGCCTGCTCGCGGGATCTCATCGGTAAAGTGGAGTTCTTTACCAGCCTGATCAAAAGACTGGATACGCATATATCAAAATTACTCGTAAAGAAATTCAACCTGAACCATACATTTATCGAGGTGGCTCCCACCACCGGTGCACAGCGAGAGGAGCGGCTTTATCTGTCCGGTTTCTCCCTCGATCAACCGTCGCTTGCAAGCAATCTCAAGCACGAGGGGATCCTGAATCCTGACTACCTGCAGATAGCGGGCCTCGGAGGCGAGGTCGGCCGAGCCAGATGGTGGACGAAACATGATACGGAAACCAGTCCCCTGACCGGTGCGGATCTCCTGAAGCGGATGCATATCCCGGCCTACGAACCGGCAATCCGCGCCGCCGAGCAGTGGCTGAATGATATGGCGGATTACAACACGTTCCAGATCCTTGACATTTTCTATATCGAGCAGCAGCTCGGATGCTGGGCCGCTCCCAATGTCTATCAATACGACTACCTCACCGTCCCGGTAATATTCGGATTCAATCACAGAAGAGTATTCGAGAACATGCTCAGGCTGCCGTACGAATACCGGCGCAGGCAGGAGATTGTTACCGATATCTGTCAGACGGCGTGGCCGGAGACTCTCGATCTCCCGATAAATGAATTCACCGGCATATTGAAACTCTTCTCCCGGGGGAAATCCCTGGCGAAAAAAGTGCTTAGATGAAATAGCGTTGCTGCCGAATAATAATTTGAATCCGCCGTCGACAAAACAACCATGAAAGAAAAGAAGACCGCAATGTTTAATCTGAAAAAAGTTATCCTCGCGCTGGCCGTCTGCAGTTTGACGGGCATGGGTACCGCTTGCAGCGAAACAATTACCCATACCGTCAAACCGGGATTCGACTGGACCCTGCCCGTTACCGTTAAACCGTCGGAATACTCCGGGGCGTTTTACATGGGGAGGGGGCCGGATTTCCCCGATGTGACGATGATCGGGCGGGTGTATACATGGAGCGAGTTGAATCCCCGGGAGGATGTCTACGATTTTTCACGGATCCGTGAACTGTTGAAGAACGCGGAATCGGACGGGTCGAGGGTGGTTTTGCGCCTGTTCTGTTCGACCACATCCCACAGTTCCCCCGTCGCGGGAATCAAAAAAACCCCCTTCGTCCCCCAATGGGTAATGAAAAAACATAAACCCGAAGAATTCTATACCTATCGCGGAGCGGGGCTGAAACGCTTTCAGACCGGAAAAAGCAAAAACTATTATATCAAGGTCGCGGCGCCGTGGAACAAGGGATTGCAGGCTGAATTGGCCGGGTTTATCGAACAATTCGCAAAACAGGGATTTTTCGAGCATGAATCTCTTACCGGTATTTATATTCACGGTTTTTCCACGTCGTTCGGCGAAGAATTCTGGCTGGATGAGAGTTGTCTTCAGAGCGCGAAAGCAGCCGGCATGACCGAGGAATCGTTAATGAAAGCCTTTGAGGACAGGATAGACCGGTGGGTCTCCGCCGCCGGGGAAAATGTCCATAAACTGGTATGGATTAATTTCGGCGGAATCAACGGCTCCGGCTATGATCAAGACAGGTTGAATGATTATGCTCTTAAAAAGGGACTGGGATTGAGGGATGGAGGTCTGGAATATTATCACCGCTACATACCGCCGGCATATGGCCAGACCTATTCCGACGGATACGTTTCCGTAGACTGGGGCCATCCCCTGAGGTCGACCAACCGCTATTTCGGTGAAGAGCTCGAATGCACGGCCAGGAAGTTTGTGAAGTCGGGCATACCGGCACGGCAGCAAACGCATCTTTCTGAGAGCAGTCTGATGAGAGCGGCTCAGCTCGGGATGAAATACCTTTGGACCAGCAGGGAATTCATCAATACGGCGCCGGAGATGTTCAGATGGTGGACCCTCATCGCCGGAAAAGGACCGAAGGAGAGTCCCGACGCCGTCTGCTGGCTCCGTGAAGATTATTTCTGGAAGGGCAAAAGGACCATCAGCTGGAAAAATTTCGAACGTTTGCTTTACCAGAGAGACTTTGCAGACGCCGGAACACGGCCGGCGGTAAAAATCGAAAGACCGGCCGTCAGCTCGGATCCCGCGGGAATACACTATGACTACGGCGCCAGGGCCACCGATGTTGATAACGGGTTCGATAAAATGCTCTTTTTCCTGGAGAAAGAATTCAAAGAGGCTCTCACCAGCGATTTATTCATAAAAGTCACCTTCTACGATGACAGCGCGGCTAAATGGGTATTGGAGGTGCCTTCGCCGACCGGGCGGGCGAGTTCCGATATTGTCGGCAACGTCAATGATAAGAATTGGAAAACCGTCACTTTTCATCTCAGGAAGCCGGCCGAAAACAGATACCTCGAACATAATGCCGATTTCAGCCTCAGGGTTGTTTCCGGAGGTGATTTAACCGTTAAATTCGTGCGGGTAGTGAAACAGGATTAAAACGGGACCGGCGTCGACGGCGGCGGGGGAATCTCCTTTGCTGCCGGATGCGGATCGATGATTCCTTCCGCGAGGAGAAGCGTTCCGATTTTTTCCGCGAGAAAGGAATATCCATCGTCATTCATGTGAACATCTGTTTCATTGTTCTCGATGAAAAAGAATGCACGGTCTATCCCGGGGGAAAAAAATCGATCGATTCTAAGGCAGTGCACGTTTTCATCCTGACTCTTCGCAGCGATATCATGGTATATGTCATAGTAAGGGTGACGTATCTTCGTGCTGTCATAGTCACCCGCGGCGTACTCGGGAATCAGGACGATCTTCTTACCGTATTCTCTGCAGAACCGCACGATATTCTGTGGGGATTGATATAACTCATCACCAATCATAGGTGTCAGTTCAGCGTTTCCCGGCTCTCTGTACAACGGTTCCAGGCAGGCAAGAATCACCGACATAATACGGAACTTCGACAGTGACAGGAATGTCCGGACAGTAATCGGTGTAACAAACCTCAGCTGCAGCGCAGCCCAGATTTCTTCATTCGATTGGATAAAGGGAGCTTCGGCGCTTTTTGCCTTGAGACGCGTCAAGTAGGATCTCGACGCCCGCGTGTCTCCATTGGCGCCGAAATACAGGATTACGAGATCCGGATCCAGGTACGGAAGGATAACCTCTCCAAGGAAAACCTCCAGCATGTAGATCGGAGCCCCCCCGATGCCGCAATTGACGACTTCAACCGGCCTCCCTGTTTCACCTTTCAGGTAATCTTCCAGTCTTCCCGGATATGCGTCCCTCGGCCCGCCGCCGGAAGATCCGGTGCCCCAGGTGCTGGAACTGCCGAGGCAGGCTATCCGGTAGACTCCCGAAGGTTTTTTCATCCTGTGTCTTATTCCTCTGTCGCCGGAATCAGGAACGAAAAATTCCATGTCGTCATGATTGTTGAAATGATCGGTGTGTTTTTCTATATCCCAGCGGATATCTGCGATTCTTGGCCTGTAACTGAATTGCCTGTTCAAATACCAGATGCTCCGAATACTTATTTCGACCGCGCCTGTGATCGTGACACACGCGGCGATCATCAGGAAGATCGATACGAACGGTTTCCCTCGATCCCTCCCGGCGGCATGAACGGCTGCGGCCGCAGCCCAGGGCATCAGGGAAATAACCAGAAAAAAGAACGGGGCGGGAAGATCCGGGGAGAACGGCTTCAGCAGATAATAAGCAAAGAATTGAGAAACGGAGATTAATAAGGCACCTTTCGGATAAAAGGGAGCGTTCAATAATCCTGAGATATGAATCAGAATCGGAACGGAGAAAATGACCCATACCAGATGCTGCTCGAACCCATAGTTGTCAATTAGACCTTGCCTGATTGCCGAGAAAACGATTATGAACGAAATAATGCCGCAACCGGAAATAACATGCTGAATCAGCTTGCTGTCCCGCGAATCCCCGGCCGCAGAAGAAGCGAATCGATACTTTATCATCAGAAGAAACTTCACCGCGGCAAACGACAGAATAACAAAAACCGCCGGGGTGCAAGGGAACAGAAAGAATGCTCTTGCGATCCAGACGATCATTCCCTGGAGGGGAATCAGAAGGAAGAGCGCTTCCGCCCTGGACAATATAAACCAGCGCTTCCAGATCGGCAGGAGGTAGAAAACCAGGTCGATCAGAAGGGCGATGAAGGCCAGAAGAACGAAAGCCGAAACACGGCAAAGCGGTGAATTCGGATCCAGGTTCAGTTTCCCGGGAAGATCGAAATGCTTTCCCGGGCGCCAGAACGGTTCTGCAACCGGCGGGAATCGGACAATCGGTCGACCGGCGCCGTAATGAACGTTGTCGAACGGGTTTTTTCTCTCAACATGACATTCCGACGTGATGTCGTGGTTATCCAGCCCGGCCAGGTTTTCATTAAATATGACCTGAAGGACGAAAACCAGGACGAACAACGCCGGGACTGCGAAAACGACTCTACCGAAATCAGTTATGGTTCTCTGTTTTTCCAGGAGTTATCCCTTTTCTGAAACCCTTTCCCGGTCTCGATCAAATTGGCGGCGCAGCCGGGGCGGGATCGGCAACAGGGGTTGAAGCCCGGGTGTTCTCATCTCCTCTCCTCCCGGTCTCAGGGTCCGGCTGCTGATTCTCCCTGCCCGCCGGGTGAAGGTCGATGATTCCTTCCGCTAGGAGAAGCGTTCCGATTTTTTCCGCGAGGAAGGAATATCCCTCGGTATTCATGTGGACATCCAGCTCACTGCTGTCGTCGATCATGTACGCACTGTCGTTCTCGGGAGAAAAAAACTCGTCGACTCGAAGGTAATACACTTCGCCGTCCTGAGATCCGGAAACGATATCATTGTAGATTTCGTAGTAAGGGTGGGTTTTCTTTATACACCCGAAATCACCTTTGACGTACTCGGGAATCAGGACGATCTTCTTTCCGTGTTTCCTGCAGAGCCGCACGATACTGTGAGGGGATTTCAACAATATATCAGATGCCGGGTATGCGTCCCCGGGTTCGACCGACTCGTCGTACAGTGGATTCAGACATATGAATATCAGCGTCGCAAGGCGTATCTTCGACAAGGTGAGAGACGCCCGGATAGTAAACGGCGTCACGAACCTGAGCCTGGTGGCGGCCCAGATTTCTTCATTGGAATCAAGGAATGGGGCATCAGCCAGCTTCTCTTTCAGGTGATCATAGTATAACCTCACATCCTGATTGTCTCCGTTGCTTCCGAAGTAGAGTATAACGAGGTCCGGATCCAGGTATGGAAGAATAATTTCTTCCAGATAAACCTCCAGCATGAATAGAGGAGCTCCTCCGATGCCGCAGTTGACGGCTTCCACGGGTTTTCCTGTCTCTTTTCTCAAATATTCTTCCAATTGTATCGGATAAGCGGTTCTCGGTCCGGAGTGAGAGCCGACGCCCCAGGTGCTGGAACTGCCGAGACAGGCTATCCGGTACACTCCCGGAGTTTTTTTCACCTCGTGCTTCACTGCGGCGTCGAAACATGTTTCGTCCAGATCGTCCGGAGTGAAAATCGCCCTGTCGGAATGATTGCGGAAGAGATCGGTATGCCTTTCTATGTCCCAGTGAAAATGTTCGGCTCTCAGACCATAATCAAAGAACCTGTTTAAATACGAGATACTTCTGATACCGATTTCAACCGAACATAAAACCGAAAAACACGTGGCAACTACCAGAACAGCGGAAAACACCGGCTTACTGCGGAACAGTCCGGCCGCATTAACGGCTGCGCCGATCATCCAGGGCAAAAGGGAAATCAGCAGAAAGAAAAACGGGGCGGGAAGCTCCGGGCAGAACGGTGTAAGAAGATGATAAAAATAAAATTGCGAACAGGATAAAAGAAACGCCCCTTTCGGAAAAGAAGGAGCAAAAACCAACCCGGAGGCATGAACCAGAATCGGTACGACGAAAATTATCCAGACCAGGTACTGCTTGAATCCATAGTCTACATATAGACTTTGCCCGACCTCCGGGAAAGCTGCCGCGTACACAATGATTCCGAAACCGAAAGTAATATGCTGGAACAGCTTATCGACCCCGGATTCCTGGAGCGGAGAAGAAGCGATTCGATACTTGATTATCAGAAAAAGCTTTACGACCGCGAAGAAAAGAATGACGAGAACCGCCGATGTGCAGGGGAGTAAAAGGGATGCTCTCGCGATCCATACGACCATCCCCTGGAGGGGGATCAGGAGGAACAGCGCTCCAGCCCTGGTCAGTAAAAACCAGCGCTTCCAGATCGGCAGGAGGTAGAAAACCAGGTCGATCAGAAGGGCGATGCAGAACAGAAGCAAGAAAGCCGAGACACGGCAGATCGGTGTATTCGGATCAAGATTCAGTTTCGCAGGCAGATCGAAATACCGGTCCGGGCGCCAGAACGGCCATGAAGCCGACATCTTCCGGAGATGCGTTTCTTCCGCTTTAAAATGAACATTATCGAACATGCCGAATCGTGAAAAATGGCTGCCGGCCGCGATGTCGTGATTGTCCAGCCCGACCAGACTCTCATTAAATACAAGCTGGAGGATGGCAAACAGCAAAAACAGCGAGAGGGCAAAAAAAACGACTCCGCCGGAATCAGCTTTGGTCTTTTGTTTTTCCAGAAGTTATCACCTTTTCGGAAACCCGTTCCCAACCTCGATCAAACTGGTGGACCAGCCGGAGCGGGGCCGATAAATCGATGTTGAATCCCGGGTTCTCTCATCCCCTCTCGCTTGCAAGGCCCGGCTCCCGAATCTCCTGAGCGACCGGGAGCGGGTTGATTATTCCATTCTTAAGAAGGAACGCGGCAATCTTTTCCGCGAGAAACGAGTATCCCCCGGCATTCATGTGGACATCAGTATCAGCGTTCTCGAAGATGAGGAATGCCTCCTCCGTCTCCGGCGAAAAAAACTCGTCGACTCGCATGTAATACACGTCGTCGCCCTGAGAACCCGAAGCGATTTCAGAGAATATCCCGTAATAGGGGTGGCGCGTCTTTTTTATGTCGCAGTCGCCTCTGATGTATTCAGGAATCAAAAGGATCTTCTTCCCATGTTCCCTGCACAGCCGAACCATGCTTCGAGGTGATTTATATAACGCCTCGCCGGTCATCCTGGGATCCGCGGGGCCGGTTGACTCGCCGTGCAGGAGGTCCAGGCCGGTGAAAATCATTGTCGCAATACGTATTTTCGACAGCGACATGTATGCCCGGACCGTAAGCGGGGTAACAATCCTCAGCTGCATGGCTGCCCAGATTTCTTCATTGGATTCGGCGAAGGGAGCTTCGGCCCGCTTCTCTTTCAGGCGGTCATAGTATTGCCTTACGGTCCACACGTCCCCGTTGATGCCGAAATAAAGGATGACGAGATCCGGATCCAGGTATGGAAGGATGACCTCTTCCAGGAAAACCTCCAGCATGAACAGAGGAGCTCCCACGATGCCGCAATTGATAACTTCAACGGGCGACTCGATCTTTTTATTTAAATACTCTTCCAGTTTTACAGGATAAGCGCCCTTGGACTCGTCGGAAGCGCCGACACCCCAGGTGGTGGAACTGCCGAGACATACTATTCTGCAGACTCCGGGAGTTTTGTATACCGAAAGTTTTTCGCCGGGAGTATCTGAATACCAGCAGGATTTCAGAGTGATGAATTCCATATCGGCATGGTTGTCGAGAAGATCGGTATGCATTTCTATGTCCCAGTTAAAATATTCGGCTTTGGGAGTATAATTGAAGAGCCTGTCCAGATACCAGATACTTCGGATGCCTGTCTCAACTGAAAACAAAAGTGAACAACTTGCGGTAACTATTAAAACAGTGGGAAATACAGCCTTCCTGCGTAACAGCCCGGCTGTATTGACTACGATACCGATCATCCAGGGCAATAGAGAGATCATCAGGAAGAAGAAAACCGGAGGAAGCGCCGGGCAGAACGGTTTCAGGATAAAATAGATACAAAACTGCGAAACAGAAACGAAAAATGCCCCCCTGGGATAAAACGGCGCTGAAAACAGTCCCGCGGTATGAACCAGAACCGGCGCGGCGATTATGATCCAGGCCAGCGGCTGCTTGAACCCGTAGTCTAAAAGGAGGCTGGGAAGGAGTTGCGCGGATACCACACAGTAAAGAACGAGTCCGGAACCGGAAACAATATTCTGAAACTGTTTACTTCCCCGGGATTCCAGTCGCGAAGACAGAGCGAAGCCATATCTGATGATCAGTAGAAATTTGACCGATGCGAACAAAAAAATGGCGAGAGCCGCCGGAGTGCACGGGACCGCCAGCAAAGCTCTTGCAATCCAGACGACCGCTCCCTGGAAGGGCAGCAGAAGGAACAGCGCTCCCGATCTGGTTATTAATAACCAACGCCTCCAGACCGGCAGAGAGAAGAAAACAAGGTCCGTGAGAAGGGCGATGCAGGATAAAATCAAAAAGGCCGCAACACGTAGAAGCGGTGAATTCGGATCCAGGTTCAATTTCGCGGGCAGATCGAAATATTCAACAGGTCGCCAGAATGCCCTTGAAGACAGCGGCATCTGGAAATGCGGCCGATCGTCGCCGAAATGAACTTTATCGAACGGGTGACTCTGATCGATATGGCTGCCGGCCGTGATATCGTGATTATCCGATTCAACCAGCTTGTCGTTACATATGAACTGGAGGATGGCGAACATGGAAAATAGCGCGAGGATAAAAACAATTAGCCTGCCGGTATCAGCTTTTGCGGCTGATTCTCCAGAAGTTATCACCTTTTTCCCTGTTTACTCTGTTTACTGCGCTCGTCGATACTGAAACCGGTTATGAAGCCGTTCCCGCCAGGCGCCGATACCGGTATAGGCATCATATACGATCCCGGGTTGCCGCACCACCCGGATTCCGGCCGACTTCGGGCTCTTTTGTTTGGCAGGGGATCTCTCACGGATTCGCCGTAAACCATCCATGATAGAAGTAATAAGTGCAACTTAAAGCGATGCAGTTGTAGCCCCTGAAACCGAGATGGATACCGTCGAGCATCGCCTCAGGCGGACTCGGCAGCGTGGGGTCGCCGCCTGCCAGCGGTTCGTATCCGGACGGCTCATTGCCGGGGAGCGGCAGGCTCCGGGGGGGAATACCGTGGCCCGGATAGCCGAAGACCCATTGCATCAGGCCCATGTGATTTATGACATGGAGGGACGGCACTTCTAATCCCCCGTCTATCACAAGCTCAGACATCCTGATCATGGCGTCGTTGATGGTAACCGGATCCGGCATACCCATGGAGAACCAGAGGAACCAGGTCATGGGATCCCATTCCCGTATCTCCTCCAGGTTGGGATAGTCATATCCGCAGAAGACGATCTGAATACCGGGATACCCGATAAGGATATATTCGATAACGGCGCCGATGTCGGTGAGAATCCGCTGAAACAGGTCCTCTTCTTCTTCTAGGGTCATTGAAGTATTCCATTCGTAGAGAAAGTCGTTGCCCCCGATGCAGAGATGGATGACATCGATCTCCGGATTCGCGGCAAGCTCCTGGTCGATGAGAGCGAGGTACCCGGGTTCCCTCCACTGGGACGCCGTGGATCCGCCGATTGCGGTGACGTCACCCTTGGCGGCGATGTCGGGGAAACCGGCCCGGTCGAATGCCAGGTCGAGGGAGCCGAAAATCCAGGTGAACTCGGCCCAGCTGTCTCCCACGATGAGCACGCGGGTTTCGGAATCGGCGCCGCCGCCGTAGGCTCCTTCCGCGTGGAGACCGGTGAACCCGAGAGCTGCTATTACGGTGACAATGCTCACGAAAGCTAACTTTTTCATCTGTTTCTCCTCGACAGGTGGTTGTTGTGGAGAGGCCTGGGCAAGTTATATATGCTGCTCGAAGAAATTATATCCCCGGATGTGAAGTATGGCAAACCGCATCCCTATGAAAATCGGATCTGCAGCGGCTGTAATACGCCCGTTCGAGGTGTTTTTAAAGGGGAATTTGGGCGGGAGACCGGCGGATGAACCCCGTCACGTGGGTGAATCCGGTTTCCCTGAGGAGGGCGAGCCCCCGGGCTACGTCGCGCCCCACGTCGGAAGGCGAGTGGGAATCGGAGCCTATGGTGACCCGGCAGCCCGATTCCTTTGCGAGAGAAAGAAGCGACCGGGCCGGATAACTGGCGTTACAGAGGCTGCGCCATCCGCTCGTATTGAGCTCGATCGCCATGTCCCGCGCCGCGGCTTCGGAGAAAATCTCTCTTACCAGGTCGTCGCACTCCCGGGGAACCGCGCCTTCCCCCGGAGGAAGATATTTCTTCAGCAGATCGAAGTGCCCCACTACCTGGAACAGGCCCGACCGGACAAGCTCCCTCACCCTGAGAAGATAATCGCGCCACAGCCCCGGCAGCCGCCCGGGATAAGAGTCGACTATCCTTTTGAATCGCTCGGGTCCGTAATCGAAACTCTTGCGGCCCAGGAAATGAACCGAGCCGATGATGTAGTCGAGGTCGAGACCGGAGAGGATATCCGCCGTCCACTCCTCGTAACCCGGAAAATATTCGGCTTCGAGACCGGAGCGGATCACGAGACCGTCGGGGGGGGCGTGCCGGAGCTCTTCGACTTCCGCGAGGTAGGCGCTCATATCTTCGGCGCGCATGGCCGAATTCTCGTAATCGGTGACCTGCCCCGGAGGATGCGGCAGATGCTCGGAGAATCCCATCTCCCGGATGCCGGCGGCAACGGCGGCAACGGCGGTTTCGCGGAGCCCTCCTCCGCCGTGGCGGGAGTAAACAGTATGGACGTGGTAGTCGATCATTTGAACAATCCGGTTATCGCGGTGAAAGAATAGAGCGCTGAATCCGAACCGCCTGTCCGGCGGTTCAACGATTGCGCAGACAGTGCGGAGGCAAGGTGGATGATATCATATCCGGGCCGGAAAACGAATCACGAGTTCGCGCTTACCGCCGGGAGCGAAGCGGGAGGCCGTGCCTGGCGCGGGGACCGGATCGCGGGGGCGCGCTTTGCTGTCGGGGATCGGATCGCGGGGACGCGCTTTGCTGCCGGGGATCGGATCGCGGGGACGCGCTTTACCGCGGGGACCTGATCTCGAGGCTGGGCCTACCTCGGGGACCGGATCACGCGAACGCACTTGCAGCCGTCGAGGGGATCCTCGAAAGGGCCTTCGAGGCGCCGGAAACCGCTTCCGTCGGGCTGAACCGCCGCGATGCCGATATACTGGGGCTGCCCGAAAACGCTGTATTTCCATTCGGTGAAGACCACTTCGCCGTCGAACCAGTCGGGAATTCCGACGAGCCGGTTGAAAGCGCCGTGCACCAGCGTCGTGCGCGCGAGGCCGGGAATATCGACCCGAACCAGGTCGAAGCCCTGGTCGTCCGGCCGCTTGTATCCGACGAATAACATGCTCCCGTCCGGACTGACCTCCGGGTCCCAGTCGCCGATCACCCACCCGCCCTCGTGACCGCTCACCGGCCCGCCGTCCGAGATGCGCCGGGCGCCCGACCCATCCTTTCGCATCGCCCAGATTTCAGCCTTGTCGACGCGGGAGCCGTCGGGATACCGCTCCTGGCGGTGATAGACTATCCATTCGCCGTCGGCGGAGACCCCCGGATCGCTCGATAGATGATTATCCCTGGCCACCCGGGTGAAGCCGGTTCCGTCCGGACGGATTTTGTGAATACTCGTGTTGCGGCCGGTATTCAGAGCGAAGTAAATCCACTCGCCGTCCGGCGACCAGGCGATGCCGCCTATGCCGGCGTGATAGTAATAATCCGGAACGAGCAGCCACTCCTCCTGAGCCTCCAGGTCGAGAACCCAGAGGGCCTGCGGATCCATCGGCACCACGTATTCCATGTCGCCGTCGATATCCTCCGTGAAACGGGAGACCGCGATGTACCGGCGACTCGGCGAGACGGCGGGATGGATATGCCCGAACCCGTTCCAGGTGATGCGGGTGGCGTTGCCGCCGTCGGCGTCGAGAACATATACCTCGTTGTTGAGGATACCGCCGACGCCGGGCGTGTGGTGGCGGTTCGATACGGCCGTCAGGGCGGCGGTCTCAGGTATGGGAGTCAGCACCGCGGGAAGCTTCTCGATGACGAACCCGGGCGGCGGATCATGAGGAAGGAACTGCAGGTCGTCCAGGAAGAGGGAGCCGTGGGTTCCCATGGCCGTTAACATGAGAGCCGCGTAATAAGTATCATCGGGTATGCTGCACTCGACAGTGAATTCGCGCCACCGGTCGGAAGACGTGTGGAAGGCCTGCACGCAGGTGGTGTCGTATCCGCTCGACCGGAACAGAGCCACAGTCACCAGCAGCTCCCTGTCGCCGGCGCTCCGCATCCAGCCCGAGATGGTCACTTCCTGGTCGGTGATGCGGTTGATGGGCAGAGCCTGGGAAACTCCCATCCAGAGAAGCAGATCCGGGGCCAGCTTCATCGAATACGGAGGGCTGACGAAGTACTCGTCGGTGACCGAAAGTTCTCCGTTCCGGCCGGGCAGCCAGTTGTCGGTGTTCCCGGTGTCGAATCGCGAGTTGAGAAGGATGTTCGGCGTCAGCGCTTCAGCCACTTCGAAAGAGGACGCCGGGACGGCCCCGGCGATAATGATCAGGACCAGGGATAAGTAAATCATTTTTTTCCTCTAGGTTCGGTGCCTTCATTAAAAAGAATCGATGCTTTCCTGGACAATATCCTACACCTTCAAAAAAAAACAAGCGCCTTTTGAAAAATCGTCGTCATCCGTGAGGATATTCAGCACCGTCGGTGACTCTCCGAACGGCTCGTTTCGGTCGATGTTGCCCGGAGGGCTCCGTTTCGTTACAATCGCGTCGTGGCCCGAGGCAAAAACCGGGACGGGGACATTCGGGTTTCATGCAGAAGGATACGGGTCGGGAGAGGACTGATGAGCGGAACGGGATCGCGCTTCCGGGAAGATAAAGGCCTTCGGGACAAGACGAGGTATGAGCGGGAAAGGAACCGATGAGTAGAACGGGATCGCGATTCTGGAAGGAGAAGGACCTCCGGGACATGACGATGCAGGAGTGGGAGAAATTGTGCGACCGGTGCGGCCGGTGCTGCCTGCGGAAACTGGAGGACGAGGATACGGGTGAGGTGTTCTACACGGGCGTCGCCTGCCGTTATCTCGACATCGAGCGGTGCGAATGTCGCGAGTATGAGCTCCGGTCAGAGCTGGCGGCCGACTGCCTGGTGCTCACGCCGGCGAATGCGGCCAGTCTCGCCCTGCTGCCGTCCACGTGCGCATACCGCCGCCTTGCCACGGGTAAGACACTTCCAGCGTGGCATCCTCTCGAATGCGGGCACCGCGACACCATGCACAGGTCGGGGATCCCGGTTCGGGGAAAGGTCATCTCCGAGGAAAATGTGGACCCGAACGAGCTGCCCGCCTTCATCATCTTCTGGGTCGAGCACGACGCAGGGCCGGCCGAAACCGAATAATCTTATCGCAATCGGGTCGGGAAACTTCATCACCCCGACAGCCGCAACCGGATCAGGGTGGTTCGCCTTTCTCCGTGTGAAGAAGCCGCACCAACCCGGCAACCGCAACTGAAACTCCACACCACGATCGCCGAACCTGCCGGAGTTCCACGATCGACTAACCTACAGAAGCACCGCGACTGCCGAAGCTAGCGGACTGCCAGAAGCGCCGGACAGGCCAGATTATCGCGCGGCCGCCGAACCGCCGAAGCACCACGAGCCTAGAGCCTACCGGAGCACCAAGAGCGCCGAACAGCCGGAGCACTAAGAGCCTAGAGCCTACCGGAGCACCACGATCTTCCGGGTCTCGCGCTCCGAGCCGCCGCCGTCCTCCAGCGTCTCGAGAGAACAGACATAAACGCCTGAAGATACGATGCTCCCGCTGCCGGAACGGCCGCGCCATTCGAAAACGTGCGATCCCGAAGCAAGCTCTCCGTCGACGAGCAGCGAGACGCGGCGTCCTCCGAGATCGTGAATCGAAAGCCGCACCTTCGAATCCGCCGGAAGCTCCACCGGAATCGAAACCACTGGATTGCACGGATTGGGATAGCAGGGGAGCAGTCTCGACCGGGAGTTCGGGGCGGGCGTTCCCGAATTGTCTTCTTCTATGCCGAGCTCCTCGAAATCGGCATTATCCCTCGGTTCGAGCTTGAAGTTGTTGAATGAATAATGGATTACTCCCCGCAGCACATCGAGAACATCGCCTTTGACCGGGTTATACGAATAATCACCCGCATCATCCACCCTCAGGGAGCCGCTGCCGTCGTCCACCTCCCACTCCCCGTATCCGAGATCGTCGTCGGTGACCGTAACGCCCCGCACCTCCACGAGAACGCCCTCGAACTCCTCGGTTCCCGCGTCGCCGGTGACGCACGATACCGGGTCCGGTTCCCTGAGCCCTGAAGACACGATTTCGAGATCCGTGATGCTCTTTAATTCCGTGAGATTGTAGAATTCGTCCACTTCGCCGGTTGCGGCGATTTTGTCGCCGCGCTGAGCCCCGGAGGGCGCCCCGTAAAGAGGCACTCCGCTCCATCCGCCGCCGCCCGAGTCGGACACGAACACGAGATCCTCGTAGTCGAATATCGCGGTTACGATGCCGCCGAGTTTGACGCGCCTGTCCTTGAAAGGAGAGTCGCCGCCCGGTTCTTCGGAATACTGGATATCGTATACGGGGAAGGCGGTTCCCGACGCTTCGGTGAATCGCGCGAAAAATTCCTGCTCGTAGAGGTTCGATATCGCAGGATCATGAATAATCACGAGATTCTCGTCGTTGTAGGTGCAGGCGGAGGTCGACCAGTTGTGGGAGCCGGTCAGAACCCGGGCTCCGGCCGCTCCCGGGTCTAGAATCATGTATTTATGGTGCAGGAGCGCGTCTTCCGGCTGGTTGCGGGCGATGAACACGTCGGCGGGAGGATCCCAGGGGTCGCTTCCCTGGGGCAGCCCCTTCATGTCCCAGTATTCGGAATATTCACTAACCCCGGACGAATCGAATACCCCTTCGACGAAGTAACCCGGAATGCTGTTGTACTGGACTCTCATAGCGTCGGCGATATCGCCCCTCGTGAAGGAAAAGATGCAGAACCGGACCCCGATCGAAGAATCCTCTATCTCGGCGATTATCTCGTCGTTGGAGCCGTCCGACGGAGCCATGTAAACCTCGACCGCGACGCCGTCCACGTCGAAGATGTGCGCCGTGTCGTCTTTTTTCCTGTAGCCGAAGCGGGAGGACGCGTATCCGGGGGTCATGGTCGAGGAGCCCCACATCTCGTCGAACTCGTCGGTGAAGGCTTCGGTCATTTCGCTCGATTCGATTATGATCACGTTTTCGAGATGATCTTCGGTGGCCGCGTAGGAGAAATTGTACGAGCCGGTCCAGAGTCGATCGTTGGCCGGGTCGACGTCGCCCCTGCAGTCACGCACGATGAACTTGTTGTGCATCGCTCCGTCGCCGTCGTTGTAACCGTAAGTGTCGTCGATTACGGTGATGCCGGCGGCTTCGATGAGGTCTATCGCACCGGTATTCCGGTTGTCATATTCGGTAATGACGCGAACTTCGACGCCCCTGTTCTTGGCGTCGATGAGGGCGTCGGCCACATCGCCGTGAGAAATGTTGTAGGCGCATATATCTATGGAAGATACGGCGGCGTCGATGAATCCGTCGGCGAGGTCCGCCAGGTCGATGTTGCCGTTCGCCACTCCCGCCGTCGCCTTGCTCGCCGAGACCGGTTTGGTAAAATAAACTTCGAACGGTTCCGCCCATCCCGTTGAGTTCAACCCGCTCCAGGCCAGCAGGAGTAACGCCGTTCGAAATGTGTATGTCCGCATGTGAAGGACCTCCCCGGATATCCGATGGTATCGCCGTGCGAACCCGGTTCCGCACAGCCGGAACGGATCCGCGTTTAAAAAATGGGTCGATTTGTTTAACGGCAGGGATCCGGATCCCCGAAATCGATGTTCCTCTTTCCCGACCGGGCCTCGACGCGACCGGGATGCCGTTCAAACCCTGGAACCGGTTTTACGGAACAGGTCCCCGCCTCTATTCTAACAGGTCAACCACCGGTTAGTCAAAGCGCGTGCGAACGAACTGAACCTCCTTCGATGCGTCCGGACGATAATGAGCAGCCAGGTTCATTCCCGCATTGTTCGCACAAACGGTTTCGGATCGGCATTCCCGCGAGGATTTTCTCCATGTGAAGAATCCGGACCGCCTCGATTGCCGAAACCCGAGCTGCACGACCGGGGCAAAGGCACCTCTCGCCGCACAACTCATGGCAGCGGATCCCTTGGCTGCACCACCTCGGCAGCGGAATCCCAAACCGGATCGCAACGGCAAGGGAATCCCAAACCCGGCGGCATCTTTTCTCCGTGTGAAGAATCCGGAAAGCAGCGGCGGCGGAGCCCTGGATTGTTCCGTCCTGTCGACCGAACCCCGAACCCGGCGGCATCTTTTCTCCGTGTGAAGAATCCGAACCGCTGCTACGGCCGAATCCCAAGCTACACGACGGGGGCAACGGCGGTTCCGGTCGCCCTGCCACGGCAACGGAATCCCGAACCGGATCGCAGCGGCAAGGGAATCCCAAACCCGACGGCATCTTTTCTCCGTGTGAAGAATCCGGATCGCAGCGGCGGAACCGAATCTCCCCGGCTGAATGTGATGCTACTTTTACCCGCGGGCCTGCCTGAGCCTGCGGTTGATCATGCCTATTCTGCCGACGTGCTGATACTCGAACTCGGGATGCCGACCCGATATTTGAAGTCGACCCTCGTGGATGTTCGTATGACACAACCTGCATTATGCCGACTTCCGGGTTATGCCGACTTGGAATACCTCTTCGATCT
>CAYMWF010000047.1:0-39036 GCA_964394085.1 uncultured Gemmatimonadota bacterium | reverse complement strand
AATTTATTGATAATGTAAACTGAAAAGGATTGATGTATTGATGGAACAACAGTCATTGCTTGCAGAAGTAGCTCTCCGACTTGCAAAGAGTCCTGAGGATGTCGCTACCGAAGGGCTCGCTTACCTGCTGACTCGCTCTGAAACTGGGCGTACTCTGATCCGACGCATTGTGGCGGATTGGTTGTCAAGGCCAATCGAACCTATCTCGATCGTTAAGTCTCAGGTTGACGGCGGTGATGGTTCTCGGCCCGATCTTGAATGTCAAGATTCTGATGGTTCTCCCCTGGTGATATTCGAGAACAAGTTTTGGGCTGGCCTAACTGAAGCACAGCCTAACCGTTACCTACAACGGCTGGAGACGAAAGGGGGTGGCCTGTGGTTCGTCGCACCAAGCAAGCGGCTACGCTTCTTATGGCCGGAATTGCTCAATCGGACAGCAGATTCTTTCAATGATGTTGAAACCGTGTGGGATAAATCGGAGTTGAAACTGGCTCGAGTTGGAGAACACCGGATTTTGGCCCTCACAAGTTGGGCTTTTCTACTTGATAAACTCGGTACCGCTTTTGAATCTGAGGGTGAGATTTCTCTAGTGTCCGACATCCGACAATTGATGGGATTAGCCGCCAAAATGGAAACCGCCGGCTTCGTGCCACTCTCGGTCGCAGACCTTACAGCACCAACCGCACGTCATGTAGTCCAATTTTGTGAGTTGGTAAATTCTCTGGTTGAGAGTTTTTTGCAGGAGCAGTTCGCATCTAAGAAAGGACTCAAAGCGAGTGCTGGACAGGGTTGGTATGGCCACTATATCAGAATCCATGGCTATGGCTGCAATGTGTCCTTTCATGCTCCGATGTGGTTTCAGCATGGTCGTAGTCCGATTTGGCTTAGTGTTAAATCTCCAGACTGGAAGTATCCTGAATTCTTTGAGCGAGCCATGGTTAAGCACTTCAGTTTAGATGCATTTGTGCCTATCCGCGATGGAGCCTGGTCTGGCGTCTGGATCCCCCTGTCCATCCCGGAAGGCCGAGAGTTGGACGCCGTTATCGAAGTCATGGTAAAGGACCTGAATCGGATCGCAGCGGTAATGTCGTTAGGACTTTCTGATAACGGAGTATATACTTCAACTGAAGCGGATGGCGGATAAAGACAGCATCCACCAGTCCGCAGTGTAGTCCTTGTAATTGTGTGAGATGTATCCAATTTCCCTGACCGATGAAAAAGAAGTCGGCATTCGCGATCCACAGCAGCCGTGCTATGGTTTTTCTCGTGAGTAATGGTGGGTTTAATCCTAAAGTGCGGTAGAGTGTCTACACGAAAAGGGTGAAATAGCAATTTTTACATAGACTGTTTGAGGTAATGTATGGGTTCGCTTACTGGTAAGCTGAAATTGGAACCGGAGGCATGGTACGCCTGGCAAATGATACCCGGATATATCGGTAGAAAGAATGTTCCTTATTGCTCTCCTATATTTCTACAGCGGGTATTCCCAAGGAAAACCGGGAGGGGAATCCTCGGGGTCAATTTCATAAACGTGTTCTACGCTACAGGAGTACAGAATTTTACGCTCGATATCCGCATTCTGAAACACTCGGCGGATTACCTGATTGCAGAACTGCTGGATGGTGAAAATGAACCGGCTCGTTCAGCAGTAATCAGCCATATCGAGTTTGCCTGGATAAAAGAATTCTGCCCGAATCTCTGGTACAACCGTCCGCCGAGTTCCATGAGTCGAGATGCCCGGTCCAATGTATCTACATATCTTAGCGAGATATATGGACTTGGCACAAATCGAGACTCTAACCAGTAAATAGACTGACCATTGAATCTTCTGCTGCATGCAGATAACGGTTTGGAAGTGAAGCTGTTCAAATTTAAAAAATCGATTTATTCGCCGGTCAAGCAGGATTTGGAGTAAGAAATGGGCGATGAAGCAGTGAAATCCGCGGACGAATGCCCGGGTGAACAGGAGTTCACCCCGTCGGAACGATGTATTTTCTGTAATAAGAAGCTGGGAGATGTTGGTGGCAGGCGGATCATTGCGCAGGGGGTAAGAGGTATTGTTTTGTCGGATACCTATCAGGGCGGCGGGAATAAGAATTATCCGCGTCAATCCGCTGAACTGGGCGATGGTTCAGGACGATATGTGGTTGTCTGGGGCAAGAAGAGTGACTGGACAAAAGCGGTTATAGAGAAAGCGCGGAACGAGTTTCTAAACGGGCATCGGCCCTGGTTTTGCCAGGTCTGCGGCGGAATCAGCTGCAGGAAATGCAGCTCGCCCATCAATTACCCCGTGGGGACCGACGTCCTGTACGACGACGGCAGTTCCGGTCATTGTCCGCTTTTTCCGTTTAATCCCGGATGCAGCAACCCTCAGTGCGAGAACTATAAAGAGTCGGGATGGAGTCGTTGAGAAAACAGTGAGAAGCGCTGTTGAAAATTCGGTTGTTACAGACGCTGCACGGGTGACTAAACTTCACTGAAAAAAAGGCTTGACAAAACTCTCATGATTTGATACAGTCCTCAATCATATTAATATAGTTTCATATTCGGTAATCATAAACAATATCCTCGATATTCTACAGTTTCTTCGATGAAGTTGATCCTGCTGATCCTCAACAAATATGGGCGTTCTTGATATTTAAAGCACTAGGTACCCTGAGAACTGCTAACCTGTCGGTTACTAGAAACGTGCAATTTTAGAGCCGGTAAAACATTTAAACAATATGTCTACTAATTAATCAATTAAAATGATGAAGAATCATTATTTTCAAGGCAAAAACCGGAGTTGATTTTGACAGGAATAAAACAAGTTCCCGGGCTTCTGCTGAAAATCGGTGAAAGGCTTTGCGATACTGATGTAACCGGAAAATCGCTACCTGGAGCCCGGCTCGGTAAAAAAGAGATCGAGCAGAAGGTCGAAACCGTTCTGGGCCTTCCCGAATTGAGGCAATTCGGCCTTGATGCGAAGGATATCGAAGTTATCGCATGCGCCTGGTATGACTTGATTGTTAATCGCCGCACGAGCTGCGACCCGCTGGAACTCCTTGCCAGGGTCTATCCGGAACCGGCTGAAAGGCTGGAAAAGATGGACAAAATCATCAACTTGCTGAAACGGAACGTCTTTTATTCCAGCAAGAAAGCAGTAAGGACGAACACATACCCGTTCTTGAGGGATAAGCAGAAGCAGAACAGGGTGAACTATCACAAATACACGCTGCTGGAAGAAAACATCAGGTTTCATCGTTCATTTACGCGACTGCTTCTGGAAGAAGCAGAAGATATCGGTGAAAACCGGAAGAAGCCCTATGAAACGAATAAAGAATTCCTCTCGGACTGGTTCTCCTACATAGATCAGCTCAATGAATTCAGCTGCTGGGATTTCGCGGATCGGAATATCGGCAAGCCACTGGATGAAGGCCCTGCAAATGAACTGTTGAGAGCCCTGGAATGGAGAGACCGGATCAACAGCCGTCTCGAATACACAGCCGAAACCTTCCCGCTGATGGACCTTGTGGCGGAATATGAACTGGATGACAATGAAACAACGATTCTTCTGTATCTCGTGAAAGCGGATATGGAAGGTGAAGACAATACGGATATCGACAACTTGATCAAACTTATCAGCCGCGATCAGCATGAGATGTATCGCAACCGCGCATATATTTCGCAGGCATCGAAGCTGGTTAAAAACGGCCTGGTGGAAATTTCGGAGAATGTGTTCTTCCGCACCCGGGGGAGTGATGTCCGGGTATCGCCCGACATTACACGAAGGATCATCATGAAAACACCGGTGACCGATGAAGAGCGTCTCTCCCAGATATTGAGGGGCGAAGAGCTTTTCACATTGCTGGAACCGAAACAGACATTCGAAGATTTGATTCTGCCTGCGGAAATCAAGCATACCATCCGCACGGGAATGAACCGCTATGAGAACGACGTGAACCGCATCCTGGATGAATGGGGGCTCTACGATCGCGGTATGGATGTAATGGGTAAACCGAAACGGAAGCTGGAACCGGGGCTTCTTATGCTGTTTTACGGGCCTTCGGGAACCGGTAAGACCTTTGCGGCCGGAGCGATAGCGGATGCTCTGGGTAAAAAATTGATTGCTACGGATATGAGCAGGATCCAGTCGAGATGGGTAGGGGACAGTGAGAAAAATGTCAGGAGAATGTTCACCATCTTCGAACGGATCGTCAGGCGGGTGGAAAATCCGCCCGTACTTCTTCTGAACGAAGCCGATCAGTTTCTCACGCGCAGGATTGGTGAGACGGATACTTCCGTGGATGTTATGTATAATACTTTGCAGAACCTGTTCCTGGAAGCTTTCGAGCGGATGCGCGGAATCCTGATCGCTACAACCAACCTGGCAGGCAACCTGGATACGGCATTCAGCCGCCGATTCCATTTGAAGCTGGAGTTCCCGGTCCCCGGTGCAGTCGAACGCCGGCAGCTGTGGAATCTTCATTTACCCATATCAATTCCCGGAGTATCAAATATCGACAGCGAACTTCTAGCCGAACGCTATGAACTCACCGGTGGTCAGATTGCCGTCATCGTAGAGAATGCCGCAACCGAAGCCGCATCTCGAAAAGAAAAAAAATACCTGGCGCAGGCAGACCTGGTCAAATACTGTGAGATGGAAACATCGTCCACGTTCGACGGAAAAACCGCACGGATCGGATTCAAATTATGAAAAAGAGCAAACGACGCACATTGAGCAAATCCCGCTTCATCACGGCGCTCGAATGCCCGACAAAGCTCCGGTATGTCAGCGACAAAACTTATGCCAGCAATAAAGAGGATAATGAATTTCTGCAGGCTCTGGCCGAGGGTGGTTTCCAGGTGGGGGAGCTGGCGAAGCATTATTACCCGGAAGGAATCAGTATCGATGAATTCGACAATGACGCCGCTCTCGCCAGAACGAACAGGTTGCTGAACCGGGAAAATGCAACCCTCTTCGAAGCCGCCGTCCTGTATGACGATCGGTTCTTCATACGCGTTGACATTTTGAAGAAATCGGGCGGCAACGTCCAACTGATCGAAGTCAAGGCAAAATCCTTCAACCCGGACACTCCGGATTTTTATTATAAGCGGAAAGACCTGGCGGATTATATCCGGCCCGAGTGGAGGCCGTATTTATTCGATGTGGCGTTTCAGGCCTGGGTGGTTGAACATGTATTTCCCGAATGGAGTGTAACCCCTTACCTGATGATGGCGGACAAAACCAGGGTCACGACGGTAACAAATCTGAACCAGCATTTCCGTATCCGCAGAAATGAGCAATATCCCGATCGCAAAGAGTGTTATGTCCATCCTCCGGGAGCTGTCGTTGATGCAGGAGCACATATACTGACCAAAACGGACGTTTCCGCGATCGTTGATCAGATTCGGGCCGGTGAGGCGGTCCCTCAGAAAGACCGGAATCCGGACGACCGCCTGGATTTCAAGACCCGCCTTTATAAATACGCGGAATATTTTGAGAATCCGGGAAGTTTTTATCTATGGCCCGTCGGCAAACAGTGCAAGGACTGCGAGTTCAAGAACGACAGTCATCCTGAATTGAATAGCGGTTTCGAGGAATGCTGGAAATCGGACAAAGGCGGGGATTTCGATATCAGCGAACCGCACATTTTCGATATCTGGTTTAAACCCAGGGTAGAGGATATGCTTAATGACGGCATCTATTATCAGAAGGATGTCTGCATCGAAGAGTACTTTATGAAACGCGGCAAATCGGGTGAGCTGGCTTACTCGGGCGCACGAGCCCCAAGACAGGCGCTCCAGGTTGAAAAAGTCATCAACAACGATCACGGAGAAGATGTAAAAGAAAAGCTGTTCACGGAAATGAAATCCTGGACCTTCCCTTTGCATTTTATCGACTTCGAAACGAACATGATGGCTATTCCCTTCAACAGGGGAAGAAGGCCGTACGAGCAGATTGCATTTCAATTTTCATGTCATACATATTTTGCCGACGGCTCCGTCATTCATGATGAATGGCTCAATATCGAGCAGGGGCGATTCCCCAACTTTGATTTTGTAAGAGCGCTGAAAGAAGTTCTGGCGAAGGATAACGGAACGGTTTTCCGGTATGCCGATCACGAAAATACCGTCCTGAACCAGATTCGGGCCCAGATGCTTGAAGACGGGAGCGCGGAACTTCGGGAACTCATCGATTGGATTCCCACGATTACGGTCGTTGATAAAAATAAACCGCGGCCCGAAAGAGCAATGGTGGATTTATTGAAGCTGGTGCAGAAATACTACTACCAGATAGACATGGGCGGCTCGAATTCCATCAAGCAGGTGCTGCCCACCGTTTTGAAGCACAGTAAATTTCTGAAAAAGAAATACCGTGAGCCGCTGGAATACGGAACGAACCTTGTCGGAGAGACATTCTGGCGGCAGGAAAACGGCAAGGTTCTGGACCCTTATAAGCAGCTTAAGCCGATTTATGAAGATTTGAACATAGGCCTGGATCAGTACATCGATGAAAAAGGAAATATCCGGGATGGCGGCGCCGCCATGATGGCTTATTCTTACCTCCAGTTTTCCGATTTGGATGAAAACCGGCGACGGGCAATCGCGGAAGGACTGCTCCGTTATTGCGAACTGGATACCCTCGCCATGGTTATGATTTACGAGCACTGGAAATCTCTAATATAAGCCCCTGCGGGCATAAAAAAGGATATGATGACTTGAAAGAAGGGCAGGATAGAGCAGCTGTCGATTTATAGAGATTCATGAAGATCAAGAAAATAGAACTTGACATCGTACCCAGAAAGGGGTGACATTACCCCATTATGGGTACACTAGACGCATTATTCTCATCCACCAAGAAGGCGCTTCTTATCACATTCTTCCAGCAAAGTGAAAGGAAGTTTTATATTCGAGAACTGATTCGTCTGATTGGTAAAGGTCAGGGAAGTGTCCAGCGCGAAGTTCAAAAGCTATTAAAAGTAGAGATAATTAAGAAACTTGAGGAGCATGGCAGGACATACTACAAAGTAAATAAAAAGTCTCCAATATATCCTGAACTAAAGATGCTGATTCTGAAGACGGAAGGACTGGTAACAGTTCTTCAAGACGCATTAAAACCAGTAGAAAAGGATATAGATATTGCTTTTATCTTCGGTTCGCTGAGTCGCGGTACTGCTCAAGCTGAAAGTGATGTTGATTTGGCTGTAATTGGACCAATTAGTTTCGAAAAAGTGATCAGTGCGATCAGACCGAAACAGAATATTGTTGGACGAGAAATAAACCCGGTAGTCCTTGAAAAGAATGAACTCATTGAGAGACATTCCAAAGGTGATCATTTTATTAATGAACTTATTTATGGTGAAAAAACCTTCATTATAGGAAGTCAAAGTGACTTTAAGGCAATGGCTGGATAACGGTTGGCTATCCGAGCATAGGACAAGTTCAGAAGATATCCGGAAGATTTTGGACATTATCCACAGGGATTTAAATGATTCAAGCATATCAGGATTAAGTCCTGACTGGAAATTTGCTATTGCGTACAATGCCATTTTACAGGCTGCTACAACATGCCTTGCAGCATCAGGATATCGACCAAGGAAAGGCCAATCTCAACATTATTATACTATCGAATCACTGAAGTATACACTTGGACTCAGTGATCAGAAAATCACTTTAATTGATTCATATAGGAAAAAGCGAAATATTGCAGACTATGAGCGTGCTGGTATGATATCCAAAAAAGAGAGTGAAGAAATACTCCAGCACGCAAAGGCAATGAGGAATCAGGTTGTGGAATGGTTGAATCAGACACATCCTGAATTAATGACAGGCTATCCTTGATGAAGCTGGCCAACTCGGCCTTGCTCGCGCCGAGCCAAGCTCGGGGCGATGGAATAGAATAGATATTCTTGAAAATCGTCAACATCACCCAGCGGGTGCACCTGCCTGTGGCAGGCTGTTACGTTGCATGCCCAATGTCCTGATCGGTTGCAAGTATTCTGTTCTTTTTGTACCTGAGACTGTCATCGTCTGAAGTATCGATTCTATCCGTATTTTCGATGATTGTCGAGCCGGCATAAAACCCCATGCCTCCATGTCACCCTACCACCAGAAAAACGAACGTTTTTCTGACGTCGCCGATTCGAGTCTGAATCCTTCTGGATATCACAAGAAAACCCGTTAAGAATATTAATGCAAGGTTGTATCTTGGCACAGGATGTTTCTTGGAGGTCAGGGGGGGCTTATGCTGATCGGCTACGTAGCCGGTTCGAATCGGCTCGTGGCGACTGCCGGCGGAGTACGGGGGGGCGTCATCGGAGCCGGCGGCGCGGCCGGAGAGCGGCCTGTGTCGAGTATCATCCCGCGGAGTTTAGGCTTCATCCGGCGTCCTCACCGGGTGTCTCAGTCGCCTGACTTCTGCTTCTCGTTCCATTTGCGACTGCATTCGCGGTAGAGGTCGAGCCAGGCTTCGAGGTTTTTCTCGTCCTTCCAGTGGGCGGCCTGCTCGGCGAGCCAGGCATCCTTCCCGATTTTCTTCCGGCGGCGCAGGTTTTCGATGCACGGGGCGTGCGTTCGCCAGACAGGGTCGACCGTGAACTGGATCAGTGTCGTGCAGGGGAGATCATCGCACTGCGCGCAGCTCTCAAGCTTTCGGGAGCGGGCGCACTGGGCTATCCCGCAGTGGCGGTCGTGCCACTGACCCGCGCACGCTCCGCAGGTGCAGCCGCAGCCGTGGCAAACCTTGTTTATGTAGTCCATGCAGATGCAGCAGTACAGCCCGCAGGGCGGGGCCAGCAAAACAGAACCCTCTTCCGCCATCTTTTTCCCTCCCGGTGCTCCGGTTCCTTTTTCCGGGAGCGCTTCGGCGGCCGCGGAAGCGGCGACCGCCAGAACGGACGCTCCGGCAGCTTTCAGAAAATCTCGTCTATCCATCGACTCTTCGACCTTTCCGGCGGGTAGACCCGCCCGGGCGGACCCGTCAGAACCGCCATCCGGGGCAGATCACCGGCATATCCTGCCCGGGAATCCACCGCTCCAGGACGATTTCTTTCATCCTCTTCAGGTTTTCGACGGTTTTCAAGTCTTTTCAGGCCTGTATATCAAACTTGCGACACGACTTATGAAACTCCGGGGCAGGAGCTTGCCGGTGTAGAACTGGAGCTTGTTGGTCATGCCCGGGATGCAGATGGTCTGATTCGCTTCGAGGGCTTTCAACCCGATTTCGGCCACCTCTCTCGACTCCATCCAGACGAAATCGGGGGCATCTATGGTATCGGCCCCCGCGGTCGTTGGAAACTCCGTCCGGGTGGGTCCGGGGCAGAGGCAGGAGACCGTGATGTCGATATCCCGGTCCGTGAGCTCCTGGGCCAACCCTTCCGAAAAACTGAGAACGAACGACTTGGTTGCAGCGTAAACGGTGAACCAGGGGACGGCCTGGAAAGCGCCGGTAGACGCCACGTTGAGAATTCCGCCGCCTCCGTTTTCGATCATCGACGGGAGAATACCCGTGGTCAGGGCGACGAGGCTGTTGAGGTTGACGCGAATCATCCGCTCCCAGTCCGCCGGCGGTTTATCCATGAGGAAGGTGCGGTGTCCGAATCCGGCGTTGTTGACCAGGATATCGACGCTCATCTGCATGCTTGCCAGCTCTTCCAGTATGGAGCCGGCGCCGCCGGGGTCGCCGAGATCCGCACCGAAAACGTGAACGTCGACCCCGAACTCCTCCTCGAGCTCCTCTTTCAGCATCCGGAGCCTGTCGAAGCGCCGGGCCGTGATGAAAAGGTTCCTTTTCCGGCCCGCCAGAATCCTGGCGAAATCGCTCCCCAGCCCGCTCGACGCACCCGTGATCAAGTCGATTCTTCTTTTCAACGAAAATCTCCCTCGAGTGACGACCCGAGACTGAAAAAATCTACAGCATTCTTACTGGAAATTCTGATAAGCGCGTCGCGGGAAATATCTGCTTCGTTCAATACCTTCAACTCTCTGTCCCACTCGTACGGGATGTTCGGAAAATCGGAGCCGTACATGATCCGGTCCGTCCTGCAGCCGGCGAGATCGATTGTGACTCCGGGTTCGAAGTAATCTGTGAGTACCATGGTCGTATCCAGCCAGAGGTTGTCGTATTTTTCTATCAGTTTTCTGTAGGTGGTTGTCTCGCCGAGACCCATGTGGGGAACACAGATTTTGAGATCGGGAAAATCTCTCAAGGTATTTTCCGTCTTTTCGGCACTGCAGAGCTCATAAGGATCGCAGTCATAAGCCGTGCTTTTCGGCTCTCTGCCTACATGCATTACGACCGGTTTATCATTTATCCGGCAGCATTCATACAGGTGATTCATATGGCCGGAGTTCATGTCGAAGCACTGCACGTGAGCGTGCAGTTTCAGGCCTCCCAGGCCGGAATCGAAAGCCTCCTGCAAGATTTCCCGGTCATCATCCTCCCCGGGGAAAACGGTGGCCATCCCGGTCACGCGGCCGTCGTATTCGGCGCATTTTTCCAGCATATACATGTTCAGCTCTCTAGCAATGCCGGGTCTATGGGCATACTGGAGCGCGATGACATGTTTTATGCCGCGCGACAGCAGAAAATCGAATATCCGGGGTGTGGTCATGCGGTACCTGATATGCCACGCGTGTTCGTCGAACCATTTCCATATCGCCGAGAAAATACTGCCGGGGAAAATATGTACATGAGCATCAATTACGGGAGGAAGTCCGGCTGGAATATATGAAGTTTCTTTATCGCTTGCCAATGGCTCGGCCCCTTACGCTCTTCAGCCTTACATCGATCGGTCATCTCCGTCAACGGTATTTCACCTCCGAGAAAACGGCTTTGTTGAGGCCGGTATTGACGCAGGTCCGCCTCGGCTATATCCTCTCCGGGATGCCTGCCTGTGCGCGCTTCATCGTTGTGAGGGGATGCGTTCAACCTCGGGAATCGGAGGGAATTCGAATGTCGTGTGCAGAGACAACCGGTTGTAAACAAACCCGGATGATTACAGGTGTTTCTATGTTGGGATGATTTAGAAAAGACCCAGCAGGTTGCAGATTGCTGAATCCGCCGAAGCCGGCTTCGTAGAAGTTCGTTGAAAGTGTTGTGCTGCGGTCACAATAGGAGGTACATCACGTGATGAATCAGTTTTCAAATTGGACACAATCAGAAAAGAAAATTGCAAGAGCGGCTTTTGAAAAGGCTTACAACCTTGAATGCGTCGAAATAACAAAGCAAGTCCAGAAACGTCTTATCGAAAGCCCGGATGACCTGTGGAATCTCGAGGAATTTCTTTCTGACAAGCGGAAAGAAATCGATCAAAAATATGACTATCGTTATTCCGTGCTTCTGCTCGTTTTCTCAAAACTCATGATAGAGGGCTGGCTTGAAATCGAAGAGTTGCACGGTTTACACGAGGATAAGCTCAACCAGATTAAGAAAATGATAACTTTTTCCAACTCAGCTTGACATCTGGTTTGAAAACATGAGCAAAAAAAAGAAAGAAGCGGAACTCGCCCGTGAACTTGACAATCTGCCTCCGCTCCGGCACCTTCCCGATGTAAGACCATATGTTGCCCAGCGCAATTGCTCAGGCCAGGTTTAGACAGATTGGCCGGGTTATCGGATGGGTGATGCTGTGAACGAATCCCTGTATTAAGCGCATTCGTTGTTCGAAACCAGAAACCGACTACGCAAAACATCGAGGAGCCGCTATCTTGCCCTGCACGATTGATGATTCACCCCGGTCAGCCGTTTCGGGTCGCAGTCTCGGGGTTCTGGCCGCCGTGGTGTGGTATATCGGGGGCGCTGTGCTGCTGCTGAAGGGGGGCAGCCTGCTGGTGGAAGCGAATGCCCTGAAACCGGAAGATGCATGGCAGTGGCTGGGTGCAGCCGGAGGGCTGCTGCTAGGCGGATTGAAGGCGAAATACCTGTTCAACAGGATTTGCCAAAAGAATCTGGACAGGATAGCCGCCCTGGACCGGCCGAGAATATGGCAGTGTTTCAGACCGGGTTTCTTTGTGTTTCTGGCGGCTATGATCGTGCTCGGGGCAGCGTTGTCCAGGCTGGCGCACGGCAATTACCCCTTTTTGATCGGTGTAGCCACACTGGATCTGAGCATTGCCGCCGCTCTGTTGGGGAGCAGTCGTACCTTTTGGAAACAGAAGGCGATACTGAAATGATGTCTCAGTTAAACCATCCAATATTACCGGGGCCGCCATAAACTCCCATATCCGACCTCGGTCCGTCGTTATACCAGTGAGGAATGCGGGGATGCCAATCGTACAGGAAATCTTCGATTTCAGGATCTCCTGTATCTATACACGGAGAGAAGGGATGCAGGAGGAAGTCATAGCCAAGATAAGTTACAAATCTGGGGAATGCATCAATATTTCCCTCTCCCGGCCAGCCGCCCTGGACATCCGAGAACGTGATCTCCGGTACGCCTGAGCGGTAATATATCTCATAGCCGTTACCCCAAAAAATGCAATTACTTATGCTCGGCTCAGCGCTATAAGAATACAAGCCATCGCCTTTACCATCAGCTGTATTTCCATAAACGGTACTGTTTCTTATTTCAATATCTGAAGAGTATTTGCAGAAAATACCGCCACCGTCATTAAAAGCATAATTACCGTTGATAATACAATTAGAGATCAATAAATATGAATCCCCGGAACATTCTATTCCACCTCCCCCAATCAAATAGCCGAGTGCTTCATTTCTTGATATAAGACAGTTACGAATTTCCGGACTGGAACCATCGATACACGAAATTCCGCCGCCCGAACCTATATCCCATCTAGTTGCTACATTATCGGATATCTCACATCTGTAGATTATTGGAGAAGAATAAAGTCCACAGCTGATTCCTCCGCCGGTTGAAGCTGTATTTTCAATAATCAAACAATCAGAAATGGTGGGTGAAGAGTAATTATCACACAAAATTCCACCGCCTGCCTCAATCGTTGAATTAGAAATTATCTTACAGTTGATAATTGATGCATCAGCTTTTTCTATATAGATTCCCCCTCCATAATGAGAGTTATTATCTTGAATTATACAATTAGAAATTATCGGAGATGCATAATCTTCACAGTATATGCCGCCTCCGAGATTATTCGGCCAATATCCGGTAGCACTCCCGTTGATTATAGAAAAACCGTCAAATATAGATGAAGAATTTTCTCCGAAATCGAAGCAGACTCCCCTGTCCTGTTGTTCGCAATCAATTACAGTCGTTTTGGGCCCGTTTTCGGATTTCACTGTAATTGATTTGCCCATATAACGGATTCCCCTGTTGGAGGTGCCGGTATAAGTGCCATTCGAGACAAGTACCGTATCTCCATCGGATGCCGCAATAATTCCTTGCTGGATTGTCTCATAATCACCAGGGATGCAAATTGTTGCGCCGAATGATGAAGATACGAAAATAAGGGAAGCGAGACAGATGGCAATCATTGATCCGTCCTTATCTGAAATAACTCAATGCTAATCAATATTATATCTCACGAGGGCCGCGTTTTCAATTAATCCTAAGTAATAGAATTCCATACAGAGCGGGCAGGATAATCATTCCACCCGTAACATTGGAGCAGGTGGGGGAGTGGCTTTCTGCCCGGCGGACGATAGCGGAGTCATCCGGGGGGGCAGTGGGATGGGATGGGGCGACACTTCCCGAGCAGGGCTGGGACTGGGAGCGTGTGCGACCAGCGGGTTGGGAGGGATCAGAAGCGCTGATGTTTGAGCTGCGGGGGGGCGGGCAGCTGCGAACGAATGCGAGCAGCGCGGGAAGGGAACAGCGAGTTTCAGCGCTTCCCGGAGCGAGGGTTAGCAGAGCCGGATGACGCAGCGTGCTCCGCAGGGCGGGAAGACGCTCCCTCACCGGCTGGAGTGTGCCGGTACCGATAGGGTCGATTTCCAGCTTCGAACAACCGTCGATGCCGTATGTTCAATAAATTCGTATACAGCCTGGGGTAGATCGAATTGCGCTACTTCGACATCCTCCCGGCATCTATCAGTGCCGGGCATCACAAATGGCTGAGTTAGAATGACTTGACACGATTGGCTGGATGCTGTAGTAAATAGATTAGGGTTTGAGCGGTCTGTAGAATCAAATGAAATTGAGCAGTGTCTTGGCTAAGAGAAGTCGAACCGAGCACATGAACCTATCGGGCAGGCTTCGCCGCCTTCACGTTATGCGCTATATATCGTGTTTCCATTTCTGAGTAAAAAAAGGAAAGAACGATGAAGTATTTCAAACTGCTGATTTTAACCCTCCTGGCTTCCATGATGACGTCAAGCTGCGAATGTCCGACTGAATGCGAACGCGATATATCGCCACCGTCTTCAATGATTTTGTTCCCGATTGAGAATGATTACGTGATGGGAACAGTGGAAGTAACCTGCATGATTTCTGATGATGAGGGGATTTTGAAAGTCGAACTCTGGGTTGATGGAATATTTTCCGGTCTCGAATCGACCGAAGAACCTTACACTTTTCAGTGGAGCACGGATCAATTGGAGGATAATTCCAGGCACACGCTGGTAGCAAGAGCCTTTGACATCAACGGAAATGTCACGGACAGCGCTCCGGTAGGAATAATTGTAATACAGAATTCAGATATACAGGTTATTCAGGAATTGATGGTTCGCAATTTTATAATGGATGACTTGCTCACATTTATAAATAAATATTGCAGTTTTATTGAAGTTGAAGGGAGTAGTCGCCTATATTCGATGACTATTACGGATGCTAAAAAAATATTCGTTATACCTGAATCTTTTGGTTCTCTTGAAGAACTTGAAACCCTGAAACTTCCAGAGCAGGAAATCAGTTCTCTACCGGACGAATTTGGAAACCTGAACAACCTCGCCAGTCTAGAGTTGAGTTCAAATGCATTGACATCATTGTCCGAGAGTTTCGGGAATCTGACAAATCTGGATGAACTTGATCTGGAGAATAATGCATTGGCATCATTACCGGAGAGTTTCGGGAATCTGACAAATCTGGATGAACTTGATCTGGAGAATAATGCATTGGCATTATTACCCGAGAGTTTTGGAGATCTTTCAAGTCTATATATTTTGGAATTGGGCTATAATGGAATCACATCCTTACCCGAAAGTTTTGTAAATCTTTCGAGCCTCTATTCTCTTGACTTAGAACACAACGAATTGACATCCTTGCCGGAGAGTCTTGGCAATCTTTCGAGTCTCGAATTTCTCTATCTGAGTGAGAATAAATTGACATCCTTACCCGAGACAATCGGGGACTTGTCAGCTCTCGGAAAGCTTGAATTAAGCTATAATGAATTGACTTCACTGCCGGCGAGTTTTGGAAACCTGCTTGAACTTGGTATACTTCACCTGGAATACAATGAACTGACCTCACTGCCTGTGAGTTTTGTCGAGCTGTCGGAGCTTCGTTCATTGAACTTGATGAACAACCACCTTTATTGTGTAGAGGGTGCAGCAGAACCACCTCAATGGCTTATTGATTTTTGCGATCCATTTTTTGGTAATGGTTACCTCTATATGCAGGATTGTTAGCGAAGGAAAGAACGATGAAGTATTTCAAACTGCTGATTTTAACCCTCCTGGTTTCCATGATGACTTCAAGTTGCGAATGTCCGACTGAATGCGAACATGATACATCCCCACCGTCTTCAATGATTATCTTCCCGATTGAGAATGATTACGTGATGGGAACAGTGGAAGTAACCTGCATGATTTCCGATGATGAAGCGATTATGAAAGTCGAGCTCTGGGTTGATGGAATATTTTCCGGTCTGGAATCGACCGAAGAACCTTACACTTTTCAGTGGAGCACGGATCAATTGGAGGAGAATACCAGGCATACACTTGTAGCACGAGCATTTGATATCAACGGAAATGTAGCAGACAGCGATCCGGTAGTTGTAACTGTAATACAAAATCCGGATATACAAGTTATCCAGGAATTGATGGTTGACAATTATATTCAGGATGATTTGCCTGCATTTATGGATAAATATTGCAGTTTTACAGAAGAAGGAGGCGGAAGTAGAATAAAATCGATTTCTATTTATGATTCTATGAGAATAAGCATTATACCTGAATCTTTCGGTACTCTTGAAAAGCTTGAATCCCTGGAACTTCCAGAGCAGGCAATCAGGTCTCTACCGGACGATTTTGGAAACCTGAACAGCCTCTCCGATTTAGATTTGAGTTCGAATGCACTGGTATCATTGCCGGAGAGTTTCGGGAACCTGTCAAATCTATGTGAACTTGATTTGAGCTATAATGAACTGGAATCCTTACCCGAGAGTTTCGGGAACCTGTCAAGTTTGACTGAACTTTATTTGAGCTATAATGAACTGGAATCCTTGCCCGAGAGTTTCGGGAACCTGTCAAGTTTGACTGAACTTTATTTGAGCTATAATAAACTGGAGTTCTTGCCGGAGAGCATCGGGGATTTGTCAGCTCTCGACTTGCTTCATTTAACTCAAAATGAATTGACCTCCCTGCCTGAGAGTTTTGCTGATCTGGCAATGCTCACATCACTGTCCTTATTGTACAATCACCTTTACTGCGTAGATGGGGAAGAAGATCCGCCTCAATGGCTTATCGATTTTTGCGAACAATTCCGTTTTAATGGTAGCCTCTATTCTCAAAATTGTTAGTTACGGAGATTTCTTCCTCAGGCTTTCTAGAGCGAGAAAAGGACATGATCATTGACACAGCCCGGGAGCCGGGCGAAAATTGAAACAAACCCATACTTAACAGGAGGAAGTCATGAAGAAACTTCTCATACCAAGCATTTTCATCCTTCTTGCTTTCAATATCTCATATGGTCAGGAGAAGAATGAAACAGAGAATTTGACCGGCAATAAGATGAAGGTAGCTGCCTATCTATCTTTCAAGGATAATGCCAAAGAAGCGATTGAAACCTATAAATCCGTATTCAACGCCTCTGTTGTCTGCGAGTATCTTTACAATGAAGGTATGACCCAAAACCGGGAGCTCGTCGGCAAGATATTCCATGCGGAGTTGAAGGTAGGCGACTTGAATCTGTATATCTGCGATTCGGGTGAAGAACCTTCGTTTTCTTCCGTGAAGTTCGTGGTTGAGATCAGCGAAGAAGCAGAGGCACGCAAGTGCTTTGAAGATATAGCACGAAATGGAAAGGTGATCAGTGATTTCAAGAAAATGCCCTTTGGCCCGACCATAGCTCAAGTAGAAGATAAATTCGGGGTGAAGTGGGATATCGTGATCTGTTGAAACAACGAGTCGGACTGAGTAGAATGAGCAGCAGCACAGAAGAGCAGACAGGCGACATGACGCCGAAAGGAGGAGAAATGAAAACCTCACCCGGCATAACCGCTATGGGCATAGTCTGCATCGTTGTCGCGACACTCTCGCTGCTGGGCCAGACATCCATGCCTTCTCTGGGGTGGCCGATAGTGAAGCTGCAGCTTCCCACGGACTTCCTTCTGGCCGCGGCGTCATAGCCGGACGCTTCATCTGGACCGCCGTCTTACTCATCTTTCGTTCGGCTGTGAAGGAGAGGTTCGCGGGCCGGGGTGAACCGGTCCATGTCGCCTGACTGACTTATCAGCCGTCTGCCTGCAGAACAAAAAACGCCCTGAGAAGGATTCCGCCCGGTGAAGAGCCGCTTCTTCATAGCCATACTGGCGATGGGAATCAGCGGGCTGGTTGCCGAGATAGTTCTTCTGAGGGAGCTCCTGATTGTTTTTTCGGGGAACGAGCTCTGCATCGGCATCATCCTGGCCAACTGGCTCATCCTGGAGGCGATGGGATCTTTTTTTGCAGGCAGGAAAGCCGGGCAATCCGAACACAGCCTTGAAACATTCGCAGTCATTACGACGCTTTTTTCCCTGTCCCTGCCCGCAGCAATTCTCCTGACCCGTTTCCTTAAAACCGCGATCGGCGTCTCCATCGGCGAAAGCATCGGGTTCCTGCCGATATTCTGTTCCTCTTTTCTCATCCTTCTTCCGGTAAGTTTCCTTCACGGCGCGCTGTTTACTTTCGGCTGCCGCATCTATTCCATGGTTTCCGGCAGGGATGATGCCCCGGCCGGGAAGGTCTACGTTTACGAGACGGTGGGCACCATTATCGGCGGAGTCGCCTGCACCTGTCTTCTCATCCCGTTTCTCAATTCATTCGAGACTTCTCTCTGGCTCGCACTGCTGAACTTTCTCGTCTGCCTCGGCCTGATCGCCCCTTACCGGCGAACGGGACTGTACCGGAACTCGATTCTTGTCATCCTGAGTCTGCTTGCGCTTGCCTCCGGCTGCCTGGTTCTCACCGGCCGGGCGGACAGGCTGCATGATTATTCGGTCAAGGCGCAATGGCGAGGCCAGAATGTCGTTTTTTACCAGAACTCCCGGTACGGCAATATCTGCACCCTGGAAAACGAGGGGCAGTACATCTTCTTTCTCGACGGCGTGCCGGGCATCTTCACACCCGTTCCTGACCTGCCGTTCATCGAAGGATTCGTTCATCTCCCGCTGCTTGCCCATCCCGAACCCGAAAGACTGCTGGTTTTGAGCGGGGGGGCGGGAGGCGTCATCAGCGAAGCGTTGAAGCACCCGTCGATAGAAGCGGTCGAATACGCGGAACTCGACCCGCTGCTCCTCGATCTGTTGAGAAGGTTCTCCACGCCGCTCACCGAATCCGAACTGAACGACCCGAGAGTCCTGATAAGGCAGGTCGACGGCTGCCTGCTGCTTAAAACCACCCGGAATAGATACGATGTGATCCTGGTGGGGATCGATGAGCCGTCTAACCTGCAGGCGAACAGGTTCTTTACGAAAGAGTTCTTTTCCCTGGCGCGGGAGAAGCTGAATGAAGGGGGCGTACTGGTCCTGGGATTGCCGGGTTCTCTGACTTACTCCAACGAGGAACTGATGAACCTGAACAGCTGCATCTTCCATACGCTGGAGAGCGTCTTTTCTAATATCAGGGTAATTCCCGGCGACGGAAGGAACCTGTTCCTCTCATCGGATTCCGGCGAAATCCTGGCGATGGACGCGGAGCTGCTTCTGCAACGCCTGAACGAGCGCAGGATCGAGGCGGATGAAACTATCCCCTGGCGCATCGAGAAGATGCTGCATCCCGGATGGCAGGACTGGTTCGCCCGCTTTGTCGAGGGTCGCAGCCGGAAGGTCAATTCGGATTTTCGTCCCGTGGGGCTCTTCTACAGCATCTCTCACTGGAACGCCCTGTTCGCCCCGTCGCTCCGCGGACTTTTCAGGCAGTTCGAAAGAGTAAACCTGGGAACCGCCGCCGTTCCGCCTGTCTGTCTTCTTCTTTTCTATTTCCTTGTGCGAAAAAGAAGCGCGCGGTTCTCAAGAGCCGCCATCCCGTTATCCATTATCACGACGGGTTTCGCAGGCATGGTATATGACCTCATGCTGATTTTTGTTTTCCAGGCGATTTACGGCTATGTGTTTTCATGGATCGGGCTTCTTGTAGCATTCTTCATGGCCGGCGCGGCCGGCGGCGCGATGTTGACGACGAGGGTTCCGGCGCGGCCGCGGGATTGTCTCAGGCTGTTTGCGGGAATCGAACTGGCGATAGTCTGCTGGTCGGCGGGATGGCCTCTCATCTTTCTCGCCGTCCATGCGTTTCCGGCAACATCGGGCCTGTTCTTCCTCTCCAAAACGCTGTTCCTGGCGGCTTCACTCATCTGCGGGCTCCTGGTCGGCGCTCAATTCCCGCTGGCGAACAGGATATACCTGGAGGAGAGCGACGGGGCGAGCAGGACGGCCGGGCTGCTTTATGCATCCGACCTCCTGGGCGGATGGTTCGGAGGAATTGCCGGCGCCGTCGTGCTTCTGCCCGTTCTGGGATTTATCGGCACCGGCCTTACAGTGGGGTTGCTGAAGCTGGCAAGCTTCATTATTTTATACACAGGATTCGGGCGGTACCAGGCAGGAGGTGAGACATGACAAACTCTCTTCTCAAGAAATCCACGCGAAGATGTTTTCTGAAGAACTCGACCAGGCTGTGTCTTGCAGCCGGGCTGCCCTCGATCTTCTTCAGCGGAGCCGGAGAAGAGGCTTGGGGCGACGAAACGGCAGCTGCAGCCGAGAAGAAACCGGGGAAGGCGATATCCGGCTTTCAACCGGCCTACCTGGAGCTTCATAAAACAGGCGAACTCAAGAAACGGGCGGAAAAGCTCCGGGCCGTTATGAAAGAATGCCGGCTCTGCCCGAGACAATGCGGCGTCAATCGCCTCGAAGGAAAGAAGGGATTCTGCGGCGCTCCGGGCGCGACGCTCGTGGTTGCGGCGTCTCATCCCCATTTCGGCGAAGAAAGACCGCTGGTCGGGCGAGGCGGCTCCGGGACGATCTTTCTGACCCACTGCAGCCTGCGGTGCGTTTTCTGCCAGAACTGGGAAATCAGCCAGCTCGGCAGCGGCGAAAAAAGCGGCACCGAAAAACTGGCCGGAATGATGCTCAAGCTGCAGAAGATCGGCTGTCACAATATCAATTTCGTCACCCCCACGCATTATTCCGCGCCCATCCTCGAAGCTCTTGATACAGCGGCGGCGAAAGGGCTGCGGCTGCCGGTCGTGTACAACACATCCGGCTGGGAGCGGCTCGAGATACTCAAGGTTCTCAATGGAATCGTCGATATCTACCTGCCTGATTTCAAGTACTGGGACAGCGGCATGTCGGAGAAATATTCATCCGGAGCGGAGAGTTATCCTGAAACCACGAAACAGGCGATCCTCGAGATGTTTCGCCAGGTCGGAACGGCGAAACCCGCGAAGAACGGCATCATGCAGAGAGGGCTGATGATCCGGCACCTGGTCATGCCGAACGATACGTCCGGTTCGGGAAAGATCATGGAGTGGATAGCGGAGAAGCTGCCTAAGGATACATATGTCAACATCATGGCGCAGTACAACCCGCTCTGGAAGGCGTTCGATCACCCGGAGCTGTCAAGGCGAATAACGAGGGCGGAATATAAAAAGGCCGTGAACAGCGCCAGGGAAGCCGGCCTCACGAACCTCGATATCCAGGGCCACAGGTGGCTGTAACGATAAATTCTGCAGCGCGCTTCGAGAAACCTCCGGCTCGCCCGAGAACTTGACAATACGCCTCCGCTCCGGCACCTTGCAGGTTATAGCCTGCATGTTAGACCCCTCTAAGGCTGGCTGACGCATGAAAACGAGCAGATCGATAAAGGTGACCGGCAGTCTGGCTCTTACTGCGGCGGTGGCGCTTTTCGCCATGTACGCAGGGCGGCAGGCGCCGCTTCCGGAAGACGGCTTCGTGCCGGGTTCATTCATCACGCATTCGGTGATGCTGGGCCTCTCTCTTGCTATTGTGGCCGTTTTCTTCCCCGGGCGATTCTCAGACTTCGGGTTCACACGGGGGACATACAGGTTCAAGCCCTCGATTCTACTCTGGGTGCTTCCGACGGCAGCGCTCTCGCTTATGTCCCTTCTGGCTCCCGGACGTTCCGGGTCGATGCCCGTGCTCGACGGGAGGACGGAGCTTCAGCTTCTGCTCTTCGTGTGGATCTACGCCAGTATCTGCGAGGAAGTTCTCACCCGCGGGCTCCTGCAGACGCTGATTTCGAACGTGGCTGGAAGTGCTCCCGCGGTCGGGAGATTCAGCATGCCGGTCATAGTAAGTGGCCTGTTCTTCGGAGCGATGCACCTGGTCCTTATCGACTCGATGGGACCGGCCGCGGTCGTTCCCATCGTGCTGGCCGCACTTCTCGGCTTTCTGGCGGCGTGGTATCGCGAGGCCACCGGCAGCCTGGCGCCGGCCGTTATAGTGCACGTGCTGTTCAATGTCGGCGGCATGCTGCCGGGTTGGGTGATACATTGGCTGATGGGATAAATACTGCAGGCGCTGAGATGGATTGTTTGGAGGTTTGGAAAATGTCGCGGAAATGGGAACTCAGAGAGGGAAAGGTAACGGTGGTCGAGGATGCCGACACGGCGTCACTCGTGATTGTGGCTCGTGATCTGAAAAATCGCGAGGATAAGATAGCAGTGCTGGAAGAAGTTCTGCAGAAGATGCGGAAGTAAAATCAAAGCTGTATTACGGCTGCATTTTCGTCGGCGGTCGCCGTTAAAAGAAAGTACTTTTCCAGTTCGCTGTCAGGAGGTTTATCATGGCGGATCATAATTGTGAAGGTTGCGCATTCAGAGCGAAATACGATAACAATCCGAAATCCATTCTTGGAAGAATCTGGCGATGGCATGCCGGCTGGTGTCCGGGATGGAAGAAATACATGAAATCGCTTCCGGACGAGAAAAGAATCGCAATAGCCGAGAAATATGACATGGCAAAGTATTTGTAACCTTCAATACCGCAAATAGAAGATGATTTTATCCGAGACCATAGCGGGTTCCAGGGCAATCATTTTCGACCTCTTCCATACACTCGTCAGTTTCAAGTCCGACGGGACGGCCGGCAGGAAGACGAGCGACATACTTGGAATGCCCGAGGATGACTGGAACAGGCTACTCTGGGAATCCTCCGAGGATCGGCTCAGGTTTAACCGTCAAGATGACAAATCGATTATCCGGGAGCTGGCCCGCAGGTACAATCCGGCCATATCCGAAGCCGTAATCGAAGAAGCTGCAATCGTGCGGGCGGCTCGTTTTCGCGAATGCCTGGCAACGCCTCCCGCCGGAAGAATCGATGTTATCCGCCGCCTCCATGAAAGAGGGCACAGGATGATCCTGCTGAGCAATGCCGACGCGATGGAAAAGAGGGGCTGGCACGAATCCCCCTTTGCGCCTCTCTTTTCGAAGGCGCTGTTCAGCTGCGACATCGGGCACATCAAGCCGGAGCCCGGGGCTTACCAGGCCGCGCTGGAAGCCTGCGGGGCGGATGCGGCCGATGTCGTGTTTGTCGGCGACGGCGGCGGCAGCGAGCTTCAGGGCGCCAGGGCCTGCGGGCTCACAACGGTAATGACAATCGAAATAATCGGTGAGTATTATCCGAACCTCATTCCCGAGCGAAAGCCTTTTGCCGATTTCGTCATCGAGTCATTGGACGAGTTGCTTTGAGTGCCGGCAATTTTTTTATAGTGATAGAATTTTCTTACAACGAATTAATGCTGACGAAGGGGTGTCTCAAAACGCACCCGGCACCCGGTTAGCGTCGTGAACTGCGAGTGAGATCAAGAATGAAACCGATGCGAAGATCCGACAGGGCGATTGGTCGATCAGCGGCGTTGAAAATTCTTGCGGGCGGTGAATATGGAGTACTTTCAACCTCCGGACCGGACGGCCGGCCCTACGGCGTACCCGTGAATTACGTGCTCCGGGACGACAGCATCTATTTCCATTGCGCGATCTCCGGGCACAAGCTCGATAATATTGAATTCAACCCGAGAGTCTCATTCTGCGTCGTGGGGAACACCGAACTGCTGCCGTCCGAATTCGCCACGAAATACGAAAGCACAGTCGTGTTCGGGACGGCAACCGAGGTACCGGAGGACGAAAGAGCCGAAGCGCTCATGATGCTGGTCGAAAAATACTCGCCCGATTTTTTCGAGGAAGGCGAGGAATATATAAGCCGCGAGTCGCAGATGACCAGAGTGTTCCGAATCCAAATCCAGCATATTTCCGGAAAGGCGCGACCATGATTGGCGATCAGGCGCCTGTGGACTACGATCTGCTCGCTGAGAAATACAAGAAGCACCGCCGGCCGGATCCGAGAATTGCTTCCTCTATATGGGCCCATCTGAACGGTGCGAGGCGGGTGTTGAACGTGGGCGCCGGGATCGGCTCCTATGAGCCCGGCGGGTGTGAGGTCGTTGCAGTAGAGCCGTCGGATGAGATGATTTCGCTTCGCTCCGAATCGACGGCGACGCTCGTAAGAGGGCATGCAGAAGAGTTGCCTTTCCGCACCTGCCGGTTCGACGCAGCGATGGCGGTCCTGACCATTCACCACTGGTCGGACATACAGAAGGGGCTCAGAGAAATCATCCGGGTGACCAGGGGCAAAATCGTTTTACTCACCTGGATCGGCTACGGCAGCGATTTCTGGCTGGAGGATTACATACCGGAGATCCGCGGCGTCGACATGCAGCTCTTCCCGACTCTGGATGAACTGGATGAGATCCTCGGGGAGACGATCGTGGAAACCGTGGAGCTGCCGCATGATTGTACGGATGGTTTCATGTGCGCGTATTGGCGCCGGCCCGAAGCTTACCTTGATTCAGGTGTGAGGAAAGCCATCTCCACGTTTGAGCGGATAGGAAATGTTGCGGACGGTCTGAAAAAACTCGAGCGCGATCTGGACAGCGGCGAATGGGAGCGGAAGTACGGAGATCTGCTCGAGGTCCGGAGCCTGGATTTGGGTTACAGACTCGTGGTCTGTGACCGCGATCGGTCAACAAGACAGGAATCAGGTCCGAGCCTGTCGGATCGGGCGGCCGGTTCCGATCCGGGAGAATCTTTACCGGATGGAAACCGCCGGCCCGGTATGTAAATACTCAACAGGATGTGCAGCCGTGCCTCACCCCGACTCTATCGAGAAATCAATCAACGCCCTCCTCGAGAACTGCGGTATCCCCACCGTTGGAATCGCCTCAGCCGCATCTATTCCAGGGGTTCCCGAAGACTTCTCTCCCCTGTCGCTTCTGAAGGGCGCCAGTTCCGTAATCTGTTTTACAGTGCCTGTTCCCAGGGGGATCGTCTTTTCGCAGCGTGACAGCCGCTGGATTTACTGGCGATACTGCGGCATGGGCTACAGGCGCCTCGACGCCGCAGCTGATCGTTTATCGATCTTTCTGGAGCAGGAGGGTTTTTTGGCGTGTCCCGTATACAGCTGTTTCCCCTGGAAGCGTAACTCCGGGAAGTACTGGGGAACCGTGCCGCTTGTCTACTGGGCGGAGCGCGCCGGGCTTGGCAGGTTGACCAGGAGCGGTCTGCTCGGAAGCCGGCGGCACGGCACCCTTCTGCTGGTCGGCGGCGTCGTCACTTCAGTACCTCTCGAGCCCCACGAGATGTCCTCGGAGGACCTCTGTCCAGAGAACTGCACCGATTGTCAGGATGTTTGTCCGGTTGACGCCATTGATCCGACAGGGCGGGTGGACCATCGCCTGTGCCTGAGGCATGCGAATTCGAGTCCGCTGCTGTCGCATCTGGCTGAAGATGAATCGATCCGAAGCTCGGTCTCCATTGAAACTCTGCTCAACACGACCGCTGTTGACGATCACAGCAGCTATGAATGTCTCGAATGCCTGAAGGCATGTCCGTTGAATATACCCAACGGTTGAGACCGATATCGTACAGAGAATGGGAAACGACCTGTTCACGTCGCTGAAACTGTTCATCATCGAGGATACGCGACGCCTGTGAGCCGGTAATTGCATAATCGTGAAAGCAGAAAGATTGCACTCCGCGTAATATGTCGAATCTGAAAAAGCTGTTTACAGGACTGGGCGCAATTTCGATTATAGTCATTGCCGCTTTTTCATGGTTTTTGATATCACTGTTTTCTGAGACGGATATGGCGGAAGTGCCTGAATACTATCCGTTTAAATCAGTTAAAGCAAAAGAACGATATTTAGAATATTATGATACGAGGGCCCGGGAATGGCCCGTGACTTCGGAATCCAGAACGGTAACAACATCCTATGGGGAGACTTTTATTCGCATAAGCGGACCTGTGATTGGCTCCCCGCTGGTACTGCTGCCTTCGACGAGTGCGTCATCTCTGGTCTGGCTCCCGAATATAAAAGCGCTATCCGGACAACGCAGGGTATATGCGGTAGACAACATTTACGACTTCGGTCGCAGTGTGAATACGCGAAATATAAAAAGCTCCGAAGATATGGTGAACTGGCTCGATGAGCTGTTCACAACTCTTGACCTGGGAGACGATCTGAACCTGGCGGGCCTCTCGTTCGGCGGCTGGCTGACAAGTCAATACACACTGAATCATCCAGAAAGGCTGAACAAGGCGGTATGGATTGCTCCCGCGGCCACTTTGTTTGAATTCCCGGGTGAATGGGCGTGGCGCGGGATTCTGTCAGCCGTACCGTGTCGCTGGTTCATGAAGAGATTCATGGTCGAGTGGCTCTTTGAGGATTTACTGGAAAAGAATGATGAAGCCAGCTTGAAGCAGCTGGATGAACTGGTCGACGATGCAATGATGGGTCTGAAATGCTTCAAATTCCGGATGCCGGTTACACCGACCGTATTAACGGATGCCGAGCTGCAGCGTATAAAGGTGCCGACGCTCTTTTTAGTCGGTGAGAACGAGAAGCTGTATCCCGCAAAGAAAGCGGTTGAACGTCTGAATACGATAGCCCCACAGATACAGACCGGGATTATACCCGGCGCCGGCCACGATTTAACGCTCGTGCAGGCGGAATTGGTGAATAAAAAGGTTCTTGATTTCCTGATGAAAACCGATCCGGAATGACCACGAGGAATACTTCGAAGACACCGATGACGCTATGGAGTTCGTGGCGTACTACTTCGAGCTCTCCGGTGAGCCCGCCGGCTGACCGCGGCGGCAACCTGCGAGCTTTCCTGTCACACCGCCTGCTTCAGCACCTGTCGCGCCCGCCTTGACACCACCGCTATCATTCAGGTTTCAGTCTTACATAGCAGATAGAGCCGGGATATCGGATCTCGCGGGGAGAATCCCTTAAAAAATGTTGCATAGCTGTCGGGGCACAAGTATAATTTTCAAATGAAAGCCGAGCCAAGAGAAACCGTCGAACCCCGGAGTGATACAAGGAGGCTCCCGATGAGAAACCCGATGCCGAAGATATGTCGAACATCACGACGCAAAAAGCAGAAAACATCGATATACAAACCCTCGCGCCGGCAGATGCGGTGGTATTGCTTGAGTATGCTGCTGACATTCGTTCTGATCGCCGCCCCGGCCTCCACAGCCCCGGTGTTCGCCGCGCAGGATCCGTCGGGTTCGCCCCGCATCGATAACCTGAGCGGGATTGACGTCCTGTCAGAGCGCCACGCTCTCTCGCAGGGGACCGGCGGGATCTTCAGCATCAGGAGCGGCGACCTTCCGTCGATGAATACCGCCAGGGAAGATCACCGCCTCGAAGAGCTCTCCCGTTCCCTCCGCCTCGGCCCTCCCTGGGGCGGCCTCGTCAAGGAGGGCGGTTACATATACAGCAGCGCCGGCCGCTGGCTCGTCATCTTCGACGCCGCCGATGAGGACAATCCCGTCGAAGTCGGCCGCATCGAGGTTCCCGAGGAGATAGGAACCATCGCCGTAAGCGGCGGCTTCGCCTACATCGCCACCTGGCCTTCGCGGCTGCAGGTGATCGACGTGTCGGTTCCTGAAAGCCCCGAGCTCATCGCCACCCTCGACGATCCTTTCAGCCTCGAGATCTGGTGGCGCTCCATGGCCGTGCAGGACGGCTACGTCTATATATGCGGCAACGTCTATCCCGGATGGGGCGCTCTCACCTACGGCGAGCTGTGGGTCATCGATGTGAGCGTGCCGGCCGAGCCGGTGAACGCGAGCGTTTTCACCATCGTGAACAGCCGGCTGGCGGACCTGGTTCTATCCGGTTCCTACATCTATCTCCTCGACTCGGCTGGAACCTGGACCCTCGACGTCACCGTGCCCGAGTTCCCGGTCGTGAAGGCCTACATGTATATCGGCGGGTATCTGGAGTCTCTGGGCCGCCAGCGGGACCTGGTCTACTGCAACGGCGGGGACTTCGCCGTTTCAGACTACTCAGACCCCATAAACCCCGCGATAATCGCTAATGTCCCGTGGGGAGGATATTATGCGGACATGGCCGTTCAGGGGAACTATGCATACTCGGCCAACGACGACGACGGGCTCGTTACGGTTTTCGATGTCGCCGACTCCACCGCACCGGCCGTGGCCGCCAACCTGACAACCGTCCGGAACTCCACGAATCTCGTGGTGGACGGTGGTCGGGCGTATGTCGCGGACTGGGGGCTCGGACTCGCCGTTGCTGATATTTCGGACCCCCTGGCTCCTGCATTCGTCGGTTACCAGGAGCTGGGCGGATCCTACCTGGATCTCGAGATCGCCAACGGCCACGCTTACGTCGCCGACAACTACCGGGGTATCTGGATCGTCGACACAGCCGACCCCGATTCCCCTGAAGAGCTGGGCGGGGTCGAGCTGCCGCCGCCGGACGACATCGCCTCCAACACCCCGTACTACAACCAGCTCGCCTTCCTCGACGATCATCTCTACGCCGTGTACTGGCAGAGCGGATACTCGCTCCACGTCTTCGACGCCACCCGGCCCGACACCCTGGTTATGGTTTGCGACTACCCCTTGGCAAACTGGCTCTATGATCTGAAAGGAAGCGGCAGATACATCTATGGTGCGGATTACTACACGGGAGCTCTGCTTGTCATAGAAGTCACAACTCCTTCGGCGCCGGAGGAAGTCGGCAGGCTCGAAATCCCGGGCGTGAACTTCCAGGACCTAGCGGTCCTCGACGACATCGTGGCCGTGAGGACCTACTCGGCCGGGATGCGGTTCTCGATCATCGACGTGAGCAACCCGAGCGAGCCGGTCCCGGCTGCTGAGATCCTTCCGGAGGAGGGCTTCGCTTTCTCCTATGCGCCTCCGATCCTCGACGGTTCCCATCTCTACGTCTTCGACTACCAGACGGAAGTGGGTTCCACAACCACGCTCACCCGGGTGGTAGCGTACGACATCTCCGATCCGGCCAACCCCGCGCCGGCGGGTTCTCTCGAGCTTGCTACCCCCCTGTGCGACGTCGTCCTGTCCTCGGCCGTGTTCGAGGACAAAATCTTCGTCGGCTGCGAGGGCGGCGTAACGCTCAAGGTGATCGATATCTCCGATCCCGCGAACATGACGCAGGTCGGCTGGAACTACATGGGCACCGGCGCCACCAACCTGCAGACGGCGGACGGCCTAGCGTACATGACCACCTGGGATGAAGGCCTCATAGTGGTGGATCACCATGACTACGAAGTCGAGCTCACACCTCACGGCGATCCGATCGAGATCCCCCAGGCGACCGGCGGCACCATCACCTACGACATCCAGATCACGAACCACCTGGATGCGCCGGCGACCATGGACGCCTGGATCGACGCGGTCCTTCCCGACAGCACGGTGTTCGGCCCGATCCAGGGTCCGACGACCATCGTCGTTCCCGCCACCGGATCGGTATCCGGCACCCTCAATAACGGAGTCCCGCCCGGCCTCGATACGGGCGCTTACGAGGTCCGCGCCTTTGTCGGCGACCACGAGTACGGCGATATCGAGGACGACGACTCGTTCTTCTTCCACGTGGTGGAGTAACATCCGGCTGAACCCGCCCGGCGTTGCCAGCGCCGGGCGGTTCGGTGTATGGTTGTGCATGCCGTTTAAACAGGCCGTTCAATGGAGGTTGAATCATGAGATCCGTCCTGCTTGTCTGCGGCCGTTTCTGATGATTTCTCCCGTGACAGTTGAATACGGTTCGGCCGGGGGGAAAGCTTTTCCCGACTGGGCCTACACGGCGCGCCTCGCCGGAGCGGGTTTCGAGCCGTGGATGAGCAATGCCGAGATAATCTCCAGGCTCCAGGATCTGCAGGCGGAAAGCGTCAACGTTGTCGTGGCAAAGGGAACGATGAGAGGGGATCATTTACTCCCCGCTGTTCTCGAACCGGCTATAGAGAAATGACAAATCCCAGAGAATTGATATTGCTCCGGCACGGCGAGTCGGAGCATCTCGTCAGAGGTATTACCGGCGGCTGGACCGACACCCCTTTAACCCGGCGCGGTCTGGCCCAGGCCGAAGAAGCGGGCAAGGCTCTCATTCTCCTCTGTTCGGGGAGATCCGTGCGGTTCCTGAGCAGCGACCTGCTGCGCGCCAGGGGAACCGCGGAGATCATCGCGCGGCATATTCAAGTGCGCCCGAGTTTCCACGAGGAGCTGAGGGAACTGAACAACGGAGCTGCGAAAGACTTGACCCTCAGGGAGGCCGAGCGGATTGAAGCGCCGGTTACGGAGCCGACGGTCGACTGGGTGCCCTATCCAGGAGCCGAAAGCTGGCGGGCCATGATGGATCGGGTCGTATCCTTCGTGGAAGCGGTCGCCGGAAGGACGGAAGAAGATATCCTCCTCATGGTTTCGCACGGGAACGCGATGGTTCCCATGGTGGACTGGTGGCTGCAGATCGAAGAGGCGCACGGTTTATCGATATCTTACCAGTTCGACTGTGCGAGTATCAGCAGGCTGACCGTCAACGACTGGGGGGAAAGGGTAATCAACAAGCTGAACGACACTTCCCATTTATGAAACGGGCGCCCGGCCTGACAAGAGGTATTCTTCGAATGAATGGTTGATGACTCCGGTGAAGAACATCAGAAAACCGATTACGGATCCGTCAGGATTGAAAACTGAACTGGAGGCGTTTCCGGTGCGAAAAAAAGGGGCATGGCATGAAAACGAACAAGACCACTGCCCAATCGCCTCGATTCTCGAGCGGTCCGGAGTGGGTTGACAGCTGGACGACTGAGGGAGGCTGGACCTGGTATACACCCGAAGATTATAATTTCCGGGCGGGGCGGTACGTAACATTTGTCGTTTATTATCTGCCGGGCGATTACTGGAACCTCGTGCTATACGATGCCTTTTATTTTTGCGGTGAAACGGACTGGAGAAATTACATCGCGAGCAGTACAATCGATTTCAGTACTCTGCCTCCGCCCCCGCCGGGATACGGATGGATTACCGGTGTAGATTACAAAATGCCGAGTATCGCCGGTAGATTCGACAGGGCCAGTCGTTTAGATCTCGAGGGGTACAGCCTTCCATGCGGCGTTCCTCTTTCAGGGAGGCCCGATTGCTTCGAGATATATATCCCCTGATCGTTTTCTGCTGAACAGGTCGGAGGACCGGAATTTTCGCGTGTCGCCGGATATTCGGATTATAATAGAGAGAAAAATAGAACTGTCCCTTTTAACATTCCCTTTTAGCAACAGAGGAAAAGGAAGTGAACGACCGGCAATGTGTCGAGTTTCTGCAATGGGCTCTGCCGCGGCTGAACTACAGATGGCGGGGATTCCGGAAGGTGCGCGGGCAGGTAAGAAAACGCCTGAAGCGGAGAATGGTTGAACTGGGGATCTCCGACCTGTCGATATACAGGGATTATCTGTCGAAAGAGCGGGATGAGTGGGAAATTCTCGATTCGCTGCTCTATATCACTATTTCCCGGTTCTACAGGAATACCGGGGTTTTCAACCTGCTGCGGGAAGAGATACTACCCCTGCTGGTGCGGAGGGCGATTGAAGAAGAGAGAGGGGTGAGATGCTGGAGCGCCGGCTGCTGCTCGGGGGAGGAGCCCTATACGCTGCAGATTATTTGGAATCTGGCGGTTATGCCGGAATTGAAATCACCGTTGCGCCTGAAAGTAACCGCAACCGACAGAACCCGTTCAATGCTGGAGCGTGCCGCGGAAGGGATATATTCTGAAAGCAGTGTCAGAGATCTGCCGCCGGAGTTTTTACGGGCGGCATTCTTAAAGACGGATAATGGTTTTAAGATAAAGAACCACCTCAAGACGGATGTCGATTTTTTAGAGCAGGATATCCGTTTTCAAACTGCCCGGGGTACATTCGACCTCATCCTTTGCCGCAACCTGGTCTTCACGTACTTCGATGATGATCTGCAGCGGTCGATTGCGGGAGAAATCATAGGAAAGCTGGAATCCGGCGGCTTTTTCATCGCGGGATCCAATGAATCGATTCCGGACGATTTGCAGCGTCTCTCTCCATATCGGATGAAAGGCGTCTACAGGCGTCAATAGTAGAACTTTTTAAACTGCAGCAGGAACGAGATGTCGTATACGTCCACGTTGGACGGTTTACCCCATATCATGTCCAGAGCGATGGCGGTTCCTCCTTGAAACTCGTATCCGAAACCGGCGCACAGGCCCGGCCCCGGCTTCGGCTCGAAATCCTTCTCTTTTTCGAACATGTAGGCGAAAGGGAGGTACACGCCGGCTCCCCCGTTGAAGAAGAGAGAGGGGGAGGTCTCCTTCATGTAGCGGGTCAGGCTCACTCCCCACAACTGGTCGGACATCAGGATCCAGTAGAAGGCGGAGAAGAATATCGGGAGAATGACCGGCACCGTTTCATTCCATTCCCGCCATTTCTCCGCGAATCCCCGGGTCAATATCATTCCTCCGTCCAGGAAACAGATTCGATACTTATTCGAGGGTGCATATCCTATTTCGAAGTTGTACGCGATACCACCCTCGTTTTCCTCCCAGTAACCGAACTCCTCGGAAAACAGCGTCACGCCGGCGCCGATCCCTCCGCCGAAAACGAATCCCTGTCTGCGTCCGTCGAAAACCGAGTCGAACAGGCCGGCGCGGGCCGGATTGCAAAACAGGACGCAACCCATCGATATCAGGGAGATCATTGATCGTTTTCCGATCATGAAACCTAACCTTTTTTTCCGGAAGAAGGAAATATGCAGGATAGATGGCCGGGTTGAAATTCCCCTCGTCCGGAACTGCCAGTCTGTCGAGTATTCAGCACCGATAGAAGGAATTATACTTGTGGTCAAGCTAAAAAACATTTCGTCAAGCAATGCAGGAGCAAGCCTGAAACCGATCTGAAAATTTGCCCGGTTTCGATTGCGCAGTTATAATTGTGGGGATCGTTGCGATCTGGGGCGGCTTTCGGTTTCGCGAATGAAGCTGACGACCGCTTTGCGTTCGCAGCTTATCCGCGATTCGGTCGGGATGCGGATTCTGTTTCGACGGGTGATGCCGGCGACCGCTTTGCGTTCGCAGCTTATCCGCGGGGAGCTGGATAGTTGTCTTCGGCGGCTTTTGATTTGAAAAAAGGGGATTTATTTTTGACCGACAGACCGAATCGTCGATACCGGAACCGGAACTCCAACGACGACCGCCAGTTTCTACCGCTCGAACTTTTCTCACATGAGAAATCGAACGGGAAGATTTTATCACTGGGCAAATCGATCGGACGAGTAGAAACAACGGTGCCGGAGTCGGATGTTCAGCAGCAATGGACAGTTACAGGAGATCGGTTTTTGTCACGTGACAAAAATCCGGCAGGAGAGAGAAAAAAATCTGTCCCCTATTCTGCTTTCCGGAGAGAGAAAAAAATCTGTCCCCTATTCTGCTTATCCGTAAGAAGGTTGCTGAATGCAGGTGCTCCCCGATTCCCGGGGTGACGTACAGGCTCTGCTCAACCTGCCCCTTAACAAACCAGAGGATCTGGAGGCTGAACATGATTTACCGCTCACTCAATTTACTCGTGATTACTTCCGTTATCCTGGCCGCGTCGGTGTTCTCTTCTGCGGAAATCGCTGCGGCGGCGGGGCAGAGGATGCCCCACGAGCCCCTGGAGTTCCCGAGCGATGAATATATCCGGGTGGAGCGGGAGCTGCAGCCGACTTCCCCCGCATACCACGCGTCCAACGCCACGTTCTTCATGACCCAGGTGAACACCAACTCGTCCGGCGACAACATCGTAGGCGACGCGGCCAACGAGCCGTCGATCGCGGTGGATCCGACGGATCCGGATAAGATGGTGATAGGCTGGCGGCAGTTCGATACCATCAACAGCGACTTCCGCCAGGCCGGTTACGGCTACACCACGGACGGCGGCGACACGTGGACCTTCCCGGGCAAAATAGAACCCGGCGTCTTCCGTTCGGATCCGGTGCTGGATTCCGACTCGGACGGAGTCATGTATTACAACAGCCTCACCATCGACGGCTGGGAATACCTGTGCGACGTGTTCCGCTCATATGACGGCGGCGCCACGTGGGACTACGGAACCTCCGCTTACGGCGGAGACAAGCAGTGGATGGTCATCGATAAATCCGGCGGCATCGGAGACGGTCACATCTATGCCTACTGGACCCAGTCCTGGAGCAGCTGCTATCCGGGCTTCTTCACCCGTTCCACCGACGGGGGAGACAGCTACGAAAACTGTATATCGATATCCGGTTATCCTTACTGGGGAACCCTGGCCGTCGGGCCGGACGGCGAGCTCTACATCTGCGGTGACGGCTTCGTAGTGACGAAATCGACCGATGCGCAGTTTTCCGGCCAGTCCGTTTCGTGGGACTTCACGAAGAATGTGGACCTGGATGGCAGTATCCTGTACGGCGGAGGTCCGAACCCCGGAGGACTGCTGGGACAGGCGTGGATCGCCGTCGATAATTCCCAGGGCCCGTCACGCGGCAATGTCTACCTTCTCTGCTCAGTGGATCGCGACTGGCCCTCGTCGGACCCGTGCGACGTGATGTTCGCCCGCAGCACGAACGGCGGAGCCACCTGGAGCTCTCCGGTAAGGGTCAACGACGACCCCGGCAGCAGCGCCTACCAGTGGTTCGGCACCATGTCGGTGGCGCCGACCGGGCGAATCGACGCGATCTGGCTGGACACCAGGAACGATCCCGGCGGCTACGACTCGTCTCTCTTCTATTCCTATTCCCTCGACGCCGGAGTTACCTGGTCGGAGAACGAGAAGCTTTCTCCATCGTTCGATCCCCACCTCGGCTGGCCGCAGCAGCAGAAGATGGGCGATTATTTCGACATGGTCTCGGACGATTACGGCGTTCACGTGGCCTGGGCCGCCACGTTCAACGGCGAACAGGATGTCTACTACGGCCGTATAACCCACGCCCTCAAGCATATCACCCTCGAGATCACATCGCCCCCTCCCGGAATGGCGCGCAGGGGCACCACGATAGACTGGGAAATCGAAGTCGTCAGCTATGAAGAGGAAGACTGCGTCGCGGATGTCTGGTTGTCCATTACTTCCGAGGACCTCACGGAGCCTTACATCAAAACGCTTGCATCCCAGGTAACGGTTCCGGCGGGATACAGCGGCAGGAAGACGATTTATCTCACGATTCCGGAAACTGCACCCATCTCGACCTATACCGTCGACGTTGTCATCGGCACATATCCGGATGATTACTACTCCTCCGACTCGTTCACCATTACGGTCTGGGATTCTTAAAAGAGGGGAGTCGAACTGAGCTCGATCGGCGCCGGAGAGGCGCATGGGGAGATTGCCGGAGTCGTATTTCCGGATTAGAAATATTGCCAGATGGTTGAGTAATCTTCTATGCGCTCGCCGAGAGCGGCGAGCCTGGCGAGATAATTGTAGATCGGGACGTCTGTGTAGCAATAGGTTGGCGCGGGAGTTCCGTTCGTTTCCCAGTGGTAGAATTCGTAAATCCTCGACCCATCCGGCTTGATCATAATGAGATCATGATCCTGCCACCCCCGCAGGTAGTTCTTGCCGATTTTCGGAACGTTGAACACCGGTTCATCCGTCCGGTCCATACCCGGCACGAGTCGCGCTTCTTCCTTTCGTTCCTGGAGCAGCCTGGCTATCGGCACCATGCTGGCGCTGGTTTCTTTTTTGCCCTTCATGTTGAATGTGTAGTACGGATCAACACCGGCCAGGCGAAGATCTTTACGCAGCTTGGCGCTTTCGAACCTTCTCGAGTTCTCGAGGATGAAGACCTCCTGGTTGTATACTCCGAGCCCGGCGGATCGAATTTTCCCGATGGCTGTCAAAACCTCCGGGGTTATCTCGCTCGAATGCTCGAAATGTGTCGAGACGACAATTTCCCGTCTTCCGGGTTCGTGCGCGTTGCTGAGTATTCCAACGAGGTCGTCGGACCATCTCATCGGCAGAACCACGGGCGTCCTGGTTCCGATACGGATACGGTAGATATGCTCTATCTCACACATGGAATCCAGGATTCGAGCAAGCGCGGCATCGGGCATGACGCACGGATCTCCCCCGGTTACGAGAACATCCCCGACATGCTCGTGCCGCCGGAACCAGTCGAGCGCGGCATCGAGCTTTTTCTTCGACGCCCTTGCTTCCGTCGTCGGCACATGGTCGATTTCCCAGTTGCGCTGGCAGTAGACGCAAATCTGCGGGCACGAATTAAACGGTTTGAAAATAGCTATGCCGGGATACCTGCGGGTGACGAGATCGGCGGGGGAAGTATCCCGCTCACCCATGAAATCCATTTCTATTTTTCTGTTTTCGCGATGAGCCGCCATTACGCCGGCGTATTCAGGCGATGGAAAAACCACCGCGCGTATCGCGGCGTCGTATCCGGCACCGGCTTTCCGGTCCATCAGGCTGGCGTAATACGGCGTTATGCCGAACGGGATTTTATTTTCGACCACGATCTCCACGGCTCTCCGCCGTTCTTCCGTGAGGTCGAGCAATGCGAAGAGTGTTTCAGTTTCCCTGATCACGTTCTTCATGTGCCAGGTGTGATCGTTCCAGTCATCTTCCGAGCCGCCGAAATATTCAAGGATTCTCTTGCGATTTTTTCTTCTGGTCTCGATGATTTCCCCGACCAGGCCCGACGGATAATTCGCGCAATAATCATTCATCCGCGACGCCAGGCGGTCGAGGATCGTTCCGCGGGCGATGGCCGCCTCTCTTCCCTGCAGCCCGTTTGAACGGCAACCTCCCCCGGGTTCGGACTCTTTCGACTCGATCCTGCCCATCACCCCTTCGAAGATGTTGATGAATTCCCAGACGAAGCCGGGCGATATCCGCGAATCGTCCGATTCTTCGCGGTCGTTGATCAGGTTCCAGAGGTGCGTTAGGGCGGATGTTCCCGTCCGATTCTCATTCATCGGGCTGATCAGGTTTCTCAGAACGGATATGTTGAGCCTTATATCTCTCTGGGCCTCCGCACCCATGTGCACGTCGCCGGACAGCAGCATGCGTTCCATGTCGGCCAGGAGCTCGAAGAGCCCCGTCCGGGCTTCTTCCGGATCGGAGCTTTCGGAGATGCGCCTGAACAATACCGGATTCGCACTGGAGAGACGGTCGAGATACTTTTTCCTGCACCCGTCTACGGTTTTTTCAGTCTTCAGTTCGGATTCGGTTAATTCCGTCATTAAGCTCATGCTTGAGACAACCCGCCGATTTCGTTCAACTTCAGTTCAAATTGAAACGGGACGTGACCGGGAGACCGGTTTCGGCCCCCAAACTTACAGAGCAGCGTAGGCAACGTTGATTTTGCATTTGCCGCAGATAGCAGAGGTTAGCATTTCCGCCCGTAAGTGTCACGCACTTTATCCTTTCAGCGCTGCGGCGCATCAGAGAACGGGGTTGCTTTTATCGCTGCGTACAACAATCCAAAGGTAAATCAGAAAAGGACATAGCAAGGATAACTTTTGAAAAGGCCCGCTGACTCATGCTGAGAGAGTCAGCAGGACGAAAGAATCGTGGAATAGTGAAAAAGTAGAATTCTAGTCGCAGGATTCCTGAACACCCACGTCGAAGAAGGCGCTGGAGATTTCTTCGCCTTCCAGGTGGATTGACACCGTTACCGTATAGGTTCCGACGGGGATGCCGCCGGGAACGGCCTGGACCACTGCCGTCGACACGCTCTCACCGGCCGGCACCGCGAGGGGCGGCCCGGCGTACAGGCGGTGTATGACCTTCCGTTGGTGATGGTGCTCTGCTGGGGATCGGAGCCTCCTCCTCTCTTATCCTCCCGGGAAGTATGTAAAATTGTAAATCGGATTGACAATTTTACACAGGTGTGGCGTATTCCAGTCATGATAGCGCGAAAGCTGCGAAAAAGGCTGGAGAATACAGTTTCAACTCATCCGGTGGCGGTCGTCGCCGGTCCGCGCCAATCCGGAAAGACAACGCTCGTCAAGGCCGTTTTTCCCGATTACGGCTATGTCTCCCTGGAAGATCCCGATACGAGAGAGTTTGCACAATCGGATCCGCTGCGGTTTCTCGATATCCATTCCCGCAAGGTTATTTTCGACGAGGTGCAGCGGGCTCCCAAGCTGTTGTCTCACCTGCAGACCATTGTGGATACGGACGACGCTCCCGGACGGTTCATCCTGGCAGGACTGAACAACCTCCGGATGATGCGGTATCTCGCCGGAAGCATGGGCGACCGCGCCGCCCTGACGACGCTCCTGCCTCTCAGCCTCGCTGAACTCACGGATGCTGAGGCCGTGCCGGCCACGCTCGAAGAACTGCTCGCCATCGGCGGTTATCCGCACATCCACCGGCGCGGACTCAACCCGAAAGAATGGTATGGCAGATACGTTTCTTCATTCATCGAGCGTGAGGTGATAAAATCGGTCACATTCTCTCACCTCGAGCGGTTCAAACTGTTTCTGCGGATGTGCGCAGCCCGGGTCGGGCAGCCCGTCAACCTCTCTACCCTCGCGAACGACTGCGGAATCACTCACAACACGTCCCGCGCCTGGATCTCGATCCTTGAAGATGCGTATCTGGTTCACCTGCTGAGACCTTATCGTCGAAGTTTCAATAAACGACTCGTCAAGGCGCCCAAACTCTACTTTCTCGACACCGGTCTGCTGGTTTATCTTCTGGGGATAGACCGACCGGCGGACCTCGTTTTCCATTCCGCGCGAGGGTCCATATTCGAAAACTGGGTCTTGAGCGAGCTCCTGAAGTCCCGCATCCATTCGGGTCGGGAATCGAATCTCTTCTTCTGGCGCGACTACTCCGGTCGCGAGGTGAATTTTCTGGCTGACGGCTCGAAGGAGGTCATCCCGATCGAGGTCAGGTCGGGAAAGACGGAGAATCCGGAATTTTTCAAGGGGCTTCAGACCTGGTGTGATATCAGCGGCGCTGAACGGGGCGACGGATGGGTCGTTTACGGCGGAGATGAATCCTGGTCGAGGTCGAGGGGGAGACTCGTCAGCTGGCGGAGAATCGGAGAACTCTGCAGAAGGATCGGCTGAGGGGCCGTCGGGGGGGCGCGGGTGTTCCGTTCCGCTGAAATGCCAGGTCGCCGCTTCCCTGAGCGGCCCGACGGCGAAATTGTCGGAGCGCCGGCAGCGAGGCGGTCGAAAAGAGACATTTATTTACCCGGCCGGCCGAGGTCGGTCGTCCCTTCGCCCGGGAGTTTCATAATGCGTGTAAAATTGTCAATCGGATTGACAATTTTACACGGGTGACTCGGTTCCCCGGAGAGAGGTATCGGTCGGTAAGGCGAACCGGCAGTTGAACCGAACCGGCAGTTGAACCGAACCGGCAGTTGAACCGAACCGGCAGTTGAACCGAA
>CAYMWF010000046.1:0-39354 GCA_964394085.1 uncultured Gemmatimonadota bacterium | reverse complement strand
TCTCGCTCCCCTTCGTAAATACACGATAGCCGGAGATCTCGATTTGAGCCCGGTCGCGGCGGTGATCATCCTGGCAATAATCCGCGCTTTCCTCCGCGGTATCCTTACCGGATGATCTATTCCCGGGATTTATGATAAAACATCTTTTAAAGTTTTATTCATTTCTTCCAGCATAAACGGTTTGGCGATTGCGGCCTTAAAGTCATATTGTCTGTAATCAGACAAGACCGGATCGTTGGAATAGCCGCTTGATACGATAGCTTTGGCGTCAGGGTCAATTTCCAGAATTTCCCGGATGGCATCCTTGCCGCCCATACCCCCCGGAATTGTCAAATCCATTATCAGAACATCAATCGGTTTCCCGATTTCGCGGTATTTTGTGAAGGTTGAGATTGTTTCCTCGCCGTCTGCCGTCAGCAGTACTTCATGTCCGAGGTGGAGAAGTATACGTTCGGCGATATCCCGGACGAGCTCTTCATCGTCCATTACCAGTACTCTGGCTTTGACGTGCTCGGATTCATCGGTTACCTCAGTTGGGGCTCTAACGGTTTGCTTCTCGGATACGGGAAGATAAATCGTGAAGGTCGTACCCTCGCCCACCAGGGACTGCAGGGATATGTGACCTCCGTGTTTGCTGATGATTGAGTGGGATATGGCCAGCCCGAGCCCGCTGCCTTCCTGCTTGGTTGAGAAGTAGGGGTCGAAGATTTTATCAAGATGCTTTTCCGCGATTCCGGAACCATTGTCACTCACGCGGATTTTGACATAGGTGCTGCCTGATAAAAACACGGAGGTTTCAGACTTGATATCTGAGATATTGGTGCAGTCTATGTTGATTTCACCGCCATCGGGCATAGCGTGCTTGGCGTTTAATACCAGATTTTGAATAACCTGACTTATCTGTCCCGGATCAAAATCCACAAGCCACAAATCATCGGGGATGCTGAACCGGCACGATACCTGGCTTCCGTGCAGGACGAAATTCGCAGATTCGGTAATTGTCTTTCCGATGGAGCTGGTTTTTTTGACCGGGTTCCCGCCCCTGGAGAATGTAAGCAGCTGCTGGGTCAGGCTTTTTGCCCTTAAAGATGCTTTTTGGGCTTCCCGCAAGAGACGGGATGCCTTGTTTTCGGGTTCTATCATTACCCCCGCAAGGTCGATATTGCCAAGGATGGCGGTAAGTATATTGTTGAAATCGTGGGCAATCCCGCCTGCCAGCACTCCTACCGATTCAAGTTTTTTAACCTTGAGCAGTTCCTCTGCCGTTCTTCTGCTCTCCGTCACATCCCTGAAAACGAGAACTGCTCCGATTATCTCGCTGTTCTCGTCGAATATCGGTGCGCCGCTGTCTTCGATAAGATACCGGTTACCATTTCTGGCGATCAGGATAATATGATTTTTCTGCTCGACGATCATCCCCCTGTGAAGCACTTTTTCCACAGGATTATCACAGGGTCTGCCGGTTTTTTCGTTTATGATATTGAAGACTTCATGAACCGGACGGCCGCAGGCTTCCTGCTGGCTCCAGCCCAAGAGCCGCTCGGCTATTTTATTGATTAAAACTATATCACCCTGAAGATCGGTGGTGATGACACCATCGGCGATGGAGCGCAATGTAACGCTGAGAAGTTCTCTCTCTTCATTCGCCTGTCTTTCCGCACCCCTGGCAACCGCAGTCTGCTGCTTGAGTTGTTCGTTCACCTCCATCAAAGCCCTCTCCGCCCGTTTGAGGTTATTGATGTCAACGAATGTCTCTATCAAGCATTCTCGATCTTCCAGCGTGACGGGCACGACAGTCTTTATTACAACCGTTTTTCCACCATCTTTGGTCAGCAGTTCCATCTCGCGGTTCTCGATCCGCTCTCCGGCGTCGGTGACCGGGCAGGCGCCCTGCATAGCCGAACAGACAGATAGATTGCAGGTTCGCCCGACAATTTCCTCCGGCGCGGCTCCGATCATTGCTGCCGCCGCCGGATTGGCTTCCACGATCTCGTGGGTTTCGGCATCAATGATGAGCAGCCCGTTCTGGATCGATTGAAGGATTTTCTCGGAGCGCTCCTTGGCCAGTCGCACAGCCTTCTCGCTGCGTTGTATCTGCCTCAACATCTGGTTCTTCACCGTCTCAAAAAGAAGGGCGAGAGCAAGTATCAGTGCGATAAGGCCGATCCCGGCCAGGAGACCGAGCAGTTTATAATGGTGGGGAGTCAGATCGTTCGGGAATGAATAGCCGGCATATTCGGCGGCATAGAATAGAACAAGAGACGCAGCGGTGGCGAAGAGCCAGAAATAGGATGCTCGACGACTGACTGTACTCAGGGCAACCACGGGTACACCCGCATACCACGGAAGAGCGATTGAGCCGTCTCCTCCCAGACGGTATGCGAGAACGGTCATTACAGCATGGAAGGTCCCGGTGAGCATATTGCCCGTGATCCTGGATGAGCCGGACCCGCGCAGGACAAACATGGTGGCGAGCGCCACACCGGCTCCTGCGAAGAGTGTAATGGCGCAGATCGGGCTGATCATCAGCAGAAAAATCACCGCATAGATGATTGCCAATGTTAAAAGCGTTCCCGAAAACAGCACAATCAGGCGGGCGCGGCGGTGCTGATCCGGATCTCCATCATGGACCCTTGCAGGTATGAACCATTCAATACCGGTGGAAAGCAAGGCAAGGACTGCTCCGGTCGAACAGCGTCTCAATCCCCTCGATTTTCCGGTTTTAATTACATCGCTCATACAGGAGCCTTCCTGGAAACGCGGGAATGTATCATTCACCCGGTAGTTTCCAGTTGAATAGAATCCAGATTCTTCCTTTTTCTAAATCGTCAGGAATGGAGTGGAAATATAACTTTGATTGACTTTTCGAGGGATTCACCCGGAGCTTTATAAATTGCGGCCCGATACTCACAGTGCTCACATCTCTTGATCGTCCAACAATCACCCGCCACACTCTCGAACAGGTACAACATCCTACATTTCTGTTGCGCCGGGCTGGTTATTTGTGATTATATCCGGTAGGTTATTTTCCTGGGCCGGGCTGTGGCGCGGGGTATTCAGGCTTCCGCTTCCCGGGAATTCGCGTCGAAACGCACGAACGGAATAATAATCGGCGGGGCTTGGCCGGTTCGGGCGAAGATTCCCGAGAGAGCGGATCCATCCTGAAGCAGTCAGCTTCGGGTGAGTACAGGCGGTAGGAAACCGACATGAATAAGAAAAGCTTGAAACACTTCGAAGATCTGCTCCTCTCGGAGCGTGAAGAAGTGCTGAAAAGGCTCAAGGAATTTCGAGAAAAAAACAAACCCGGTGAAGCGAGTGCCGACTCTTATTATGATCAGCATATGGCTGAGCTCGGATCCGACGCCCGGGAAAGAGAGAAGAGCTTCTATTTCGCTTCGGCCGAAGGAAGGCAGCTCCAGAAAATCGACCAGGCGCTGGCAAGAATCAAGGAGGGCCACTACGGCATTTGCGAGTCATGCCAGGGAGACATCGACACGGCCAGGCTGGAATTCGTCCCCAGCACCGACCTGTGCATAACCTGTTCGGAGAAGGAAGGGTGAACAGAATATCCTCCTTTTTCGAACTTTGAAACCACCGACGTTCCTGTCTTATTCCGCTTTCCCCGCCGCAGCCTGCGCAGATACAGCACCCCCGCGAACCATAGGCCAGAATCGGGGTGTCCCCGTGTGTTTCCCAGGTTGTATATTTCTTTTCGGTCGAAGCCTTGACGGGTTGCGTCCTGTATCTGCAGGTATGAATGATGCAGCATCTCGATGAGAAATACTTTCGAAGCAGTCGGTTTTCCGCCCTTGTGCCGCAGTTTTTGATTACCATTTTCGCACTTGTGCTTGACCAGCTGACCAAGAACCTTGTAATGCGCCACATGCACAGGGGAGAAACCATTCGCGTTCTGGGAGATTTCTTCCGCCTTCATTACATCGAGAATCCCGGTATAGCATTCGGAATCGACCTGCTGCCGCCCACCGGAATGCGCATCGTTTCAGTTTTTGCGGTAATCGTTCTGGCCGGCATCATCTTCCTGTCACAACACACCTCTTTCCTGCAGCGATTCGGATTCACCCTTATCCTGGGAGGGGCGCTCGGTAATCTCGTTGATCGTCTTTCCAGGGGAAGGGTTGTCGACTTTCTCGATTTCGGTGTAGGAACCACAAGGTTCTGGACCTTTAATCTCGCAGACTCGTTCATCACCGTGGGGAGCGCGATTATCGTTCTCGTAATATTACTCGATTATGGAAACAGGACGAAAATACAAAGTTGAATCATCGGACGACTGCAGTCGGCGTCTCGATGTTTTCCTCGCGCGGGTCTGGACGGATCATTCCAGGACAAGATTGCAGCGGCATATCAAGAACGGCTCGATCAGGGTCGACGGCGCGGTAGTTAAACCCGACTACAGACCGTCGCCCGGAGACGAGATAACATTTCAGCCCGAAGAACCCCAACCTGATGAATCGGCTCCAACCCCCGAAGATATTCCCATCCAGATCCTGTATTCCGATGAACATATCATAGTTTTAAACAAACCGGCAGGTATGGTGGTTCATCCATCCCGCGGACATTTTACCGGAACCCTGGTAAACGCGCTCCTCTGGCGGTTTCCCGATCTCTCTTCCGGTGGCGGCACGGGTTTCAGGCCGGGTATCGTCCATCGCCTCGACATGGGCACGTCCGGAGTTATGATCGTCGCGAGAACCGAGGCGGCCCACGCTGCTCTCGGCAGTCTCTTCAAGGACAGGAAGATCTCCAAAACCTATGATGCGGTCGTCTGGGGACGTCCCGACGAAACAAATGGTACAGTGGTTGGACCGGTTGGCAGGGATTTGAGAGACAGAACGAAAATGGCTGTGAGAGGAATAGGTTCCAGGGATGCTGAAACCGCTTTCAGGGTGGTTGACTACTGTTCCTGGATGACGCGGCTGGAAGTGACCCCGAGAACGGGACGAACCCATCAGATCAGGGTTCACCTTCAGCATGCGGGGTATCCGATCGTATCGGATCCTCAATACGGTGCCACGGATCATATTCTGCTGGGAGAGACTCCCGCGGAAGTCCGCGGCGTGCTTTTAGCTGCCGCAAGTGCCATCAGGAGACCCGCTCTACATGCCCGTGCAATCGAATTCGAGCATCCCGTCACCGGCGCTCTGGAAAGATACGAAGCACCATGGCCGGAGGACTTTTCGGGGTTGGTGACGGCCGTCCGGCGAGCCTCGACCCTGGAGGAGGGAGCAGCGCCGTGCTTGGACGAATAATGGCGTTGGACCACGGCTCTGTGCGCGTAGGAATCGCCCTGTCGGATGAATTGCGCATGATCGCGACAGGACGAAAGGTGCTGCCAGCCGGTCCGCCGGAAGAACTTCTCGAAACACTGGTTTCATATGCCGAGGAGAATGGAGTTACCGCCGTGGTCGTTGGAATGCCCCTGCATATGGACGGAAGCCATGGTGAAAGTGCGGTCAAGGCACAGACATTCGTCGGGCAGCTCTCGGACCGTCTCGACTGCCCGGTAATTTCACGGGATGAAAGGCTGACATCCGTCCAGGCGATCAGGATCACGCGTGAACTGGGTACACCGTACAAAAAGGCCAAAAAGAAACTGGACGCCCTGGCAGCCGAGTTGCTCCTGCAGGAATTTCTGGATGCAGGCTGTCCGGGCCTGTAAACTCATGCCGAAATCTCGAGCGGGGAGCCTTCATAAAACAACACCATGCGTATCAGAACACTCTTATTAATCATAATAGCAGCAGCCGTGGCCGCCGCCGCTGTTACCGTCTCCGTGGCTGTCTACAGGCTCAAAACACGGCGCCTGCCAGCTGAAAACACCGTAGAGATTCCTTATGGAACGGGCACCAGGCAAATAGGCTCCATCCTCGAGTCCGCCGGCATTATCGATTCCGGCATCGAATTCGTTATCTGGACGAGAATCCTCGGAGAAGACTGCAACCTCGAAGCAGGCGTTTATGATTTCGCCGAACCTGTCTCGCTTAACGATGTCATTGCAAGACTTTCGGAAGGTGTTCCGGGACCGGAACGATCCTTTACGATTCCTGAAGGTCTCACGATAAAGGAAACCGCTGATATTTTGTTCGGAGAAGCGCCCGGGAAGCATGCGGTATTTATCGATCTCGCCGAAACTCCAGGGCCGGACCTCAGGCTTCTCGCCGGCATAGAGGAAGGTTCTCTCGAAGGATATCTGTTTCCCGATACTTACCGCTTCCACGAACCTCTCGATCCGCTGAAGGTGATCCGGATTATGCTCGAAAATCGTACCGCGAAAGTCACACCGGAAATGTGGAAAAAAGCGGATAGTTCAGCCATGAGCATGACCGGCGCAGTGATACTCGCTTCGATAATCGAGGAAGAAGCCGTTCTCGACGAAGAGCGTCCGCTCATCTCGGCGGTTTATCGGAACCGGCTCCGGCTCGGTTGGAAACTCGAAGCCGATCCTACCGTCGCCTATGCTCTGGGTAAAAAGGGAAGCAAGCTCACCACCAGAGACCTGAAGATCGACTCGCCATACAATACATACACCCGAAAAGGCTTACCTCCGGGCCCGATTTGCAGTCCCGGCCTGGCATCGCTCCATGCGGCGCTTTTTCCCGCACCGGACAGGGAGGTTCTTTATTTCGTGGCATCGGGAGATGGCGGCGGGCACATTTTCTCAAGTACCTGGGCAGACCACAAGAAAGCAGTCAGGAAGTACAGGCTCTACCAGAGAACCCGCTTAAAAAGTGAATCTTGAGGAGGGGAACAATGCTTGGACATTTGCGGTTACTTGTTATTTGCCTGGTTTTACCCTTGTTCCTTTCCTCCTGCGGATCGCGGTATCTGGTATTAAAGGACGGCAGGGCCATAGAGTGCGATCGCGTCACATACAGCACCCTGGAAGACGGTTATATATGCAGATCCGGAGATGAAATATTCCTCGTGGAAAAATCCCTGGCCCGGGAGGAAGCGCCGATCGTGCACGAGGCAACAGGGTTCGATATCTGCACGGGTGCACCCGGACGGATCCCCGATGAATTCTTCCTCGGCGGCCTTCACGAGCTCCTCGGGCGTTTCCTGGAAACAGCGCCGGAACGCGAAGGCGCCACCGTGCTTTTCAGGTTCTCCGGCAGGAGAAACGCCGCGGAGCGTGCGATGGCCGTTCGCCTTGCCGATTCGATGGATAAAGCGGTGATGGCGGCCGGTTTCAATTTCAGCGATGGCAAGATTCGAGATCTTCTCACGGAAAAGATCGGATACGCCGGAACCGGATGCCGGAACGGCTGGAAGAATCTGGAAGCGGCAGTCTTTTTCGGTGTGGAACTTCTCATCTGCACAGAAACCCTTCCTCAAACGGGTCAGCTATCTCTATCTGTCTGGGATATCGAAAAAGGCATCGAAGTATATCACGCTTCAACGGCACCCTCCGAACCCCGACTCGATGATAAAGAGTAAACCGGTCTCCGTGTATTGGTCCGGTCGGAGAATTAACTTGACAATGCCAGCCGAAAACATATAATCATTGCGCACATTTACGCTGCTAACTTTCGACCTCATTTAAGGTTAGAGAAGACGCCACGAGAAAGGAACAGACATGAAGCGGATCGCCGGTCTCGCAGGTTTTATTATTGCAGTTCTGCTGATTGCCGGATGCGCAGGGTCGATGAACCCGATTCTTCGGGGAGCCAAGATCGACTATCAGTATGAACGATACGACCTAGCCATCACAAAAATACACAAATCACTGGAACTCAACCCTCTCGATGGAGACGCTTACTATTACCTCGGCGCCTGTTATGCTCGAACAAAGCAGTATGATGAAGCATTCGCATCATTCATGCGTGCCGCCAAACTCGACACATCCCTTATCGTGGAAGTCGAGAAAGAAATAGAGGTAAAATGGATCAAGCTCTACAATGACGGTGTAAACTACCTGAACGGCAAACGTTTGGATAAAGCACTCACAAACCTGCTTGATGCCATGCATCTTGATCCGCGTCGTGTAGACAACTACAACGCACTTTCGAACGTTTACACCATGATGGAAGACTCCGAAAATGCCTATCTCTGCAGTAAAAGGGCAATCGACATAGATCCGGTGAATGAACCCGCTCTCGACAACCTGGGAGTCTATCACTATAACCGCAGCGAGTTCCCGGAAGGTATCGCATATTTTGAACGGATACTGGAAGTATCCCCGGACAACAAGCGCGCTCTGGAACTGACGGCAGATTCCTATATGAAGCTGGAAGATTACGACAAAGCCCGTGAATATTACGCATCTCTCATGCTGCTGGAACCGGAAGCAGCTGAACATCTCGTTAATGCTTCAGCGCTTGAAATCGTGGCTCAAGAATGGGAAAAAGCCAAGGAACTCTGCCTTACCGGTATCATGATTTTCCCAGGCAACGCAGACATAATCGTCAACTACGTGTTTGCTTGTAAAGAACTGGGTGTTGTCGAGGAAGCGCTCGCCACTATTGAAGAGGCGATGCAGATGAATCCGGATAATCCCGATATCCTCATTGCGTATGCTTCGATATTATACGAGCTTGAAAAATACAACTCGGTCGTGAAGGTTCTTGAGAATTCAGGCGTCGCTTTCGGCGAGGGTACCGAGGAAGGTCTTCGTCTTCTCGGTCTTGCCTACATGGAGAAGAAAAAATTTCACAAGGCTATCAAATACCTGGAAGATCTCGCTGTCTACTATCCTGACGACAAGGATGTCTACACACTCCTCGCCCGTGCTTATTTCAAGATCGGCGAGAAAACGATGGCCAATTTCTACTTCGAAGAAGCCGCCAGGCTAAGTGAAACCGGTGGTGAAGGCGAATAAGATCCCCCGTATGATTGCATAATCTAATCGGAATCTGAATCCGGTGCCGCGTGAAGGCGGCGCCGGAGGAGACTGTCATGAAGAATATTCCGTTCGTTATTTTACTCATCCTTGTGACCGTAACCCTCGCATCTGGCGGGTCAGACCCTTTCTCTACCCTTGGTGAGTCAAGATCGATATTTTCCATTCTGGAAAATGAAGGTCTGATCAGCTATATCGCCAATGTGGAAATTTCTGGTACCGCTGTTCACGACCTGCTTCAAAATCTCAAGGAAGGACAGGGAATTCCCGCTTTCAAATCGTATTATAAAAACCCGGCATCTTGGCGGATCCATTGCAACTCCATACCTTCCCAGAAAGAACATGTCACTAAAGTGTACAACCTTCTGATGCCCTTCTACATGGCATTCAGTTTCACTCCTCAAAGCCAATCCGAGCAGATAGAGCTTCTGAAGAAGGAGTCGGTCGCAACACTGACACACGAAACTCTAAATGGTATCAAATGCTGGAAGATCGCTCTCGTTCCCGCACCTGGAAAAAGCGGGATTATGGTATCAACTCAACCGGACGGAACGCGAATTGTAACGCTGGAGTCGATTTTCTGGATTGATCGCGAAAACGGAGTTGTAGTCAGAAATATTTCCCGAAGCGTCGACATTGAAGATTCAGAAAAGCAAACGATTACGAACCTGAACACGAAGTGGTCGGAAGTCGAAGGCCGGATACTCCCGGTATCTTTCGAATACATCCTCAATGATTTACCCGTGCATACTCAGCACTTCAAATACAAGGTCGAAGGCGGGTATGTCCTACCGTCAGCCAGGGAGCTGGTTCTCTATTCAGCCGATATGGTTCCTTTCATCGGCAAAGTAATTCTCGAATTCGATGATTATCGTTTGAACGCCAACATCCCCGAGGGTATTTTCAAGTAGACAGTCTTATGAGGCTTGTGGACCTAGTATTTCCAGGGCTCCCGGCCAGGCGGTTCACCTATCGCATTCCAGATACTATCGCTGTTAAACCTTCACCCGGCGCACGGGTCGTTGCCCCCTTCCGCGGCCAGTCCCTCATCGGAATCGTTATCGGTTTCCCGAAACGCATAAATTTCCCGTCATCGAAATTGCAGGATATTTCCGATGTTCTCGAAGAAACTCCGGCTTTCGACCCCCACGGTCAGGAGCTCGTTTCCTGGATAAGCCGTTACTATCTGTGCTCTGAAAGCGAGGCGATTCGGCTTCTCCTGCCGTCAGGTTCGGTAAAAAGACGAAATCCGACGGTTGAACTGGTTGCTCTGCCCGAAGAACCACTGCGGGGAATTCGGCAGAAACAACTCATCGAGTTTCTCAAGGGGCGGGGCAGAGTTCGGGTAATCGAAGTCAAACGGGGTTTTCCGGAATTCGATGTTGCAAGGGTACTGCGCGGTCTGGAGTTTAAAGGCATTGTCAAACTGTCTTCGACTTCGCCGCCCCAAATAACCCGTTCACGTAAATCCAAATCCACCGCCTATAAACCGGAGGGTTTTCCCAGTGATGTTACTATCCTGAAGAGTACACCGGCTCAGGCGCGTGTGATTGAAAAAGTCGCCGTCAGTCTTAAAGAGGGGCGATTCCACCCTTTTCTTCTGCATGGTGTGACGGGCAGCGGAAAGACCCATGTCTATATCGAGCTTACCGAGAAAACCATCGATGCAGGCAAGTCTGCTCTCATCCTGGTTCCGGAAATCGCCCTTACTCCCCAGCTGTCCGGACGGTTCGCCGAGCGTTTCCCGGAGAACGTTGCAGTTCTCCACTCCGGGCTTTCAATCGGTGCCAGGCGTGAGGCCTGGACCAGGGCCAGCGAAGGGGAGATCCGGGTTATAGTTGGAGCGCGTTCGGCAATCTTCACCCCCCTTCCGAATCTCGGGCTGATAGTGGTGGACGAGGAGCAGGACCAGTCTTATAAGCAGGCCGAATCGCCTGCATACAGTGCCAGGGATCTCGCTCTTGTCCGCGGCAAACTCGCTTCAGTCCCGGTTCTACTGAGTTCAGCGACTCCCTCCCTCGAGTCCTACTACAACGCCGAAACTGGAAAATATTCCCTCCTGGAACTGCCCGAGAGGATAGACGACCGGAAATTGCCGGCAGTCGAAATTCTGGACATGAAACTCGAACTCCGTTCAGGCAACCGTTCAACCCTTTCCGGCAGGCTCGCACAGCTGATTGAAGAAACCGTATCCAGGGGAGAGCAGGTGATCCTGCTCCTCAACAGGAGAGGTTTCTTTTCCACGATGAAATGCGTCAAATGCGGTGAAGCCGTTTCCTGCAGCCATTGCAGCGTGGCTATGACTATTCACCGGTCTTCTAATTCACTGCGATGTCATTTCTGCGGTGCGGTGCGCGAAATACCGGGACTCTGCCCCTCCTGCGATGGAGAGACATTCAAGCTCAAGGGGAAAGGCACTGAACGGATAGAGAAGGAGCTCAAGCAGTTTTTTCCTGATATCCGGGTTCTGAGAATGGATTTGGATACGACGAGAAAGCGTGGTGCTCATCGAAGAATCCTGGCGCGTTTCGCGGCAAGAGAGGCTGATGTACTCGTGGGTACGCAGATGGTGGCAAAAGGACATGATTTTCCAGGTGTGACCCTGGTCGGAGTCGTATCCGCAGATATCGGCCTGCATGTACCAGATTTCAGGGCGGGGGAGCGTGTATTTCAACTTCTTACCCAGGCCGCGGGCAGAGCAGGCAGGGGGGATATGGAGGGCAGGGTGGTTATTCAGACTTATCAGCCTTCACATTACAGCGTGCGCGCCGCTTCAAGGCATTCGTACTCTTCATTCTATGAGCGCGAAAAGAAAGTGCGGAAGGCTGCCCGGTATCCCCCGTTCACAAGAATGGTTCATATCAAACTTTTTTCGGTAGATAGTGAAACGGTGAGAAGCGCGGCGTCCCGGGTCGTAAAGCATCTTGCTCCGGCAGCGGGCGATCGAAGCAGGATAATTCTCGGTCCGGCGCCCTTTCCCGTTCAGCGAATCAAGCGTGAATATATCTGGCACCTGCTGATCAAAACGACGGATATCTGGAAAACCCTCGAAAGACTCAAGGAGGAGGATTGGAAGCCGGAACCAGGTATCGTCAGAACCCAGATTGTAATAGATCCGGCATCGATGTTTTAACCTGTAGCGCTCGAAGTTTATTCCGCCTGTACACCTGTGGGGATATTTTCAATGACTGTCTCGTCGGGAGCGGGTACCGGTAATTCCCCCTCCTGCCCCTCCGAATCGCTCCTGATATCTGGATTCTCGGAGCCTTCTTCTTCCACCGTCGAATCATCCTCGGTATTGAGATTGTCGGAGCCTTCTTCTTCCACCGTCGAAGCGCTCGCGGCATCGCTATTTTCGGAGACATCCTCTTCCGCTGCAAAAGAGATCACACCTTCTTCCACAATCACTTCATCCATTTCAAAATCCCCGAGCCCGAGCATATCCGCTCTATCTGAATCAAAGGATGATTCCATTTTCTCTTTTACCTTTTCGGTAATCAGGTTCCCCTTCTCGTACGTATCGATCAGGTGAGGAGTGAGCATGATTACCAGCTCGGTTTTCCTCGTGAGTTCACTATTCGAGCTGAAAAGGAAACCGATAATCGGAATTTCCGAAAGGATAGGTATCCCTGTACGACCCGATGTCGTGGTTTCTTCGAAAAGACCGCCGATTACCAATGTCTGATTATCGAAGATCCTGACAGTGGTTTTAGCTTCGCGTCGTCGGAATGTCGGTTGAGAGGAGGTGGAAGGCGGACTCGAAATTTCAGAGACTTCCTGTTCCAGTTCCAGGGCGATCATCCCCTTTTCATTGATGTGAGGAGTGACGGAAAGTTTGATGCCGGCGTCGCGGTAGGCATACGAAACGAAGATATTGCCCGATTCCGAGATGTCCCTTTGTTCTACCGGTACTTCGTCCGTAATCGAGATGGAAGCCTCTTCGTTATCGGTTGCTACGATGTGCGGACTTGCAAGCACATTGAGCAGCGATTCCGATGCTTTTGCATTCAGAAATGCTTTGAACCGGTTAGATTCAGAAATAAGAAAATTCAATCCGCCCAGCATCGAAACCACCGAGTCCGCCCCGGCCACTCCGAATCCGAGGTTGTTTGAAGCAGATTGATCCAGAGAATGCTGTCTGCCTCCGATATCGACTCTATTTGTTGTTCCGAGTTCCCATTCAATACCGAATTCGGTTTGATCGTCCAGGGTGACTTCGGCGATCAGTACTTCGATCAAAACCTGTTTAGGCGGGATATCCAGTTTTGTAATCGTCCGTTTCAACACATCGTATTGAGACGGGGTCGCTTTAATAATGATGGCGTTAATCGATTCGTCGGCTACGACAAGACTGCTCGTAAAATCACTGAAGGCTGACTGGATTGCTGCGGGACTCTCTTCTGCTTCCCGTTTGCGACGTGACAGGGCCGCCCGCCGCCTGGCTGCAAAGAGCTGGTTATCCTCTTCGCTGAAGAGCGTATTCAGAGTATTTGCGATATTTGCGGCTTCGCCGTTCTCGACATAGTAAACGAAAAGTTGTTCATCTGAGCTGAAACCGGGCACATCGAGCTTCTCGATTATTTTCAGCATTCTCCTGATATTCGATGCAGTGGAGCAGATAATCAGGGTATTGGTGCCCTCGTGAGTGAGCAGCTTACCCGATTTTGACAAAAGCGGGGTGACTATGCTCGACACGTCTGTTACCGAAAGGTTTGTAATCGGAAGAACCTGGGTGATCATCCGGTCATCTTCGGGGATTGTCGCCAGCTCTCCCCCGAATCCGGTTTCCATGTTGTAATTGATCGACTCCGCCTGGGGAACGATCTTGTAGTAGTCGCCGGATTTGATCGAAGCAAGGCCGTTTACTTCCAGGATCGATTGGAGGATCTCGGGAAGATCTTTATTCAGAATTTCTTTTGCGGTCAGGATCGTGATATTGCTCGTCCTGACCTGAGGGCTTATAATGAAATTCATTCCCGTAATTTCACTGATCCCCTTGAGAACAACCAGTAGATCGGCCTGATCCCAGCTCAGGGTACCATCTTCGGAGCCTTTTACATCCAAGGGAGGTTCTGAAAGATCGGACTGCCCGGGTTCTTCTTCCTGGTCAGAAGTATCCTTCCTTCTGTCTTCCATCCGTTTCTTGGCGGCATCTCTTGCTTTCCGCCTGCTGTTTCTGGCGGCTTCTTCGAATTCTTCCAGCCCGGCGTTCCCATCCTCAAGCTCAGGGAAAAGCGATTTCACCGGACCGAATTCGAACAAGTCATCCTCACCGGTACTTTCGAAAATATTCCTGAATTCCTCCGAGGCGGATTCATTATCCCGTGCCGCGGCGACAGAATTACCAACCACAGGTATGAGCATTATGCCCATTATCACGAGCAGGAATCCGAACCGATAAACATCAGGCCTGGAAAACATTGAATAACCTCCAAATTCTTTCATTATCAGCGTGTTCTGTCGGTAACCCGCCTGCTCGAGCGTTTCGTCGGACGGGTTTTGGAGCTTGAAGCACTCGACCGGGTTTTATCAGAGGGTTTCCACCTCGAATCCCCCTTGTCCGCCTGGTCGAACAGGGCAAGGTATGATGTATTCTTCCCCTTTGTGAAGCAGACTTTGAACGGTTGTATTTCTGAAACTGTATAACCTTCGAATTCGTCGCCGATATAGTACCTGGTCGTTACCCGCTTCGGTTTATCCTTGATGAAGGCGGCTTTCTCCCCGTTATCCAGGGTTATACATCCGACGAGCTCATAGTTTCTGAGCTCAAGCGGTGTCATATCATCTTCCTCGGATACATCCTGATCTTCATTCGAACCCCGTTCTGGATCGAAGAGAGATTTTTCGATTATGGCGTAATACTCCCCGATAGCCGGATAGGATCCGGATGAAGGCGGGAGTCTTCCCCCTGATTTGCGTTTCGCGCTGCCGGAACCGGTCTTTCCGGCGGATGTCGGCAAATCCAGCTCCGGTGCGGTGACGACAGAATAGAGATTATACGCGAGGAACATCGCGAGAACGGAGAGGGAGATGTTGATATAGACGAACTTTCTCATTGTAGACCCGTCTCTTCGGCCCCTTTCATGAAACCGGAAAGCTTCAGCCGGACATCCACCGTTTCGGGGTTCTTTTCATTGATTACCCTTATAGTAAGTTCTGAGATGACCAGGAAAGTTTCGATCGTTTCGATCTCGTAAAGAAAATCCAGAACCTTTTCGATATTATCCCGGAAGTTCAACTGAAGCGGAAGCCCTGTAAAGCTCTTGTGATCGATTTCCGAAAGCGGTTTGATCGTTTTGAGTTCGATGTTGCAATCGAGAGCGATCTGGTTAATCAGTTTCTGCATCTCTGCGGCGGCCAGGTTGGGGCTGTCTCCGGGGAAGAGGCTGTTCTCAACCTGAGCAAGTCGCGTTTTCATCCGGGTGAGTCCTCTTTCCAGCGACTTTTTTTCCTTCACCTTGGCCTGGTCTTGTGCGAGGAGACTGGATTTTTCCAGAATCAGTTGTTCTTTCTCAATCCTGTATTCCCGATAACCCTGGTATCCGAAGAAATATCCAAAAAGAATCACCGCAAGAATAACTCCAAAGAAAACGAATTTTTTTTCTCTCTGTGTCATAGGTCGATTCCGGTTATTCCTCCTCGGTCAATTGCGCACCGATTCTGAAGTACCATTTATCCTTCCTCATCGAGGACTGGGTCAATTCTTCAATTTCTTCCAGGAACGGGATCTTGTCCAGCTTAATCTTGAGATCCGCCACGTCAGAGATGTTTTTTGCGAATCCTGTGAGTTTTACATTATTTCCCGTAAACTCAAGTCTCGTAAGCCAGCTCTCCGACGGCGTGGTGATGCTCATCTCTTTTAAAAGATCGAGAGCCAGGAATTTGTCCGAAATGAGACTATCTATATCTTTCAGGGCTTCTTCGAGTTTCTCGCTTTCCTTTTCCATACTGGTGACCGCTTCGACATTCTTCTTCAGGTGCTCGAGCTCGGTTTCGATGATTTTCAGACTGCTCGAGTCAGCAACCGTCTGTGCCAGCATTATCGATAGGGTAAGAACAAGACAGATACCACCAAGTACACCTGCCCCAATAGCACCGTAATGCCCGTTTCCACCCCTCATCTCTTCTGGCAGGAGGTTGAGGTGAAGAATATTTTTCCACAAAGCCCTGGCTCCCAGTGCCGTGCAGGTATACACATCTGGCGGAAGCTCTTCTGATGGCCATAAAGGTGCGGAAGAGACGAAGGAGGTGGCTGCGGTTATTTGAAGGCTCGGGGCAAATGAGGAGAGTGTTTCCCTTGCCTCCTTTTGGAGAATTCCGTCGAAATCCACTATCTGTTGATCGTAACCAGCGGCTTTCCGTCCTGTCAGCAGTCCCAGACGCTTCATGGAGGGATAGAGCACACCGGCGGCATCCAGATTTACCCCCGATTCGTTCTCACCGGGTATCAAAACCTCGATAGCGTGGATACCTTCTCCGCGGGCTGTCGATATTTCGAATCCCCCCGATGTTGAACGCACCAGAAAAGCTATTCTGTTGTTACCATCTTCCGCCGGTGTTCCATCGTCTCTGTACCGGTGATAATCGGCGATTGCTGCTGTAGAGGGAATAATAGCAGCGGGAGTGATATTTGCACCGCTCAATATCCGGTATACCCGGTCAAGCTTTTCCCTCTCGATAACGGCGAGCAGAATTTCACGGGTTTCTTCTTTTTCCGAGTTCAGCACAACATGATCGAAATATACTTCTCCGGCGGTGAAGGGGATATGCTTGTCGAGTTCGAATTCGAGCATCGGTCTGATCGATTCGATTTCGACGTAAGGCAAGGTGATTCTCTGGAACATGAAATCCGGGGACGGCAATCCGACAACTGACTTCCTGCTGAAAAGGGAATTTTCCCGGATAGTTTCAGCTATTCGTTCGCTCATCTCCTCTTCAGGCATTTCCCACGAGATCTCAAGTGAAGCTGAGTTTCGCAGCTTCAAGCGGTTGAACCGTCTCGTCACCAGCGCAAAGTCGAGGCTTTTATCCCTGAATTCCAGGGCAAGGCAACGGTCAATTATTTTCATGGTTCTCCTGGCCGTAATCGGCTCTGACTTCTCCGAAATATATATCCTGCCACCGGGCTACCTGGAAAGAAGGTCCTCTTTTTTTAACGATCGCTCTGATTGTACGGGTGGCCGACCCTCGAAGCAGCTCTCCGGTCGAAATAATCTCATATACGTTTGAGCGGCCCTCAGTACCTTTGTACGGGTTTTCTTCGCGACGATCAAGAATAGTACGGGCTTCCTCTTCGCCGTGCATAATTTCGAGCACTTCGGGGGAGGCCGTGTTCTTGTTTATTCTGTTGCTGTAAACAGACAGCAGGTCGCGAAGACCCGGTATTCCGTTTTCAGGGTCGCCGAAATAGAGCTGTCGCGTCACGCCTCTGACCAAACAGAGTTCCTCGATTGTATCGAATTGTCCATTCTTGCAGTGGTATGGTTTAGAAAGGCTCGTATAATAATCATCCTCCACACCGGCCAGCCGGTGTTCGTCGTCATGATCCCGCCAGTCCAATATAGAATGAACCACCATGTCCATCTCGGAACCTATTTGCATACCGCAGGCGGTAAGAACCTTTTTCAATTGCTCTTCCGTCGCATTGTTGATGTTGATACGACCGTCCAGATCCCTGATGTTGTAGTGATAATAACCATCTCCAAGGGGCAGGTATTTCCTCGTGGCAGGCTGGCCCTCCGCCGTATCAGCCTCGGAATACCCCAGCTCTGCGGCTCCAGACTCTGTTTCCCTGTGGAAAACGGTTTCACCATCCACCGCCTGATACTGATAATCGGATGGCGAGGATATTTCTTCAAGCGCGGTCAGCAATCCGCTCAGAGCGAGAAAATAGACCTTCTGCTCTTCCTGGTGCCCTCTGGCCAGCATTACTTCGGTTTTCGCCAGAAAAGCGTATTCTCCAGCCATGAGAAAGAGAGCCGCCATGATCCAAAGGATGAGGATCAGGGCGAAACCCTCTTCTTCGCTGGCTGTTTTGTGAAATAGTAACAACATCAGAAATCCAGGTCACCTCCGAAAAAACCTCCAAAAGATGAGACCATCTGCAGGGGCGTTTTCGCGATCGGCAGAGCAACTCTGACCGGGGGAGTCCACGTCGTATCCCCCTCACCGCCTCCGGGATAACCGATTTTAAATTCAACGATTTCAGGAAAGCTGCTGGTCCTGAAAGCACCGTCTTCCTGGTTCGGATAAGGATCCCATGTCTCCAGCCAGTGCCCTTCCCTGACTCCTTGATTGTTGAAACCCGAGGTGAAATATTTGAATCGAAGGCCGATGGCATTGCGATCAATGATCAAACTGCTGGAGCTTTCTCCGCCTTCCATCCTGATACTCGGGGGATAATCCTGTTTTAACTCAAGTCCTGTATGCTCAGCTTCACCTGTTTCCATATTTTCATCATTGACGGAATAGGTGACCAGCGTCAGGCCCGGGTTTTTCTCCATCGTCCTGAACAGGGTGGTGGCGGTTACGAATGAAAGGGTGTCCGAACCACCGAAAAACCACGATATGGGAGCATTCTCGACCCTGGTTTTATATGGGAAAATAGATTTCAGCTGCATTGCGATACATTCCATACTGGTTCTTTTCATCTGCCTCTTGTCTGCGAAAAGCGTGCTCTTCTCCCATGAGTTTGAAATGATGAAAAAACTCTCCATGGCGACACCGATCACGATCATGAGTATTGTCGTTGCAAGGAGCACCTCCACGAGTGTAAAGCCATCCTGCTTCTTCAAAACAGCATACCCTCCTGGGACATTACGCATCGATGACCGCTCAATTTCAAACTGCGCGCCGGTGCGGCGTTCGGCCAGAAGACTTCCACCTCAATCAGGTACCGGTCGAATGAAATACTCTCAATACTCGACCTGCGACGCTCACTTGCCCGGTTCCGGTTTCCCTTGGATTCATCTTCGTCTTCAAGGAATGTGATATTCGAAACCCATCCATATGTCTCGTCGAACTCTCCTTCTTCCTCTCCGGCTTCCAGTGAATCGGCGGCAAAGTACATTTCCATCTTATGACGCCCCCAGAGTGCGGCGTCCAGGTATTCATCTGCATAATAGTTGATGCGCAATCCTCCGGAAAACAGCTGCGCAACTCCTGCGAATCCGATGAATAACAGCGCGACCGCTACCATTACCTCTACAAGACTGAAACCTCGTGTGCTCATCTATTCGGGCAGCTCCGTTATTCTACCGCAGACAATTCTGCCGGTGACGGGATCCAATTGCAGAACGATATAGGCTGAGTTACTGGAAATGTTGATACATCCACCCGACGTGTAACCTCCCGCGAAAAACACCAGGGAAAGCTCGGATGTCATTGAATCCTGATTTTCTTCTGTGCCGCAATCACGTGAAAAGTATAGGCCTTCCGCAATATTCCTTTGATTACCGAGGTCTTTCCGCATCTCCGGACCGTCTATCTTGTAAGCCTGGTTTTCAAAGTCGAAGATGACCCTGTACTCGTTTTTTGAAGATATGGCGAGATTCCGTGCAAGTCGGCAGGTTGAGGCGATCTCCCTGGCTGAAGTTTTGAGAGAGAGGGTACGCACGGTGCCTGAAAGGCTGGGCAGTGATACAGCAGTGACCAGGATCATGATCACCACCAGCACGGAAAGCTCGATCAGTGTAAATCCCCCGCGGGGATCACTGTCCAAAGGAATCGTTGATTCTCTTATTCCCAGCTGAAAATATCCTTGTCCCACTTGTCACCACCGGGATTTCCGTCTTTTCCATAAGAGATTATTTCAAAACCGTCAGTTTCCTCACCGGGGTATAAATAGACATACGGTCTTCCCCATTTATCCGTCGGAATACTCTTTTTTAAATAGGGGCCGAGCCACCCATCCACACCCGCCGGTGCTTCCCTGAGTGCTATAAGCCCCTGTTCGGTAGTGGGGTAGTCACCGATATCGAGCCTGTAGCTTTCGAGAGCGGTCTCCAGGAACCTGATCTGGGTGACGGTCGTTTTCCATCGTGTTTCGTCGACACGCTGAAAGACAGTCACACCCACTATTGAAAACAGGATGCCGAGTATCATCACGGTGACCATCAGCTCCACGAGAGTAAATCCGCCTTCTCGTTTGGTTTTTTCACGGTCCATTCCGATACCCGGGTCGTATAAACGGTTATTCTCTTTTTCCATAATGCCACTCCGGCCGGTCAACAGCTAGAAAGTAAGAGCGTTCATGCTTAACATGGCAAGAACCATGGACAGTACAATAAATCCTACGATAAGTGCGACTACGATGATGATAAGCGGTTCAAGCAGGGTTGTAAGCCTGTCGACCGTGGTCCGCACTTCGGTTTCATATATTTCGGCTATCTTCAGAAGCATTTTTTCCAGGCGGGCCGATTCTTCGCCTATGGTGATCATGTGGATTGCCATTGGTGGAAAAACACCACTCTCCCCTAAAGGACCGGAGAGCCCGCCACCCTCCTTGACCATTGAATGCACCTGGACGAGGGTCCTGGAAATGAAAGCATTTCCTATTACTTCTCTTACGATAAGCAGCGCTTGCAGTATCGGTACTCCGTTCGCAGTGAGCGTGCCCAGAGTTCTGGAGAACCTGGCTGCGGCGATTTTTTTATTGAGGTGACCGATCATGGGCAGCTTCAGCCTCAGCGTATCCCATGAAAGTCTGCCTTTGTCCGTCGCTAAATATCGGCGGCTTAGAAGTATTGAGAGTGCCGCGACACCGAGAATCAGGTACCAGTATCCGGCTATAAAACCGGAAATCGAGATCAGCACCTGCGTGCTGAGGGGGAGCGTTTGTCCCATATCTGCGAGAATGGCGGCGAACCTTGGTATGACAAAGGTCATTATGATGAACACCGCCGAACCTCCAACGAAGAGGACCAGCAATGGATACAGCATCACTGAAAACAGGTACGATCTGAATTTTTCGGAGTCTTCAAGGTATTCATTCAATCTCGCCAGTATCACCTCGAGAATCCCGCCCGATTCCCCTGCGCGCACCATGTTCACGTAGAGGTTGCCGAATTGTTTCGGATGACGCGCAAGCGCGTCGGCGAGAGAAGAACCTCCCTCAATTCCTTTCAGAATACTGCCTACCATCGATTTCATCGCGGCGCTTGTTGCGAGTTCCTGAATAATGGCGATTGATCTGTCAAGGGTCAGCCCGGCGCTCAGAAGAGTTGCAAGCTGCTGGGTGAACAGGAGCACGTCCCGTCTTTTCACCCCTCCGAGAAGGGAGGCAAGACCGGGTATGGTTACTGACACGCCGTCGCTTTTTTTTCGTTTTTCCTTTTTACCGGCATGTATCTCGACCGGAAAAAGCTCCATGCCGTGGAGCTTCAATCGCACAGCCTCCGCCGACGCTGCATCAAGAACACCCTCGCTCACCTGGCCGGATTCATTAACCGCACGGTAATAAAACTGCCCCATTTATTCGTCATCCTCCTGGGTTCTCAGGAGCACCTCGGCGATGGTTGTTATGCCATCCTGGATTTTCTGCCAGCCGTCGTCCCGGAGAGTTCTCATACCCATACGGATTGCTGCATTCCTTATTTCGGAGGAGCTGACCTTTGTCTGAATTATTTCTCTCATCTCCTTGTTTATCGGTAAAAATTCGAAAATCCCGGTTCTGCCTGAATAACCCGTGCCCCCACAGCTTTCACAGCCCTTCCCTTCATAGACTGTGTACGTTTTACGCGGCGGCACGTTGAATCCGGCTACTGTCAGCGCTTCGCTGTTCACAATGGATTCTGTTTTGCAGTCGGTGCAGATTTGACGAACGAGCCGCTGGGCGAGAACGCCTTCGAGAGTCGAAGCGATGAGGAACGGCTCGATCCCGAGATCCACAAGTCTTACAATCGTTGACGGCGCGTCATTCGTATGCAGGGTCGAGAAGACGAAATGCCCGGTGAGCGCCGATTGTATTGCTATTTCTCCCGATTCGAGATCACGAATCTCTCCGATGAGCATGATGTCGGGATCCTGACGGACAAGTGATCGCAGCCCCTCGGAAAATGTCAGACCGATTTCTTCCTTGACTTCGATCTGGTTGATACCTCGAAGCTGATATTCCACCGGATCTTCAACGGTGATGATTTTTTTATCTACCGTGTTCACCCGGGCCAGGGATGCATAAAGAGTCGTTGTTTTTCCACTTCCCGTGGGACCTGTAACCAGGAGGATCCCGTTCGGTTTGGACAGTATGTTTGACAGGATTTCCTGGTTGTGAGTGTCCAGGCCGAGTTCGTTCAGATCCAGGAATATTCCCGATCTGTCGAGCAATCTCAATGCGACGCTTTCCCCGTATTGTGTGGGCACGGTATTGATTCGGATATCGAATTCCTTGGCCGAAACCCTCAACCGGGTGCTCCCGTCCTGGGGGAGTCTTCGTTCGGCGATATTGAGTTCTCCCATGATTTTGATACGGGAGATGATAGCCGGTTGCAGCTTTTTCGGAGGGCTCTCGAGCTCCTGCAGCATCCCGTCGACCCGGCACCGGACTTTCAGCTCCCGCTCCATGGGCTCGATATGCACATCGGTGGCGCCGAGCTCCACCGCCTTGCTGATGAAATAATTTACGAGCTGGATTACCGGAGCTTCGGATGCCATATCCCTCAATTGATCTATATCTTCGAGTTCTGCGGCGCCAAGCAGCACCAGGTCTTCCTCGGATATCGAAGCGATGATCTTCTCCATGCTGGTTCCCGAGACGTTGTAAAAAAGATCGATACCTTCCAGAATCTCAGCTTTGGTGGCGACAGAGAAAATGCATTTTAATTTCAAGCTGCGTGTTATGTCATCGGCGAATGCGATGGCGAAGGGATCGGAAGTAGCGAGATGCAGAGTATCGTTTTCAAGAGATAGCGGAAAACAGACATGTCGCTTCAGGTACCTTGCGGATAATTTTGGAAGGATGGGCGGGTTCGTCGGAAAATCCGATAAATCAAGAAAATCGAGATCAGCCTGGATTGCCAGCCCGCGGGAAAGGTCGGCCTGGGAGATATAGCCGAGATCTTTCAGGACTTTACCCAGCGGTTCCCCTGAAGCCTCCTGGGATTCGAGGGCGATCCTCAGCTCTCTTTCAGACAGGAGGTTTTCTTCGATCAGGATGCTCCCCAGATTGCCCTTCTTTTTGAAAAGATACATCGTTTTAGAACCTGTTTTCGGTTGAGACGGCCCGGGGCCGCGCCTAATCGTCACCCCTCAATATGATGAGGCGGATCAGCTGCAATGCCGCCATTGCCGCTGCAGCAATATACGTGAGTGCCGCCGCGTTCAGCACGCGCCGGGTTTTATCGACTTCGTTGGATACGAGATAACCGCCTGCGCTCAGGGCCTTAAGGGCCTGGCGGGATGCATTCAGCTCCACGGGAAGAGTCACGAGCTGAAAAAGCACGGCCCCCGCGAAAAAGATAATTCCCAGATCCATAAGAAACGGTGTCCGGAATAGAAAACCGATAAAAAAGAGTGGGAAGGCCGCTCCCGAACCGAGTTGTGCCACAGGCACCAGGGAATTGCGCAGATTGAGAGGGAGATATCCTCTGGCGTGCTGCATCGCGTGGCCGATTTCATGGGCTGCGACACCCACTGCCGCCACGGATCTGCTCCGGGCGACCGCCTCCGACAGGTTTACCACCTTCTTACGAGGATCGTAGTGGTCATTGAGGGTTCCGGGAACGACACTGACACTTACATTTTCGATACCTGCGTCGCCGAGTAATCGTTTCGCCACATCCACCCCGGTGAGTCCGCGGGCGGATGCAACCTTACTGTACCGAGCATAGGTCGATTTTACCTTTGCTTGAGCGTAGAACGCCAGGATCAAGGCTGGCACAAGCAGCAGCATTGTTGAGTCGAAAAAGAACATTCGATATCCTTTCTCCCGGGTTTTGCGGCCGGTTTACTGGTCGGGTTGAAATCAGATTAATTTAATTGCATCTGGTTCTGAATATCCTGGTTCACCCTGTAAATCCGTCCGCCGAATCAATGAATTTGATCAGTTGCTTCGGGTCATCCGTATTCTACTGCTCAAGTTCTGTTTCGTTCCCGGTAAACTGGATTCCGGCAGGCGAAGTTTGCTGCTTACCGGAGGTTAAAGGGATAATATTGAAAACCATAGTATCGCACAAGTGGAAATGGCTGGCGGGCAGCTCTCTTAGGCTGCCGATGCATAACTTCCAACTCTAACGACGGCGGTGGACCAGTGTTCACCAAGAGCCCCATTTCTATACAAGCCGGGGCTTTACCCCGCTGCCGCTTGATTCGGAGTCATAAAAATCCGGGCGCCTTCAAAGAAGACGCCCGGTTTATCGCGAGGCTCGCGGGAACGCAATTGACTACTTAAGAAGCATCATGCTCTTCGTCAGCGTCTCGCCCCCTGCTGTCAGTCGGCTGAAATACATACCCGAGGCGACTGAACGGCCCGCTTCGTTTGATCCGTCCCAGACAACCTGGTGCGAACCCGCGGATTTCACACCTGTGACAAGCGTCCGGACGAGCTTACCCGTTATATCGTAAACCGACAGGTTTACTTCTGCCGTCGCATCCAGATCGAATCCGATTGTTGTGATCGGATTGAAGGGATTTGGATGATTCGGATGGAGTTCGACCGCGACATTAGGCTGCGGTACTCCGCCGCCGGTTCCGGCTGCTTCCAGGGGTCTCTTGAAATACATACCAGATGGGTAAGCATAGTTTACCATCTGCGCCCAGGTTATTCCGGGGCCGATATCAGGCACTTCCTGGGTCATATGGGGGTACATGCAGTGGAATGAATCGGAGGGGCTGATTGCTCCGAGTTCGGAAAGATCGATACGATCCGACCAATCACCCTCCGGGGTCTTGGTCGTCATATAGGCATTGAAAGTATTGAACAGAAATTCACCGTCGGAAGAGTCGATCTGGGTGAATGCAAGATAGAGGTTGTCGTTCGCATCGATCCCGATGGAAGGCATGCCCGCCGTCGTGTCGGTCGGGGAATCACCGGTCACCAGCTCCGGAGTGCTCCAGTTGCCTTCGTTCCCGTAGATATATTTAATCGGACCGACGGGACCGGTATAATAATATACCATCAGGCCTTCCAGTGTCGGATTGGCGTTGATGAGGTAAGCAATGTGGGCATCGTGGTTCGAATCGATGACGATTGAAGGCAGGCAGGGATGCGCTTCCGGATAACCCTCATCCAGAATATCCCTTTCCCCCCATGTCTCGGTGGCACTGTCGTATCGCTGCACTACGATATCCATGCCGTTGTCCGCGACTCCTCCGGTGGTATCGTGGTATGCCATCCAGACATCACCGTTGGACGGGTCCGCCGCGAGGGCGCACTGAGCCCATCCGGAGAGGACCGGGAACGGAGTTACCAGCTCTACATCTGACCAGGTCTCACCGTTATCATCCGAATAGGTGGTGTAGAAGTATTCGATGCCCCCGGAAGGATTAGCATCGTATCCGAGCCAGATCTTTCCGTCCGAGCTTCTTACCGATGCTACGAAAGTATCTTCGCTCGTATCGGTGGTGTCGGTGATAGCCTGGGGATTCCAGCCGGTGCCGTCGTTGTAACCGGAATAGATGTCATATCCGCTTCCGTTGTTCTGGTGCCATGCGGCAACCATCCTGTCGTCGTTGCCTTCGACTATTGAAGGTCGACCGCAATTGACTCCCCAGCCGTTCATGGAGACGGGGAAGGTCCAGTATCCGATTGGACCGAAGCTTTCCCAGTGTGACTCGGTGACATCGTTGTTGCGGGAATCACCCCATTCCCAGATTACATAATACGTGTCTCTTCCGAATGCGATATGACGCTGAGCGGCGTATGCCGTCGGTCCGTTGGCATCCGCGCCGTAATCGATATCCGAGCACACGATCATCGTTGAATCAGGGTCGGGATATCCGTTCGCCCCGGATTGTCCGGATATGGTGCCAAGATCGGCATTCATCCTGACAAGGGTTGGACGTTCCGTCTTCACGAAACCAAAAGCGGTTCCCGCTACGACGAGAACGAGAATGGTAGTGAACAATAATTTCTTGTGCATTCTCTCCTCCTACGTTTAACCTCGAACGTGTTGGCTGCGAACCTCTCGCTACTTGACCCCATAGCGCTTTATCGAGACGAATCCCGAATATGAACTATGAATCGGCTGATCCATAGTAAAAAGAATACTTCGAGTCAAGTCTTTATCACTGATCTCCCCTTTATACCTTGTCGAGTCCCGCCGCCGCCTTCACCCGACACTGTACCGGCAGTTCCAAACGGTATTGCATTGACTTTATAAAACAGGTAGATTCAATTTTCAATTTTGTCAGGAGGAGGGTGAACTGCCCCGAAAGGTCTTGAGCCGATGAAAAAGCTGTTCTTCATCATAGCCGTTGCAGTAGTTGTGCTTCTTTTTATCGCCATCGGATCCTTCAAAGGTAAAGAGAGTCCAGCGGAAGATCCGGAAATCACTGAAACATCCAAACCTTCGAAAGCTACCCCGGTAAGAGTCATCCCCCTGGAACCGGGTGATCTCAACGAGACTACGGACCTGGGGTGCATTCTGTCCGGCTGGAAGGAAGTACCTGTTGTATCGGAAGCGGGAGGGCGTGTCGTTTCCTGCTTCGTGAAGAGGGGGGATCGCGTGATGGCGGGTGATACTCTCATCATTTTCGATGATGAGCTGCCCCGGTGCGCCCTGATAGAAGCTGAGGCGGGACTGGAAGAAGCGTCCGCGGGGGCTGAGATGGCCGCCCGGGAATTCGAACGCCAGGAGACGCTTCTCTTCGGGGCCAACACCTCCCGAGCCATGTATGAATCAGCGGAAACCGCCGCCCGGGGGGCCAGGGCGGCTCTTGCACTGGCCGGATCCGGGGTTACGAGGGCAAAAAGGATTCTCAGGGAGACCCGGGTGACAAGCCCGTTCAACGGAATCCTCGACGGATTGATTCCGCCGGAGGGGATGTATCTGCCCCCCGGCCAGCCCCTCTTGACGGTCATTCAGGACGATCCTGTCAAGTGCTACGCGGGAGCCGCCGCATCAGGTGCTGTACGGATAGAAAAAGGGATGACGGCCGTACTCTCGGTGACGGCCTTTCCCGGTGAGGAATTTTTCGGCGAGGTCGTTGCGGTCGGAGCAAGAAGCGAACCCGGTTCCGGAGCCTATCCAATCGAAATGAAATTCAGTAATCGGGACGGCAGACTCAAATCCGGCATGGCCGGCTCCGTTTCGATAATACGCCGGGTTCTCAATGACGTGAAACTGGTTCCGACCGAGGCGATTGTGTCTGAAGACGGCTTCTTCTTCGTCTGGTCCATAGAGAACGATTGCGCGCGACGGGTGGCCGTCAACGAACTCGGCAGGAGTCGGGAACGTGTGGCGATCGAATGCGGGATGGAAGAAGGAGCTCCTGTAATCGTCGTAGGTCACGAATTCCTTTTCGACGGAATGCCGGTTTCGATTCAATCGGAGAAAAGGCGCACAGAAAATGTCACTCGGTAGTTTTTCTGTAAGGAATACGGTTCTCGTCAATCTCCTGATGGCCGTGATTCTCATCTTCGGCACGATGGTGGTCACATTCGAGCTGCCGGTTGAGCTCATGCCGAAGGTAGGGTTCAATTGGGTATTCGTAATCTGCCCATATCCCGGAGCCGCTCCGAATAATGTCGAACAGCTGATCGTCGTTCCGATTGAAGACGCCCTCGCCGGGATAGACGGGGTGGATTACATCGCATCCACTGCGTACGAAGGCGGCGGGTTCGTCTGGGTGGTATTCGAGGATTTATCCGAAGAGGATCTGCGGGACAAAGTCCGAGAAATAAATATCGAAGTCGACAGGGTGGATCTTCCCGAGGGAGCGGAAGATCCGGTGGTCGACGAATTCGATACGGACGACATGATTCCGATTATTTCCGTCGATATACATGGAAATCTCACCGAAAGGCAGAAAAATGAAATCTCGGACGATCTGAGACGCGAATTTCTGAATATCAAGGGGATTTCGTCCGTGCTCGTCACAGGGACGCGGGAACGGGAAATCTGGGTTGAAGCAGATCCGAAACAGCTTGAAGCGACAGCCATGTCGATCGGCGAGATTGCTATGGGAATCGGCGCTTCCACCCTTGATCTCCCGGCCGGTTACGCCGACCGCGGGCGCGAAGAAATCATAATCCGGACGCTTGGCGAGATAACTGATCCGCAGGAGTTCTCACGTGTCGTGGTCAGGCATACCGGAAGTACGTCGGTGCGCGTAGAGGATGTGGCCACACTCGTGGATACCTTTGAAACACCCGCCACCCTGTCTCACGTGGACGGTCTGTCCGGAATCAGCCTCTCGATTTCCAAGCAGAAGAAGGGTAATTCGCTGGATGTGATCCGGCAGATAAAGCAGGCGTCGAAGGAGTTCGACCCGCAACTGCCGCCCGGATGCACCATCAGCTTCTCCGGCGATACGTCTATAAGCATTGACAAGATTATAGGTATTCTTAAAAAGAACGCATATTTCGGCGGTATTCTGGTGCTCATCGTGCTCCTGGTTATCCTGGGGTTCAGGAATGCCTTCTATGTCAGCCTCGGTATACCGATTTCATTCATGGCTGCATTCATTTTCATGAATTACACCGGTCAGACGATGAACGGGAATTCCCTTTTCGGCCTGGTACTGGTCCTGGGGATAATCGTTGATGATGCCATAATTGTCGTGGAGAACTGTTTCTATCATTTCCAGGCCGGAAAACCGAGAAAAACAGCTGCCGTCATAGGAACCGACGAGGTCGTTAAACCTGTTGTCGCCGCCACTCTGACGACGGTATCCGCCTTTCTCCCCCTGATGCTGCTTCCCGGGATTGTCGGGAAATTCATGAGAATAGTTCCGATCGTGGTCTCGCTGGCACTTGTGGCATCGCTGATAGAGTGTTTCATCATTCTGCCTTCGCATTTCGCTCACTGGGGCAGCTCGAAGAAACCCGCCAGGAAAATGGATTGGGTCAAGAAGATTCGAAAACCCTATTCTAAACTGCTCGGGAAGATCATTCGGAACCGGTACATCGTCGTTTTATCGGTTCTCATTTTAACCGGAGCCAGCACTATTCTTATTCCCCTTGTCGGTGTCGAGATGTTCGCGGACGAGGAAGTGTCGCAGTTCTTCTGCTGGGTCACAATGCCGCCGGGCACCAGGCTTGAAACCACAAGGGAGGTTCTGGAAGAGATCGAGGAAAGAGTAAAGCTCCTTCCCGAAGGAGAAGTGGAGCATTATATATCCAGTTCCGGAATGCAGCAGACCGAGGACGAATGGATTTTCAATTCCGACGTGGGGCAGGTAATCGTCGATCTTTATGAGAAAGAATATCGTGCCCACACCCTGGACGAGATAATTCTGAAAATGGAGAAGCTCTGCAGCGATATTCCCGGTCCGAAGAAAATCGTGTTTTCGAAAGTTTTGACCGGTCCTCCTACGCCGAAACCCGTGGAGGTGAAGGTCCAGGGAAAGTACCTCGAAGAGATGGTTCAACTTGCCGGCCACCTCAAGGCGGAGCTGGGCGCTGTGGAGGGGCTCCACAGCATTGAGGATGATTTCAAGGAAGGGAAAACCGAATATCGTATAATCATCGACAGGGAAAAAGCTGCGAGGTACGGGTTGAACGTTGCCGGAACGGCCATGGCGGCGAGGGATGCTCTCGACGGCCGGCTGGCTACTGTTTTCAGGGACGGAGATGATGACATCGATGTAATTGTGAAATATCCCGAAGGCTGTTTCAAGACACCCGGCGATGTACTGGGGATGAAAGTGCCGACCGTCGGGGGAGCGATGGTCCCGCTGTCGGCTTTCGCCCGGGTGGATGTAGTGAAAGGAAACGCTGATATCAGGAGGTTCAAGGGCAAGAAGGCGATTACCATTACAGCCGAACTGAACAAAGAAGTCCTGACCGTGGATAAAGTGAGCAGGATCATCAAAGACAAATTCGCCGACCTGACCGTTCTCTATCCCAACTGCTCCCTCGCATTCGAAGGAGAGTTTGAAGAATTCAAAGAAATCTGGACCGGGATCGGACGGCTGTTCGCCATTGGGATATTCCTGATATATCTTATCCTGGGCGCTCAGTTCAGATCTTTTACACAGCCGTTCATAATCCTCCTTACCGTTCCCTTCGCTATCCTCGGAGCCATGCTGGGACTGCTCCTTTCAGGCAATCCGTTTTCGATCAGCACGATGTACGGAATCGTGGCTCTGGCGGGAGTCGCCGTCAACGATTCGATCGTGATGGTCAGTTTTATCAATCTGTCACGCAGGAAAAAAGCCCCGGCTCTCTTTGCGGTCATGCAATCGGGGCGCCGAAGATTGAGACCGATTATACTAACCTCGGTTACGACGATTCTCGGGCTTCTTCCTATGACGATCGGTCTCGGAGGCAAGTCCCCGGTGTGGGCTCCGCTGGCCAATATTATCGTCTGGGGTCTGGGTGCGGCGACGATCCTGACACTTCTGGTCATTCCCGCGGCTTATTATATCGTGGCCGTCGATCTTCCGAAGCTGCCGGCTGCGATTTCAAGAAGATTCTTCAGGAGCGCCCCTGCTTGAGAACTCTGAGCATCTTCTTATGGATTAGACCGTTCGAAGCAACGATCCTGCCTGAATAGAGGAAGTCGTTCCCGCCTGAAAAATCGGTTACTAAACCCCCTGCTTCCCTCACCAGGAGGGAGCCTGCTGCGACATCCCACGGGTTCAGGTGCAGCTCCCAGAATCCGTCGAATCTGCCTGCCGCAACCCAGCCCAGATCAAGTGCTGCCGTCCCCATCCTCCTAATCCCCCTGACCTGGGGAAAAAAGTTGTTGAAATGGTCGAGATTGTTGATTTCGGTTTCGTTCCGGTTGTAAGGGAAGCCTGTCGCGAGAACTGACTCGTATACTTCAGATCGAAGAGAGGTTTGTATTCTTTTTCCATTCAGGAAGGCTCCGTCTTCCTTGATCGCGGTGAACATTTCTCCTGTTGTCGGCTGGTAGACAACAGCGATACATGTCTCACCCCCCCTGGCTACGGCGATCGACACCGTGAAAACCGGTATTCCGTGTAAAAAATTTACGGTTCCGTCCAGCGGATCAATAATCCAGTTCCAGGTGGTTTTATTCCGGGGTATCGATTCGGGATCGTATCCTTCTTCTGCAAGGATCGAATGGTCGGGATATCGCTTCCGGATCAGTCCGGTAATATACTCCTGTGAAGCCAGGTCAGCCTCGGTCACGTAGTCGCGGGGCCCTTTTCTAGACACATCCATTTCGGTCCGCTTATCGAACCATTCAAGCAGGAGGGCTCCACTTCCCAGTGCGGCCTCTTTCGCGGTTTCGAGTATTCGTTCCATCAGATTCGTTCCCTGTATGGTTGGAGTTTCACGGAAGCTCCTTCAGTGCTGGATAGAGATCCGGACACGTGCCCTCTATCCTGGTGTTGGCGTTGTACCAAAGGCATCTTTCAATCCAGTCGTCGCTGTCAAACGTTCCCGCCGTATCTTCCCAGTGCAGTCGTGAAAAAGTCTGCTCCGCATCGGAAAACCGACCTGACAGGAAGAGGGCCTTGCCGAGATAAAATTGGGATTCCAGCTTAACGGCATCACAGGATGTGCAAGCCGACTCCGCTGATGCTAGATATTCGATGCTCGCTGAAAAGGAGCCTTTGTGCATGAGAGCGCGCCCGGCGAGATAGGGCAGGAGCCAGCCCGGCATTTCCTTCGCGCACGAATCGCGGATCAGGGTGAGAGCGTCATTGTCGCCGGGGTTGCGGAGAAGACGAAACGCTGCCCGGCGTTCCGGCTCCGCCAGGTCCAGACAGTAAAGCCGGACATAGCCGTGAGCAGCCGAACGGGATGCGGCACCTCCGGATAAGACAAGCTCGGTAAAGCACTTGCGCGCACGGAGCGGTTCGTTCATTGCCTGGTGGAGCTCCCCGCGTTCACGCAGATAATAGAAACGCCCGGCGGTCGTAGACAGAAATAGTTCCCTGTTCTTTTCTAAAAGCGCAGAGGCCACGGCCGTCTCGTTCCTGTCCGCCAGGATTCCGACCGAAAGTTTCACGGCCGGCAGATATCCCGGGTACCTGGATAAAACGTCGTCGCAGAGGTCCAGCGCCTCGTCGGTTCTGTCCGACTCCAGGAGCCGTCGCGCCCTGGCGATTTTCCCGGCTTTGAACCTGATATTCCTCTCTACGAAGATTGATGGCTGCTGCATACGTTCAGCGTTCCGCGAGATATCGAGAGAGTCGAGTGGAACGGTGGTTAGAAAAGATAACCACTCATCGTTCAACTCTGAAAGCGGTTTATTATAAGTACTTTCGAACGAAGCCGTGGGATATGCGTCCCTGAAGGGTTGCATGCCGTACCTGTCGACGAGAAACCGGACGAAAGAGCCGGCCAGATTGTAGGTTTTTGTACCGGATCCTGTCCAGAACCGGAGCGGATCGATGAAATCGACTGCATCAAGCTGGATTTCCCGGGCCAGAAGCGATGCCGCCATGGAATGGGGTCTTCTGCTTCCTTCCGGCCAGTCGGCTGCCACCGCCACCCCTTCGAGCAGACCCGGGCTTATCGAGATCCCGATTACGGGCAGTCCGAATTCCAGTGAGAAGAGGTGTGCGAGCTCGTGACGCAGAAGCGGGTGAGGGATTTCAGACGGATTCAAGTGAAGCGATCGCTCCAGCGGATCGATCATCTGGGTTCGTCCCGCTCCCATCAGCTTTTTTTTTCTTTCCGGCGAAGAATACAAGTATGAATTGAACCTGTGCCCGGTAATTTTACCAAAAAAACCGCTCAACTGGTCATATCTGAATTCGTGCTCCGCCGCTTGCCATGCTATAGCCGCCTCGGTATACGTTCCCGGTTCGTAGCGCAGCTCGAAATGGGGAGTTTCGAATGTCGCATTCATAATCGAGCGGTGAAAGCGCCCGGATGTTTCGATTCCTGCCTGAAATCTGAAAAACCACGAGACAGCAAGGACCGCTATTCCGAGGGTAGAGATTGCCATCGCTGTTTTCCCTGGTAACTGCGGTCTGCGGTGACGGAGATTTCCGGAAGACAGGTAGGCCCGCGCAAGGATGCCGATGGGAGCCATGGCGATTATCAGCAGAATCCTGGAGATTATCAGGGCGGGGGGGAAGCCGGTTTCGTAGTCGTAAATAGGGCCGGGGAAATATCCGAACAGGGGGTTGAAGCTGTAAACGGCCGGAGTAACGGCGATTCTCCAGAGAGAATAGCCAAGGGACGAAACGACGAGGGCCGCGAACAGCATATATCCTCGCGCCGGCGTTTTTGTCAGTGCTGCAGCCGCCAGGCCCGTAGATGCTCCGAAAAACGCTCCCACCGTGGGCAGCATCAGGTAATAAGCTATCCCTTCGAGGGGTGCGCAGGGCAATTCGATCAGCATCCTCACCAGTACCGCCGGAAGAGGCGCGATCGCCATCACCGCGGCGGTGCCGTGAACCGAGATCCAGGCCATGCGGAAAGAGAAAACCGATCCCTCCGACTGTCTAATCCTGCTGATCGTCTGAATCGCAAGGACCGCCGATACGAGTGTCACCGGAAGTGTAAGAACAGCAGCGAAATCGAAAGAGAAGTCGAAGAGGATAGGTACATACCCCAGAAGAAAAGAGATGATTCCAAGGACAACAAAGGCCGTCACCCGCGGGAGATTCAGGCGAAGTTTCAACATCCGGTTTTTCGTGGGGAGGCTCCTGCGTGCTCCGGTTTCAGTTCAAACGGATTCATATCCGGTTCGATTCTGGGTCGCTCAAAATCTATATACCATCTTCGGGTCTTCGCCTCAAGCCGGGACTGGAGGGCTGAATCAAATCCCTTCAGATAATTTACTCGATGCTGTGAGATTCGAGAACACCGGTCGACACCCAGCGCGTATCGACATCGTGCCTGCCGGTAAAACAGAGCAGCCCCGGGAAATCCCGGGGCATGAGTCACGGGGGGGGATTTTAAGGGAGCGATTCAGAAACTACCGTCTGATACGGGATACATCCGGTTCAATTCAACCAGCCGTCGTTTCCCGGACCTCCATAGGCGCCCATGTCGGATTTTTTCCTGTTGCGATATCCAGGCGGCCAGAGGGGGTGCCAGTCATAGATCGTATCCTCAATGGTCGGATCTCCGGTATCCACGCAGGGTGAATTCGGTCCAATGGTCATTTCGAGAGTCATGTAGGTTCTGAATATCGGGTCGGCATCGATATTCCCCACCCCTGGCCAGCCGCCCATAATATCCGAATGGCTCACTTCGGGACCGTCTCCGGAACCGAAGTAGAATTCCCCCGGGGAGTTGTTCCAGATAATGCAGTTGCTGATAATGGGGGTGGAATCGGGGAGACCGCCTATCCCGCCGCCGTTTTCCGCCGAGTTACCGGTGATTGTGCAGTTGGTGATGACGGGGTTGGGCGCCCAGCAGTATATGCCGCCGCCCGTAACCGGGCCCGAATTACCTGTGATTATGCAATTGATAATTTCAGGGATTGCGTAGTAATAGCAACCGATACCACCACCCCGATAGGTTCCGATATTATCCCTGACAATAGTATTGGTCATGGTGGAAGCATCCCGCCAGAAGCAGATGCCCCCCGCTTTTTCCGTTTCGTTATAGGCGATGAAACAATCGGAAATCGTGCATCCGGTATTATCCATGCCTCCTCCGCCGACCCCTGCGTAGTTGTTGAGGGCCTTGCAGCCGGTTATCGTTGAATAGTGGCATTGGGTTCCGCCGCCGCCGACCGAAGTGCGATTATTGATCATCTCACAGTTCGTCATCGTCGAGTATCTGCATAAAACGCCGCCTCCGCTGCCGTTGATAGCTTCATTATCAGATATGCGACAATTGATAATCGTTGCGGAGTTGCAGTATATACCCCCACCCTGGTATTCTGCTCTGTTATTCGTGATGATACAGTTTTCGATTATAGGAGAGGCTTCATCGATGTGAATTCCTCCGCCGCGATTATCCGGAAGATCGCCGGATGCATACCCGTTGCGGATTGTGATGCCCCTGATTATGGAAGTTTCGGACTCCCCGCTGTGCAGGTTGAAACCCCGCCCGTCGTTTTCGCAATCGATCACCGTGAAATACGGACCGTTTCTGGTTATGACGGATAAAGCCTTCCCGTAAAAATCCAGATTTTTGTTTCCGGGTCCTGTATATGTGCCGTCCTCGATGAGGATATTGTCCCCGATATTCGCAGCAGTTATTGCAGCCTGGATCGTGGCGAATTCTGAAGGTATGATTAGATATGCCGCGTCCGAAGAGTCGGTTGCGGATAAAAGAAGCAAGATCACGGTGACTTGAATCAGCAGCTTTTTCAAGATTACCCCCTTGGAAACGAGAAGTTATATTGTAAACCATATCTTACCATGATTTGCTATTCTACGCAAAAACTATATTGAGGGGGAAAGATTTTTTTCGTTTGAATCAGTCAGTACGGCTTGTCCGGCAAGGGTTCGAGAAGACGAATGAAAGCTTACTTGCAGAATCAGGTCGAAAAAAATGAAGAAATCATGGAGTTGTCTTGTATGAAGAATCAACCGGTAGGAACAGACCTCAGGGTGTGATAGAAGTTCGTGGAGATCGGTGCGGTACAAAGACCAACGATTTTCGGGGTGGAGGCGATTCACGGAGGTGGGAGATGAATCAGACGAACGCGGAATTCGTCGATATTGATCGAGCGGATAATATTTTGAAGGAAATTGCGGAGACGATTGAAAAACGGCGGGTCAGTGGCGCGGAACAGACGGAAGGCGATTTACGACTGAAGCTCCGGACAGCTGACTCCGCAGATGCGGTATCGGTTCTTTCGTCGATGGGATACAGGATCGAGGATGCGGGAGATGGTGAAGTGATATTTAAGGATCCCGTGGATATCCTGCGTGCTGGAAGCCTTACCGAAAATCTCCCGGACAGTCCCTTTACTAATAATCTGATCCTGAAGAGAAAAACCGGTTCGACCAACAGCGACCTTTCGAAACTGGCCAGACACGGGGCGCCACATGGCACGGTGATCCTCGCGGAGGAACAGGTGGCCGGCAGGGGAAGGTTTGGTCGAGCCTGGTTCTCACCCCCGGGCGTCGGGTTGTGGTTCTCTGTTCTGCTTCGGGTGAATCTTCCTCAGAACTGCGGTGGAAGAGTGACAATGCTCGCAGCCGCGGCGATCGCCTCCGCCCTCAGGGAATCCACCGGTTTACCGGTATCGGTGAGGTGGCCGAACGATCTTTTTCTGTCCGGACGGAAACTTTGCGGCGTACTTTCAGAAGGGGAACTATCGGATGGCAGACTCAGCGCGGTCGTGATGGGCGCGGGGCTCAACGTTAATATCAGGGAGGAAGATTTCCCTGCGGAATTTTCAGACAGCGCGATATCGCTTTGTTCCGCAGCGGGTCGATCTCTGGACAGGCGAAGTTTGTTCCGCAGTATTCTGACAGTTCTCGGGAAGGAGTTCGGCACGCCGGGATGGGAAGACGGAGAACGGGGTTTCGCCCTCTGGAACAGTCTTTTCGACATGGAGGGATCCGTGGTGTCGGTGGGCAGCGTAAAAGGTAAAATTCTGCATGCCGACAAGGATGGCGGTCTCGTGCTGGAAAGGAAGTCCGGAGAACGGATCAGGGTCGTTTCGGGGGATATGGTTCCTCTTTAATTTGATGGCAATACGATTTCTTCGCCCAGAACGGGTTCGATGATTTTCGTTTGCGGGCTGCTCCTCTTGACACCGGCCGTAAAGGGGGAGATATCTACGAGAGAAGATATGGGTGGATGGAAATCGTCGTGGTGATGGGGAATGACGACAGCCGGCTCGAGAATGTCGACATAATTCTTTGCCACATTGCTGATATCCGTTCTGCCCTGCAGGGGTACCAGCAGGACATCCGTCTTTTTACCGTCGAACTGTGCGAACTCGCTTTCGGTCGAACCGCCGCTGCCGAAATGATGAATAACCAGTGAATCGATATGGAAACGCCAGCTCAATACCCCGCCGGTCGGATAATCCGAGAGAAGCCCCCACTGTTTCAGAAGCTTCAATCTTCCCCTTAACAACGTGGTGAGCACAAGTTTCCGGTCGAATGTAACGTGGCGGCTGCTGAACGGCTTCGCGGTGAATCCGTTCAGTACGAACCTGTTTCCCTGCTCGGCGCCGATGATCCGATCCCCTGGAACGCCTCGCTCCAGCAGTTTCTCGGCGATCTGCGGCGAGCAGTAGACGTTCGCGGTTCCATGTCTGATAATTTCGGGGACATCAATCACATGGTCGAAATGGCCGTGCGTGATAAAGATCGCGGATGCATCGGTGAAATCATCGATCGAAAAGCGTACTACAGGTCTGGCGTCGGGCGGGCGGGATAAAAAAGGATCGATAAGAAACGAAGTTTCCCGGCACCGTACATAAAAACCCGCGGCGCCCAGCCAGGTCAGGCCGAGTTCCGCGGATCCGGATGCCGCTCCTGTTTTCTCTTCGGAGTTCCGAGGGTTCAGGAAGAACCTCCGCCTGCGAGTTTAAGCCTGTTCAAAGCCCTGGCGAGAGCCGCTTCGGCGCGGGTAACGTCGATCGATTCATCCTTATGGGCGATTGACAGCCGCTCCTTCGCCCTGGCGAGAGAGCTCTCGGCCCTGGCGATGTCGATATCGACGGGTTTCTCACAGGCGTCCACAAGGACGACTGCTTCGTTTCCGTGCATTTCGAGCAGCCCGCCCGAAACGACATAGGATATTCTCTCCCCGCCGGTTGTCTCGTACGTGAGTTCACCAGGTTCCAGGCTCGAGATGATCGGCGCATGGTTCGTAAGGATTCCCATGGAGCCAAGAGCGCCGGGCACGGACAGGTAGGAGATCTCTCCCTCGAAAATTGCTCCGGTAGTAGTGGCGATGCTCAATTCGAACATGGTATCGGCGCGTGGAGCCTTACCGGCGAACCGGCTGCTCCTACGCTAATTCCCCTTCTTCTGTTCATGGCGTTCCAGCACCTCTTCGATGCCTCCCGCCATGTAGAAATCCTGCTCCGCGATGTGGTCGTATTCACCTTCGACCAGGCCCTTGAAGCTCTTTACCGTGTCTTCGAGTTTTACGTATTTGCCGGCCCTGCCGGTGAACTGCTCGGCGACGAAGAACGGCTGGGACAGGAATCTCTGGATTCGCCGCGCCCGGCCTACTACGACTTTATCTTCATCGGCGAGTTCGTCCATTCCGAGGATGGCGATGATATCCTGGAGATCTTTGTATCTCTGCAGGATTCTCTGGATCTCCTTTGCTACATCGTAGTGCTCGTCGCCTACGATGCGGGGATCCAGAATTCGGGATGTGGAATCGAGCGGATCCACCGCGGGATAGATTCCGAGCTCGGCAATCTGCCTGGAAAGAACGGTTGTGGCGTCGAGATGCGAGAAGGTCGTTGCCGGAGCCGGATCCGTGAGGTCGTCGGCGGGAACGTAGATCGCCTGCACCGACGTGATCGAACCCTGTTTCGTGGATGTGATACGCTCCTGCAGACCGCCCATTTCCGTTCCCAGCGTTGGCTGGTACCCCACTGCGGAAGGCATGCGGCCGAGAAGGGCCGACACTTCCGAACCCGCCTGGACGAACCTGAAGATGTTGTCGACGAAGAGCAGCACGTCCTGGTTCTCTTCGTCCCTGAAATATTCAGCCATGGTCAGACCGGAGAGCCCCACCCTGAGACGCGAGCCGGGAGGTTCGTTCATCTGGCCGAAGACCATGCAGGTTTTGGCTATGACGCCCGATTCTTTCATTTCGAGCCAGAGGTCGTTGCCTTCACGGGTTCTTTCACCGACCCCGCAGAACACCGAGTAGCCGCCGTGCTCCTGGGCGATATTCCTGATGAGCTCCATGATCACCACGGTCTTGCCCACGCCCGCGCCTCCGAACAGCCCTACTTTCCCTCCCTTGGCGTACGGCTCGAGAAGGTCGATGACCTTGATGCCGGTTTCGAAGATCGTGGTGGCTTCCGATTGATCCTCGAAGGAAGGAGCCGGACGGTGAATAGGCCGCCGGTTATCCGGATCGGGAATGTCTTCTAGCTCGTCGATGGGGTTGCCCAGCAGGTTGAAAACCCGTCCGAGGGTCTGTTCACCTACGGGTACGGTAATCGCGCTCCCCGTGTCACGGGCTTCCATCCCCCTGACGAGACCGTCCGTAGAACCGAGGGCGATGCACCTCACCATGTTGTCGCCGATATGCGTAGCAGCTTCCACCACGAGGTCTATGCCGTCTTTCTCACTCTTGATCTCGATGGAGTTCATGAGGTTTGGCAGCTCCTCCGGGGCGAACTCTATGTCGACCGTAGGGCCGATTACTTGCCTGATCTTACCGATATTCATTGAAGGCTCCTTCCGAACCTATCCCTTTAAAGCTTCGGCGCCGCCGACGATCTCCGAGATCTCTCTCGTGATTCCGGCCTGTCTCGCCTTGTTCCTCAGCAGTGTGAGATGATCGATCATCTCAC
>CAYMWF010000045.1:0-39912 GCA_964394085.1 uncultured Gemmatimonadota bacterium | reverse complement strand
GAGACGATAGCCGTTTTCGGAATTTTTACCTCGACTCCCGCAGGGGTGACCAGGATTAAAAAGTTTTCATCCTCCCCGGTGACAATCCCCTTGACCCTGGTCCCGTCTTCAATCCGGACGGTGACCTTGCCGCCCGGTTCCAGCGGCGGCTCTTCGGCGAAGAGCGCCGTCGTCCCGGTAAAGAAAAACGCTGCCGCGATGATTGAAGCAACGCTCGAAAGTAAGAGATTTCTACAATTCATAACAGTCATCTCGCTTTCAGCAACCGGTTTACGTGGGGACGTTAACCCGATCGGCAGGAGGGAGCAAGCCTTTTCGGATGCGACGGTCACCGGGAAATCCCGGACCCGCCGGACGGGATGTTCCGTTTGCATCCGGCAGCGTATCCGGTTTAAACTATTAAGGAATGAGAGCGGCTGAAAACCTGCTTCTCCGGCAGGCTTCCGAAGAGACAGATCGAGCGGACGCAGGCGGGTGAACCGGGTCGGATGCGCGATATCAGCTGTTCACCACCAGGGACGAACTCCCTTCGCAGCGGGGAGTCGAATCAAACAGCCGGACAGGAGCGGAAGATGATGGATATTCGAAAATTGAGAAGTTTTTTTTTCATCTGCGGAATCCTTGGAGTTGTAGCGACCGCCGGGGCGCAGGATTTTTATGTCACCGGGAGTGATTCCCTTCTCGGCAACTGGGATTATCTCCAGGGTCTTCTGCTGGTCGACGACGGCGTACCTCCCGATGAAGCCAACGGGGACGATATATTCACGGCTTCGGTCATATTCGAGTTTGCCGCGCCGTGCACCATCGACTACAAGGTCACCGACGGTTTGACATGGATAGGATCGGCGCCGGGAACGAACATGCAGCTCAGGTTCGACAGCCTGGATGTTCCCTTCAGCCAGCCGGTCGTTTTCTATTTCGACCGCAGGGATCTTACGGGGGATGACTGGTACCCCGGGATCGACTATATAAGCGACAGCTTCAACGCGGATCACGACTGGGTGGCCGTGGGGGACTTCCAGACCGAAGCCGGCGAGGTCGGCGACTGGCTCCCCGACAGCGAAGTAACCTGGATGCATGACGACGGGGCGGCAGGCGACAAGACGGCAGGCGACGGCATCCATACATTCCAGTTCAAACCGTCCGAAAGTCTTCCTTACGCCGAATGGAAGGTCGTCCGGTACGGCCCGTGGGAGGGCGCGACCAAGTTCGGTTCGGACGGGTGGAGCTTCGACCCCGAGGATTCTTTCAACGGATTCTGGGCGGCCGAGCCTTACAACCTGGTTCGCCTGGAGTTCGACGCCGGGAACGGCCACATCAGGAATACGGTTCTTCCCGTGATCGAGTGCACCAGCTTCATGCTGGATCCTTCAGAGGCGTATCCCGGAGAAACGGTCTACGCCCATATGGTGATTGTAAACTGGAATTATGTTGCGGAAGAGGCCGATCTCTGGATGGATGTAACCCTCCCCTCGGGCGGCTCCTACCCGGGGAATCCTTTCGCCGGTCCCGTCCATTACAGGTTCGGCCCATCCTTCGCGCTCGAATACAGCTACCGGATAGATATCCCGGGAATGGCTCCTCCGGGAGGTCCGTACACCCTCACCCTGAAGATAGGCGAATATCCGGATACCGTATGGCATGAAGCTTCGGACGAGCTGATGATAATCGAGTAGGGGAGGGCGCGTCTCCGGATCCCTTTCTCCCCCGGAGAGGGGTTCATTCCGGACACGCGGATGCATTTTTTCGAAAAGTGAAGCTTCCAAGGGGGTTGTCAGGAGCGCCGTGCCGCCGCTTCATTCACTATCCACTCGAAAAGCGGCAGGAAAACGGGATATTTATCGACGAGCCGCTCCGGGTGGAACTGGACAGCCAGGACCGGCTTTCCTCCACCGGCTTCAAGACCTTCGATAACACCGTCGGGAGCCCGGCAAACGACTTTCAGGTTCCTTCCGGGCTCCCTGACGGCCTGATGGTGATTGCTGTTCACACCGAGCCTGGTTGTTCCGAGCACGGACGCCAGCAATGATCCCTCGCTGATTTCCACCGAGTGACATAGAAACGTAGCGAGCCCCTTCTGGAAATGGTTGATCGAGCCGGGCAGGAGGGAGGGGATATCCTGGACAAGGGTGCCGCCGAGGGCTGCGTTCAGAACCTGGATACCCCTGCAGATGCAGAGGAGCGGTTTTTCAGCGATATAGGCGAGCCTCGCCAGCTCGATCTCTATCTCGTCCCTGTCGGGGTCTTCCAGCTTGTTCGCGGGATGCGGTTCCTCCCCGTACGCCAGCGAAACCAGGTCGCCGCCGCCGCTCAGTACGAGTCCGTCCACTGCGCTCAACGCTTCAGAAAAAAAGCCCGGTTTTTCAGTCACGGGGATCAGAACGGGTACGCCGCCCGCCCGGCAGACCGCATCGACATAATCGGTGTCGCATCCGGTGATCACCGTCTGAATTTCGTCTGCCGGAGCGACGAGGTTTCGTCTTCCGCAGGTGATGCCGATCAACGGCCGTCGCTTTTCAGTCTGCGGGTTTACGCTGGAAGAGGAGTTGTCCGCGGTCATCGGCTGTCTCCTTTTCTAATAGACCTCTTCTCACCATTTCATCCAGCATCCGGTCCCGGGGGGCGGACGGCATGTACATGATATGGTAGAGGTGCTGGGGACGAGACATTTCTCCTATCGATCCCAGATGGGCGGTCAGTACTTTTTCGCTGTCCACCGCAGGGACGGGGTCGAGGGGGGATGCGCTGTCCATGTATTCATCAATCGGCGATCCGCCGTCGCTGTACAGTGTTTTCATGACCGCCGTCAGGCAGTGCGGGTCGGGATACCTGGCCGCCAGCTCCCTGACGTAATCGGCCTGGCAGAGCCGTTTCCGGGCCAGAACATCCAGGGGGGACAGGTCGGATCTGGCCGCACCCAGCGCGGCAAGCGCCGGTTCGCAGTAATCGAGCAGTTCCTCCAGTATTTCGGCGACAGGCCTTTCACGGCCTTCCCAGAAGAGGGTCGCCTGCATGCCGTATTTAGCCGCAGCCCACCTGTTTACCAGAAACTTCATATTGGATTCGCCGTCCCATTCTCCGGTCTCCGCGCGGTAAGCTTCTTCCGCGGCCCGGTGGACGAGGGCGGCGGAGAAGAGTGTGAGGGCGGAGAGTAAGCGCAGGGATGACGCGCAATCGGGAACCCGGACTTCGAGGGTTGGCGACTTGAAGGTCTTCGAGAGGAGATCCCTCGAGAAAGCGAACGCGGAGGTTTCCGGATCTCGGGGCACGTTCGGGCCGATGGCCCAGTGAGCTCTCAACCAGATCCGCGAGCTTTTGTATCCGGAATCAGAGCCGCGGTACATCGGGGAGTTCGCGGACAGGGCTCCCAGGACCGGCATGTATTTCATCAGAGCGTTTTCAAGCCGGACAGCCGCTGATTCATCGTGAAGGGTCCCCACGTGAACGTGGGTTCCGTAGAAGTAGAACTCATTCGGGTGGGTAGCCGACGAAAAAAGGGATAAGCCGCGCTCCGCCAGCACCTGGGTCGCCCGGTTCATCGTCTTTTCGAGCCGGTCGATGAATTCGTTGTACGAATAATTGATGCCGAGGCCGAACTCGATACAGGCCCAGTCGATATGAACGGGAAGATCGAGCTCCCGGGCGAGTTCTCCCGCAAGGCCGTACACTTTGGGCATCTGGATCACCCTGAGCAGGTCGTCGATTACCATGACTTCCCAGTCTATACTGAACGTAGGAGGGCTGAAGATCTTCATGATTTTACCTCCGGGACGGAATACCGTCCACTTCTGCTTCGAACCGGGAGCTCATCGTTCCTCCCGGAATATCGATCAGAGCCGCGGCCGCGGGACCTATCCCCGGAAGCGAGAGTCTCTCCAGGGGGGCGGTTCCCTTTCGCCGGCCGACCCGGGCCAGAACTTCCGCGCTGCCGTCCAGGCCCTCTGTCCGGGCGATGAAAGCGCATCTTACGCCGCCGCCGGCAAGAGGGGTCCTTACCCCGATCCAGGCTCCCTTTTCGGAAGCTCCCCAGGTTTCCCCCGCAGCAACGGCCGCAGCTCTGCCGGCTCCTTCGTCCGGACCGAGAGGCAAAGGTTCCTCCTCCAGGATGAACCTGTCATAGTTCCCCATCCTCCGGACTACGAGGCGGTCCGGGGGATCTGGTGCGGATAGAAACAGAATTCCGCGGGTTCTCTCCCCGTTCTCGGCCAGAACCCAGCCTTTGCGTAGTTTCCAGTCGGGACCGCTGAGCATGTACCATGGCATGGCGGGGCGGGTCGAAGTAAGCGCTTCCTTGTCCACCCAGAGAACCCGGGCCTCTTCGGCGGCGGGCCACAGGGCCGTCAAACAGTGGGAGAGGGAATAGAGGTCGTCAACCGGCTGGGGCGGCGGTTTCTGCCGGGCGGCGTCCTTCGCCGGGCCCGGTCCGCCCTCTTTCTTTTTTTTCGGAATCGCGTACCGCCTGTCGACAACAAGGAGCGGGAAACTCTTTGTCAGAGTAAATTCAGTTATGCTTCTCAGGCCGGAAGCGGGTTCGATCTCGCCTTCGAACACGGCCCGCAGATCACCGGCGGAAATGTATGAGCCGGTATGAGCGACTTTTGCTCCCTCGTTGGTGAACATGAAATCGACACGGCACCGCGCGCAGAGCCCGGCCTGCTCGAGAGGATGCTGTATCAAGCCCTCGACGGCCGGAAAATGCTCGACCCCGCGGCCGCGCTCCACCAGGGAAACGATACCTCCCGCGTAGCGATCGGGGGTCACGTCAGCGGAATACCATTCATTCTCGAGCCTGTGGAAAGGAGCGGGGGCGGCGCAGATTCTTCTCGATACAGGCTTGTCATGCGGAAGAACCGCGCACCAGGCTTCCAGCTCGCCGCACTTTACACGGACATCGAAGGGAGCCGCGAGGGAGCGGGGAAGAAACCTCTCCGTTCTCAGTTCTGCGGTCCATTCATCGTCAGGTCCTTTTTTGAATTTCCCCGACAGCGAGGCGCCCGGTACCGAAACTGAATAATCAGGGGGTTTCTTGTCGGGCCACCACCGCAATCTTATCGTGATCCGGGACGGCGCGCGTCCCCGGGCGATGGCCGGTTCAACCGCCAGGGGCGAAAGCCATTTCGAAGCTTCCCCGGAGCCGATAACAATCATGTCTCCAATCCCGCCGAGTTCCTGCCTGTGGCTCACCCGGCGCTCCAACTTCAATTTTTTCCCCTTGAGACCCTTCGGAACCGCCGTCCTATCGGGAAGAACCGCGACAGGTTCGAAGGTGATATCGAAGTTGAGGTTAGAGCCTGCTTTTGTCTTGATATTAGTAATTTTACCGAGAAGACCGTACATCTTTCTCGCCTCCGGGCGGTTCGACCGCGTAAATAAATCGAGTCTTAACTTCAGTATTCAACCGAAACTGAATTCAGGATGAATAGAAGAAACATGGATATAAAAATGGGATAACCGGGAATCAGATATGGTTTGCTAGTATGTGCTCATCGCTTTTCTCCCCCCTCTCAACCAAACACATCCTCCAATTGCCGCACAACCATGGCCCACCAGCCGGATTTTGTCAAGAAAAGCTTTCCGACCCGGCTGATTATTTGTGAAAAAATGCGCCTGGGGCGCCTGCATGACCATGAGACGAGGGGTTCTCGAGTGACCATGAGCGGCAGAAGTTAACCAATCTCGAGATGCTCCGGGCGGGGTATGCCTTACGCCATGGAGATCCGGTGGGGAGGCTGCCGGCAGGGATTTCTCCAGGTTTCTTCCGGCCCGGCAGGAGAAATTATTCATCCCTTTCAAAATTAGTTCGGACCGGCACGAAGTATGCGGTCGAGGTTCTGTCAGGCGGGTGCCGGTCTCGCGGAAGAGCGGCGCTCGTCGAAGGAATTTGCTGTCACAGGAATGTGTGCGCTGCCGCGCTGAAGAAAGGGGAGAATATGACAACAAGAATCTCAATTTTCCTGATGCTGTCCGCAATGGCTGCCGGGGGCCAGGCTGCGGATCTGCAGTTTTCCGTCAACGAGGCGACGGTCAACGAGATCCTCGGCATGTATATATGGGATGAAAGACTGCCTCAAGACGATGAGGGGGACCTCGCCGGAGCCAGGTTCGATTATTCACTGGATATCGATTTCGTCGAATCCGAACAAGACAGTACCATGCTCCTCCTGACGCTGGATGTTTCCGCCCGGGCGGTCCTTGAACACCTGGGAGAGATCACGGATTTTTATTTCACGGATCGGATCCAGGCGGAATATTACGTATATTTCGATGGGTTTCACTTCCTGGTTCATCCATTCAACACTTCGTTGACCGGACCGGAAATTCCTGAATGGTGCAGGTTCTGCATCCTGGATCTTCTCACCGAAACACTGCGTGGCGTGCCGGTCGATCTCGTAGAGACCTGTTTTCCGGTTGACACCGGTGCGACAGCGGCCGGAACCGGATACGACATATGGTTCGAAAACCCGTATGTCGACTTCGAAAAATCACCGGAAGGAGCGGAGACATCATTCGATATGTTCGTCCGTCTTGATTTTGAAATCAGCGATTTCGATTTCCACCACGTGATAGAGACCAGCGCTTCCGTGACATACAATCCGGTAATAAAAGATGAAACGCTGGTCGCAGAGTTCGTCGGAGCGGATATCGATGGAACGGATATCCCGCTGTGGCTCGTTCTGATAACCGAGGAATTCCTGGAGACCGAGCTGACCGAAATTCCCCTGTACGAGGGAACGCTGCTCGAATTCGACCACTCGGATCAGACCGTGGATATCGAATTCGAGGCGAATCCGGTTTCGCTTGAAGTAACAGATGAGCGGATCGGCGTAAATGCTTGGATTTACACTGCAGGAACAGCCCCCTGGTTCGAACTCCAGGTTGAGTTGCATTCCAGCGGAGATTATATTCTCAATTCAGTTACGTGTAATATCGAAAGCGATCTACGTATCAGTATATATAATCTACTCGGAAGCCTGGTAAAGGAATACTCGGACAGGATCTATCCCGGGGAGAATTACGACATGTTTTATGTGGGTGATTTGGGCTCCGGCGTATACGAGTACAGGAATCACTACTGCAACGGTCGCAAAACTTATCCTGCTCCCGAAACAAAAGTCATCATTGTTCAGTAGAAGCATCATTTCCGTTTGAAGCATGGTCGAATTTTATCCGTGAACGCTGAACCATGATCAGATCATCAGAAAAGGAATTTACCGTGAAACAGATGCACCGAATCCTCGTTTTTATTTCCCTGTTCATCCTTACCTGCCATGCCTGGGCTTCCGACATCCAGATAAGGTTGACGGAAGAAGAGCTGAATCGAACGATGGAGGAATTGATTGAAGCTGAAGCGATTATCTGGAGCGATAACGAAAGCTGGCCCGAATACTGGGCTGAGATAACGGAAGGAGAAATCACCTGCAGTTCTGACGGGGAGATCACAATCGATGCCGCGGTCTCGGGTAAAACCGTTCTGGATTTTTTCTTTTTCGAAATTTCTATTGCCGGCGAGGGTAGATTCACCGCGGATCTCCACCCATATTACGATGTGGAATCACGCTCGATCAAGGTCGACCTGGGATGGGTGGATTTATATGAATGGCAAAACAGCGGCTGGGATCTCGATTTCATGGCCTGGCTCCTGATGAATTTTTTTCCGGACCAGGACCTGACGGGATCGATTTTCGAAGAGGAATTTCCTTTTACAATCGAGGAAGTTGATTTTCCTGTTGTGGAAGACACACTGGTCATGGATGTCGACGTTGCACCGGAGATGTCCGATCTTCTTCCGGATCTATCAGTTTACCGGCTGACCGTCTCGGAAAACGTGTTTTTCGAAGGAGATACTATTGAGGTAGAAACGTGGATAAAAAACACCGCATCGACCGCAAAGTATAATTTCACCTTGAGATTATTCGACGGCAACCCGGACAAGGACAGGGACGGATTGATCGACATTCCTTTGCACGACGGCGTATTCGAGCTTTGCAGGCCGTTCCAGATTTTCAAACTATCGCCGGCGACCAGCCGGTGTTATAGAACTAAAACGATCCTCAAGGGTGAAGATGAGATGAGAGTTTATGCGTTCGTCGATGGTGAGGGTCGTATCGCTGAGAGCCGGGAGGGTAACAACGATAGAAACGAGCCGTATCAAATTATCCATGATAATGTCTACGTGTCGCCCGATGGAGACGACTTGACGGGAAACGGAACCCGGGAAAATCCGTGGCGGAGTTTCCAGCAGGCTGTATCGCTCACCACCGGGCTCGTTGTAGCTCTGCCCGGCACGTACGAGGAAAGCGAGCCTGTCATCCTGGAGCCTTCGAGCGGACCGGTTCATGTAAAATCGCTGAAAGGACCGCTGCAAACCATCATTACCGGAATCGACGGCTTCGAGTCGGCTCTCAGCTTCAATGGCGATAATTCAAACAACCTGATTCTTGAAGGATTCTGCCTTCGGGATATGGATGGCATGCATATGATCATCGATTGCGCGGAATATACTCCGACGCTTCGCGACCTTATGATCATAGATAACAATCTTTCCTGCCAGGTGGATGAAGCCGCCGCCATATGGGGCGAACGGGGCGTCAGTATCGAAAATTGCACAATCGCCGGCAACGGACCGGGCATGCACGGCATCTGGCTGCGGGTCAATCTCCAGTACGATAAGCCGATCATCTGGAATTCGATTGTTGTGACCGGGGGAACGGGATATGGTCTTCTCGTAGGGAACAAGCTGAGCCACGTGCCGATGAACAACTATAACGATATCCTGAATATCGATGATCCCGAGTACTCGTATGACGTTCTTTTGAACCCCTGGGAAATCGGAGAGTTCAGTCTGTCTGAAGATCCCGGTTTCCGATGTCAGCAGAACCCGTGGGAATGGGACAAGCCGATCCGCTTCAAACTGGCAGAGGAATCACCCTGCCGCGATACGGGTGACCCGGAGTACGATGTGCCGCCCGGCGGAGGTGACGCAATCGACATAGGCTGCTGTGAATTTATAACTTCCAATCCCGGGCCTGTCACTGTAGAATTTGCTCTTAAAGATGGCGGTTCATGAGCCGCGGGTTCTTTTAAAGGGTGTTGCAGAAGTAAGGTTCGTGAACCGAAGGAGTTCTGAAAATGAATTTGAGAAAAACGCTGACCGGAATTGCCCTGACCTGCCTGCTCGTTCACCCGAGCCTGGTTCTCGGTGAATATAATGGGTCTCAAATACCGATATTCTTCGGCGCCCGGCCGGATGCCCGGACCGAGGCATCAGGCGGAGCTGATATCGCCCTGGGAGGTTCTGTCACATCCGGTATATACAATCCCGCCGGCATAGGGTCCATAAAGGGCTGGGCTGTTTCCGCCGCCCTGCTGGATTCTAATTTTCCAGTGAATGAGAATACGGAGTTCAATTACTTCGGCGGCGCTGTCCGGGCGGAGAGGTACGGAACCTTCGCCATCAGCCGTTATCACTACGATTACGGAACCGAGATCACAGATTCCACAGGGGTTCATACTCCCTTGAGCAATCTTTATTCTTTGACTTTCGCGACTACGCTGTTCGGTAATGTCCTCGGCGGTTGCAGTCTCAACCTGATTGAGGACAAACTCACAAGTGAAAAGACGGAATACGGTGCATATATAGATCTCGGAGTCATAGAATCACTGGAACTCGTCAGGAGCAGAAACACTGACCAGTTCCTAAACCTGGGCGCCTGCCTGTCCAATGCCGCATTCGCGCGAATCTACTCGGATGAAGAGCTTCCCGTTATACTTCGTCTGGGGCTGTCTTACCGCCTGGCCTGGAAAAAGGAGCTGCTGTTTCCCGATTTGAACGTTTTCGAATTCATCCTCAGGGGCGGCTATAACGGAATACTGAACGCCCCGGATTCCAGGCATTTCCGGATGGGCGGTGAGGCGTTGATCATGGAGTTGCTCGCCCTTCGGTACGGATATCTCGGAGACAAGCTCGCTTACGGGGATTTTGCATCTGAGGCGGAATATGAAAAAATCGCTTCATTCGGCATCGGCCTGAGGTTGCCCCTGTACAAGCTGATCCTGGAAACCCTTCCTCTCGATATCCGGCTGGACATGGCATGGCTCGAGCTGCCCGACCCGCATATTCAGGACGACGACCACTATACTGTGACGACCTTGAGCGTCAATCTGGTTCATTGAATTCACGCTGCGGCATTGGTCCGCGGGATGGAAAAAAATCTCCACCGGACATTGATCGAAGCGTGGCGGTTGAATAACGACCGGCCTCCACGGTGGAACTTTTTTGGGAATTGTGATTTTGAGCGTGTATACTATCCAGTAGGTGTAGATCAAGGAGGTGCAGCATGTCACGCAACCTTCAGGAGCTCGTAAGCAGACAGGTCAGGCGATGGGAGCTGGAGCGTAAGGCGCGGATCGAGAAAAAAACGATCGAGCAGCCCGATAAGATTTTTCCATGGGTTGCAATCTCCCGGGAGACCGGAATAGGCGGTATGTACATATCCGGCCTGGTCGCCGAATCGCTCGGGTGCCAGGTCTACGGACGGGAAGTCGTCGAGTATATCACGACCGATGAAAAAACACTCCGGCTCGTAACCGATCTGCTCGACGAGAAGCGCGCTTCAGAGATCAAGATGTGGGTTTCGGGAATGCTGAGCGGGCGTTATCTGGCTCCGGGCGAATACCTCAAACATCTCGCCGAAGCTGTAAACGCCATTTCATCTCATGAGACGGCGGTCTTTCTCGGCCGGGGGGCGCATCTTCTCCTCCCGCGAGGTTCGGGTATCGCCGTCAGGCTCGTTGCTTCCCGAAGCGCAAGGCTGGCTCTTCATATGGAGGGTGAGGGACTTACCGACGAAAAAGCGGCGAGCAGGCAGCTTTCCGAACTTGAAGGCGACCGGGAAGGATTTTTCCGGACTCATTTCCGTCACAGTGGGGATACGCCGGATCATTTCGATATGCTGCTCAACACCGACTATATAGGCAGGGAACGGGCCGCGGAAATCATCACCGACTATTTCCGCATGAAGTTTCCGGATAATTAAACCGGGTCATTCTTCGGCCCGGGGCAACACCCAGGGGCGATGCTGGAACCGCATAACGAGGGCATCCATCTTTCCCTCGCCGAAGCTCTGAGTTTCTCCGACGACGGCACCGGTGTCTCCGTCCAGGATGAAATCGTGTGAAACGTCATCACCCGGCCCTCCCCAGGTACGGGTTTCCAACAATTCACCCTCGAAGTCGAACCTCAAGAACGCGAAGTCGGATTTTCCGGCCCCGATTGTACTGGTGTTTCCTGTTACAACCAGGCTGTTGTTTCGCGAATCCACCGCCACGGCCCGGGAAAGCTCGTCCCCGTTTCCTCCCCAGGTGCTTTTCCAGATCTCCACGCCGTCGGTATCGTACGCCCATAGGGCCAGCTGCATGCCGAGTTGCTGCTCCCCGGGAATCATCCCGACCATGTAAAGACGATCGGAATCGAGAGCGAGCCCGAGACCCGACTCCATCCCGAAACCCGGCGTATCGTCGAAAACATCCCACACTTTCGCTCCGGTGGCCTTGTCGAAAGCCACAAGCGCCGCGGCGCCTCCGAAACCGAGAATGTCGGCATCGTAATGCGCGGCGATGTAGAGCCGGTCGGCATCGGCTTCAAGGTGCCCGTTGGCGCCGTCGCTCCGCTCCGATCCCCAGGTTTCCATCCAGACGATTTCGCGCTCGGGTGTCAGCTTCATGACGAAAGCGTCGTTGGATGTCGACGGGGTCTGGGTCCACCCGGAGAGGTATATCCCGTCGGGCTCGATGACGATGCCGTCGATCTCCTCGTAACCCGAGGCATTGTCCCATGTGAAGCTCCAGAGCTCCTCCCCGGTTTCCACGTCGAGGGCCAGGAGCAGGGCATCGGCCGAACTCGGCCAGAAACCGGTGTACCGGGAACCCCCGAGATAGAGGACTCCGTCCTCGACTTTCGCCATGTAGATGAGCTCGGACCAGTCGCCGCCCCACTGTTTGTGCCATACGACGGTCCCTCCCGGGGTCATGCGATAGATATGAGCGTCCGGGAACTCGAGCGGCGGTGATTGATGCGTAGCCACGAGCAGGTCGCCGTTCGAGGCGAAGGCTATACCCCAGGATTCATCCATCTGGGATCCTCCGAATGTCTGAAACCACGGGCGAACCGCCATGAACCTGTCGTGAGGAGCGTTCCCCCCCGTAAAAGCCGGTGAGAATCCGGCGGTGAGCAGCACGACCAGGAGGGCGGCAGGCGTCAGCCTGAAAAGAGGATTGTGATTTCTGTTCTTGTAAAAATGTCTCATGGTGAACTTATCCCCGGAGGTTCAGGTCGAAATGGATAGATCGATAATGTGTATTAATCCAGATCCTGTTCGAGTCCGATGAGCGTACGAAACGCTGATCATTCTTCACCAGGCGATTTCGAGCGAGTAAGGCCAGTGACCGTACGTCGAATACTGTAGGGTGTAGGCCGCCTTGTCCATATCGATCTCGTCAATTCTCCTGTAAACGCTCCAGTCGGTCGTGAGCCAGGGCCGGTCTTCGGGGTTCGATCCGTGACCCACTTCGGCGAAGAATCCCCCGGCTCCGTTGGTTATGTATGGACCCGGATCGAATGAGACGGCCAGGACGACCGGAGCGACCCCCTCGATATCCCATGGATCCATCCGGGCGGATCCTGCGGTCCAGGCGGCGAGCGTCCCTGATTCAGAGTCCTCCCTGACCCTCAGGGAAACCGTGTCGGCCCCCGGGGTTCTGCCCGGCGTTTCGTAGAGCGCGAGCGAGAGGGTGACGCTCGACGGCGGATCAAAAGGATCTATCGAGACGATGGAGCCGCCCGTGTCGTCGTCCAGCCATTCGAGCTCCGACAGGAATCTTCCGTCTTCGGGCTCGAGTTCGTCGGGAAGATAGGCGTTGAGCGATTGAATTGCGCCGGATTTCATCATTTTCGAAGACCAGTTCGGGAAGTTGTCGAAATATCCCTGTCCGTCGTCGAAGGTGAGCAGGATCATGGGCGACAGGTCGGAGTATCCCTCCGTCCGGTACAGGCTCCAGAACCTCCGGGAGCTCGCCGGGCCGTTGTACATTCTGGTCACTTCGCTCCAGTCGATCAGGCCGTTGCCGGGAAAGGTCGCGCGTGCCGCATATCCGCCGCAGAGCTGGTTGAAGGCGTCGCGGGCGACGGGGGCAAGAAGGCTCCACGGCTCGCCGGACAGAATTTCCTCGACCCCGAGGAATGCTTCGTCAGGACCGGGGCAGAGCGGAACCTCGAAGTACTGCTCGTATTCTTCGAGGTAATATTCGAGCACCATCAGGAGATCAGCCCGCCCGGCAGGCTGAATCAGGAAATGGAAGATCATTCCCCGGTAAAGGAACGATTCGGCATGGGCGATCTCCAGGCCGCCCTCGACAAAACCTTCGACTTCACCGCCGGCGTGATCGTCATAGAACCCCGGCAGAATGTCGAGTTCGCCCGTTCTGCTGCGAACGGCCATGTGCTGGGTAAGGAGATCCTGTGCAACCAGGTCTCCGGTGTTGTGGAGAAGACAGCCTGTCGTAAAAGGTATTTTCCAGTCGTCTTCAGGGAAGATTTCTAGGGCCTGGTTCAGGAGGTGCCGGTTGAAGTGCCTGTTATGCGGATCCACGAGGTTTTCATCAACCAGCACGGCGCCACCGCTGTTATCGTACGTAAGGAGACGGGCGATGTCCGGCCATATCGAGCCCAGGCGGAAAAACCAGATACCCTCCTGGAGCAGATCGGGGTCGTGTTCGGGGCCGGGAAGCGGATTTTCCCGGCAGAGCTCGATATAGCGCTCGGTTTCGCGCATGTGGGTGCTGGGACCGTAGGCGCCGGCCCTGCCTGAAAGATTCACAGTAACCAGGAATATCAGAAGCAGGATCGACGCTCTCATCGCTCCCTCCACTCTTCAAATCAGCAAAGCACCTCCGGATCAGGCTTATGGTGTAATTTCGAAGGTGAAACTGTCCTGGTCCACCAGGGTTCCCGGCGGGTGCTCTATTTTTGCGATGTACCTGTATTCGCCGAGGAATGCGTTCAACGGGATGTTGTACGGCACGGTTCCCTCCACCTGCGAACCTCCGGCGATGTTCAGGTTTTTGGGCCCGGTTATCGGATTGCCCGGGAAAGGATCCCCCGACGGGAGGATCAGATCCGCCATCGCGCTTACGGTCAGGGGTCCGGGAGTTTCATTTGACAAAACGAAATCCACCCGGAGCACGCCGCCCCTCGGAATCGAAGTTTCCCTCGGCTCGGCGCTGATCAGCACAGGTTTTTCCGAGGATACCATTACATCGTCTATGTACCAGCCTTCACCGTCCACCATGATGCCGCTGCCGAAGTGGAAGCGTAAGGATGCGGTGCCTGAATATGCCGACAGATCGAAAGTCTCCATCGTCCAGTCGGAGTAGCTGCCGAAACAGGGGGTTCCCGCAGGGAAAGGATTCAAAAAATTGAAAAAGATGGTGTAGGGGTAACCTCCCACCGGTTCGATCTGATTCCATGAAGAGCCGCCGTCCGTGGTGATTTCGACGATTCCTCCGTCATAGACCGAATACTGGTTGACTTCGGCGGTTTCGATCCAGTGCCAGAATGTGAACACGGAGTTGAAACCGAGATCGAGAGCCGGGGTTTCAAGAGCGCAGTCGAGTCTCGAGCCGTAGTCACCGGAGCCCGAACCGCCGCACTTGTAGCTCCATTCTCCCCCTTCCGAGTAGTTTCTGGAACTCTCGATGTGCCATTCGTCGCTGAACATTCCTTTAATCTTGTAGTGGCTCCAGTCTGCGCCTCCCTCCTCGAAGTCGTCGAAGAAGCCGGACTGGAGGATGAAATCTACGGTGCTTATTTGCCCCGCCGAGACGAACGTCGTTTCCATGCCGGGCATATGGTTCCGCTCTACCGCCTTGACCGTGTAAAACGAATCGGCCGGAACCTCGGGGAATATGTAGTAGCCGTCGACACCTGTCACGGCGGATTCCAGAGGCGTGTCAAGCACGGTCACCGATGCGCCGTTGATCGGATCGCCTTCATCGTCCAGCACGTATCCGGCGATACCGCCGACCGGGGCCTTCACGAGGTCGAAATCGAGCTGCACGGTCTGCTCGACGGGTACGTAAACCTGCTGTTCACCCGGCAGGTAACTGTAATAGGCCGCAACCAGGGTGTAAGTCGAATCCCCCGCGACACCCATGTTGTAGTACCCGTCTTCAGCGGCCCTGACACGCCTGACCGTGTCTTTCACCCTGACTTCGGCGGGGAGTCCCTGCTGGGTTCCCGCATCCCTGACATAACCTTCCACATGACCGAACTCAGTCGTCAGATACGCGTAAGCCGCCGCCAGGTTGATGATTCCCATGCCGTAGCTGTTATCCTCGCCGGCGGGGCCGAGATCGGTGGCCGTCTCGTAGAGGAGCTCCTTCACCTGGGCGGAGGTCAGATCGGGATCCACCTGTCTCAGGAGCGCCACCGCGCCGCCCACGTGGGGACAGGCCATGGACGTTCCCGACATCGTTCCGTATCCGCTGCCCGGGATCGCGGAGCGGACGTCTTCACCCCTGGCGCACACTTCGGGCTTGATTGTGACATGGTCGCAGCCGGAAGGTCCGCGGCTCGAGAAGCCGACGATATTCTGACTCGACCTGTCCAGGGCTCCCACGGAAAAGCAGTTGGTCGTGGTCGTTATCCTGTCCGAAGGCGTCCTGAGGGACTCCGACCCCGAACCTTCGTTGCCCGCGGCGAACACCACGGCTACTCCCGCAGCCTCGCATCCATCCATTGCATCCCAGAAAAAGTCGTCGCATTTCGGCACGCCGTGGTACATGGGGCTGAACCCCCAGGAGTTGCTGCAGACGTCGGGTACATCGTCCACGGTGTAGGGATCGCCATCCGGATCGGCAATCCACTGGAAGGCCGCGACGGCATCGACCTTGGTACGCTCCAGGCTCACCCGGTCTATTACAGCGGCTGAAATCCACTTCGCCTCCGGCGCCACTCCGATGGAATCCTGACCGGACACGCCGCAAATCGTTCCCATGGTGTGCGTGCCGTGGGAACCTGCATCGAACGGGAAAGTCGTAGATGTAACCGGATCGAACCAGGCGTCTTCGGGGTCTACGCCCGGATCCAGGCCGCGCCATCTGCTCGCCAGGGCGGGATGGTTCCCGTCCACACCCGTATCCAGGTGTGACACGAGTCTGCCCTGGCCGGTTATCCCGAGGGCCCACAGCGAATCCGCCTTGATCGCGTGTATGCCGCTCTCGACGCCGTTGCCGTCCAGAAGCGAAACCTTCGATTCAACCGGTTCTATGAGCCGCAAAGGCGTGTTGAAATATATTTTGTATACATCTTCGCGATCGGCGGCTTCGTGAATCACGGCGGGCAGGGATTTCATATAGACATAATTCCCGATCCAGAAAGTCCGGAATTCATCAACCCGTCCGAGGTCTCTTTCTTTTTCAAGGAAAGCAACGACGTCGCGCTGCGTGGTTTCCGCCTGCTCCTGAAGGGCCGTGACAACCGTTTCATGGTGTTCTTTCCTGGGGAGTCTTACCGGGTAGGTCAGGTCCCGGTCCAGAGACGTAACATCCAGCCGGTCCGCAAGGAGTATAATCGTCTCGATCATGGCATCCTGATCGGTATCCGCAAGAACCATGTCGAGCTCAGGGCAGATTTCGCCCGCGACCGCCCCCGACCACGAACCGAGAATTCCCGCAGTTACAAAAAACAAAAAAAGCATCAACCCACGTTTTCCAGTCATGTTTCAACTCCTTGGAGACAAGATGTTTTTGCAGGATGCCGAAATGGCGCGAAAAATACCCGCTGCATGTAAAGTTTAACCGATTTTGCCGGTTTTTACCATCTAATGAGGTCTGAAAAAACAATGCCGCAGAGCGGAAGCCTGGGCGGATAACACGATTACGGAAGGGGAACCGGTCAGCATGTCTGAAACGGGTAACACGGAACTTGGGTCAAGCATCGTGCGAACAATTTGCACTTGCCGTGCCATCGAGGTCGGCTTTAGAGTGTTTTTATGCGTCCTCTCTTCATCACAACCTCATTGAAAGCACTGCTGGCGGCGGTTCTTGGCGCTGTGCTCTCCTACTGGGCGAGCGGCTCGGCTCTCGGTCTGTGGGATCCGGTGCGACTCCACCGGATAGGGGAACAGGCCGCGGTGAAAAGACACCGTGCGGCGGGTCCGCTTCTTCGACGGGCGATGGAGCTGTACGAGAAACAGGATTCGAAAGACTTATGCCGGCTCGACCTGGCTGACCATTACACGGACTTGGGATATTCAGAGCATGCGATCAGGGAGTATTCCGGGCTTGTAAAAGGTGAGGGTAAAGCCGCATGCGCCGCTTCCTTCGGGCTTGCGGCGGTGCTGGTGAGGGAAGAGGAGGCCGCTTTCTGGATACCCTGGATCGAGCGCACCATGCAGGATGCCGCCGCCCTTGACGGCTGCGCCGTTGCAGCTCTTTCCCGTTTTTCCGGACTTGTGACGGAATGTTTCGCAACGGGAAGGATCGGAGACGCGGCTCTCCTCCTGCGGATCGCGGAGCGGCATCTCTGCTGTGAAGACGATTGCGGTCCGGTATTGAAGAGCTTCCTCGCCTGGATGCATGGAATCGAACGGGTCAGAGGTTTTCAACCTGAACTCTGAAATTCATGCCGTAACCATTTTGGGCCCGGTTTTCTTCGAACCCCTATCAGATATCAGATAAGTCAAGGTGTCGCCACCGGTTCCGGGGAGCCCGGGGCCGGGGATTGCGCCGCTTGTGCCGCGGCAATCCGATATATCCTGATCGTGGGGTGATGGAAATTGTACGTCTGGTCCACACCTTCGAAAAGAGCGACCAGGATGGATCGGGGATCGTTGGCAAGGCTGGGATAAAGTCCCGTGACATCCCGCGGATTGTTCACCATGTACATAAGCTCGCTGGCGATAAAGAATTCGTAGCCTCCCTCGACCACATCCTCGAATGAATTCACCGCATCTCCCGGTTTGAAATCGTGGGCGCCCACGTCATATTCGTCGGGCGATAATAAAGGCGAATATTCGCCGTTCCTGTCCACTACTACTTTTGATCCTCCGGGAATGTTTGCAGCAACCCATCTGCCGGCCTTGATCCGGGTATCTTCCCTGACCATCAGCCCGGTGGAAAAAATGTCCATCCGTACCGGCCCGGCCAGGCAGGTTCCAAGCAGCAGAACCACAGGCACCGCCGCCGGGATGGCCGGGAGTTTCAGCGAGAGGAAATCGTGAAACCTCGATAAGGCGTAAGCGCCGAACAGGAGAATGAACGGCAGCACCGGCATCATGTGCCTGGGGGTTCTTTCATCGAAGCTTCCCACGACCAGAAAATAGAGCAGGGGATGGGCGAGCAGCACCAGCGTATCCCGGGGTTGACCGGCCCCGAACAGTAACAGACCGGCGAGGCTCATCAGCAGTATCGTCCCGCCGATGTACCTGCCGAGTATTTTAGGCGACAGATAATCCAGGTAACCGAGATAGAAGCCGGCATCGGCCTGGAAGGCCCCGTCCAGCTTTATGTTGTAGAGCAACTGCCTTCTGAAGGCCTGGAAGTCGAGGATATCATACGGATTGGTTATCAGAAAAACAGCTCCCGCCAGGACCAGGATCGGCAGTATGGAACGGAACCTGAGATTCTTCGACGAAATAACCGCCGTAATGAGCATCGCCAACAGGATTCCGGCGTTGTACTTGGTGCCGATGGCGATACCGAGAAGCAGCCCTGTTGTCACTATCCTCCTGCGGTCAGGACCGGACTTGTATAAGAGCCACAGCGCCAGGTACGTGGCGAGTATCCAGAACATAAAAGCGGAATCCACCGTCGCATAGTGCGCATGAATGATGCTTATCGGGTTGAGGGCGAGAAGGAGAACAGCAAAAATCGCCGTTTTCCTGTCGAATATTATTTGTCCGACCCTGTAGATCAGCACCACCGAAGCAAGGGAAAACAGGACGCTCACGAGGCGGGCGGCGATCTGCCGTTCAATGCCTGAGGCGTAGATGAATTCAGCGTATCCCATGCCGGCCGCCGCGCCCGTCAGTTTCGCAAGTCCGAACAGGAACAGATTCAACAGAAAAAGCAGGTAGATATGGGCGCTTCCGTAATAATGATAGTGGGTGTTCAAACTGTCGAGATCGGTGAGGAGGCTGCCTGCGAGCCATTCTATCTCATCAGGATGCCAGGCGAGCACCTGCTGAGCTTCGCGATCAATGCCGAAACCCAGCCCTGCAAGCCGGAAGCCGGCTCCGACTGTCACGGTCAGTGCGAGAAAGAATAAAACGGTGTATCGGATGCTTTTCATCAGGAAGACCGGTTGCCGGACCGTCCGCCCGTCAGGAAACGTCGCCAGCGCCCGGCGCCGCCCAGGGTCCACGCCAGCCTGAGCGCCACCGCGACAGCGGTGACGGAGGTCCCGAGGGTGTATTTCGAAGCGCCGTACTGCCTGTTCGGGAAAACTATCGGAATCTCCACGAATGTGAACCCTTTTTTATACAGGCGGAAAAGGCACTCCATCCCGATCGGGTATCCGGTAGAGAAGAACCCGCCGAAATCGAGACTTTCCAGCGCCCGCCGGCGATAGCACTTGTATCCTCCGCTCATGTCGCGAAAGCGCGTGCCCAGAATCGTGCTGTACACGATGTTTGCTGCGATGCTTATCAGCTCCCGGAACCATTCCCTGTTGAGCTGCGCCCCGCCCTCCACGTACCGGGAGCCTATAACGACATCGTAAAACCTGAGAAGACCGAGGAACGCGGGGATATATGAAGGATCGTGGGAGAAATCGGCGTCCATCTCTATAACGGCGTCTACCCCTTCGGTCAGGCATCTCCTGAAACCGTCAATGCCCGCGGAGCCTCTTCCTCTTTTCCGGGATCTCGACAGGAGGATGAGGCGCTTCTCGCCCAATTCATCGGTGAGTTTCTGTACGATCTTTCCGGTGCCGTCGGGGGAATCGTCGTCCACTACGAGTATGCGGATCTCGTCATCGAGGTTTTCTGCAACGCCGAAAATCCGGCGGATGAGTTTTTCGATATTTTCGGCCTCGTTATACGTGGGGATCAGCACCAGGACACTCAGGGCGTTTCCGTTCTGTTCGACCGTTTCCCGTTTCATTCTCTGCTTTCCGTGAAAAGGTCCGGGTCCAGCTGGAGATAGTAGGATCGCCCGTTTTCATTCGGGTCCGAATTGTCGGAAGTTGAAAAGAATACCATGTCTTTCCAGTGGCTGAAACCGCCGCCGCCGACGCGGGCGATCTCGGAGTGAGGAGCGTGAGCCGGACCCAGAGGTTGTCCGTTTTCGTAAAGCCTCAGTATCGAACGGTTATTATTCGACTCGTCGTCACCGAGACATGTGCTGTCGAGCTTCATCAAGTACATCGAGCCTTCTGCGTGACGGTATATTTTCCACCTGTTCCGTTCGGGATGAAGATGCCCCAGGGCTTCTTTCCCCGAGGGGCCGGCAGGATCGCTGAAGAACAGTTTCTTCCAGAGAGGTTGAGCGAGATCGAACCGGTCAAGACGCTCATAAACTCCGGCAAGCGACCTGATGACAGTCGGCTCGCCCGGATATTCAGCCAGAATCGATTCCGCCAGGACTCTCGCCTCCCTGAGACGGCTCGGATCTTCGGCTATCTGGTCGACCGCGACAATCCCCAGGTAGGGCGCGACCAGGGCCGCAGGGAGGATTCCCTCTCCCCCCGGGTCGACGGTTCCGTCGGAGGAAGGGGAATAAACCGCTGTGGACAAACACGCTCCGGCACCGGCCAGGGGCTCCACCACGCCGGCCAGTTCACCTTCGGCAGCTGCCGCGGTTCCCTCGATTTCCGTGAACATCCCGGTCGCCCTCTCCGGGTCGCCTCCCTCGAAAACCCGGACGGCCCGGAGGAATGAAACGACCAGGGGAGAGGGGGGAGTACCCGGGGTGCCGGCGAGAACCAGGGAAGCGATCTTCTTCCCCCGGGCCAGCGCATTGAATACGAGACCTGCGCGAATATCGGAATCTTTGCCGGTTTTCGGCGTCACCGCAATCCCGCGGAGCGGCAGGTTCTGTCCGAAATCGGTAATGCGGATCCGGATCCGGGAGATCGTTTCCTCGAGAAGCAAGGGGGCGTTCCCGGATATATCCAGTACCATGTTCCCGGTGGTGGAGTCGGATTCGAGATCGCCCGACAGGGTCCTGTAGACACTCCAATCCCGCCCGTCCGGTGTCGTCCAGTCCAGGTAGAGCTGTGGAATCGAAGGCGCATCGGGCAACTCGGAGACGATCAACCGGATTTCCCCTGCCTGGACGAGAGAGACATTCAGGAGGGGGGATTCCAGGAGCAGGTCACCGTTCTCACGATCGGATTGGAGGTAAAATCCTTCTTCACCGTCCGGATCATCTCGAAGGATAGCGCCTTCCACCAGACGCCATCCATCCAGGCTTTGACCGGATTCGAAAAGCCAGCAGGTCAGGGGGCGGGGTTCGGCGGAATCGCGGTACATGAGGAACAGGTTTTTAAGTTGTTCCGAAACATCCTCGAGCCGTCTTTCTCCGGGAAGCCATCTATAAACGAAATCGCGTTCTCCCAGGTGTTTCGATGTTAGTTCGGGATACGAGTTTCTATAGTTTTCCCCTGTTCCGCCGTTCAGGAATCCCACCTCCGAGACCCGCCCGTACACATCCGGGTAATCGAGGAACAGGGCTGAGGTCAGCATTTCCGGATAAACGAAACGGTTAACTCCCTTGGCGAGATGAGGCATGTCTATAAAATACAGGCGGCAGCCGGGGGGAAGAACCGGCTGCGTGTCCCTTATGGTCTGCATCATGGCCTTGCAGTCTTCCGCCGCCTGTTTTCTCGGGAGGTTGTTCGTCTGGGCCGTGAGCGACAGGAGAAGAATCCCCCCGGCAGTCGCCCCGTATCGAAAAATCGCGGAAACCCTGGCGCGGGGCGCCCCGGCGAGAAAGAACCCCGCCAGGATCGAGAGAGGGACGACGGAAAAGAAAAGAAACCGGGAATTCAGAAAATCGGAGTTGATATGGGCTATGTTATATGCTGGCAGGAGCACCGCGAGAGACCAGATCGCCAGAAAGAAAAAAATGGGGCGGTTCCGGGCCGGGGTATAAGAACCTGCAAAAGTCATCAGTGCCGCGCCCATGCCGAAAACCGCAAACAGGATATCGTGATGGCCGTGCGCCTCGGTATTGATTGGAAACAAAACGAACCGGGGAAGGGTGAACGCCAGGGTTCGCATCAGCATATCGGGCCGGAGGCTGAAGTTCAGGTTCTCCCCAGCACCGGTCACCATGCCTCCGACTCCGTCCAGAAAGATCAGCCGAAGGCAGAGATATACGGCGAACGGTATCGCGTACGGCAGTGTCGCCAGGACACCCCGGCCGAATGAAACCGGCAGTGAACGGCCGCGTTTGCCGGATATTACCATGTAAAGGAAAATGATCACCGGTAAGCTGACCGCCATCTCCTTGTTCAGGAGGGCCAGAAAGAATAGCAGGAGAGAGGCGGGAGAAACAGGGATACCGTCAGTTTTCAGCTCTGATTTTTTCAGGAAAGCCCGTATGGCTAAAAGAAACAGGAAGAGAGCGGGCTGGTTATCGAATCCAGCCGCAAGGTGGGAAACGGTTTCGGTGTGCACCGGATGGCTTACGAAAATGAGCCCGGCGATAATACCCGCGGCGGTCGAACCTCCGAGAAGACGCGTAATCGAAACTAAGATGAGCCCGTTCGTAGCATGCAGGAGAATGAGCGCCGCATGGTACGGTGCAGGTGAAAGACCCGCCGCTTTTACACCCAGAGTCCAGATCAATCCGACGAGAGGCCTGAAGTATTCGCCGAGCCACATGGGCAGGCCGGCCAGCTGGCTGCCCAGGGAACGCGTTCCGTAGATCCAAGGGAGAGCCTTACCCAGGTGGAGCAGGTCATCTTCGTGGAAGAACGAATTGAGAGTGAACCCGTAGATTCCGAATGCCACCGCTGCGCACAGGATCCACGCGGTCAGGAAAACGGCGTTTCCAGGCTCGGGAGCCTGGTCGAGCATTGTGTTTTCACCGGCAGGCGGCTCCACACCGGATTCTTTTTTCCGCTCACTCACGCTCCGCGTCGCGGGTTGAAGAGCGGTAAGCAGGAGAAGCCCCTGGATCAGGTACAAACCGAATAGAATCGGCCAGCTCGGTAAGGGACCGCTTCCGATGAGCGGGGGGATGAAAAGGAATAGGATGATCAGCGTGTTCAGCAGTAGAAGCAGGGTGCGTTTCGGTGTGCGGCTATTCAACATCTTTACAGCACCTGAAGCCATCTCCGATCGACCTGGTATCGAGAGACTCGTAATCCATTGTATAATGAAAGTGGTCCCGGTTCGCGCATCTTGTTTCAGCCGGGCCGGCGTACATTCCGCCGCCTCTGGCGATCGGAAGGCCCTTGTTGAATGCGGTGCTTTTGATCTCCGAGGTCCATTCCGCGAGGCCGCCGCTCATGTCGAACACGCCGTAACCGGAAACGCAGTCGGGATAAGCGCCCGCAACCGCACCGACCTTGACCGGGTGACGGTTCCATGCGTCGTCGTTGCACCTGCCTGGAATGTATTCGTTGCCGTAGGGGTACTTGAACATGTCCGGCCCCTTGCACGCCTTTTCCCACTCGTCTCCGGTGCAGAGGCGTTTCCCCTCTTTTTCACAGAGAGCCGCCGCCTCGTACCAGCTTACCATATCGAGGGCTTCGACACCCTCGCGGTTCGGGTACTCGAACCTGTCGATCAAAAACGCCGGGATGTTTATCCTCTCGAACTCGGCTTCGTACCGGTCCCGGTCTCCGTCCGTACCGCGGCTTCCCCGAAGATAAACCCCTTCAGGGATCAGGATCATCCCCCCGTCCCGCACCTTCTGGGCTTCCGGTTCAGTTTTCTTCCCGCCGGAGCCGCATCCTGAAAAGAACAGAGCTGCAAGAATCGATACCGTAATGAAACAACGTGCAGATACCCGGTTCCTGTTCAATTGCCGTCTCCGTCGTTTTTCAGCTCCGACAATCCGGTTCTTTCCGCCGGTCCTGAAACGGCCGCGGTTCTGCAGCACCTGAACCCGTCATCGTGGAACCGCTCTTCCCGTCTGTGATAGTGATCTCTGTTGGAACACCTGAGATTACTGAAGGCGTTGCCGTAATCGCCTCCTTTAAGTATCGGGTATCCCTCCCCCGAAGAGGAACTTTGCCGGGAGGAAGTCCATTCATTCACGTTACCGCTCATGTCGTAGACTCCGTAACCGCTGACGCAGCATGGGCGGGTACCGGAAGGTTCGCGATCCGCATCCGGATATGCCGGTCCGTTGCCGAAGCAGCAACCCGGTTTCTCGTCGCTGCCGTACGGGAAACGGGAACCTTCCGGACCCTTGCAGGCCTTCTCCCATTCCTCCTCCGTGCAGAGACGTTTCCCTTGCTCTTTGCAGAGCGCCCTGGCTTCATACCAGTTTACATTCACCATGGGAAGAGCGCCCGGCCTGTTCGGATACTCGTAAATATCTATATGGAACGCCTGGAGTGAAATATTTCTTTCCGACACATCTCCCTGCTCGAAGTATACATCATCCCCGGCGGTTCCGAAACTGAATGAACCCGCGGGAATCAGAACCATCCCGGCGTCCTTTTCCATCTCGTCCGGGGTGTCCTGGTCGCCGCCCGCCACTGAACATGCGAACGCAAGGCAGAAGAGAGATATGAAAAACCTGCAGACTGGAAAAACCTTTTTCATATGGATTGCCGGCAATTTAATTTTCCTTTCCGGCGGAAGCCGCCGGAACTCTACTTTCCCCGGTATCGGGCGATGCGGACCCCGGTTCCATACCTGTGATCCCGCAGGCGCGCACCCGGATACCGCTTCCGTAACATAATTCTCGCAGCATGGTCACCATACCGTAAAGTCAGGGTTTACGCAAAATTTAAATACCCTTGAAACCATCTTTAGCGTGATCAGCATTTCGAACCGCTGGAACTGTGGCATCCGGTATTGTATAGTCCGGGCGCCTTCCGGTTTCCGGCTGTTCGCCGCGGGACAGGGAGGTCCTCAGGAAACCGGGAAACAGCGCCGGGAGGATCCGCTGAGACGTTTTATTACCGATTTGGAGCGTCGAGACATACTGTTCGTGCTCCTTTTCCTGCTGGTGATCTGGCAGAGAGCGGCCCTTTTCGATTATTTCGTCATGCCCAACCCGGATTACCTGAACCAGCTGGATGTGGTCGGATGGCTGAAGGCCCGTGAAATGACGGGCGATTTTAAAATCGCGCCTGTCTACCCCTTTCTGATACTCCTGCTGGGCAGTGTGGTGCAGGGCTCTCCGCCCGATATCTACCGGATCCCCGCCGAACTTCTCAACCTGGTGTTTTTCCTCGGCTCGGTCCTGCTTTTATGGCGGCTGGGAAGAAGATTCCTCGGCCGGGCGGGTATCTTTCTGCCGCTCTTCTTCTTTCTTCATCCGCAGACATCGGGCGAGCTTGCGGGACAGCCGCTAATCGAAGAATGGCTGTTGTTCACGATACTCCTGGGCTTTTTCCTGGGGATGAAACGCTCGCGGCTCGCCGTACCCGCCGCCTTTCTGGCCTGTCTGTCGCGATACGAGGGTGTATTCCTCGTGCCGGCCCTGCTGATCAGGGATGCGTTCGCCGGCGAATTGCGCCGAACCGGAGGTTTTGCCCGTGCCTTCGCCCGGGCGGGCCTGGCGGTGTCCGGACTGGCGATATGGATAACCCTGTCCCTGTTTTTGTCAGGAACCGTAAACCCTTACGTGCAGGATATCCTTCCCGAAGATTCGTCCGTGTGGAATTTCCCTCTCCTGCTGGCGTTTTCAGTGATCCGTCCGCTGGTCTCGAACTGGATATTCATCGAAGGAGAGGGCACCTCACTCGTTGCCATGTCCTCCAGCGAAGTATTCGGACCCGCGGTATTCATCATCCTGTCCGTGCTCTTCTGGGCGACGACCGTCGCCGGCGGCGTCTCCCTTCTGAAAAACAGGAGAAGCGAAGCAGCGGCGCTGATCCTGTTCTTCATCCTTTTTACCTGTATGCACTGTGTCTATGCCGTGCCGCTCGAAAAACATGTGTACCCGGTCCTCTGGATAGTCTACCTGTTTTTCATCGCCGGAGCGGGAAGCTGCGCCAGGATCGCCGGGGAAAAATCGAAACAACTGCTTTTCGGTGCGGCGGTGCCTGTAACTCTCCTGTGCCTGTTTATCACGATATCACCGGAACCGCCGGCCTTCCCCGCGGCGGACAGGATGACAATCGTACCTGCCGTGGAGAACGATCCCGTTCCAGCCCTGGGGATTCATTCCGCCGGCGAACACCCGGGCACGCCGGTGAAGATACTCGAGCCGCCCTTCACCAGGGGCGACGGAGCCCGGTACATGATCGATCTTCCGGGTTATCTGGCGGGAGACATCCTTGACGACGGCAGCAGATCCGCTGTCATAATGTTCGAGGACGGAGTCCCGCTTCCGTTCGGGCACGCCCTCCATGCCGATATAAGGGACAAGGGAGGCGGCCGCTACTCCCTGTGGCAAAGCGAGGACGGAACCGCCCGGCTGAACTTTTCGACGCCGGACAATACCGATCCCAACACCAACGGCAGGACCTACAGCGTAGCGGGCCGGGCGGAGTTCGAGGGCAGCGTCCTTCTCGATATTTCGGTTCCGGAGGGAGTCGAAAGAGCCGCGTCGCTCTATTTCGAAGCGGCCGCATCAGGAGAATCGCCTGCAGCCGTCCGGGCCGTCCTCTCCGCAGAGGGGATCGCCCTCGAAAAGCGGCTGATATCCCTGCCGGAATCGAGGTTCACCCCGGTGACCTTTTCTTTCAGGGAATACAACGGAAATCACCGGGAAGGCGAAAACCTGACCCTCTTGCTCGAACCGATAGAGGGGAGCGTTGTTCTAGACCAGTTTTCTCTTGAAATCCCTCAGCGATTCCCGTACGCGATCTTCACGATCCTCCTCTGCATACTAAGTTTTGCCGCTCTCCTTCCCGTTTTTGTAGAACCGGCGCTGATTGACGATCCCGACGGTTCGAAACTCGCCGGAATCTCTTCTACCGTATCTGCCGGACGAACCGTGCTCTATCTTATTCTGGGTCTATTCATGGCGGGGATCTCGGCGCGGTCGGTATCGGACTGGAAGCGATTCCACGACCATTTCGCGTTCAACTACGGACAGCAGTACCTGGTGGGCCGGTGGTACGCCGAGAATGCCGAGCCGGGCGATCGCCTGCTCATGTGCAACCAGCATATAGCAAATTACTCCAGCGGTCTCGCTTCGGAATATTTTGAAACGGACCTGACGCCGTTTCCCGGGCAGGAACCGGCCTCGATCCTGCAGGACCTCAGGGACCGCGGCGTTACTTACATAGTCTGGGATTCGGACGAGCCCGAACCCTGGATGGAGCGGGACGCCGGGCTGAGGCGCTTTCCCTATTCCGAATACGGGGATCTGGTGAAAGAAATTAGAGCAGGTAACAGAATCGCCGCTATTTACAGGATTCCCCCAACGGACATCCAACTCGAGCTGTAAGAACCAATATCAAGTGTCGCCGGTTCAGTGTCGCCGGTTTACCCATACGGGTAAAACAGGGCCGGTGGATATCATACCGCACAGTGACCTCTATTCGCAGATATGCCGACAACAGCGACCGCGCGCTTACAACATATTTAACGGATCGTTGAAGCCATCCTAAATGTCGAAGAAGTCTCCGCGTCAACCCTCTAATGCCGTTTCGCGGGGAGGCGCGGGATCAAAGACCTGTCAACGACCTGGCGACAAAAACGGGTCTGTGCAGGAGGGTCAATTCGGTCTGGCAGTTCCAGAAGCACGCTCCGCATCGGGTTGTATTTTTTCTTAACGCAGAATAATCCCGGGACTTCCAGAGGAAGCGAAATCTCGACACCGGAGATGAGTGGTCATCTTCATGCGGGAGATGCATGCCCCCGTATCCGGCGCCGGCGAAAGGGAAGCAGGGGTAGACATCACCGTAACAGTCCACTGCGATCGAGTTGTATCCGGCGAGACATGGGAAGGGGAGCTTCCTGCCCTTGAAGAACAACTTGAACATTTTGAGGTAACTCGCCGAATTGTCGATGATTCCCCTTCTTTGAAACGCGAGCAGGAGGGGAAGAATCCTCTCCTCCCAGACTCTTCCGGCATCCGGATCCGCATCGGGCCGCGGGGCGGAACCCGGTTTTATCCGTTCGTGACGGGGAATCAATCCCAGGGCGTCGGCGCCCCAGTCCGTACATTTTCCGGCCAGATCCGGGAGTTCGTCGATATTGTCCGGTCCGGCGGAAGCGACGGCCACAATCCTGACGTTGCCTCCCGCCCGTTGCCGCGCTTCGGCGAAAACGTTCAATGCATTTACCGCGGCGTCGAACAGCCCCGGCGTGCCCCTCGCGGAATCGTGCCGCGCAGGATCCGGATAATCGATCGATACATTCACCGAATGGATACCGGTTTCGAGAAGCGCCGCCGCGCTTTCCGTGTTAACGAGGAAGCCGTTCGTATTCAGGTGGGTAATAAGACCAAGGTTGACGGAGTGGGAGAGGAGGGAGGTCAGGTCGCTCCTCAGGAGGGGTTCTCCTCCCGTGAAACCCGCGGCTCCGATCCCAAGGCCGGCCAGGCCGTCCAGGATATTCTTCATCTCCCGTTCGCCCAGCTCGCTTCCGCCGCCCCGGATCCTCTTGCGGAAATCGCACATGGAACATGAAGCGTTGCACCTGTATGTCACAAGGATCGTAGCCAGGAGCGGCGGTCCTACGGGCTTCTGCAAAAAGGAGGACACCGGCACGGACATCCACCGCCGGAACCACCCGAAGAGCCCCGGTACTCCGTTCTTACGGAGCACGGCGCCGGCAGAGTGTCGATACAGCGATTTCAATCCCCTCGTCTCCTTGCCGTGGTATCGCGGGTCAGCCACGCCGCCTGCCTGGCCAGCGTCCATAATTCTCCGGGTCCGCCGGAAGAAAAAAGTTTTGAAGCGATATAACCCGGTCGGAAATAGAATTTCCTGACGGCTTTGTTCCTGAATCGCCAGATATCCTCCCGCGAGAGGCTCCCGGTTCCGGCGAGCGGGTACGACACGGCCGTCTCGAATCCTGATTCGGGAAGCTCTTCTTCACATTCTGCGAAAAACTTCGTGCCGGGAATCGGCGTGGCGACGCTGAAGGAGGCGAAATCGCACCCGAGCTCAACCGCGAACTTTATGGTTTTTTCGGCGGAGGCGGCATCTTCGCCCGGAAGACCGAAAATAAAATAACCGACCGTCTTTATTCCAAGCCTGCGACAGTCCGTCACGAATCGCCTGCCCCTGTCCGCCGTCATCTTCTTGTCCGAACCTTCCAGCACGCTGTCCTCGCCGCTTTCGAACCCGGCCAGCAGCGTGTGACAGCCGGCTTTCTTCATCTTCTCAAGGACGTCCGAACCCGTTACATCGGGTCGAATCTGGCATGACCAGCCCAGGCCGGGGGCAGCACGCTGAATACCGTCGAGGAGGGTTTCGAGCTGGGACCGGTTCGCCCCGAAGGTGTAATCCCTGAAGTAAACCTCCCTGATGCCCATTTCATGCAGATACTCAAGCTCGGACAGCACGTTTTCCGGCGAGCGTGCCCTGTATTTCATTGTTCCGTAAATGCAGAATCCGCATGAATAGGGGCAGCCTTCGCTCGCCAGCACCGAAGCGAACGGGTGACGCCGTGCATGGAGAGCCCGGTATTTATCCAGCGGGAACTGCTCATGTGGAGGAGGGGGCATCTCGAACATCGGTTGAAGCGGCCGCCGCTGCCCTGCCAGGAGCTCCTCTCCGCGCCGGAAGACTATGTTCGGCACGGCGGCGCTGCCGTCGGATGATAGGAATTCCCCGATCCAGGGACCGAGGAAACTCAGGGCGACGGCATCCGTGAAGGGGTAAGCCTCCTCCAGGAGGAACCTGTCCGGTTCGTACAGGGCCTGACTCCCCGTCAGCAGAATCATCGCCCCGGTCCGTTCCTTCAGTTCGCGGTAGAAACCCTCGTCTTCGGGCCAGGAAGCCCAGGAAGTGAGACCGATTACGGCTGCGGGTTCCATCGAGGCGACGGAATCGAGAACCTCCCGCTTCCCGGACCGGCAGGCCAGTGCGTCGTAAACAGTCAGATCGAAACGATCCCGCAGCCAGGCGCCCGCAACCAGAAGATCCACAGGATGGTAATAATAATACCCCTTGGCTACCGAGTTGCAGTAACAATCCCGCAGATACATCCGCTCGCCCGGCGGATTCAGAAGAAGAACCGGGCCCCTCACCGGGAGACCGGATGGAGAATCTTCGCTCATTCGTACTTTGATCTCTTTGCCGGAGAAGCGCCTGCGAACCCTTCCGGCGAATTCAACAGGAACAGTTCTCTTTGCTACCGTTGATGCAATCGAGAAGGAAATCCTCGCTGTCGGACGTTTACAAAAACGGTTGACGATTTCTCGAACATAATGCAATGATGATAAAAATCAAGCGCTTTACTCGCCGTATGGAGGAGTCGCCGGATTGAAAAACAACATCGTACTCGTAATGCCGAGAACCGGCCCGCTGCTCCTCACCCCGCCTTTCGGACTCCTGTCTCTCGCCGCCCGGCTCCACGAAAGCGGATTCACTGCCGATATCATCGACTGCAGGCTGACCGACTACCATACGGCGCTCCGGCGGATACTCTCGAAAAACGGAACCATCCTGGTCGGCATCACCTCGATGACCGGCCCGCAAATCTCGCACGGGCTCAAGATAAGCCGTTTCATAAAAGCAGGCTGGAATGTCCCCGTGGTATGGGGCGGCATTCATCCTTCCTTTCTGCCCGAGCAGACCATCGCCCATGAGGTCGTCGACTTCGTGGTCGAGGGTTTCGGCGAGAAATCGCTCCCCGAGCTGACGGCCGCCATCCGTGATACCGGGGCTGCGGCCGATGTCACGGGCGTCTGGTCCGAAATCAACGGGAAAGCGGTAGCCGCGGGACCTCGTCCCGACGGAGAAATATCCGAATTCCCGACTTACGCCTGGGACCTCGTAAATCCTGCGGATTACCTGCTCAAAGGGATGGTGACGGATAAAACCCTCTCGCTCTTTTCGAGCAGGGGATGCCCCCACAGATGCACTTTCTGCTACGGCCCCGCTTTTCACAAGAGACGCTGGATCGCACAGCCTGCGCAGGAAGTCCTGTCTGAAATAGACCATCTGCGGGATCGGGCCGGGTTCGACGGCGTCTATTTCCACGACGACAATTTCGCGGTCGACAGGAAAAGGATGCGCGAGATAGCCGTCGGACTTGCCGAGCGGGATATCCGATACAGGTTCGCGCTCCGGGCGGACTATATAACGGAAGAGCTGATACGCTTCCTCAAGGAACACAACTGCATGGGCGTGGATTGGGGCGCCGATTCAGGCTCTCCGCGAATAATAGAGAAATACCGTAAGGACACATCGGTCGAAGAAACCGTCGAGGGCGTCCGCCTGCTCGCGAAATACGGCCTGTCCGGACAGGTCGGTCTGATGATCGGCCATCCCGAAGAGACGATGGATGATGTTCACCGGTCGCTCGACCTGATGGACCGCATGAAAGCTCTCAATCCCGAGCTCAAGATCGGCGACGCCAAGATAGCCACCCCGTATCCGGGCTCCGGCTTTTACGAAACCGCCCTCGATTTCGGGTTCGAACCGCCTTCGACCCTTGAAGAATGGAGCGAATTCTACTGGAACAACTCGCGGATGCCGTGGATCAAGAACAAGAAAGAGTTCGAGGTCATCTCGTTCACCTCGCTGGTGGTTTTCATGCACTGGCGGCTGAGGCGCTCCAACCTTCTGTTCAACTTCCTCCTCGAAATACTCCACCGGACGAGCCGCCTGCGGTGGCGAAGACGCTTCTGGAAAATCGCGTGGGAAATCCGTCTCCTCAAGAGATTCATGGATCTTCACACCTGGCTCCTGCGTAAGGAGCTGCATCCCCGGATGCTGTTCAGGAAAAAACGGGCTCCCGGCGCCGCGGTTTCAAAAGATTCCGCAACCCGCTCGGGCAAGGGAGCGAGAGAGCTCAGCCATCCCGACACCGCCGCCGGCACCGGCTGAATCCATGTCCCCCGGGGAAAAATCCGTCGAAGCCCTTCATTTTCTTTATCCCGGACCCAAAAGGCATTATAATTGATCAGCGGCTTGCCTCGGTTCAAAACTTCGGAGCGGACCACGCCGGGGCAGGTTTTTTGGCGCGCCCGATCGCCAGGCAGATGGTTCGCGAATGCAGGCTGAAAACAGAACCCCGTGCTGAACACCCGGCACTGGAGGAGAGAAAACATGATGAAGCTGAAACTCGCAGGCGGCGGGTCGCTACTGACCGTTGTTTTCCTGATTGTAGCGCTGCTGCTCCCGGCGGGCGGATTAAACGCCCGATGGTCCGGGGTGCCGCGAACAAACCTCGAGGACGGCCCGGAACTGACATGGTTCGAGATGGAAGGCTGCACGATAAAGGCTCTCTCGCCGGCGGCCGCTGCCCCGGGTGAGGAAGTTTCCGTTTACGGATGGGGTTTCGGCGGCGATCCCGGTTACGTGGTTCTTTCGGGATTGAAGATCGATCCGGTCGCCTGGTCGGACAAGAAAGTCACTTTTCCGGTTCCGGGAGACGGATACTCCGGAAACCTGTACATCAGAACCTCCGGACAGGTGAAATCGAATGATATCGGATTCTCCGTAGAGAGGGAGCTTCCCGACGGGCAGTACGAGCCCTGGGGAGGTGAAATCGGCGACACCGGACTTCTCGGCCCCGCCTTCCTGGTTGAAACCGACGGCTCCGGTCTCTATTGCCTGTCCGGTTTCGAAACCCTGTCCACCTATGAGCTGGCAGAGGAAGGACCGCATGAATACCGCGGCCAGGTTCAATTGCCGCAGAGGGTGGGGGAGCTGAACGTTTTCGACGGATATCTCTTCATCGCCGGCGATCACGGTCTCTATATTTTCGAAACGGAACATCTCCGGAGCGGTGGCGCGGAATGGGCCGCTGCAGTGGCCTGCGGGAACTGTTTTTCCGTCGACGTCAGGTATGACGGCGCTCTCCCGGGATCCGGCCTCCTCGTCGCCCTCAGCGAGCACCGGCCGGCGGCGGGTTCCGATCAGCTGCGGGTCCACTTATACAGGTTCGAATCGGGGGAGCTCCTGAGGCTCGGCCCGTTCACCCGGACCGTAGCGCCGGCCGAGAGGCAGACGGCGATCGTCCTGGATCCGCTGAATCCGAAAGCGTACGTGGCGGGTTTCGAAACATTCTTCGGATATGGCAAGTATCTGCTGGAAATCGATATTTCGGACCTGTACAACCCGGTTCTCAATCACAGGGAGGATCTCGGGCGTCACGCGATCTACGACATGGACGCAATAGACGATCTCCTGTGGGCGACCGCCATGTTCCCGGAAACGGAAAGTTTCCAGGCATTCAGGCTTTTGCCGGGGGCGGATCATTTCTATCTCGACATGGTCATTGACACCGAAACGACGACCAACAGGGTCCGCGTCGTAAGCGACAGCGTGACGGTCGGATCATCCTGGTTCGGCTCCGATCCGAACGTTTTTCTATGGAATACATTCAATCCGGTCGACTTTCCCGATCCGGCCGTGAACACCCTCGACTGGGCATTCGACGTTACCGGTTTTGCGGAGCCCGTCTCCGGTTATGACGGCAGGATTTTCGTGGCGGACGAGTGGGGCGGCTTCCTCACGTACTATTATGAGGAAGGCTCCCCGCCGGTCATCCATTCTCCCGAGGGCTACCAGCAGCTGCCTTCCGGTGCATGGTCCCACGGCCTGTTCATAAAAGACGATCGCATCTACCTCGTGGGAAGGGGAAGCGGCCCCTGGAGCGCGAACAGGTTCGATCTGGCGGACAGGGATGAATGGCGATACGTCGAATGGGACTGGACCGACGAACATCCGCAGCCCGTTCCGATCACCAGCATCTGGGCGAAGGAAGAACCGGGGCTGGGAACCGTGATAGTCGCGGGGGGCCATGATGAAGCTTTCGACTGGGGGGACAAGGCCTGCGGGCTCCTCTACCACGAAACCGGGGAAAATCTCGAACCGGTGGCCATGTCGGAAGTATTCAACCCTCCGGGCGAGCCGCCCCTGTTCGGATGCATGACCGATATCGACTGGTCGGAAGATGATCTCGTCTACATGACGACCGGGCCGGGCGGATTTCGAGCATTCATCGTGTCGCCCTGGGAGCCGAGCATCACCCTGCACGACAGTTGCAGAACCCGCGGTTTCGCAGCCGACGATTTCGGTGTGTGGAGGTATCCGACGAAGATAGCCCGCTGCTCGGACGGCGGCGATCAGAAAATATTGATAAGCGCCAACGCCAATCTTCTTGGCGGTGTGGGTCACGGACTCTATGTATACGGCGTCGACTACCCTGAAGGCGTGCCGGACAGGAACGACCCGGGAAGGCCGATTTCGATAGAGAAGGAAAACCACCTGGAATGTCTTCTCTGGGCCTTCGTTCCTGGTATGAAAGTGACTCCCTCCGGCCTGGTCGGTCTTGCGACCACGAAAGGAGCGCTGGTATTTCATGTTTCCTGGGTGGAGACCCTCAACAGCATGTTCACCTGGAAGGCTCTGGACCATATCGAAATCCCGGTTGAGAATTTCGAGCCGTGGGATCCGTCCTGGGATGCGACGTTCACCGATATCGCCTTCGGGGACGATAATACCGTTTACGTGATCAGGGAAGAGCTCGGTGTCTGGCGATTCGCGATCGAAATCGACTGGGAGGATCACTCGCATACCAGCGTCTGCACCGGGTTTTATCCCGCCGTGGAGTGCGGTTCGGACTGGACCACCCAGATGCCCGGCTGGGGCGATCCGGACATTCCGACTCTTCATAATCCGCAGATAGGCGTCGCGGTGAAAGATACTCTCTACACTACGGGCTGGAGCGGCAAGATCCGCCGGCTTGATTTTGATTAAAGACAGGTTGTGCCGGCTGCACCGACCTGCACCGGCTGAATCAATCTCGTCAATATAACTGGAGAATGAAATGAAAAGATTGTCCTGCCTCTTAGTCTCGTTTGTACTGATTTCCATACTCCTTTCGGGTTCAGCGAACGCCCTTCCCGACCTGTACGTCGATTCGTTCACTTCACCCGCTGCCGCGAACCCCGGGGAAGTCGTCGGCTCCCGGCTGGACCTGTTCGCAGGCAACCAGGGAGATGAAGACGCGATCGATTTCTCGGTCGGAATATACATATCAGTGGATCCGGTCATCACCGGGTCCGATGAGCTTCTGATCGGAGGGCGCGAGCATGTGGATCTGATCGAGGCGGGCCAGGTGGAGGATATCTGGCTCCTTCTCGCCATGCGAATCCCCACCCACCTGGCGCCGGGCGATTATTATATCGGGCCGCTGCTGGACGAACTCGATACCGTTGAAGAGTCGGACGAGCAGAACAACGATTATTCGAATCCCATATCGATAGGCGCGCTGCCCGAGCTTTATGTCGAAACATTCACGGCGCCGTCCCAGGCCGATCCCGGCGAGGCGATAGGGGACCTGATGACCCTTTTCGCCGGCAACCAGGGCTACGAAGATGCGGGCATCTTTTCCGTGGGCATCTATATTTCGGACGATGAAGTCATCACCACCTCCGACAACCTCCTCCTGGGCGGCCGGGAGAACGCGGGACCCATCACGGCCGGCACGGTGGAAGAAGTGGCGCTTTATTCCGGCATGGCGATCCCGGCGGGGCTGGTGCCCGGGCCATATTACATCGGGGTTCTTCTGGATGAGTTCGACGCAGTGGAAGAAGCAGATGAATACAATAATTACTTGTCATATCCTATATATATAGGCACCGAGCTGCCGGACCTGTACGTAGATTCCTTTACGGCCCCCTCCCAGGCGGAGCCCGGTGAAGCCGTCGGGGACCAGATGGACCTGTTCGTCGGCAACCAGGGAGACGCCAATTCGGGCGACTTCAGTATTGGAATCTATATCTCCGAAGATCCGGTCATCACCTACTCGGACCGGCTTCTTATCGGGGGGCGCGAGCACGTGGATCCCCTGGCGCCGGGAGAGGTGGTCGATGTGTGGCTTCTTCTCGCCATGGCCATCCCCGGAGACGTGGTGCCCGGCGAATATTTCATCGGGCCACTGCTGGATGAAACCGACCAGGTGGAAGAATCGGACGAAACCAACAACTACGTTTCCTACCCGATAACCATCGGCGGCACCGGCGGGCTTGAAGTATTCCTGGAGGATTACCCCGCCGCCGTCGAAATCGGCGGAGTTCTCGGGTTCACGGCCGGGGTTGAGAATACGGGTGCGGATCCCGCCGCATTCGATGAAGCCCGGATGGTCATCACCGGCCCGGCATCATTGATCAAACCGCTCTATTCCGGATCCGATTTGACTGTCAATCCCGGCGAAAGCGTTTCAACGTCGGTTTCGCAGCCCGTGCCGACGGCGGCTCCCCTGGGCCTGTATACGATTGAGGTCGAGATCTTCCTCGACGCCGCATTCGTGTCGAGTTCTTACTTCGAGGTGGAGGTTGTTGCGCCCTGACCGGGTGAACCTGCGTCGCCGGGTTCGATCAGAGATTTGAAGGCGTGGGTCGAAATAAATTGGTCGCTGTGTCGGGATGGGGCCGGCCGTCCGCCTCCCCATGTCAGGAAGGGGTCGGGTGGCGTGCGTCCTTGCGTGTCAGGAAGGGGCCGACGAACAGGGCGTCCATATCGCTCCCGAGAAACGCAGCAACGGCATCCCCGGGTGTGCGGACGATCGGTTCCCCCTTTATATTCAGAGAGGTGTTGAGCAGAACCGGCACGCCGGTCATTTCACCGAATTTTTTCACGACTTCGTAATAGAGCCGGTTCTGGTCGGGGGTAATGGTCTGGACCCGCCCTGTTCCGTCCACGTGGGTCACCGCCGGAATCAGGTGCCGGGCTTCCTCTTTCACCGGATATACCCGCAGCATGTAAGGCGAAGGTGTATCGGTAGTGAAAAAACGTCCGCAGTCTTCCTCCAGCACAACGGGGGCGAAGGGTCTGAACGACTCCCTGTGCTTGACCTTGCTGTTTATTATGTCCTTCATTTCCGGCCTGCGCGGATCCGCCAGGATGCTTCTGTTGCCGAGAGCCCGCGGACCGAACTCCATCCGCCCCTGAAACCATCCGGCAATCTTCCCGTCAGCGAGAAGGGCGGCGCACGCTGCCGCAGGATCCCCCTCCTTCGAGTACCCCAGCCCGGCGTCCTCCAGGGCATTCCTCATCTCCTCCTCGCTGAAACCGTCCCCGAGAAACGCGTGCTCGAGCGGATATCTCTCCTTGTCGCCGCTTTTCCGGTAATATGCGAGAAGAGCCGCGCCCGCCGACGTGCCCGGATCGTTCGCGGAAGGAAAGATGAAGATTTCCTCGAATCCGGCTTCATCCAATATCCGCTGGTTCATCAGGCTGTTCAGGGCGACTCCGCCGGCCAGGGTCAACATTCGGGCTCCGGTCTGAATTCTTAGATGCCTCGTTACGTGGAGCGCAGCCTCTTCGAGAGCATCCTGGAGCGAGGAGGCGAGATTTCTGTCCCTGTCCGTAAGCGCCGACCCGGGCGTCCTCGGCGCTCCGAAAGCCTTGATGAACCGTTTCGAATACCTGGTGTCGCTGCCGAGGTGGTATTTGAACCAGCCGGTATCCAGCCTGTAGCCGCCGTCGGGAGTCAACTGCAGAATCTTCCGGAACTCTTTTCGATAAACCGGCTCGCCGTAGCTGGCCAGGCCCATGATCTTGCCTTCGCCGTGGTTGGGCCGGAACCCCAGGAACTCGGTAACCGTTTCGTAAAGCTTACCGAGGGAGTGGGGGAAGGGGATGGTGCGGAGATTCCGGATGGTGACTCCGGTCCCGGTCCCCATCCACGTGGTGACCCATTCGCCGGTGCCATCGATCGAAAGTATGGCCGCCTGGTCGAAAGGAGAGGTATAGAAGGTGGATGCGGCGTGCGACATGTGGTGCGCAAGGGTGACTATTTCGCCCCGGTAGCCGTAATCCTTCCTCAGGATACCTGAGAAGGATCGATGCTCGAAATAATTCCCCGTTTTACGGATGAACTGGAGCGAGGCCGGGAAATATCGCGCCATATGACGCAGGGCATTTACAGGAATACGGGCCAGGTCCGAATAAAAAGCCACGATATCGAGATCTTCGATCCCGATACCCTCGTGCGCGAGACAGGCTCGAAGCCCTTTCGACGGGAACCGGTTGTCATGCCTGATCCGGGTGTAACGCTCCTCCTCGGCTGAAAAAATAAGCCTGCCGTCCCTGACCAGGCTCACCCCCGAGTCGTGTTGACCGAAACATGTTACACCGAGAACATACACGCCGCTTCTCCTCCGGCACCCCTCGAAAAACGAATGAGAGACAATACTTCCGTTTCGCAGTTTATGCAAGAGCAACCGATTTCCATCTGTTTCGATTCTTCGTTTACCGGACCCGGGGAGAAGCCGCCGCAACCGGCACTATCCCCTGCGGCAGCAGATATTATTTCTCCGCCTGAAGGATCCCGCCGATGAGGCAGACGCCACCCTGACCATGAACCCGCCCGGATCGGGAAACCACCCGGACCAGGAACCCGCCCCGACAGCCGGGACTTTTCTCCGTGTGAAGAATTTCACGGATAGAGTAGGCGCAGCCTGGGCCAGGAACCCGCCCGGACCAGGCTCCAGCCCCGCCCGCCGGTACCTTTCTCCTTGTGAAGAATTTCACGGATGGAGCAGGCGCCGTCCGGGCCAGGAACCCGCCCGGACCAGGCTCCAGCCCCGCCCGCCGGTACCTTTCTCCTTGTGAAGAATTTCACGGATGGAGCAGGCGCCGTCCGGGCCAGGAGCCCGCACCAACGGCCGGAACTTTTCTCCGCGTGAAGAATTTCACGGATGGGGCAGGCGCCGTCCGGGCCAGGAACCCGCCCCGACAGCCGGGACTTTTCTCCGCGTGAAGAATTTCACGGATGGGGCAGGCGCCGTCCGGGTCATGAACCCGCCCGGAGCAGGTCTCCGATCGATCGGGAGTCATTTTTTTCTCCCATGAATCCAGTTTGGGTTTTCTGCGCCATACGAAATATTTTTAGAAAAAAATAAAAAAACTTCATGGATGGTCCGGATCAAGACCCTCCCCCGAATAACACCGTAAAGACCCCTCTTGGCACCTCTGAGCCGCTCAACTAGCTCTTACCGGCATTTTTCACCTGAAAACCCTTCAAAATGCAGCAGAAGCCTTCTGTGTGTCACTGTAACTCCTTGCTGCACAGACCGTTACGCGATCGCATAATTTGACAAGCCCGGTTTTTCGTGATATATTCGGCCATGCAATGGATGAATGGATGAAATTTCGTATTAAAGGTGAAAATCACTTGTTTTAAGTTTCGCAATGAGACACGAGCGGAACAGGAAGGAAAGGATATCTGATATGAAAATGGAAGCTATCGATAGAAAAACTCTCAATGCCTTAGACTCTGAAAAAATCCTTAGTGACCCGTCGGTTTGTTCTACGTGGCTGCCGGGAGCCAAAGTAGAAGAATCGAACAAGGTCAGCACCGCCCTGCCGGGAAACGAAGCCGCATTATCGATGCGATGCCGCACCGGTCTGCCCGGCATCGAAGTCGAAAAAAGGTTCAGATCCGCTGCGAAAACCATGCAGAGGAGCGAAGCGGCGGCGGCATTCTACCTGGCCGAGATAGACGAAAGGCGGCTGTGGCTGGAGCTGGGTTACTCCTCGGTGATAGCTTATGCCGCAGAAGCGAGCGATATTGCCGCCAAGAAAGCTTACGCCCTTCTGAATATAGGCCGGCGGCTCCGGGAGCTTCCCGTCATCAGGGC
>CAYMWF010000044.1:0-40760 GCA_964394085.1 uncultured Gemmatimonadota bacterium | reverse complement strand
AGCGCCGGCACTCCGTGCACTGGAAGAAGTAGTAGAACCACTCCTTGATCACGTCCACGGTAAGCTCTCGGCCACCCGCCAGCTTGCCCAGCACCTTGCCAACGGCGGTGAAATCTTTTCTGTAAACGGAACGCAACAGCTCCGCGCGAAGCACAGGCATGTTCTTCGGATCTCCGCCGCCGATAAAAAAGTGGCACTTGTCGGCACAGGCGCCGCATCGCACGCAGGTATCCATAAAGAGCTTGAAAGAGCGATACTTTTTCAGCCTCTCCGCCATACCGTCGAGGACAATCCGCTTCCAGTCATCCGGAATCTGCCAGTCATCTTCTGTAACCGCCCAGTTTCTCGGATTCGGGAGATCGAGAATTTCCAGGTTCTTGGGTTTTCCCGGATATATGAAGCTCCCCGGTCGAAAATCTACGGGCGTGTCCATCCAGGCCGTTTTCGGAGGAGCATAATCCAGGTCCAGGAGAGCATCCTGCTTATAAAATTCAACCTCATCCGGTTTCGCCATAATAACTATTCCTTATCGACCGGCACACCGGCCGCTTTCATCTTGTCCCGCCACTCATCTTCATACTCTTCGTATGGGTGCGTTTTGACGGGATAATCCCAAGGATTCACGTGCCTGATCGCCCTGTTGTTGTTCGCCATGTTACGGGTGGGGCTCAGAAACACACCGGCCATATGAACCAGCTTACTGAAAGGGAAATAGGCCAGAAGCACGCAAACCAGTAGAAAATGTCCGAAAAACAACGGACTGATCGTCGATTTCATCACCGGGCCGAATGTAACCAGGCTCATGACGAATTCTTTAATACTCCCCACGTCGGTCTTGCCGAGATGCCTGAGCCATAACCCGCTGATTCCGATACCCAGAAGCAGAAACAGAGGGAAATAATCTCCTGCCAGCGAGATGTATCTCACGCGGGGAGAAGAGAACCTCCGAATCAGGAGATAAGCCAGGGCGGCCAGGAAAAATAGAGAAGTCGTATAAACGACCGGCATTCCCACCTGGCAGAACAGGAACCCGTCCACCTGTTCCAGTATTGTGACGAAAGCAGGCACGGGTTCAGTGAGGAACCGAAGATGTCTGAGAACGATAACCAGCATCGACCAATGAAACACCATTGCTCCGGCCCAGAGAGCCAGGCTGGGAACGTAAGACACCATCTTGTTGTTGCGGAGTTCAGTCGTCGTATTTCTCAGCAGGGAACGGAAGAAGAGAACCTCCAGAGCCATTCGTGTAAAGACTCCGGTGGAATCACTCGGGTTTTCAATCGTCGACTGCTTGATCCACGGAAGCGATTTCTCCTGCCCGCACGTAGTCGGAATCCGGAAAGGAACCGGGACTTTAGCCCAGCTCATAACCCTGTATACCAGACCGCCCAGAAATAAGAGAACGGCGATATACGGCACGGTCGCCCATAAAGGAGCTCCCGCTCCGGCGCCCGCCATGCCCAGAAGAAAAAGAACCGTTACTGCTACAAAAGAAATAACCGGGTTCACCGATCACCACCTCGCTGTAAATTATTGCACTTCGAATTTGTTCCGGAACGGTCAACGGCCGGTTTCGGGTCGAAACTTCCTTCGTTGAATCTGTTCATCACAGCCGCCACACTATTTTTCATTTCGTTGACCCTGAGCTCACACAACCGTTCACGGCATTTTGTATATATATCGAATGCGAAAAGCGTCAACTGGTCGATGTCGGACTCGAGATCGGCCAGCTCGATTTGAAACTGCGGGTCACGGTTCGATACATCCAGCTCCGCCCTGATGACTTTTTTCAGGGAGAAAATGAATGAGATCGCCTGGGAAGGCGTGAAGTCCTGGATCGCCCGGCTTCTGATGATGCCGTCAAGGTACCGACAGACTTTTTCCGCTTCCATTCCCTCAGCCAGGTTTTCGAAAATGGCTTGTGTTCCGACTCGCAGATCATGCCCGACGGGGTTTGCGAACCGGTTATTGCTGCGATTAAGAAATGAAGCAGTGCCGGAACTGTACTCCCCGATTATCTCAGCCAGCCAGTTTTCTACTATCACTGACTTCTTTTTCTGGAGTATATCCTTCAGCATCTTCTACTTCATCCAAAGCAACATCGTCAGCAGGTCACATCACCATCGGCGAAAGACCGAGCTTTCCGCATTGTAAATCGGTTCCACCCGTTTAGGACCGCCATTCGACAGTCTGCAACGGGTGACTGTTAAGGTTGTATCAAGCGATAATCAAACCGGATAACGAAGTTTCAGCCTTTTCTCTGCAGCGTGCACTGAAGATGTTTTGCCTGGTTGAAAGATGCAAGAGGCAGAAGATATCCCGCGTCTGCTCCGGCTTACCGCTGGATCGGGCAATTAGACACAGCCGGTAGGTTTCGGCAACCCGGCCACCTTGCAGGCGCCTTTTGCGGGGCCGCTCGGGAACAAGTCGTAAATTTCCTTCAGCTTGAATCCGGTTTTCTTACAAAGCTTGCGAATCATCGGAGCCATATTGAACTCGAGGTAATAGTCCCTCAGGAAATCGACAACAATCCAGTGATCGTCTGTCAGGTTATCCACACCCTCGGTTTTCGCGAGATCCGCCGCCACACCTTTGTCCCACTGGTCAGGATCCTGGATGAAACCATCTTCATCCACTTCAAGCTCTTTACCGCCTAACAGTTGAATCGCCATTTCATATCTCCTTGTATCTATTGTTTTACAGTCTTTTCTACGAGCGAAGCGTCGTGTAGAGACCGGCGTCCGGTTTAACGAAACCGGAAGGTTCAGTTCTCTTTTTGCGACACATCATCCGAGGGCTTCGAACCGAAAAGTTTTTTCTTATCAAGCCGTCCTTTGAATGCCTCGTAGACCTTTTCTTTAACTTTCACCGTATGTCCGCCGAACAGGCTGAACTGCAACCAGAGGAATGCGAAACGCAGCAGTCCTTCATCGTCGTAACGCATTTCTTCGACGAAATCTTCGTCGACCTCGAACCGGTCAAGCAGCGTGGTTCCGAAAACGAATTCGCGGAACTTGTCGAGGTCGTAGCAACCGAGAAAGAGCATGTTCATCTTTTCAGGTGATAGGTGCCCTCCATCCTCGAAGAACTTGTGCAGGGTCAGCTCCTTGTATTGCTCACCCCAGATGTCGTACTCGTCTATCCCCTGGTCATCCAGCCATTCACGAACGGTCCATTCCCGGGCTTCGTCGAAACCCTTGCAGACCTCTTCTTCCAGGAGGAAGTAGAACCGGTCTCCCTGCCATCCGTCCGGCGTATCTTTCTGAGACGCCAGCCCCAGTGGATACATGCGGCAGGGCCATGGCCTGTCTTCATAAACACTGCACCCCTTTTCAGTCATGAAGGGGCATGTTTTGGATTCATCTTCATTCATACGCAGTATGACAACTGGTGTTCTCATATCCTTCTGAACCGGAAGGAGCGCATATTTATCGAGGAAATCGCCCGATTTCATCCCCAGTCTCCGCTTCAAACGAAGCACGTCGAAGGGAGAAAGGAAAATGTTGACATCGCCGCAGCACCGGTTGAAGCAGGAGATACCCGGATGGCAGGAAAACTTGAAAGTATCATCCGGACCGAGTCGCGGATATTCCTCCAGGATCTTCTTTTCCAGCAACGGCTCCAAGTTCGGATCGGGACGTTTTTTGCCGTTCAATCTACACCTCCTTCGCCGTTGTCGACGATCATCTCCCGGGTTGCGGCATCCGACCAGACCGGAATTCGCAATGAAGCACCGGTTTCCGGATTGAACACGTATCTGTAGGAAGCCCTCTGCCCGTATTGCTCGAACATCCATTCCCACCCTTTCTTGTAGTAGGAACAGTCGTCATTGAAGCAAACGAAAAAGAACTCTTCACTCCACGTCGATTCTACCGGAACACGCCACTTGCTGAGACGGGTTGCGCAATGGGGACAAACTGGAGGTTTGTTTGCTTTCATTTCAGAATACGTTCTGTTTTAAAATGTCCCGGCCCGGAAAACGGGTTTTCTGCCGAAACCGGACCGGGTCAAATTCTCTCGAGCGGCAGGGGTAAAAGAGTTAAGAAACAGGATCTTCAGGTACCGTGCGGCACCCGAAGATCCTTGGGGTTACCCCTGATTGCTCCTGTCCCTGTGTTAAACGATGTATTTCACAGGTTTCTTCAGCATCTCCCACTCGCCGTTGTCTTTGTTGTATTTGCAGTTACAGAAGGCGAGCCAGTTGTCGTTATCCATGCTGGGTTTGTCAGCACGGAAGTAGTAACCGGGCCAGCGGGTTTCCTCGCGGAAGTAGATGGAACGAACGTGCGCCTCCGCCTGGAACAAGCGGTGGACATTCTCCCAGCACCGCATCAGTTCATGCTGATTCTCGGCTGCGAGGTTCGTTTTGTCTTCCTGGAGGTAGCCCAGCAGCTCCATGCCTTTTTCGAGCAGTTTGTCGTTGGTCTGGAACTGGCTCGATACTCCGCCTGCATACTCATCCATGATTTTCTGCAGACGATACATGAACTGCCTCGGCCTGATGTAGTTGGGGTTGATGTCGGGATCGGTGGTGGCCCCTTTGTATTCGTCGAAAGTGACGAGCGGCTTCAGAATCTCGGCTCTCAGAGCGTCGATTTGCGCATCGTCTACAACGGGGGCTGCATTGTTGTCGAGGATGTAGGATATGGCTGTTTTTCCACAGATACGACCCTCGGCATGCGAGCCTGAAGAGAACTTGTGGCTCGAAGCTCCGGATGCGTCACCTGCAGCGAACAGACCGTCTACGGTCGTCATGTGCTGGTAACCCCAGAAGTAATCGTTCTTGGACTCATCGGTCTGAAGATCTTCAGGACCTGAAACCCATGCACCCGAAGCACCGGAGTGTGAACCGATGAAGTAGGGATCGCAAGCCATGATCTCGGACGGTTTCTTCTCGGGTTCGACATCCGTCGCGGCCCAGAGGATCGCCTGCGAGATGGTCATGTCAAGGAAATCTTCCCAAGCTTCAGCTTCGAGTTCTTTCAGCTTCCTCTTCGCTGATTTCGGATCCGGCGCCTGATCGGCGATTCTCTGAATCGCTTCAGCCGTCTGCATGTAAATCGGGCTCTTGCCGTCCATGACATCGAGCATCATGAGCCAGTTACGGATGTTGGCCGGCCGCGGCTTGACTTTGCCGTAGGGCTCCCATTTGTCGAGCTCATCGGCGTTATCCAGCATATAGTTGCCGCCGTAGGCGTTGGTCGCTATCGCTTTGAACAGAAGGAACCAGGCGCCTACCGGGCCGTATGCGTCTTTGAACCTTACCGGGATGAATCTTACTTCCTGGCAGGTCATCTCTGCACCGGCGTAGATGGTGAAGAACGCGCTTCCGCCGGCATTGAAAGGCGGGTACCAGGAGCGGCCGAAGCCCTCGCCGGTTGAACGCGGTTTGAATACGTGCACCGCGCCGCCCATGGCGACCAGGGTGGCCTTCGCCTTGAACACGTAGACTTTTTCTTCTCTGAGACTGAACCCGATTGCGCCGACGCACTTGTCGCCGTTCATGAGCGGGTGGGTGATGAATACATGCTCGATAATCTCTCCACCGGCTTCTTCCAGCGCATTCTTGGCTGCTTCTGCAACGATGACCTTGTAGGATTCACCGTTGATCATGAGCTGCCAGCGGCCTTCATGCACGTATTTGCCTTCATCGTCAGTCCAGATGGGCAATCCCCACTTCTCGAAGAGATGGACACTTGAGTCTACGTGACGCGCTATGTTCGCCACGAGGTCCTCACGGGTGATACCCATGAGATCGTTGCGGACGTAGTCTACGTAGTCTGTAAGAGTATTGTTGCCGCTGTTCAGATCGACGTACTGGTTGATGGCTGAAAGGCCCATCGCAACCGCGCCAGAACGATCAACCGCCGCCTTTTCGACGACCGTGACCTTCAAGCCGTGCTCTCTAGCCCAATACGAGGCTTCGACCGCCGCTCCGCAGGCAGCCATCCCGCCGCCGCAGATCAGCAAGTCGGTCTCGACGGTAACTGTTTGGTAATCTGCCATTGTCTATTATCTCCTTGATTAATTCACTGAAGGATACAGATCCTCGCGTACTCCGCTCTTCGACTAGAGAGTCGGAATCTTGTCCATCTTCACAGGACCTTTTTCCGTATTCAGTCCGGCCGGTTCGCACATGAGGGTATTGCTCTTGATGTCGGCGTCGCCGGTTTCGTAATGATCGAACGGCTGAGCCTTGCCTTCTTCTACACCTCTGCGGATGGGGAACTTGAATCGCTTGGGTCTGATATCCTTGCTGCGGAACTGCACGGTCCAGAGGATATCCTCGGCGCTCCGCATCGCTGTCACGCTCGCGCCCATAGGCACGAAATCAGCGTATCCACGTACTTCTACTGCCTGTGTCGGGCAAATTTTTACGCAGTTGTAGCACTCCCAACACATCTGGGGATCCTGGTTGTAAGCTTTCATGGCATCCTTGTCCAGAACAAGGAGATCGTTGGGACAAATGTACTGGCATGCGGTCTTATCGAGCGCCTTGCACCCATCGCATTTGTCTGGAATCACAAAACTAGGCATGCTTCCTCCTTTGGGCGATATCCCTGGAAGTTTTTCCAGAAATAAAGTCTGGAATCGTATTATTGCGGAAATATCTGCTGTTCAATTCCGCAACATGTTCTTGATGACTTTTCACGTTTCAGAAATTCAGAGCAGTGGCTTTGTGCAAGCTTTTTGGACTGGCTCTGGAAGGTTGTTCCGGGAAGCGTTCAGAAGCGGTTTTGCCGCCGGCCCACTTCCATTCAGAGAGTTTTTCTGAATCCCAGCTTGAACTTGCTTACCAAAGAACGTGAAAAAATTCACATCGAAAAAGGCAATGTATCAAAGAAAAAAAAAGTGTCAAGCATTTTTCAAAAAAATTTCAGTAAATTATTATGAAAGGACTTTTTTTTTAGTTTGTTGCTTAGACAAGCCTAATTTTCACTGGTGCGGGCAGCATATCGGCTTAGATTATTCCATAACACCAACTCCCGTTTGTCTTGACCATTTTCGGAACGCTAAATCGTGGTCCAGGATATTTTCAGGTTGAAGGCGATCCGAAAAGAATATACAAAATGAAGAATGAACCTGAACTGCGGGAAGCCAATGAAGAAAAACCTGAAAATGACTCCTGAACCGGCTGACATTCCTCTGTCCGATATGGGCCCATCTTCCATGCGCTTCAACCTCCGGGAGATCGCCGGTTCTCTCGGTGACCTGGGAACGCTGCTGCCCATCGCCATGGGTCTCATCCTCATCAACGGAATGGAAGCGACGGCGATTCTGACCACCGTCGGTGTATTCTATATATTGTCCGGTATCTATTTCCGCGTTACCGTCCCGGTCCAGCCGATGAAGGTAATCGGAGCATACGCAATCGCCCAGTCGCTGGACCCAGCTCAGATATCAACATCAGGATTGTGGGTCGGCGCAATCCTGCTCGTTCTGGCTGTAACGGGAACCATCACACTGATCGGAAGGCTGGTCCCGAGGGCGACGGTGAGAGGGGTTCAGCTGACGACCGGCATTCTGCTGCTCACCCAGGGGGTTCGCTTCATACTGGGTGGTACCGCTCTGCAGTCGAAACACGGGGCGGCGGAACCGTTCCTGTCGATCTCCTCGATCGGCCCCCTCCCCATCGGGATTCTGCTGGGTCTTGTTTCCATCGTGCTGATCCTGATGCTGATTGAAAACAGGAGGGCCCCGGCGGCAATCGTGGTGATCGCTTTCGGCGTGACGGCGGGTCTCCTGCTCGGTTCATACAGCGGATTCAGCGGTTTCAAGGCCGGATTTCACCTGCCCGGCCTGCTGCCGTACGGATTACTCGACAGCACCGGGCTGGTCCTTGTCCTTATGATCCTCGCCCTTCCCCAGCTGCCTATGACCGTCGGCAATGCGGTTATCGCCCAGAACGACCTGACCCGTGAGTATTTCGGAGACCGGGCGGCGAAACGGTCGAGTTTCAGGGCGCTTGCGGTTTCGATGGGGCTTGCGAACCTTGCAACTTGGGCTCTGGGCGGCATGCCCCTCTGCCACGGAGCCGGCGGACTTGCCGCGCATTACAGGTTCGGCTCCCGCACCCTTGTCTCCAACCTGGTAATCGGGTCCCTCTTCCTTGCAGCCGGCATCCTCTTCGGCTCCGGCGCCGTCGGAATCCTCAGTCTGATCCCCTTCTCCGTTCTCGGCGCTCTTCTGATATTCGCGGGAGCCCAGCTCGCTCTTATGATACTCGATGTAAAAGAGAGAAACGACCTGTTCGTATGCCTGACGATGCTCGGAATCTCCCTCGCCACGAATCTTGCCGCCGGGTTCGTAACGGGGATCGCCCTCTCCTACCTCTTCAAGCATACCAGGCTCCAATCCTGATACCGGCGCGATTCAACCCCTCTATCAGAGCAGCCCCTGCTTCAACGCTCCTGATTCAACGTGATGCCTTTCCAGACTGACACAACTGCAAGAAAGAAACCCGCGACGGCCACGGTCGCCGCACCGGTGGGAAAATCCAACCAGTAAGAGATCGAGATTCCGGCCAGGCTGATCATGATTCCGGAGAACCATCCCGTCATCAACCTTGTCGAAAACCTTTCCGTGAGCAGTACCGCTATCACCGCAGGCACCACCAGGTAGGTGAAGACGAGGAGCACACCCGCCACCCGCACCGAGACGGTCACAACAATCCCGAAGAGCGTGTAGAAGACCATGTCGTAGAAGAAGACGGAACCCGGTTTCTCAGGCCCGCCCGAACCGGTGCTGACGGCATAAAGCCTGGTATGCAGAAATAAAAATACCACTCCGACGAGGCCGTAGACCACCGCTTCGATAAGAACATCTCTCCATGAAACCCACAGGATCTGCCCGACCATCAGCTGCTTGACCAGCTCTCCACCGTGGGGTGCGCGATCCATGAGTAAAACCACCAGCGCCGCACCCATGACGTAAAGCACCCCTATAAAAGCTTCGGCAGGAACCTTCTGCTCGAAACGACGCACGCCGGCCAGCAGGAGAGCGCCGCAGAAAGTGAACAAAACAGACAGGATGTTCGCCGCCAGGCTGTCGAATTCCAGGTGAAAAACCAGACCGACCGCCGCGCCGAGGGCGGCCATCTGGGCAAGGGCGATATCCGCGAAGATCACGCCCCGGCTGACAATGTGTATTCCCAGGTAACCATGGATACCGGCAAGCAGCACGCAAGCCGCGAGCGGGGCAGCCATGAAAAAGATCATCTCACTCATCGTAAACCGTCCGGATTCACAGAGGTCGACAGGATTTCGATTATTCCGCCGATCCATTGACCGTATGTTTCGTTGCCTTCCGCGCCGGTCACCGTGCCCGGCAGAACCACCAGCTTTGCTCCCGTTCGGTCGGCAAGTATCGCCGGCGCCCGGGAAGGAACGAAATGGGCTTTGAACAGGAAACTGATCCCTTCGGCCGGGATGAGTTGCTCCAGTTCCCGAACGTGGCGAGGTGAGGGAGGAATGCCTGGTTTATCCTCGATATAGGCGACCAGTTCGAGACCAAGCCATTCCACGAGATATTCCCATTGTTTGTGATATGCGATTATCCTGCGGCCCTTCAGGTGGGCCGTCCCGCGTTCCCAGCCTTTGATCAATCCGTCCATTTCAATTTTGAATTTTTCCGCATTTTCGATATACAGATCCGCGCTGCCGGGATCCAGTTCAGCGAGCCTGCGAGCCAGCCAGCCGGCGACTTCGACCCCGTTGCGCGGATCGTAGATGAAGTGGGGATTCCCTTCAGGATGGACGTCCCCCATGCTTCGATCCACTTCCGCCCCCGGAACTTCCAGAAAAGTTCCGATGGCATCGGACGCATTCAGGTTTCCGGCTCGCCCCGGCAGGATAACAGGATTGCGCGCCCCCTCGAGGAGCCTGGGCAGCCAGCCGATCTCGAGTTGAAGCCCGGTATAGATCACCGCATCGGCATGCCTGAGAGTGACCATGTGACTCGGCTTGGCCTGCAGGTAATGAGGATCCTGGTCGGGACGGGCGATTGTGTGGACGATGCCGGCTTCACCGGCAATTTCACAGGCGATGGCCGCAAGCTCCGGTGTCGTGGCCACGATATTGAATTTCCGCTCGGACCGGACCGGTTCACAAATGAGCAGTAATACTATTATACCAGCAAAAATATTCTTCATGACGAGGACCTCCCGTCCCGTATCAGTAGACGTGTGCCGGATGGGCACCGAAAGTCACGTTCAACTGGAGAATTATCCGGTTTTCCGGCCTTTCGGTAATTCTATCGACATAGTCATATTGAAGACGCACGGCACTGAATTCGCTGAGCACCAGGGCCAGGAGCCCGGTCATTCTCCACGGTGTATCACGCTCCTCGAGATGATCCTCTCCGCCGCTCCCTTCTTCATGCTCTTCTGCCGGCTTCATGGGTATACCGAGGAGATCCCCCCTGGCCTGCACCCACCATCTTCTGTTGAGCTGGAAACGCCCGTACCCCGTAATGCCGCCATACGAAGCCTTGGAACCTTCCGCGAGCCCCCTGCTCCAGAGATACTCGATCGAAATATCCCAGCTTCTGTTACGGGTCGAAACAACCTTGAATGTCGCGTCAACACCCAGGATCCTGAGGAAAGACCTGTCAAAATCTTCTTCTTCATCACTTGAATGATCATGATGACCCAGGGGATCAGTCAACCTGTGCAGCACTTCAGACGAAACTGCCCCTTCCGCCCAGGTAAACCCGAACTCGAACGTGGCTGTCGGCGCGAGTTCCCAGAGATTGCGGTTGTTTACGAGAACCGCGAAGTCCTCAGGATCGAGCCTGGCAAAAGGAGATTCGGCTCCGGGGTAAAAAACCGCGGCGGAAAAATCTGAAAACCACGGTAAAGGTGACAGGTAGGCCAGGCGCGCGCCTACGTCATTGAGACCGTGAAACCCGAGGAGAACCGAGTGTGCCCAGGGAGCGTCCAGGAAAGGGAAGGAATGCGTGTGTAAAAGGTTGTGTTTACCGAAAGGCAGGAAGCATTTCCCGAGCTGCAGTTCCAGGCCCCTGGGAAGATTTCTGCTCCGGACGAACGCTTCCTCGACCTCGAAACCCGAATCGCCGTGAACGGCCAGAGCCGCCTGAGCACTGAAATATGGATCGACAATAGACGTCAGGCCGATTTCGAGCTCCTGGAGGTGAAAGCCGGTTCGGAATGCACCTCCGTGGACGGAAGCGTCATCTTCGTTCGAAACATCCGAGTACGCCCCTGTAAACAGGCAGTTGACGCCGAGCGATGGATTGAAAGCCCGGCTCATACCGGTTGCGGTAGCTCCCTCGCCGGCGGAGACGCCGGGAAACAACACCGGTATGGAGAAAAAGACACAGATAAAAGCAGCTTGAATGCTGATCTGAATAGAGGATCGCATTACGAAACTCCTGTAAATGATAAATATACCGGACAGGCCAAACTGCCGGGGATGGTCTTTTGAATGTTATTTCAGCCTGGTTATTCAGAAATCCGGAGGAGAACGTCCGGAGCGGATGAAGGCATCACTCCGTTGAATCGGGGAAAACTGCGGAAAGTTCTTTAACCTGCTAGCAGGTACGATCCGGGAATGAACCCCGGGAAGAACCATCAGAATCAAAAAAGCCTGGATGACCAGGCATATTGGGCAATCTTCAGCAGGAGCCGTCGAATCATGATCCTCATGCAAGTGGAATCCTGCAGAGAATAACGCTATACAGGTAAGAATCGTGAGAGCTGCTTTCAGCCCTGAGGAATCGATTTTTCCAGAGGGTACCCTGTTCACGGAACAATAACCTTTCCGTCAATATAGATGAATAGAGGCTTGTTCCGGCAATGTAAAGTCAAATCCATGTCTCACCCGGTCGCCGGGATGTTTGAAAGCCTCCTGTTTCCAATGGATAGAGGTTGCCTGGAGATAATAATAGCGGATCTTCCTGACATCGAAGCCGGGATTGGTGAAGGTGGATGTCGAAGTCTGGCAGATGGACGGGGCAACCGCACCGTTTAAGGCAGTAGCGGCGATTCGCATCTGATTCTCCTTTACTCGAAACGGATCATGCACTTACTGATCCGATAGTTGCATCGATACCGGAATGCTCGAATGCAGCCTGGAATATTCTCTCGAGGACGGCGGCGGCGGCGGCTTCTCCGTGCCGCTGAAGGAATGGGACGCCTTCATCGCCCGACCTCGTTATTTCGGGATCGATCGGCACTCGTCCCAGGAAGGGAACTTCCATCTCGCGCGCCATCCGCTCTCCCCCCCCGGCGCTGAATATCTCCGTCACCTTCCCGCAGTTCCGACATAAGAATCCGCTCATATTCTCGATGACGCCGATGACATCCAGGTTCAGCCTTCTGCAGAAACTGATCGACTTTCTCACGTCCACCGTGGCCGTCTCCTGCGGTGTCGTTACAATCAATGCTCCATCGAGGTTCTTGATCAGTTGACAGACCGACAGGGGCTCGTCGCCCGTTCCCGGCGGGGCGTCGATCACCAGGTAATCGAGATCCCCCCAGTCGACATTCAGAAGAAACTTCTTGATCATGCTCATCTTCATCGGGCCGCGCCAGATCACCGCGTTTCCCCTGTCGCGAAGCAGGAATCCGATCGACATGATTGACAGGGAACCCGCTTCGACCGGGAGAATCGACTCGCCGTACGTCCGGATCGTCTCTCCTTCGAGCCCCAGCATGACGGGAACGCTGGGCCCGTGTATATCGATATCGAGCAGGCCCACCCTGTATCCCGCACGGGCGAGAAATACAGCCAGGTTGACGGCCACCATGCTCTTGCCCACGCCGCCTTTTCCCGACATCACGATAACCTGGTGTTCGATCCGGCGCATACGATTCTGCAGAGCCTCCTGCTCAGCCTTTTTTTTTCCGTTCAGCCCGGGTCCTGCTGCGCCGGCATGGATACCGTTTCCCCGCCGGGCGGTTGGTCCGTTTTCGCGACTTTCGTTCTTTCCGACCTTCAACCCGGTGATCTCCCGGGGAATGTCTCTTTCAAAGCCTGTGGTATCGTCGTGCATATCTCCTCCCTAAGTTTCTCGATTTCCCGGGTGACCAAGTTTCCCGGATTTTCCACAATCGTCGTCCCTTCGATCCGGGCGAAAGCTTCGATCGTTTCGGTCACTTTGCCTTTTACGCCCGTGTATACTTTTACTCCGGCGGCCGAAAGCGTTTTAAAAGCCTGGGGCCCGCAATGCCCGGTGAGCAGGCAGTTCGCTCCGAGACGCGCAACCGCTCTGGCAGCCTGGATGCCCGCCCCCTGGGACATGTCAAGGTTTTGAGAGGGATCGATCGCTTCATACAGATCGCTATCAGTGTCGAACAGGATGATCGCGGCTGCTCTGCCGAAACGCGGATCCACTTTGGAATCCGGCGTGGTTCCTTTTGATGTCACAGCAATTTTCATGACTCCGATTCCTTCCGGTACTGCGGAACGGCCGGTGTGCGGGTTTTATGCCCGCACATCCCGGCTGTCATCGGGCCGTTTCAGTTTCTGTTCGTCAGCTCATCGATTCGTGCATGAATCGCTTCGATCTGCCTCTGGAGGATTTCCGCCTGGCCGACGAGGTGCTCCTTCTCCGCAACCGCTGCCGAAGCATGCGGTATCTCCGTCCGCTCCGCCGGGAACCTGTGCCGGCACGGCACCCCGGTCTTTTGGTACATGTTGCGTCTGCCCCATCCGCCTCCCGCACTTTGTCTTCCACCGTATCCCATCCCGGTTCCGGCTCCATATCCGCGGCCCGGCGCCGGATGCATGAATCCCGGCTGATCGTATCCGGCGCAGAATCCGGCCGTCCGTCCCGTTCTCGGTCCCGCAACGGCGGGTCCCGTTCTATCGCCATGTGGCATGACCTTATCCTCCTTCCCCGAATTTCCGGTTCCGAGTCTTCCCCGTTCCCGGACCTCCGGTTCCATTTTCCCGTTTGCTGCCGGATTTCCCGGTCATTCTCCTCGAGCTCCACCACCCCTCAGACACTTGCTTTTTACCGCTTCTGCAGAGGCCCCGGCGGCGGCCCGTTTCCGGCCCCTTTCCCCGGGGACCCGTTCCATCACCCTGCGGCATGGTCCACCTCCTTTTTCCTTCGGATCCCCTGCCGCTTCTACTCCCGCGGCAGGTTCGATTCTCTCTTTGTCCGGGACCGCAGCCGGGCATCGCCAGCTCCGGACTCAAAAGGTTGTTCAAGCGGAAGGCTTCGATAATCTCCTCAATTCCTCCCGCCGTGAAGGGGATCACTTTCATCCCCCGCTCCTCGAGTACTGTCAGCAGTGACCTCGATATGGCGCCGCATATCAGTATCTCCACTCCCAGCTCGAACAGCTGGTCTACGCGCTGCAGAGGATCTTCGACCCGGATCTCCCATGTCCTCCTGCGGGCGACCGAGTCATCATGAATTTCAAGGATTACAAACTGCCGGGACACATCGAAGACCGGTGAAATCCTTCTGTTCCAGACTGCCAGCGCCACTTTCATCAGGTTCTACCTCCGGCTGTCGATGGTATATTGCATCGAGTATGCCGAAGGGTGACGCCATCGGATGCTATCTCTCAACTTATTGAAATATGATGGATTAGAAGAAATGGGGTGGGCCGGTGGTCTACCGGTGCAGTAGTATGAACGCGTCCCTGCAGCCGCTCAAAGGTGCAATAATGCGACTCTGCTAGTCCGGCGAGTGAGAACGCCCGTCTTTTTCGGGCAGGTTCAGGCCGAGGTGCCTCATCTTCCTGAAAAGAGTGCTTTTATGGATGCCCAGTTCTCTCGCAGTAGCCAGCCGGTTGTAGTTGTTTCGTTTCAGTGCGTCCCTGATAACCTGGGCTTCTACGGTCCGCACGGCGGTTTTTATATCGCCGCGGCCATCGGGAGCCGACAGGTGGACGAGAAGTTGCTCGGGCAGATGCCTCGGTTCGATGAGACCGTTCGAGCAGAGGACGAATGAATATTCGATGATATTTTCGAGCTCTCGCACGTTTCCCGGGTAGTCGTGCGCCATAAGGATCGCCAGAACCTCGGGATTCACCCCGGAGATGGTTTTATCCTGGCGCCTGTTGAATCTCTTGAGAAAATGCTCGATCAGCAGCGGAATATCCTCTTTCCGATGCTTGAGCGGCGGCAGCTCGATATTAACGACATTTATCCGATAATACAGATCCTCGCGGAAGCGGTTTTCAGCCACCTCCCCTGCGAGATCCCTGTTCGTCGCCGCAACCACCCTGACATCCGCCTCGATGGTTCTGACACCGCCGAGAGGTTCATAGGTTTTTTCCTGCAGCACCCGGAGAAGTCTCACCTGCAGCGCCGGGCTGATATCGCCGATTTCATCCAGGAAGATACTGCCCCCTTCGGCGAGAGCGAAGCGCCCCGCCTTGTCTCTCATCGCGCCGGTGAATGCTCCTTCTTTGTAACCGAAAAGCTCCGATTCCAGCAGTGTATCCGGCAGGGCTCCGCAATTGACCGCAACAAATGGTTTTTCGGCACGGGGACTGAGATTGTGTATTGCCCGGGCGAGGAGTTCCTTGCCGGTGCCCGTCTCGCCCTGGATGAGCACGGTGCTGCTGCTGGCGGCGATTTGCGGGATGATGGAGAAAATCTTCCGCATCGACTCGCTGCGGCTTATCAGGTCGCCCACATGAAAGCGGCCTTCCAGTTCCTTACGGAGTTCTTCCACAAGACTCAGGTCCCTGAAAGTTTCCGCCCCTCCGACGACGCCGCCCGCCTCGTCGAGAAGCAGAGCCGTCGAAACACTGATCGGTATCCGGTTACCATCCGCGGTGATTATAAAAGCGGACCGGTTGATGACCGGCTTACCCGTCTCGAAGGTCCGGCGCAGGGCACAGTTCACTTCGCACATACTGGCCCGGAATACTTCCGAGCAGCGTTTGCCTATCGCCTCTCCACGCTCGACACCGGTGATTTCTTCAGCTGCCCGGTTGAATGATGTGATCCGCCAGTCCTTGCTGACGGTGAAAACTCCATCAGAAATACTTTCCAGGATCGCTTCCGTCGGATTGAATTCTATTCCGGGAACAGTGAATCCCTTTTTACCCGTGTTGTTCTCCAAGAGTCGCCAGCCTTCCGTATGCGACATCAGCGAAAAACGTTATTCATGTCGCCGGAAAACTATACCATGTCATAAGCATGCAGGGCGATAAAAACCGTTTCAGCCATTATAGATAAGTAGCATTATTGCATCCTTCCCGGCAGGAAGGGTTGCATCCCTGCTACTATTGAGACCTTCTGAAGCCGCACTCCTTCTGTGTTGATCGCGTAACTCACTTTACTCAAATTACCTTATAGCCGGCACCCCTCTTGGCATAATCGGTGCTCTGTCAGGGGGTGATAGAGAAATTGGATGGCCGCCTGCCACAAAGGAGGAAGTTATAGCAAATTCCTTGATTGAGAGATTCACCAGTACCATTGTGGCCGCTTGATTGAAAGCGCCGAACAGAAAGAAGGATAATCATGCAGACAGAAAAATTGAAAATGAAAAGTCAGGAAATTTTCCGGTTCTTGACCCCGAAGCAAGTTGACGCGCTCAGCAATACTTCGGAAATCGTCAGATTCAAATCAGGGGAAACAGTCTATTCGAAAGGCGCCCCTGCCGAATTCTTTTTCAGTGTCATGAAAGGAAAGGTTACACTTCGTCTTCCTTTGAAAGAAGGGGTAAGCGTTCTCATCGATCAGGTCGCGCCGGGAGTCATGTTCGGCACCTGCATCTGTTTCCGGAGGGATTCCTACGCGTTGGACGCTCATTGCGCCGAAAATTCGGAACTCCTGAAAATCAAAGCCAAGACTCTGAAGAAGCTGATGGATGACGATTCGAAACTCGGTCATGCGATTCAAACCAGAATTTCCCAGATTTATTTCGATCGGTACATTCAAACCATGAAGAAGCTGCAGGCAGTAGTCATGAATGTTCCTTTGGGGACGAACTGAAACCGATCTATTAAACCACAGAGTTTTCAACAAAGAGAATCCTGGAAATCATTCAATATCAGGAAGACAATGTTTAAGGAGTTCAGGAAAAGATACTTGTAATTCGGTTCATTGGAAAAGACACCGGCAGGAAAATCAGAGAAACGCCCCTCCCGAACGATTCCCTAATCCCCCACCCCATTCATACCCTCAGAATGAGAACCGACATCAACAGGAATTCAAATCTGATTAATATGGCCCGTGAAAACAGACATTTATAAAGCGGCTCAGCGCCAGGCTCTATGTGCATTCCTTTCTATCTCGAAAGCGGCAGGGGACACATAAGCGACTCGCTTGATACGATTCATAAACTCAAACAATGCAAATTCTCGAGTGAAGAAAACCTTGACAAAAAAGTGCAACTTTTCTATACTGCCGCGTGTTTTAATGGAATCGGATCAGGCCGTTCGTGCCTGATTTTCTTCACTACGAGGTAAGTATTGGAACTAGGTAATTCCATTTTAAACGACCCCGTGATTCCGATCGGTGTATTGGCCGAAAAGGTTGGTTTATCATTATCGGCGGTAAGAAAATATGAAACCGAAGGTTTGATAATCCCGCACCGCACCGCATCGGGTCGGCGTCTGTTCTCGCAGGAAGACGTATACCGGGTTCAACACATCAAACACTTGATTCATGATGTCGGGCTGAACATAGAAGGCATTCGGCGGTTGCAGTCTCTGCTGCCATGCTGGAACTTCTATCAATGCAGCGAGAAAGCCCGTGATGAATGTGAAGCGTACAAAGAATCTACACGATCCTGCTGGACGATCAAGCATCTCGATTGCAAGCTGCGCAACGATGACTGCAGGAAATGTGACATCTACAGGTTCGGAACTCTGTGCATCGAGGATATCAAGCATCTGCTGTACGACCGGCAGCTGGTTGAGGAAAGGAGACGCAACATGAGCGCCTTTCTGACGAAGAGATGCACGGAAGGAGGATAGAAATGCCGGAATCCGAAAAGGAAACCGTTGAGGTAAACAAGAGCACACTAAGTCTTAAAAAGGACGACATTACCGATCTCGAAGTCGATGCTTTCGTTTTTTACGCCGACGAGAATCTGGCACTGGGTTCCGGCTTCGGAACCGCAATTTCAATGAGGGCCGGGAAGTCCGTCGAAGAGGAGCTCAAGGAGCTGGCGCCACTTCCCACCGGTGAGGCTGTAGTGAGTTCTGCCGGTAAAATGAAAGCCAAATACATCGTTCATGCCGTCGGCCCGAAATTCCGGGAGGATGATACTGAAGGCAAACTCCGGACCACGATTCTGAATTCGCTCAAGAGAGCGGATGAAAAAGGGATCGAAACCCTGGCCTTCCCGGCGATGGGCGCCGGATTCTACGGGATACCTCTGGATCTCTGTGCCCGGGTGATGATGGATACTATTAAAGGTTACCTGAAGAATGAAACCGGTTTAAGGGAGGTTGTCATCGTCCCGTTCGACACCAACCAGTACCGTCCTTTCGAGAAACTAATAAAAGCCAACTAGCAACGGCCCACCAGGAGAACAATCATGGAAATGAGCCCTCTGCTGCATTTCGTAGAGCATCCGTTTGCAATAGCCTGCAAGCTGATCATGGTTACCGTATATACCTATCGCGTCATACACCTGCTGACTTACGCAGCAGGTGTTGAAAGGCAAGCTCCTACAGGATCATTAAACACCACCCAGGCAAAAGGTGTCCTCTACTCCTGGGCGAACATAGCGATGCCGCAGTCGATGGAGAGCACCAGGAAGAAGCCTTTCTTTTACGCCCAGTTCATCATTTTCCACCTTGGGATGGTCGCAGTGATCGCGCTTACGGTGGTCATACCCTACACTCCGGAGGTTTTAAAAAATATAGCTCTTGTCAGGATCCTCCAGGTTATGATGGGTGCCGCTTTTGTTGTGGGAATCTATCGATTGTTCCGCAGAATATTCAACAAACATATCCGCGCCATCAGTTCGCCCGACGATTACTTCTCGGTCGCTATGCTGGATGTGCTCTTCGTGATAGGAATCCTGGCTGCACCGAACAATATAGAGCAGGGAGAAGGCGCCTTGCTGACCTTCTTTTTCCTGACCGCATTCTTTCATGTATACGTGCCTTTCAGCAAGATCATGCACTACGTCTACTACCCGTTCACACGCTACTACTTCGGTAAAAGCATGGGCCGTCGGGGCGTTTTTCCGGTCAGACAGAATAAAGGTGACCAATGACCGTCACTCAAGACAGTATCAAGAAGCAATAAACTTGGAGAACTCCAATGAGTACTACCGCTACTTCTGCCAAATCGCGCAAAGTCCAGAAAGTTCTGGATCGTCTGGGTAAAAAGGTCAACAGGCAGGTCGCCGGTTCGCTCTGGGCCTGCGTGCACTGCGGCATGTGCACCGAAGCCTGTCACTACGTCCTGGCCAACCCGGACGACCCTACATATGCTCCCGCTTACAAAGCCGACCGGCTTCGTAAGCTCTTCAGGCGAAACTACGACGGGTTCAACCTGGGTAAAATCTTTCCCTGGTGGGTCGGCGCCAAGAACCTTAAAACGGACGAGGAGCTGGAAGAATTAAAGGATATTGTTTTCGGCAAGTGCACCAACTGCAGGCGCTGCTCCTTCAACTGCCCCATGGGCGTCGACTTCGCGACTTTCAACCGGATGGCGCGCGGTCTCCTGGTTTCCGTCGGCATCATGCCCGAGGGCGTGGCCGTGGTCAGCAAGGATCAATGGGAAATCGGCAACCAGATGGGTGTTCTGAAAGAGGATTATATCGACACCCTCGAGTGGATGAGCGAGGAATTGGAGGACGAGCTCGAAGACCCTGAAGTCGTCATCCCGATCGATAAAAAAGATGCAGAAATCATGTACACCATCAATCCCCGGGAAGTGAAATACGATCCCCGCTCGATTGCGGACGCGGCCAAGATATTCTACGCCGCCGGCGAAAACTGGATGATGCCGAGCGAAGGATGGGATATGACCAATTTCGGCCTTTTCTCGGGGGACGACGAACTCGGCGCCGCCGTCGCCCGCCGCCCTTACGAAAAAGCAATAGAATTAAATGCTAAGAAAGTCGTCATGTCCGAGTGCGGTCATGGATACCGTTCGACCATGTGCGAAGGCCCCAACTGGGCCAAGTGGGATAATCCCGTTGAAATGGAAAGCGCGGTCGTCACCATGCTCCGGTATATAAAGGAAGGACGTATCAAGGTTGATAAAACCAAGAATACTGCTTCCTACACATTCCACGATTCCTGCAACAACGCGCGCAGCTGCGGATTGTTCGAAGAACCCCGCGAACTCCTTAGCCTCGTAGTTGATGATTTTCGTGAAATGTATCCGAACAGGGCGGAGAATTACTGCTGCACGGGCGGCGGCGGGGCGATGTCGATGTCCGAATATACTCCCGAACGGTTGAAATCCGGCAGTGTCAAGGCTGACCAGCTTAAAGCCACCGGGGCCAATGTCGTAGTCACATCGTGCCACAACTGTGTCGACGGTCTGGCGGACGTGATAAAACACTACAAGATCGACATGGAGGTCACTCAGCTGGTCAACCTTGTGGCAAACGCTCTGATCATCGAGAGGGAGCCCGCTGTTCCCGAGGTGGCTGTCGAAGTGCCGGCCGTTGAACCCGAACTGATTCTTCAAGGGCGGAAGATTCTGGTTACCGATGATGAACCCGATTTCGTCGTTTTCGTATCAACCGTGCTGGAGGACAACGGAGCGCAGGTCTTCAAAGCTTACGGTGGTGACACAGCCATAGAAATAGCAAGGAAAGAGAAGCCGGATCTGGTCACGCTGGATCTATCGATGCCTGGTAAATCCGGAACCGAAGTTTTCGAATTCTTCAGAAAGGATCCTGATCTGAAATCGCTTCCTGTTTGTATTATCACGGGAAAACCTGAACTCAGGAAATTGATATACGATCGTTCGGTGACACCTCCGGAGGGTTACCTTGACAAACCGATAACAGAAGAGGGACTGCTCCTGAACATCAGAAAGATTCTAGAGCTCAAAGCCGAGCGTTAATATTATCAGGACTTGTTGTCTCCCTTGCCCTTGTATGCAGGCCAGGGTATGTTCGACCGATTCCAGCCTTGATACCGGATTGTGTTATGGATAACATTTTTAAAACCTACTTCGACGCCCTGCCCTGTTATCTTTCGGTCCAGGATAAAGATTTACGGCTGATTGCTGTAAACACAAAATTCAGAAACGAATTCGGAAATGGTGAAGGTAAGTACTGCTACGAAGTTTACAAGAACCGCACCGAGAAGTGCGAGATATGTCCTGTAGAACAAACCTTCAAGGATGGCTTTTCACATAGCAGCGAGGAAATTGTGAAAACCCTGGACGGCAAGTCGGTCTGGGTTCTCACCAATACGGCGCCGATTCGCGACGAAACGGGTAAAATCGCTGCAGTGATGGAAATGTCCATCGACATGACCGAATTCAAACTCCTGCAAAACCAGCTTCACGAAAGTGAGAAAAAACTCCGCTTCCTGTTCGATGAAGTACCCTGTTTCATCTCTATACAGGACGAGGATCTGAATATTCGAGCTTCCAACCGGATGCACCGGGAGGCTTTCGGATCTTCGCGCAACAGTAAATGCTACGAAGTATACAAACACCGCAAAAGAGAATGTGAACCGTGTATCGTGCGAAAGACCTTCGAGGATGGTGAGATCCATACGCATGAAGAGGTCGTTACATCCCGGAGCAATGAACGGATGAATGTGATGGTGTACACAGCGCCTATCAAGAACGAGCAGGGACGGATCGACAGAGTGATCGAAATGAGCGTGGATATCACTCCCATCCGACAGCTGCAGGACAAACTGTCATCCGTAGGCATCCTGATAGGCACCATTTCACACGGGATAAAAGGACTGTTAAACAGCCTGGACGGCGGTATCTATCTCGTCAATTCAGGGCTCAAGAAGAATGACAGGAACAGGATCGATCAGGGTTGGGATATCGCCACCCGGAACCTCAACCGCATCCGAACGATGGTCATGGATATCCTTTATTACGTCAAAGACAGGGAGCCGGACCGGGAGGCTGTTGATCCTGCCGGGTTCATAGAAGAACTCTGGGCTTCGCTGAAAAGCAGGGCGGACAAGCTCGACATCGAATTCACTCGCTCCGTTGATTCGAATATCGGCTCGCTCGATGCGGATAAACACGCGGTTCACTCGATGCTGATCAATCTTCTGGAGAATTCGTTCGATGCATGCAGACTGGACACCAAACGGGAACATCATGCAGTCACAATCGAAGCCAGGGGCCAGGCAGACAATGTTGTGTTCGAGATTTCAGACAATGGCATCGGCATGGACCGGGAAACAAAAGAGAAAGCATTGAGCCTGTTTTTTTCGTCCAAGGGCGCCGGCGGCACAGGGCTCGGTCTGTTCATCGCCAACAAGATTGCACAATCGCATGGCGGCGGAATAGAGATTCAATCGCTGGAAGGAATGGGCAGCAAATTTACCGTCACCATGCCGCGAAAAGCCCCCAACGAAATTCCGGAACCCGTGGAAAGGGTTCCGGAGTAAAAATCGCATTTCAAGAAGGACTTTGGCAACCGACCATCAAACGGCGCGGCTTCAGGTAGATCGAAGTCAGCTGTTCGAGAGATAGACTATCTATGTAGCTTCAATCTCTAGCTTAACTGTTTTTCTATCGCTTTCAGGAACTCATCGCGATCGACCGGTTTCGGGAAAAAGCCTTCCGGGTCGGGGAGGTTGCCGCGGCGATCGATGATTTTCTTAAGAGCGTAAGTGTCTCCCACGCCTGTTACACCCGTAACGAAAAACACCGGTATTTCAGCCAGCTTCGAATCAGCTTTCACTTCTTTGTAAAACTTCAGGCCGGATTTCTGCGGCATGGAAACATCGAGGATCACCAGGTCCGGATCCTCTGATTTGATCTTATCCAGGCCCTCTTCGCCGTCGGCTGCGGATACGGTTTCGTACCCATTATCCTGCAAAAGCGTCTCCATGTAGACTACTGTATCCCTCTCGTCATCGATCACGAGGATTTTTTTCGATTTCTCAGAGCTTGACATTTTTACTCCTCCCGTCATTGCCGGCTTGCACAAGCCACCGCAGACATTCTCCTGAAAACCGGGGGTTTACATCTCTCCCCATTCCAGATAAGGCTCTTCGATATCCACCATCGCATTAACGATCAACTCGACCAGTCCATCATAATAGATCCCGTATTTATCTTCGAGGTCGTAGTATTCGATCAGATCTCTGAACTGCCCCTTGCAATTGGAGCATGGAGCGCAAAGGAGATTCTTCGTGTCGGGACCGATGTCGTCTTTGAAGGCTTCGAGGACCTGCTCGACCTTCTTTCTGCCAGAGACGGCTTTCTTCCAGTCGACGAACGCCTGGGACGGCGACATTATCGCGAACCCGCTGCCGCCTCCGCAGCAATAGTTGTTGACGCCTTCAGGGCTCATCTCGCGGAACTGCGGGGCGAGATAGCGCAGAATCTTTCGCTGGGGCTCGACGATTCCCATCAATCTTACGACGTTGCACGGGTCATGCAAGGTAACCGGAAAATCGTTCTTGCTCGGATCGAACTTGATCTTTCCGCTGAATACGATTTCTTCGAGCAGGGGGAAGCAGCTTTCCCTGGGGATAATCGTATCACCGGTAAACAACCTGTCGGCTATAACAACCATAGCCTTGTGAGCATGACCGCACTCCCCGACGACAATCTTCTTCACCCCCAGTTTGTGCGCAGTCTGAGTCTGCTGTATGACTATCCTGGCCAATTGAAGGTCATCGTACCACAGACCGTAATTGGTCCCTTCATACCCGCCGAGCTCACTCGAAAGTGTGTAGTTTATCCCTGCAAGTTCGAAAATTATGGAAAATGCCAGAGGATTCAGCGGCCAGGACAGGAACTCTCCGGAATTGTGCAGCAGCAGTATGTCGGCACCTTCTTTATCGACGGGGATCTTGACGGGACGGCCAAGCTTCTCTTCCAGCTCTTCTTCCAGAAATTCGATATTATCCAGGAACGCCATTTTATTGACACCGGTGCTCGCGCCTACATTCAGCTGCTGCACGGTGCCTTTTTCGTGCAAAGCCTCGGCTGTAATGCCCATCTCCTGGCTGAATAATTTCCTGAGCTCATGAGTAACCAGAGCGTTGTCGACACCTCGAACGCATGTCTGGGCGCATCTGCGGCATATTGTGCAGCGGAAGGCCAGTTCGGCCAGCCTGGCCACGGTGGCCCAGTTGAGTTCAATATTTCCTTCGCTGAAACCGGGGAACATGGCTTTGCCGTATTCCGTATGGTTTTTTACTATCCTTCGCAGAATTTCCGAACGGTAGGTGGGCCGGTAGATGCTCTGCTCACCGCTCGACTCGAAGACCGGGCACGCATCGCTGCATGCAAGACATTTCCCACAGGAATCCAGTGTGTGCGCCAGCGGCATGAGGAAAGTCCAGTTATTCTCTTTCGAGAGCAGCTTCTCCACTCCGTTGAGAAAACTTCGCACCAGTTTATCTTCTTCTTCTTTGCTTTCAGGTCTGGGCAAGTTCAACGACGAGATACCGTCGAGATTGTATTCCCACCTCTTCTTCTGATCCTCTGTCAGCGGGGTGAGCACTTCAGAGCCGCCGCAGCCGGAAGGAAGCGGAGCCAGCTCATCAATACTGAGTTCCAGCAACGCTTTATCAGGATTCTTGCTGATATCTGTCAGCTTGGTATGTTTTTTTGCCATTTATTCACCCCAATCTACTCTTTATCCGATTTTTCTTCGGGTATTCGCGTCGCCAGCTCGGCCCAGGTATTCCCATTCTGATAATGGGGAGCGGACCAGCCGGGACGATAATTCAGGTATTCGCTGATTCGTTCAACCATCTTTCCCTCACCTGGATTCGGGGTGTCGCCCCACGTTATCCTGAAAAAGTAAACCAGTTTAGAAATATAGTGAGTGGAGCGGGTGAGGGGGAGATAAATAAGGAATGCAGCAAAGACAACGATATGGAACCACTCCCACGGCTCTACATGAAGGGGTTGAAAGGTAATAATACCCACCCAGAATTCCCTGAAACCGGCGAATGTGGGGTCATCGAAGATCCATGCTGTCCATCCCGACAGGAACATGACAAGGAAAAAGAAATAATTAATGAAATTCTGAGGGGTGGAGTATTCTCTCAAATCCCTGTCGACTATGCGCTGAAGCAAAAGAATCACGCTGCCTATGGTACCAAGAGTGAAGCTGGCGAGGCCGAGGATCAAGGTGACGTAATAGAGGAAACGCCCGAAAGCGCCTGCAGATGCACTGATTTCCAGCCCGAAGAGAGTCATGAAGATCGCTTCGAGCCCGATCAGAACATCAAAGAGGATGATCAGGATGAAGCCCATATGCCAGGGATACAGGCCGTACCAGTAACTCCTGTTTTTCTCATAGTATGACCCCATGAAAAGATACTTCCCCACCAGGTTGAGAATGCTCCGGCCGGTATTCTTATGGCGGGGTTTTTTCCACCAGTCGACCTGCTCGAAGTATGAACCGCCGTATTTGTAGCCTTCTTCGTGGGGGACGGGATAAAGTTCCCATCTCAGACTCTGAGGCATCTTTACATATTTTCTAACCTTGATCGTATAGACGACAACGATGAAAACATACGCAAAGTATGTCAATATCAGACTGAAATATTCCATCTAGCCAGCCATCCTTTCTATTTACTCCAAATGCAGCACTGCGGCTAATCAATAAAACCTTCGAAAACCGGTCCGGTTTCAACTTTTACTCAAGCGAAGGTATACTGTTTTGCCGGGAGTCAACACAATTTTGCCATTATGAGGAGTCCGGTCCGAAGCACAGTTTTTTAATTCTTCTCGGGACACATGTCAATCAAAAAATAAATAAATTTCGCAGCTGTGTCAGTAGTTGATCGGATACAGCACTGTACGAAAGGTTATTTGAAGACGGGTTTTATTCCATGGAAACAGGCTCATGGAGCCTGGCTTCGGTCGGGAGCATTTCGAATATCTTGATACCCGCGGCGAAGGCGAACCCTATGATTCCCAGTACCCCTAGGGCTTGCAGGATTTCGTAGAAGCTGGCGACATAAGTGATATTCCCTTCCTGGAATATGGAAGTGGTTATTTCCCAGTTAGGAAGGATCTCCGGTTTGTGGATGAATCCCGGAATTACGATCAGATACCTTTCGCACAAAACACCGAACACAACCAGAACGGATGAGACCGCGATCAGTGGAATCGATTTCGCCGTTTTCGAATTGAAAAGCAGGACGGCCGGAAGAATGGAACCGAGAAGTATCATACCTCCCCAGAAGATGGTCCCGTTGATTCCATCGAAAAGGAAGTAGAGACCCGCCTCGCGGGATGCGGGCATGTAGAGACGGTATGCATTTTCAACGAAGATGAAATAAAGCACCACTATTATAAGAATCGCGAGGAGTCTGCCCAGCCTTTCTATCAGCCTGGTATCGAGAACCCGTTCCGTCAGCTTGAAAAGCACGAGTATGGTCAGGATCATGAAAGCCGTGCCGGAGGAGAGCGCAGCCGCGATAAAACTCGGCGGCAGCAGGGGTGAATGGAACAGCTCCCTGGGCACGAAACCGAAAATCGCGCCGGTGCCGCTGTGGACTCCGATCGCCCAGAGAACGGCGACCAGGGCAATGACCTTGACCAGCCTGTCTCTCTCGCTGAACATGGCCCAGAGGTAGACGAGACAGATAAGGATGTAGACATTATACAGGATCGGGTTGATGGAAAGCATCGACAGGAAGTTGAAATGGGAAAAACTCACCGTCAGCCTGTCGAGCCTGCCGAGATCGGAGAGTATCGACATGAGGGCTGCGACCAGGAAAAGCAGCGCGAGAAAAACCGCTATCCTGGCAAAGGGTTTGTATTCCACCTTGCCGAAAATGCCGTATAACGAGGAGATCACGAGGGAGCCGGCCGACAACCCTATATAAAACACGGCCATTATGATCTGAAGCCCCCAGGGGATCCTGTTCGTCATTCCCGAAAGGTAGATCCCGTGCTGATACATCTGGTACGTTGAGAAAAGACCGCCGCATGCGAAAATCGCGAGTACGATCAGCAGCAGATAGTATTGTTTCGACCTTCCATCTATCTTTTTGAACTCAACTTCCATCAAGGTCCTCCGCGGCTTTTGCCTACAGGCCGATGTAGAATACTTTCGGTTTCGTTCCCAGGTCTTCTCTGAGACCTTTTACAGAGTTGCCGGATATCAGCTGCGAGACTTCGCTGTCGGGATCGTTCAGGTTACCCACAGTAATTGCGCCGGCGCCGATTTTGCCGCATGCCTCTACACAGGCGGGTTTTTCCCCGGCATCGAGGCGATGGGCGCAGAAAGTACAGGATTGAGGAACGCCGTGAGTGCTCCTGGGAAGCGCTTTGTTCGGCCAGTCGTGGTTCTCTTTGTAATTGAAGTGCCTGGCGTTGTACGGGCATGCCGACATGCAGTACCTGCACCCGATGCACCTGTGGTGATCGACCACGACGATTCCGTCTTTGCGCTTATGAGTGGCCTTCACGGGGCATACGAGAACGCAGGGCGGATTGTCGCACTGATTGCACAGAAGGGGCACCGGTTTCTCGACCGATTCAACCGGATGAACCCGCTTGACTTCCACTTTTCTGATAAGGTGCAAGTCGTAGCGCGCATCGCCGTGAACGGTGATATTGTTCTCTTTTCTGCATGCCTTCACGCATTCCTCGCACCCGCGCCGGCACTTGTTGACATCGACTACCATGCCCCATTTCAGTTCGCCCGGTGTTCCAGCGGCTGATCCTGCGCCGCCCGCGGCTCTCGAAATGGTCGTAGTCAGCAGGGGCAACCCGTAGGCACAGGCGGAACCGGCCAGCACCAGGCCGCCCGTCTTCAGGAATTCCCTTCTGTCCATGTTCTCCTCGCTCTCCTAGTTATCGGTAGCCCCCGCATTTTCGGGGTAGTAGTGGCACCCGTAACAATCGGGCCGCAGGTTGACGGCCAGGTGACATCTGTCGCAGAACTCCGCCCGGTTGGTATGGCACTTCCTGCATTCGTCGAGTTTGATATCGCCCCTGATGCCTTCGCGCAGGGCGTCGTCCCGGACCTCCTGCAGGAGATGCATGTGGTGATAGCGCATATATTCCGTTTCTTTTATACACTCTTTGTATTTCGCGGGGGGCATGTCCAGGAACGGTCGCGCGTTTTCACCGCCGGGGGACAAGACTGCGCTTACAACGCTGTATCCGAAGGGAAAAAGAATAAGGAGCAGCGTTATCACCCCCACGATGGCCCCGGTATTTTTCGTCAGAATTCTATCTTCTTCCATAGCCGCCCTGTCCTCTGTATTTGGTGGAAAGGGGTTCCGGTGAGGACCGGTTTTCCCGGCGATTATTATTCATCGCCATTTTTCACCTGTTCAGCTTCTTCAGCCTTGACTTCCCGTCCGGTCGCCGGTTCCAGCACTTTCGGATCTCCGAGGCTCCGGCCCGAGTACTCGGCATAGACCATAGCCGTCGTGCGATATACGATATGAGCGAACTTCGAATAGGGGAGATACAGCAGAAGCATGAACGCCAGCACCAGGTGAGAGAAATAAACAAGGTACCTGTGCGGTTCCATTCGCGCGTAGTGCAGCCCTTCCGCGGCGAGTCCCGAAACCGCGACAAGCAGGAGCGTCACGACGAAAAACCAGTCGAAATAGCTGGTTGCAACCGCCTGCTCTCTCTCTTTGATCCGCTCGTAAATCATCAGGAGGCAGCCGCCTACTACCGCGAGCCCTCCCAGGTTGCCTAGCATCCGCCACGGATTCCAGAAACTGAAAGGATAGACGAAACCCTCGCCGAGCAGAGGGTTGATCTTTGCGGTCATGGCCCATAACCCGGCGGCGAAAAGAGCGACAAAACCGTATAAGACGACCAGATGGGATACGGCCCTGATACGTTCAGTGTCGCACATGTTGAACTTTTCATGCCTGAGAATACCCTTCAGCGTCGCTCCGAAACTCGCCGGCAATCCGTTGACGGGTTCGTTTGTCCCGTTTTTCTCATCGCCGGCCTTCATGGCCCGCCATAACCTGACTGTTCCAGCTGCGATCGAGCCGACTGCAACGACACCGAGAACCGTAAAGATGCAGATCAACACCCATTGAGGCAGGAGAATCGGATAGATGATCTTTCCGCTGGTGGCAGTCGCCTGAGACCGGAAAAAAATCACGGCGAGGCCGAGCAGCACGACCGGCAGGCCGAGCAGCAGGGGAAGGTATTTCGGATGGCTCATCCATTTGCCCAAAAAACCCGGAAAGGCGAAATGACGAATACTCGCCTGCCGGATCGCCGCCATCACATCACCGGGTTTCGCCCCTCGGGGGCAGTGGGCTGAGCAATCATTGCACTGGTGGCACAGCCAGATGTCCGGATCTCCCACGAGCTTATCTTTCAAACCCCACTGAGCCCGGATCATCTCTTTTCTGGGGAAGGGTTCGCGGTTATTCGAAAGCTCGCAGACGATCGAGCAGGTTGCGCACTGGTAACATCTCTTCAAATCTCCCCCACCCCCGTCCAGAAGGTGCTGGAGAAACTCCCTGTCCGGTTTCAGTCGATATGACTCTGGCATACTGGGAACACTCCCTGAAAACAGAATTGAACTGAGACGGATTGTTTTCCGCCGAACCTCACCGGATTCCGCTTCCTGTCAATTATCCGCAGGGGAAGCATCAGATGTTCGGCGGATTGATAATCGGATGATTGTGAACCGATAGAACTGGATCGATATGTAAAACCTGCGCGCCGTTCTGAAAATCGACGCGCTGAAATCAAGTTTTTCTTCTTACTTCAAAACGGCGGCGGATGTCCAGATAAAAATTTCCGGAAACCGGACTCTTGCGGGGTATATAAATCCTCAGTTGCACGAATCCCACCCGCGGAATTCATTTCACTGTATCGTCTTCGCCTATGCAGTGCGTGCCGTGCACTACCGCTGCGCCCGCCTGCAGGGCTGAACTTACCATTACGGCTTCGATTATTTCAGCCTCGGAGGCTCCCGCCTTGCGGGCATTTTTCAAGTGGACCGCGATGCAGTAGGGACACTGTGTCGCGTGGGCCACTGCGATGGCGATCAGCTCCTTGTACCTTACGGGGATCGCTCCTTCCGCCAGGGCCGCCTTGTCGAACTCCCTGAAAGCCTGCATCGCCTCGGGCGCATGTTTCGCCATTTCTTTGAGCGACTTGAGATTCTTCATATCATACATAGTGCTACCTCGGGTTTGAATATCACGTCACGGGAAGGCTGAAAAGCATCAGGGGGTCGTCACCACCAGGACAGCCGTTCCCCTCAGCATTCTGACCAGTTTCACGCATACATCCCCGCGAACGAATTCCTCGGCCTTCGACATGGCCTTTCTGCCGATCACGATCATGTTGTATCCGCCCTTGTTGAACTGATCGATAATGCCCTCCGCCACCGTGGGATACGGATCCTCTACCAGTTTTATCTCGATCAACCCGGGATCGAATCCTTTTTCCACCAGTTTGTCACGGGCTTTTTCGAGTACGGCTTTTAACACACTCGGCTGCTGGGTCATGAATCGTTTGCCCATCAGCTCCTCTCCGGCCTGGGGCGACCTGAACACGTGCAGGAGCGTGATTCTGAAGCTTTCTTTTTCGACGGGCAGTTCGACGATGAAATCGATCATCACCCGCGAACTCACCGAGTCGTTTATCGGGACGAGAATTGATTGGCTCAAGGGTTCCTCCCCTGTTATTACCAGATGTTCCACAGACACCGGTTCAGGTCTTCCGTGACTTCGCTTACAGATTCGTAGTAAATCTCGGAACTCTGAGAAAAATGCATCAATATATCGTTGAGCATTCTGGGTACATACGGATAGAGCTTCTGTATATTCATCAATCTCCATTTATTCAGAATCGAGAAATCCCCGGGTTTCAACCTGCTCGCAAGGTCCCCGTACACTTCGGGAGAACCCGATATCATGTGCATGTCGTGGAAACCCTTGCCGACCGCATTGAGCAGAAGATTCCCCAACCCGAAAATATCGAGACTGAAGGGACTCTCCTTCCCGTCGAAATCGTAATCGAAATCGATCCAGACATAGTTCCCTGTTTCTTTCTCGATGATTACATGATCGTTGCGTATATCGCCGTGTCTCAGGCTGTGAGCGTGGAGAAACCTTATTGCATCAAAGAGACGAACGAGCTTCTTGAGAACCTCCGGCAGGACATCCCGAAAATATTCTTCATGATCCATGTCGAACGATTGCATGAACCTGTAGAAATCACCGCCCTTGACTATATCGAGCACGCGGACATTGTTGCCCTTCTCGTCCAGGCTCGATTTACCGTGCATGAAGTGTGGATGCTCCTTCACCAGATCGAGAATCCGGCCTTCCTTGTCGGGATCTCTGAAACACTTTATCTTCACGCCGCCGAGGGTGAGCTCGAAAGTTTCGAAAAATGCGAGCTTGATTATCTTTTTTTCACCGGTCTCGACATCGAGCACTCTCTTGACCCAGAATTTCGGCTCTTCCATTCCGAACCGGCCTTCCCTCTCGTGGCCGGTGACGCGATACGTTTTACCGTCGACTATGATCTCGTCTCCGCGATCGATATCGAGGAAATTCGACGTATCTGAAAAGCGACGGCTACGCAAGACTCAGCTCTCCCGAAGCATCCTGAGCGGCAGGTTCTGCATCGATATCTTCACGCCTTCGAGAAAATTCTTCAGTCCGTTGTTTTCAATCACGAGCCCGAGGTGGGCGCCGAAGGCGCAGAACGAATCGAGATCCTCCTCGTGCAGCACCCATGGTTCACTGTAATAAATACGCAGGATGCCCATCGATTCGTTTCGGCTCATAATCGGTACCGAAAGCATCGAATGGAAACCCTCCTTGAGGGCCGCTTTCGGGTACTGGACCCGGGGATCATCCTGGAAGTTCTCTACGAACACGGGTTCGCCGGTGGCGAAGGCGCACTGCTGCTCATCCGCGAAGACGGGACCCTTGTTGAGGTATTCCTCGCTTATCCCGCACGTGCTCACGTGGAAGAGCTGTTTCTCCCGTTCGTCGTAGAGCATGATGCTGCATCCCTTTGCCATGAAGTTTCTGCAGATCCCTTCGGTGATGTGATGAAGAAGGAGATCCAGGTCTGCATAGGTGGATATGGCCCTGGTAATCGCCTTGAATTCCCGAAGGTAGATTTTTCTTTCCGGTTTGTCCTGCATACCAGATTCTCCTGAAGTGGCTGAACCACTGGGCGAAAGGTGAAAGATGAAACGGTAACGGCTTTTCGGAAGAAACAGGTATCAATAGCTGTGAGTGCCCAACACGACATCAACCCCGAACTTGTCTTTCAGCACGACCTGAAGGTCGTCGAAGTCGATCGGGCATTCCGCGGTCTCCATCGCCAGCTTCACGCAGGTGCCGAGATGGATCACGTCGAACTTTTCCTCGAGCGATTTCGCGATCCCCGTTATCAACTTGACCCGCGGGACGACTAAACCGGGGCAGTCGCCGCAATCCGTCATAGCAACCAGCTCGATGGTGTCATACCTGCCGAATTCGGCGTTCTTTTCTTTAATACCTTTATGACACTTGATGCAGGCTATACAAGAGTGATCTTTCACCCGCTTGCAATAAAGAATCGCTATCCTGGCCATATCGTCCTCCTGCCGCACGGTTTTCCGCCGGTTGAAGCTGCGACCGGTTAACCGTCCGATATAGAAAATGCCGTACCGTTTTCTCTTGCCGCAGGTCTGATGCGGCAATTCTCTCCGAACCGGAGATCAGCGTAAGGAATCGACCTCCTTCCGGTTACGGAGAGTCGATTATATCCGCAACCCCGGGGAGCGTCAACCTGGCTCATGCCAAAAAAAACCGCGCCATGAACCTGGAGCGGTCCACGGCGCGTGTCACCGGTCGAAGAGACGCCCGCCCTGCCGGACAGGCGGTTTTCCAGGGTTATTCCTCGGGCAGCGACTGGTAGTAGTTCATCAGGATTTTCGCCACTTCGGGCCGTGCGAATTCGACGGGAAGATCCTCTCCGGCGGCCAGCATGACGCGAACCTTGGTGCCTGACAGGAAGACGAAATCCTCTTTTTTATGTCCCTCGGGCGCTTCGCGCATCATGATCACCTCACCCACCATTTTGGAGTATGCGGTGTGATCGGCCTCGAAGATCTGCAGCTCGAGCGCATCGGACGGTACATCGTCGTGGAAAATCTCCTGGGCGTCGAAAGCGCCGTAGTAGTCTCCTACACCGGCATGATCACGGCCGACGATCAGGTGCGACGCGCCCATGTTCTGGCGGAACACGGCATGGAGCACCGCTTCACGCGGACCCGCATAGAGCATATCGAAACCGTACCCGGTGATCTCGCAAGTGTTCGGCTCGAAGTAGAGCTCGACCATTTTACGGATTGCTGCATCACGGACGTCGGCGGGAATATCGCCCTTCTTCAGCTTGCCGAGAAGCATGTGAATCACGGCGCCGTCCGCGCCCGTGCGATCCATCGCTATCTTGACCAGCGCTTCGTGAGCCCTGTGCATCGGGTTGCGCGTCTGGAAAGCAACGACTTTCTTCCAGCCGTTCTTCGCGATCATCTCGCGGATCTGGACGGCGGTTCTGAAAGTTTCAGGGAACTCTGCGGCGAAGTAGGAATAATTCAGCACCTGGATCGGACCCGAAACGAAGAACTTTCCGACGGAAAGGAAGTTCTGGACGCCCGGATGCTCCATATCGGTAGTGCGGAATATCTGCTCGGACATAAAAGTCATCTGCTCGTCGGTGGCTTCTTCAATAGCCTCGACATCCTGAATCGCCAGCACTGGATTGCCGCTTACGTTCGGGTCAAGAAGCGCGATTCTCGTCGCACCTTTGATCGCCGCAGCGTCTTTTACCACATTGACGACCGGAACCGGCCAGAAGAGCCCGCCTACGGTTTTCATACCTTCGGCGACCGCCATCGAGTCATCGAGGTTCATAAAACCGGTCAGCGGATTGAAATATCCGCAAGCCATCATGACGGCGTTGGCGGCGGCCTGAGAGCTGACCAGCAGCTTCGGCAGCCCTTCGGCTTCTTTCAACAATTCGGCCCGTTTCGCATCATCCGCTACGTACAGGGGATTGAGTGTGTCGGAACCGTGAGGTTTTACCAGATTATCCATGGTTATTCTCCTTAACAGGTTGTTCGCAGTGAAATAGCTCGTTAGAACCCCTTGAACGGGTTCATGCCGATCTCTTCGATCTCATCAGAAAATTCGTTGATGATTTCAATCAGTTTTTCGTGTTCCAGGATTGAAAGCTCTTCCACCCGCACTCGCTCTTCTTCGAGTACGAGCTGCGTCAGCTTCTCTTTTATATTATCTCCGCGGGTTCCCATCAGCTCGCTTCCGCGGATGTAGTGACACTGGTAATCATCGCCAGATTTGCACCCGACCATCAGGATGCCGTCGAAACCCTTCGACAGGGCGAACTTGATCCACTCTGTGTTTACGGCGCCGAGACATCGCACCGGGATGAACCTGATATAAGCACTGTGCTTAAGGCGCTTGAGCCCGGCGATATCGAGGGCCGGATAGGCGTCGTTTTCGCACAGCAGACCGAGGAACCGGGGTTTCTCGTCGAATTCGTCAGGCACGTGAACCGCCTTGAGCATCGAGGAAACGAGGGTGATTCCGTAGTCGGCGAATGAAACGATTCTCTCGGGACAGGCGCCGAGGCAGATTCCGCACTTGCGGCAGCGCGTCGGATTGGGAAGCGGCGTGCCCTTTTCGTCTTCGTTCAATGAGCCGAACGGACATTCCTCGGTGCATCGTTTGCACTGGGTGCAGCGCGACATCACGAAGTCGGGGATAGTCGAGTCTCCCCAGCGCGGGTGAACGGTCAGACCCTGCGAGGACAGCTCGACGCACTGGATCGCCTTGAGAACAGCCCCCGCCGCATCTTCACGACAGGCATCACGGTCGCCCGGCGCGCGGACGCAGCCGGCCGCGTAGATGCCCGTCCGCCTGCTCTCGTAAGGGAAGCAGATGAAGTGCGAATCGGGGAAGCTGTAGTTGAGCTGGGGCAGATCGGGACCCTGCCGGTAGTCGAGGTTCAATATTTCGGTGCCTTCGAGGTGCTTCAGCTCCTCTACGGTGACTTTCGCGGCTTCCAGCTGGGCGCCTTCTTCGCCCTTCTCGATGACATCCTGCGCGTCGATGAACTTGCGAATCGCTTCACCGTCGGCGGCCGTCGGAACCATACCGGTAGCCAGGACGAGCAGGTCCGCCTCTACGGTGACGTGGTCCTCGATCAGAGTCTCGGAAAGATCCACTGACAGGTTGCCGTCGCCGATCTCCGTCACATCGTCCACCTCACCCTTGGTGAAGAAAATACCCGGATCTTCCTGCACCCTCAGGTAGAAACTCTCGTACTGCCCCGGGGCGCGGATATCTTTGTAAAGCACGTATGCCTGGGCGTCTTCATCGAGCTCGCGGATTTTCAGCGACTGCTTCAGAGTCACCCTGCAGCATACTGCCGAACAGTAAGGCAGGTGATCCTTGTCCCTGGAGCCGGCGCACTGGATGAACGCGATACGGCGGGCGGGTTTGCCGTCGGAGGGACGGGTTACGCTGCCGGCGGCGAGCATCTCTTCCATCTCGACATTGGTGATGACATTCTGGAACTTGCCGTATCCGAGATGTTCGAGCTTCGAAGCATCGTACGGCTTCCACCCGGTCGCCTGAACGATGGCGCCGATACGGAATTCCGATGATGTTCCGTTGCTTTTGAGGGAGACGTCGAACTGGCCGGGCTGCCCCGTTATCTTTTCGATGGACGCGTCGGTATGAACCGTGATTCGGCTGTCGCCTTCCACCTCTTCGATAATCTTGTGGATCTCGGGCTCCTGGATATCCCGGTACGGGCTCTTCACGGGGAAAACCCCGGAAAACTTCTTCTGCCAGCCGCCGAGCTTCGCCTCTTTCTCTACGAGCACCACTTCGTAGCCGGCGCGGGACGCCTCGAGTGCGGATGTCAGCCCGGTCTGCCCCCCGCCTACAACCATGATGGTTTTGTCTATCTCTTCGTCCAGAAGCTCGTTCATCTCGATCTTCTGGGCCCGGACGATACCCATGGCCAGGTAATCGGCGGCGAGCATCTGGGTGTCTTCGTCGTTAGGCTCGTGACTCCATGCCACGTGCTCCCGCAGGTTGACCCTTTCGGTCCGGCACCCGTCGAACTTGAAGGTTTCGGTCTTGAACCGGGCCGAGCAACCGGCCACCACCAGGGTGTTCACTCCTTCGCGGATATCGCTCCGGATGAGTTCCAGACCTTCTTCACCACAGAGGAACTCATGTATACGGAACAGGTCGGGTTCGAGCTCCGCCTCTTCGTATTCATCTTCCTCGAGCATTCCTTCGAGGGCGTCGACATCGATCGATTCACCGATATCGCAGCCCTTACAGATATAAACGGCGATTTTATTTTCGCTCATAGCTTACTCCACGCAGCACTGTACGGCCTTCAACGCGGCGGATGTAGCGTCACGGACGCTGGCAGCCACATCCACGGGGCGTCTGGCGCATCCCGCGCCAATCTGGCCTGGTTGAGGTTGATCGTCAGTCAGAAAACCGAAATCGTCTCTATTCAAACCACCTTCGACCTCGGCGGCTGAGAGCGCCGGGTCGAGACCCGTCGCCAGCACCGCGAGATTGACCTTCTGCTTCACCTTTTCCCCGGAAAGTGTATCTTCAGCCTCAAGGGTCAGGTCTCCATCGGGTTCATCGGTGATTTTCACCACTTTGCCCTTCACGAAGACGACGTTCTCGTCTTCCTGGACTTCGGCGTAAAAATCTTCGAGCCGCCCGGGCGATCGTATATCGATATAGAAGACGTATATTTTCGCGTCGGGGTACTGTTCGCGCACATACCTGGTCTGCTTGAGAGAACCCATGCAGCAAACGCCGGAGCATTGTTCGAGGTAGTTTTCATCGCGGGAACCGGCGCATTGGACGAACGCCACGCTCTCTATCTCTTTGTCGTCTGAAGGCCGCTGGATTTTGCCGCCCGTGGGGCCGCTGATGGATGCGTACCGCTCCATCATCATGTTGGTTATCACGTTCGGGTACTTGCCGAAGCCGAGACCTTCGATCTTCGATGCATCGTAGAAATCCCAGCCGGTGGCCCATATGACCGCCCCGACTTCGAATTCGAACGTTTCGGCCTTCATCTCTAGGTCGATTGCATTGTAAGAACAGACCTCGAGGCATTTGGAGCACCCGGTTCCCTCGCAGGTTTCACCGTCGATGACGTACTTCTCGGGATAGACCGCCTCGGATTTCGAATAGACGGCTTTCGTCACGCCCAGGCCGAGGTTGAATTCGTCGGACCGCTCCACGGGGCAGGCATCGACGCAGTCGCCGCACAACGTGCACAGGTCGTTCACGAAACGCGGGTCCTGCCGGACCGTCACCTTGTAGTCGCCCGGGCCTCCGGCGATTGATTCGACCTGAGCCAGAGTCAGGCACCGGATTCGAGGGTTCGTGCGGATTCGACGGAGATTGATCTCGAGGCCGCAGGAAGGAGGGCAGAGCTTCGGGAAATAATTGTGCATCTGCGCAACCCGACCGCCCAGGAACGGGTTCCTCTCGACCAGGATCACCTCGGCACCCGCTTCGGATGCTTCGATGGCGGCCGTCAGGCCGCTGATTCCGCCGCCGATCACCAGGATCTTTTTCTTCATTTCCATCGTTAGTATTCCGGTTGGCGGAGGGTAAACTATACCCGCCGTGTTGAAAAGATATCAGCCCGAATTCATACGTACCGAAGGATTCGGAAAATCAACGGCAGCTATTCGGACTCTTCGAAATCGGATAGTTCAGTCAACGGTGAATTTTACCGCCGGAGAACAAATACCGGGCGGTTCTTCGCTCGTTTGAGGATTCAGGAAGAATTTCCCGGCCTAAAAGGCGGCATTTTATCAATCCGTGCATCGGTGTCAAGGTTTTTCGGTCGACGCCCCGTGGTTTACGCGGCAGCTTCGACGCAAACTGTCATAACTCCGGGTTCTGCTATATTGCTGAAAGCGACTCCGCGGCGGCGGCGAGGATCGTATCGATATCTTCGTCGGTAAATGGAAAAAAGCGAAAAAGCGAAAAAGCGAAAAAGCGAAAAAGCGAAAAAGCGAAAAAGCGAAAAAGAACTATATTTTTCTATTTTTTGGAGCGAAATTCTACTGTTTTGTGGAAATGTAGCCTTGCTTCAGGTAGATGTCATCATGGGTTTCAGCTTCGGGTAAGGCATTTTCCCAAACCAGGGATATGCGATGTCCGGATACGGCAACCGAATGGTGCTCCTTGAAGTTATCCTCATTATCGCTGATGTTGTCGATATAACTCAGTAGTTCACCTCCATCGGCAATCTTTGCGTAAGAGTAATGAAATGTCCATGGATTGATAGCCTGATTGAAGATTGCATGAATTGATCCTGAGCCGTCCAGATCAATTGCTATTCCCCAACTACATAACCCATTATTATAATCGATGATGTTGACCATGTCGCCGATCTGGTTCCCCAATTGATCAATTTTGAGGTAGAATGGATCGTAATAAAATGTGAGGCTTGTATCTCGATAATCGAATAGTAAATGCGAATTACCAGCATTATCTGTGACGATGGCAGGAAATGAACAATAATTACCCGAACTTTCCGGTGTCAATGGTTTTGAATCGATAATTAGGTTTCCAGAGGAATCGACTTTAGAGAAATGTATGACCTTGTATCCTGGGCTCTGTCTCATGAATACCATATTGGCAGAACCGTCCGGTCCCACTGAAAGGTCGGGTTGCTTATGAAATACCATCTCACCCGAAACATGGATTTTATCCACCAGCAGGTTGCCCGCGCTGTCCAGTTTCGAATAATAAAAATCAGTAGAATGCTCAGGCCACAAGACATGGACATTTCTCCTGTTATCAACCCCGATTCCGCACCGCAGTTCACCGGTCTGCCAGCCCTCCGCGTCATTCACGACTGTTTCCGGAACAACTGCATTTCCGATTGAGTCGAGTTGGATATATCTAACGTCGTATCCGTTGGTCCCGATATCGCGGAATACGATATGAACATTGTCGATATGATCGACAGTCACCTTGACGAACCAGCTGCGGAAATCTCTATCTGTAAGCCGTAGTTCGCTGGTAAGGAAGTCTCCCTGCGGCGATATTTTTCTTGCATACACTTCTGCGTTTCTAAGCACATCACCTGGTGGGGAATGTCTGAAGTCCTCCCATACCACCCAGATGTTTCCATCTGAGTCCATGTCGCTGTCCGGTTCTGATTGATACATTGAATCATTACATACTATGAAATCGGACGAAATGAATGGAATCCTTACTTGCTGAGTATCTTTTCTTTGGTTGGTGTTAGACAGGCTTGTTACGGTTTCACCCGCCTCGAACATGCAAACAACTTGAAGGACGAGAAACACCATCGAAAACAAGATCCTTGCCTTCATAATCCGCCTCTTTCATTCACATCCCAAAACAGAGCACAGAAGCATCATTGAACGACGTTATTCATCGTAGCACCCGGTATGCGCGGGATCGCGCCGTAACATCGGCCAGTCAGGAGCCGAGGAATTCCCACCAGGACCACCTCCCGGATTCATATCCCATACATAAAGATAATTATCCCCACCACAGACAATAATGTCGGGATAATCGTCTCCGTCGATATCTCCGATCGCCGGCGCTCCTACAGATGGTGCGGCATGCACATTGAATGGCCAGTGGAAATTGGAAATGAGTTCACCGCGTCGATTTAAAGCGTACACATACCCATTTGTTGTTGCCGCCAGTACATCTTGCCAGTAATCAGAGTCAAGATCACCAATTACTAGAGAGCTGATAATCGTACCAACTCCTGCACCTTCATCCGTATAATTGAATGTTTGATTGCCCCTGTAATCAAACAGGTTGATTTCAAGACCGTCATGACCGGTGATGTTACTCCAATCAGCCCCTATGGCAACATCCGCAGTCTGATACGTCTCCACCTTTCCAAGAGCCGGTGTGGATGGAAATTTCCCGCATTCCTTTCCAATCCAGTCGGGATTCTCGTCGTAATTCGAATCAACACTCGTAAGATTATGGTTATCGCTTTCATCAAAGAATGGTATCAGACACTCGAGTGTATCCTGATTTCCCCAGTTCACAAGCGCCGGCGAGGTTCTGGATACGGGGAGTGCTTCCCTTTCCAGAAGAACCTCTCCGTCCCATTTCAACCTGGTGAAGCAACCGTAAGTGTCACCCCAAAGGTCTGTAAAAAGAGGGTGGAATACAATTTCCGGGTTGTTTTCATCCGCAAAGGGTCCGTACGCCGGCGGTCCCGGTATAGAATAACAATCCGCATATCCATAATCGTATGACCATATCTGGGTGCCCTCACCGGAAAAGGTTCTTACCAGGTCATCAATGACCAGTATTTCCAAGTCCGTGGTATCAGAGTCGAAGTTACCCAGTACCGGGCATTTTTTCACAGGAACCGGGTTGAGTGAAACCGGCCAGTCCTCCGAAACGGGAAACCCGTCATTCTGAAATGCGTATAATTCGAAAGTATTAGAAAACGGCCAGTGCACGATGCATACAACATCTGGGCTTTCATCGCCGTTGATATCACCGACCGCAGGGGACGTTGTGATCACTCCCCTTTCTTCATCAGTCGTGAACTCCACGGGCCAGTCGCCCGGCAGTCTGAGGCTGAAAACGCTATTTGATGGACAAGTCTGGTAATTTGATCATTATAAGG
>CAYMWF010000043.1:30655-42225 GCA_964394085.1 uncultured Gemmatimonadota bacterium | reverse complement strand
TTATATTTTAAGAAGATTTTGAGGTGGCACAATAATGGCGACACATGGCCGGTCCTAACCACATGGTTGCAGGATCAAGGCGGCTCTCCGGAACACCTCCCCGTTCCCCTGTCAATACCGTGCCAGAGAGTTGCAGCTCCCCCAATCAAGGTGAATGAGGATGGAGCGGCCTGGTTGGAAATGAAAGACCGTTGAAGGAAAATATGCGGTCTTGTAAAAAGTGTAAATGCCGATGGTAATACGATATAGATATTTTTCAGGAGAGGGTTGATTGACCCCTTTGAGGGCTGCGCTCCGGCGAATAGAAAGATGAAGATCAAACGCTCTGCGAGAAGAAAGCTGTCGCTGATAGTAGAGAGAAAAATAATGGCTCTGTTTCGCCCGTTGTTCAGCAATAAGGTCTACACGGTCAGAAGGGGGCTGGCAAAGGGATTGAAAAGAAAAGGCGGCTTTGCATTCATACCGGAAAAAGTAGTTTCTCCGACAAGCGAAGAAAAGTTCCTGGTCGGTCTGGAGTTAAAAAATAAGACGGTATATGATATTGGGGGTTATCAGGGAGTTTTTACCATTTTTTTCGCTCGATCTGTGGGCGATAGAGGTAAAGTAGTGGCATATGAGCCCAATCCTGATAATTTCCGAAGACTCGTACATAATGTTGAACTGAATGATTTCGATAACATTGAAGTTCGACAGCTCGGACTCGGTAAATCACGGGACAGGCTGGAATTGATTTATTGCCACGAAGATCCGGGGCGAAGTAGTTTTTATGAAGATTATTTTAAAAACCGAAATTTTAAAGAAGAGACGATTAAGGTCGAAGTGGATATAGATTCTCTTGACAGTCAGCTGGATACCTGTGACCTGCCGATTCCTGATTTTATCAAGATAGATGTCGAGGAGTACGAAATTGATGTTCTTGCCGGGATGAAAGAAACGATGAGACGTTATAAACCTCAACTTTTTATCGAAATTCACGGGGGTTTCGAAAATATTCAGAATGTAGTCGGGCTGCTGCACCGATATGAATATTCTGTTTTTTACGTTGAAAAGAATCTGACGATAGATGCGTCAAGTATTAATTTTATTGAAGATGGGGATCATCTCTTTTGCGTCTGACGGCATCGTTTTCAATCCAGGATCCGAGTTGCACGGCCGCACACCGTAAGGTATACTTACCGGAGCAACCCGAGATGGAGGTTAACTGCATCCAATCACTGCCCGAAGAGGGAACCGGAAACTTCGTTTTCCCACCATTAGCAAATAATCAGCCGCTCAGCGAAAGAACCGGCAGCTTTGTTTTCCCATCCTTTTTTCGTTCGTCACATGCGCAACCGGCGCTACCGGAGTAGAACTTGAGCCGCAACAAAGGTTTTGAGGCAGTGGTGCAGCAGGTCAGGGACCGGCGCTACCTTATCATAGCAGGGATCCTGAAAGGCGGTACGACGTCGTTGTTCTATTATCTCCGGGACCACCCCGGGGTCTGTGCATCCACGGTCAAGGAGACCCGTTTTTTCCTTGAGCGGGAGTACCCGGTGCAGTCGATCTGCAGGTTCGAGGACGGTCTGCACCGATACGCAGAGTTTTTCCCCCGGGGAACTCCGGATCAGCTGTACATGGAAGCGACGCCTTTCTATCTTCTCGGGCGCACCTGCGCGGAACGAATCCATGAGTCCCTGCCCGACGTGAAACTGGTGTTTATCCTGCGCGATCCCGTGGATCGCCTGGTCTCCAGCTTCCGGTACCGCAAGCAGTACGGCCTGATTCCCGTAACGGAGACCTTCAAATCCTTCGTCGACGAACAGTTCGAAGACCAGGCCGACTCCGTGCCATATCCTCCGACGCCCCTTATGATGGGTTCCTATTCCGGTTACCTGCAGCCGTACCTGGAGGCGTTTGACACGGACCAGATAATGGTGCTGCACTTCGAGGATCTTAAGCGTGATCCGGGCGGCTTTGTAAGCGAGATATGCCGGGCTGTCGGTCTCGATGAGAGCCACTTCCAGGGGTACGAGTACGGGGTGCACAATCCTACACGGCCCATGGCTTCACCCGCCGCCGATCGTTTGATTAATGCTCTTCGCTACAGGCTGTCGCCCCTGACCTTCAGGTTCCCCAGGATCCATCAGACCTTGCTCAGCGTCAAGCGGGGCCTGGAGGCCGGCTTGAGTTCAAAAGACAGCCGGTCCCTGCCGCCGCCCGAGATAGAACCGGAGACCCTGGATCGCCTGCAGCAGTTTTACGGGCCGGAAGCCGAGGCCTTGCAGCGCATTACAGGCAAACCGGTCCCGTGGCAACTTGGCGCCGATTCGGCTGCCTCCCCCGGGGCCGCATCCTCCGCCCGCCGTCGCCGGATCCTCTATCTTACCCCGCAGCTGCCCTTTCCGCCGCGCAGCGGAGGGACCATCAAGAGCTGGCGGGTGGTCGAGCACCTGGCCCGCCGTCATGACCTGTCCGTCTTTACTTTTCTCAAGCGGGACGACGCGGAATACGAAACAGGGTTCCGGTCCGCCGTGAAGCTGCGTGATTACTATTCCGAGCCCAACACCCTGGAGCGGTCGCCGCGCAACCTGCTGTCAAGCTACCTGCGGGGGGTTCCTCTGACGATTTTCCGTAACCGCTCAAAAAGTTTTGCGGCCAGGGTGGCGCCGGTCCTGGACGACCACGATATTGTGTTCGTGGACCACTTTCTGATGTACCAGTACCTGCCCGATACCTTCAAAGGTCTGCGGGTGCTGCACACGCACAACGCCGAGTTCGTCATGTGGAGTAGGTTCTCAGAGGTCGCCGACTCTACCTTGAAGCGGTTGATGGTGGGGCTCGAAGCGGCCCGGATCAAGCGCTACGAGCGCAGCATATGTGACGATGCCTCTGTGATTCTGGCCACCCCCAACGACATTGAGAGTCTGGTCGGGCTGGGTGCGGACCGGGAAAAGTTCCGGCTGACATACCACTTGGCCGACGACGCAGGCTTGTCCCGCCCGGCTCTCGAGTTCGACCGGACGGATTTATGCCTGTTCTTTGTCGGCACCCTCACCTGGGAAGCCAACGTGGATGGCCTGTTGTGGTTTATTCGCGAGTGCTGGGAGGATCTCAAGCAACGCCTGCCCGGGTTGCGTTTCGTGATCGCCGGAGGGGATCCCGACGCCCGACTGCAGGAAGCCGCGGCCGGGTTGGACGATATCGAGCTGCCCGGGTTTGTAGAGGATCTCGAGTTATACTATGGTCGAGCTCGCGTTTTCGTGTGCCCCCTGCGCTTCGGCAGCGGCATGAAGGTGAAGGTTATCGAAGCCATGTACCGGGGCATGCCGGTGGTGACTACGCCGGTAGGAGCCGAGGGGCTGTCGGTTGACGATCGCTCCATGGGCGTCGCCGACACACCGGCCGGTCTGACCGACTGGGCAGCCCGCCTCTGCAGTGAGCGGGACCTGTGGGAGAGCTTCCGCGATCGCTCCCGGGAGCTGGCCGGTGAACACTACTCATGGGAGCGGGTGTTTAAAGAGATAGACGAGGTGCTGAGTGAAGCGTGAACGCGTACAACTGCTGAATTGCAGGTTAGACAACATAACCTTCCAGGAGCTGCTGACTGAATTTAACGAAGGCATGCTGGTTACCGCCAACGTGGACCACCTCATAACCCTGCAGGAAGACCGGGAGTTCTACGACATCTACCGGGAGGCCGACTACGCCGTCGCCGACGGGCAGATCATTGTCTCCGTCCTGCAACATCTTCTCGGCACACCGGTGCAGGAGAAGATATCGGGTTCAGACTTTTTCCCCGCCTACTGTCATCATCACAGGGAGAATCCGGATGTGCGGGTTTTTCTGCTTGGAGGACGGACCGGAGCGGCGGAGCAGGCGCGTGAGAACATCAACCGGCGCGAGGGGCGCGAGGTCGTGGTGGGCGCCTGTTCGCCCTCCATGGGTTTTGTCAATAATCCCGAAGAGAGCGCCGCGGTGATCCGGCAGATCAACGAGGTCGAAGCCACGGTGGTGGGGGTGGGGCTGGGTGCGCCCCTGCAGGAGAAGTGGATCCGTCACAACCGGGCGAGCCTGCCGGGAGTGCGCTGCTTCATGGGGATCGGCATCACCATCGAGTTTCAGGCCGGATACCAGCGCCGCTGCCCGCCCTGGGTCAGCCGCGCGGGCCTGGAGTGGCTGCATCGCCTGACCCGGGAGCCGCACAGGTTGTGGCGGCGCTACCTCGTGCGTGACCTTCCCTTCTTTTTCCTGGTCCTGCAACAGAGGCGCGGAAAATATCGCAACCCGTTTGCAGACGACGCCGGGGTGGACGGGCCCGCGTAGAATCATTGGCAGAGCGATAGTAAACAGCCGCCGGCCGGGCCGGCGGCTTTAAGATCTCTATAGAGTTTCTCACCCCCATCGAGGGCTTACCTTCCAGTCAAACCCCGTGTCTCGCTTCCTTTTCCCCGATTTCCTCGCCGGTGAGGCAGGTTGAGTTCAGTCCGTGGGGAGCCGGTCATTTATTCCTTTATAGGGTGGAAACCGCCCCGGTCGTTCAGGTGTATCACTCGAGCCCACCCGGAAAGCGTGTAAAATTGTCAATCGGATTGACAATTTTACACGAGTGCCTGCATCCCAGACATGACAGTAGAAGCTTCTTGACCTGCGGTGCAGGGAGCCCGGGTATTTTCCGGGGTTATTCGAAGGTCGCGAGCGCTTGTTCGAGAGTTTTGCCGCGGAGCCCGGCAACGATACGATCGATACCGGCCAGGGCCTCGCGCAACCCGGGGCCGGCGTGGCGCGAAAGACCGGCGGAGAAGTCGAAGGCCTTTTCACAGAAACGATCGGTAAAAAGCACCGGCGCCGGGCGGGACGTCCCGGTGTTTTGGAAGCCCCGGGCAGCTTCCGCGTATCGACGGCAGTCCGAGATGTCGCCCAGAAGCCCCGCCGCGGTAAGGACCAGGGCCGGTTGCTTTCTGAGGATCGAAGCGATTTCCCGCGTATGCGCATAGTAGATGTCGACAAGCCGGCGTCCCCGGGCGGTCTCGGAGAGCCTGCCGTCCCTCAGCTCCCTCAGGAAAGATACCGTGCCTGTCCCCGTTTCCTCCTCTATCCCCGCGCCGGTGAAGGCGGTGACGACGGCACAGGGCTCGCACGCGTCGCCGACCCCGTTGAGATCGGCGTCCGCCTGGCCGGGATTCGGCGTGTCCGGGCAGTTGTCGCACAGGTCGCCCACGCCGTCGACGTCTCCGTCCCCCTGGTCGGGATTCGCGGTATTCGGGCAGTTGTCGTCGCCTGCGGGCACGTCGTCGAAATCCGGATCATCCGCTCCGCCGGGGCGTGAAGCCCAGATGGAGCAGCCCGAATACTCGCGTCCGGCGGCGCATACGAGATAGCCGTCCGTGGTTCCCGCCAGGCCGACAACGGCGTTGGCCGGGTCCCCGAAGCCGTCGATGTTTATCTGGTACCAGGCGGTTCCGTCGTAGCGGAGCATTTCACCGCCGCCGCCCGCTTTTTCCGTGCCCAGGTACAGGGCACCGTCGTATACACGGCCGAAGTGATACGAAAAGGCGCGGTTCAGGTTGTCCAGGAATCCGACGTAGAATTCTTCTTCGGTCCAGGATTCACCGTCGTATTTCCAGAGTTCGGGCCTTCGGTAGAGGCTGTAGGTGCCGTCCCAGAGAAAGCCGCCGTATTCGACCAGGTTCAATGTGTTATGCAGCCATTTGCCGCTTCCGAAACCCCCGCCTATTTCGGCCGTGGTCTCCTCCCAGAGGAGGTAATCGGGGAAATCAGGATCCATGGTCACGCCGTCGCTGCGCCACACCTCGGTGCCGGTTCCGGGGAGTATCGAAAATCCGTTCTCGGTCCCGGCGTATACCATGCCGTCGTATACCCCCATTGTCGTCGCGTCCGTGTTGTCGGGATTGCCGAATCCGTTCCTGTTCACCTTGGCCCAGTTGACGCCGTCCCGGCTGCGCCAGATTTTGCAGGGCGGGAAAAGGGTGAACATGCCGGCATATAGCCACCCGTCCATCGATGTCATCGAAGTAACGCAGTATCCTCCGAAGGAGTTGTAATCCACCCGTTCCCAGTCGAGCTGCCCCATCGGGTAGAGCACCCCCTCGATGGTTCGCCACAGCTCGGCGCCGTCGTCGGGGTTCCACGTGCCCACGTAAAGCTGGTCCTTGAAAACATAGAACTGGGACGTAGTGAAGTTGCTGGCCGGTATTCCGATGCCGAACCCGCGATCGCAGACTAGCTCCGCCGTCCAGACGCCGCCGTCGTGTTGAATCCGGTAAACGCCGCACCCCTCCGCTTCGTTCCATGTGCCCACGTAAAGAACATCGTTGAATTCCGCGGAGCCGACCACTGCCTTGTTGTATTCACTGCCGAAGCCGTCCCCGAGAGCAAGCTCGAATGCCGCGAAGGATGGAGAAGCGGCCGGCAGAAACGCGGCGACGGCGGCCAGAAGCACGAGATACGCGGTGGTTTTCATCGTCTGTCCTTTCATGCTGTTCGCCCGGATTCCGGATCACCGGGATTTAAAGAGGATCCATATACAATTATAGCCTCGGAATTTCGATTTGCAAAAAAAGCGAGGTCAGCGCACCCGGGGGACGGGGCGGGTTTCGAGAAGCTCCATGAAGGCTTCGAGGCGGGTCTTGACCTGACCGATGGCGGTGTTGCGCCGGTCGACGCAGTCTACTTCGAGGTTGAGGACGGGGATGCCGCGCTCCTTGAGGGCTTCCGACACGACGCCGCGCAGGCCGGTGCCCTGGCGGCAGCCCCAGTGGCACGGATTGATGGCGCCGTCCACCTTGTATTCGGCGGCGAGGCGGGCGATATGCCTGATACGATGTTCGGCGGAGCTGTTGAAGGGGATCGATATGGCGCGGCGGGCCAGCCCCGGGTAGGGGTCGTCCGGATCGATCGGGCCCCACGTGATGCTGTTCAGCTCGTCGACTACGATCACCGCTCCGTGTTCTTTTTCGAGGATCTCGGTGACCGGGTTTTTGAACTGGATGCGGTTCTGGAGCCACATCAGGCGGATTCGTTCTTCCGGAACGCCGCTTTCACCCCGGTCGATGCGGGCCTGGAGCTCGTTCCTGAACGCTTCGGCCAGATTTACGGCTGTTTCGGTGCCGAAAAGGAGCGGGATCACGATGCCGAGATTGCGGAGGTCGCGGCTGTTCACGGGCGACGGCACGCGCCTGGCCAGTTGAAAGACTTCGGCCAGGACGGCGCGGGCGCGGTTTGTTTTCTTCACGGCTTCGCGGATACGCTGTTCGTCGGGCGGAATCCCCGTGCAGGCGGAAACGAACGCCACCAGCCGTTCGAGCTCCCGGGCCATGTGCCTGACGCTGCTTTCGGAATCGTCCGGGGGTATGTGCAGGACGAAAAGCTCTCGATCGAAAATGCGCGCAAGCTCTTCAACCACAGCCAGCCCGCCGGTGCAGGGGCAGGTGGTGGCGACCAGGAAGTCCGGTTTCGGCATGAGCCCGTTTTCTGCGGCGCCCAGAACGGCGCGATGATAGGAACATGTGTCGGTCGAATAGCCGGCTTTCGCGGCGGTGTCGAGGAAGTGATCGGCCGTGCCGGTGGATGAGAGCATGGCGCCGATGAATTCGGCGCAGCAGCTGGTCACTCCGAGGGCGTTCAACAGGTCGAAGGGGGTGGTGACGCCGCACCATGCTACGATGTCGTCTTCGGAATAGAGCCGCTGCCCGAGCCGGGAAATTTCAAGGGCGAACCTTTTGCGGGGGCTGGCTTTGCCGTCCGCTTCCAGGATACTCGCCTCGATGCCGCCTGTTAATTCGTCGAAATATTCCTTCATCTCTTTTCCCCCGGGCCGCAAGTGTCTTCCGGGCGTTTTCCGTGCGACCCTGAATTTCAGCCCGTCAGACCAGCATCTCCGCGAAGGCTTCGATACGGGTACGGTGCTGGCCGAGAGAGCGGAGGGTGCAGTCCCCTTCCAGGATCAGGACCGGCAGGCCCGCTTTCCGCAGCGCTTCCTTTATCGTGGGGAGCCTGTCGAGGTACGGGTCGCAGAACTTGACGGTGTGCCCGATAACGCCCTTTGCGCCGCATTCCCCGGCCGCGGATATCACCGCATCCGCCAGGGCGCTCGGCCGGGCCGGATCAAAAGTTCTCGCGCACCACGGAGGAGAAAGCATCCCCTCGGCCAGAACCCGGACGGGATCTTCGTTCCCTGCGGGATCGAAGCTGCGGAACATCCTCGATCCGGTGCAGAGGTCGTTCCCCGCTATCCGGAGGCCGCATCCTTCCAGCAGGTCGAAAACTTCCGGGTCCGGGAGCACATTTCCGAAGAGGAAGACGGGAAAGCCGCGCCTTCCGGAACCGGAGTCTCCCGAATCCGCTTCCTTTTCCATCTCATCCAGACACCGGGCAAGGTTCCCCAGTGTCGATTCGAGCGGTTCCGTGACGGCGGAATTGACGATTTCCTGCAGGGTGGAGGCCCTGGCGACGGCACCCTCGCGATAGAGCTTTTCAAGCCGCCTGACATATCCGGCCAGCCTGTTGCGCCGCTCTATCGATTCGCGGATTTTATCGACGGATACCGGATTCCCCGACCACTCTTCCAGGATGCTTTTCAGGCGGTTGAATCCCGTTGCGAGGTATTCCGCGGAGGATTCTCCCGGTACCGGAGGCAGGTCCACGAGAATGACTTTGTCGTCCGGGCGCGCTCTTCGCCAGGCGTCGAAGAGGCGTCTCATCGAGTCGCAGCTGTTCATGAATACGATTGCGTCGAGGTCCGGCGTCGCGCTGTCGAGGGCGCGGTCGAGCACCCCCTTTACGTGCGGGCACATGTTGTCGTGAAGAAGCTGACCGGCCTGTTCGGGTGCGTTCCCGAGGGGAAGCAGCCTGTACGGTGAATAACCCGCCGCGTCGAGAAGCGGAAGCGGCGTATAAACGCATGTAAAACCAGCTAGTTTATTCATAAAACAGCGTTCCGTTCATCTTTGCTGAAGCGCCCGACCTCGATTTCTTTCGACTGCCGCCCGGACGTGTCTTCAGGCTGATCAGAGGATGACCCGCTCAGCCGGGTGGTCTCTCAGTGTATCCGAACGGGGCGGGGGTAGCAATCCAATCCTGTCCGGGTTCGATCTTGAACCCATGAAACGCTCATGCTATCCTCTTGCCGCACAAACGGTTGGGCTTGCCGACCTCAACCGGAGCGATCCGTCGGTTTCATCCTCAGGTTACCTGCGTCAGCCTGATCCCGAAACATCCGGCGGGTGGATTCCGTCAAAACAGCGGGAAATGTATAATCATGGCTCACAACACGATCAAATCCGGTTATTCCAGGCTGGTGGAGAGATTGAATCGTTCGCCGCAGGGCGCGCCTCCTTCGGAACTTTTATACAAAATCCTGAAAATGCTGCTCAGCGAAAAAGAAGCCGAGCTTGTTTCACATATGTCCATCAAACCCTTCACGGCGGAAAAAGCCGGTCGCGTATGGAAAATGAGCCCGGCCGCAGCTCGAAACGTGCTGGATGAGCTGGCCGGCCGCGCCGTCCTGGTCGACATCGAACAGGATGGGGAATCCGTTTATGCTCTTCCGCCTCCTATGGCTGGTTTTTTCGAGTTCTCCATGATGCGTGTGCGGGACGACATCGATCAGAAGTTATTGAGCGAGTTGTATTATGAATATCTGAATGTGGAAGAAGATTTCATCAAGGAGCTGTTCACCCACGGGCAAACTCATGTGGGGCGCGCCTTTGTTCAGGAACCGGTCCTGTCGAATGAAAATGCGTTGCACGTTCTCGATTACGAACGGGCCACCGAAGTCATCAAAAGTGCTGCTCACCGGAGTGTCGGGATATGTTACTGCCGTCACAAGATGTCACACCTGGACAGGGCCTGCGATGCGCCGCTTGATATATGCATGACATTCGACAACGTAGCCGCTTCATTGAGCAAGCACGACTGCGCCCGCTCGGTAGATGTTGAAGAATGTCTTGATTTACTGGATGCGGCTTACGAGCACAACCTGGTCCAGTTCGGCGAGAATGTCAGAGAGGAAGTAAACTTCATCTGCCACTGCTGCGGGTGCTGCTGCGAGGCCATGATAGCCACCAGGCGCTTCGCGATTCTGAACCCCGTCCATACCACCAATTTCATCCCTTTCGTGACCGAATCCGGATGCTGCGGATGCGGTAAATGCGTGACGGCCTGCCCGGTGGAGGCGATGATGCTGGTTTCCTCGAACAACCCGCTGAAACCCAAAATGAAAGCAGCGAAGCTGGATGCTGATCTCTGCCTGGGATGCGGTGTCTGTGTCAGAGCCTGCCCGAAGGACAATATTCGACTCGAATCCCGCTCGAGCAGAGTTATCACCCCCCTGAACGGATTGCACAGGACCCTGTTGATGGCCATTGAACGGGGCAAGTTGCAGCACTTGTTTTTCGACAACCAGGTTTTATGGAGCCATCGCGCCCTGGCCGCGGTTATGGGCGTTATTCTGAAACTCCCGCCGTTCAAACAAGCCCTTGCGAGCCGGCAGGTGAATTCACGCTACCTGGAAGCCCTGATTAACTACAGAAAGAAAACAGCGTGATCCGATTGGGCCGAGGCCCGGGTGAAAAGTGGATGCCGCCGAAACATTCCGCATCGGATCGGCGGCTCTCTTCCACCGCAGGCGCAGGCAGATGAAAGGCTGAAACCGATGGATTTTTTCGACCTGGTCAATATCTCTGAACGGTATATAGAACTGATAAACCCATCCACTCCGGAGAAGATAATCGAGTTCGGTAAATATCTCAGGCTGAGCGAGGGCAGCCGTGTCATCGACTTCGGCTGCGGTTACGCGGAGCCGCTGGTGCTCTGGGCCGAGAAGTTCGGTATTTCCGCGATCGGCATCGACGTGCGGGAGCAGGTCTGCGACCGGGCCCGCAGAAAGGTGTCCGGGAAGGGGCTGTCGGAACGCATCGAGATCGTCTGCGGGAAAGGTGCGGATTACCGGTTCGACGAGTTCTCCTTCGACGCGGCCACGTGCATCGGCGCGTCGTTCGTCTGGGGCGGCTATAAACCGACCCTGCAGGCGATGAAGCGGGCCATCCGGCCCGGCGGGCGCCTCGGCATCGGCGAGCCTTACTGGAGAAAAAGCGCCGTTCCTCCCCGGTACGCGGGGCAGGAGTCGGCGATCCACACCGAGCTGGAGCTCCTGCATATCTCCCGCGGGGAAGGATTCGACTTCGAATACGTGGTCAGGGCCGATACCGACGACTGGGACCGTTACGAAGCCGGAAACTGGCACGGCCTGATCCGGTGGCTGGAAGACAACCCGGAGCACCCGGAGCGAACCGACGTGATCAAGCATCTGCACAAAAACCAGGACGAGTACCTGGGCGTGAGAAGAGAGTGCATGAGCTGGGCCATGTACGTGCTGGCCCCGATGGCTTACCGGGTGCCGGCCGCCGCAGAATAATCAACTCCGGTGACGGTCTCGAATCCCCCTTCTATTCGGGGATTATTCCAGCCTTGCCCGTGTCGTCCTTTTTGAAGCGTATCGGGCTGAAACAGTTTGCGTTATCGGGCTGAAACAGTTTGCGTTATCGGGCTGAAACAGTTTGCGTTATCGGGCT
>CAYMWF010000043.1:24251-30555 GCA_964394085.1 uncultured Gemmatimonadota bacterium | reverse complement strand
TATCGGGCTGAAACAGTTTGCGTTATCGGGCTGAAACAGTTTGCGTTATCGGGCTGAAACAGGTTGCGTTATCGGGCTGAAACAGTTTGCGTTATAATGTTCTGACGGCTACTCTTCGAACGGGAGCAAGTTTTGCGATACGGAGAGTTCTTCGATATCGTTCTGGAATCCGGCATAAAGCCGGGCGAGGCTCCCGTCGACAATTTCCTCGAGCTCGTCTTCAAGAAACTCCCCTTTCGTGATGAAAATTCCGTAATCGTTCTCAGCCACGACGAAGAAAAATATGTTCGGATATCCCTGGGCAGGCTCCGCCACATCACCTGGAACCTGATGAAAAAACTGGAGGACCTGGGTCTTCAGCCCGGAGACACCGTAACGTTGAGTCACCTCACGGGAACGAATGAGCTTTTCGTGCTGTTGACTTTTTCCGCGCTGGCGGCCTACGGAATCAGGACGCTCCTTCCCATGTTCGTCGAAACAAGAGACATCGGGGAATGGCTGCAGGTTTCGAACAGCAGAATCTTTTTATCATCGACCGGCGAACTGCTGAATCTGGACGGGCATGAGAAAGAAAAAGAAATCCTGGAAAAACTGCCGGGCCTGCTCGAGACGCTGAATATACGCCATCTTGATTTTGTCGAAGATTTTTCACTCAGATCGCTCATTTACGACTCGTATGAAGTAAAAGAATACCTCGAAGACGATCTTGTTTCGCGCTGCCGGTCTTTTCTGCGGAATGATACTGAATTCCTGATGATCACAACGTCCGGCACTTCGGGCAAATCGAAGCTGGTGACACACAGTCACGGCGCTTTGATTAAAAACTGCGTCGCCTGGGAAAAGGCGGGGTTTTTCGGAAAAGAGGTTCTCGGGGGCCGGGGCTACACTCCCCATTTCGCGCATACCATGGGCGTCAGGGCGTATATGAACGCCCTGTGGTGCGGCTCTCCCCTCTGCCTGGTCAAGACAGACTGGTTTTCGGAGAAGCCTGAAACCGCAAGGTATCTCCTGCTCAAAATGAAACCGGAGCATATTACCGGCGGCCCATCCGTGTTCAGCAGCTTCCTCGAGCTCGCCAGGGTATTTCCCGAACTCAAAAATGAACTGTTCGGCTGTTTCAAGACCCTCGTATCGTCGGGCGCTCCGTACGACATGGAAATCGCAAAAAAGATCGAGTCGGCTACGGGGCTGAAACTTCACAATGCATTCGGTATGACCGAAACCCAGCAGGTGCTCTCAACGGTTCTGTCCGGAGAAAAAGAACACCCGGGCAATCACATGGGAGAGCCCTTGCCCGGAGTCATCGTCGGGTTGAAGAGATTCCTTAATTTCAAAAAACTGTATAAGCTGTATATCCATTCACCGTTCGGATATTCGGATATTTCGGGGCTCAGAGAAGAGGAACCGCTCGACAGAATTCCACAGGGATTCTTTTACTGCGAGGATATCGTCAGGTTCGAGGACGGCAGACTCCTTTTCGAGGGCCGCGAGAACAAGGATTTCCTCAAAAACGGCTACGGAGTAAAAGTTCCGCTCAGCTACCTTGGCGAGTACTACGAAAAACTGGACGAATACTTATCCCACATAGAGTATTTCCCTGTTAAAGGGGAGTACGGTCTTGCGGCGCTCCTGTTCCTGAGAGAGCCTGAACCCACCGATCCCTCCGAAATCATCGTTCAAACTCCCGTGCTGAACCGGTTCAAGAACATCATCAGAGAAATCAACAACGAGCTCTATACGAAACTCGAACCCTTCGAATTCAATCACCGTTTCATCAGCAGATTCATGATCGTGAACCGGGAAACGCCGAAGTCGGTGAAGGGTAATGTCTCCCGGTCAAGAATAGACAAAGACTTTTCAAGCTTCATCAGCGAACTGACCGATCCGTTTTCATCCTCGAGAGGAATCGTGAAAATGGATCTGCCCGAATTCCACCTGGACAAATATACGAGGTACAACAATCCGCGCCTGGGCGTTCTTCTCGAAACTCTCGGCATAGACTATTCGTACCACGGGGCGGAGAAAGACTTCCTCTACACGCGAATCGACGGGAAAGAGCGGAAGATCCTGGATTTCGTCGGGGGGTTCGGCGCCAACCTGCTCGGCCACAACAATAAAGAACTGAAACGTGTTGTGATCGATTCCCTCGAGAAAAACGAGGTTCCCCTGCTCGATCAGGGAAGCATTCGGAAACATACCGGCGACCTTGCCGAGAAGTTATCGCTGATGGTGGGGGAGGCCACCGGGAAAGCCTATTATGCCGTTTTCGGCTCCACCGGCGCCGGGGCGGTTGAAATGGCGCTTCACCACGCACTCCTGGAATGGAATGCCCGGGTCGACCGGCTGGAAGCGCTCCAGTGCCAGCGATTCGGCCGTTATCCATCCACCCGGGTAGCCGAGCTATGGAAGAAAAACCGCGAGATTATCGAGCAGTATCCCGTCAAGGTTTTAGCGCTCGAAGGCGGATTTCACGGGCACACATCGGGCGCAAGGTCGCTTCTCGGAAGCCTCAAAAAGAGAATCCCGTTCAGCCGGATGAAATCGATCGAACCGTTGTTCGAAACAGACTCCGGCGATTACGAATCCCGCATAAACCGCCTGGAGAACGAACAGGTAATCCCGATCAGGAGAATCGTTGAAAAGGACGGCAGGATTATCGAAGAAGATGTCGGCCTGAGGAACATCATCGCCGCTATCGTCGAACCGATACTGGGCGAGGGCGGCGTCCGCGTCATCGACAGGAATTTTCTGCATTATCTCGCCGGCTTCGATTTTCCGCTTCTGATCGACGAGATACAGACCGGGTTGGGACGCACCGGCGAATTTCTCGCCTCCGAGGGGATTAAGGGGGATTACTACCTTTTTTCGAAGAGCCTGGGGGGAGGCATCGAAAAGGTTTCGGCGCTGCTTATCGATACGAATCGATACAGGGACGAATTCGGTGATTACTATACATCCACATTCGGGGGCGGGGGGCTCGCCTCGAAGGTGGGAAACAAGGTTCTCGACATAATCGAGAAGGATGATATTCCGGCCCGGGCACGTGAGAGAGGCGGAAAGCTGTTTCGGGAGCTTGACGCGCTCAGGAAGAAGTATCCGGACGTTATAAAAGCGGTGAGGGGCAGGGGCCTGTTTCTCGGAATTCATCTGCAGGGGTTCAGGAACAGTGAAAACCTGCTCCTCCGGATAATCGATTCGCGGGAGCTCCTGGGGAAGCTGTATGCCGTCTACCTGCTGAAAAACCACGACATCAGAACGGCCCCGACGCTTTCCGCTCCGAATGTCCTGAGGATTCAGCCTTCCGTTTATATTACGGATGAAAGCATCGACAGGCTGGTCGCCGCCCTGGACGATCTCGCCGCAACCGTTTCTTCGAAATCGATGTACAGGCTGCTCTCCGTAATGATGGACGGAGACCGGTTCGAGGACAACAAGGGGAGAGAACCGGAGTGCGGCTTTTTCTACTCGAAGCTTGACAGGGCGAAGAAAGAGAGCAGGAAGGTCGCCTTCATTTCTCATTTCGTTTATCCCATTGAAGAACTCCGGATGATGGAGCCGGACCTCGTCAAGGCATCCGATACCGGGCTGAGGATACTGTTCAACAAGCTTCAGCTTCTTCTCGAAATGAAACCTTTTGTCGGATATTCGAAGAATATTTTCAACGACAGGATAAACTTCACCTGCATTGCGCTTCCCATCGATTCATCCGAGCTCGAGCGCCTGCATCGCACGGGCAGGCGAAGAAAACTCGTATCGAGGATCCAGGATGCGGTCGACATGGCCGCCGGAATGGGCGCCTCGGCGGTCAGCCTGGGCGGGTTCATCTCGATCCTGAGCGACGACGGACTGGCTATCGCCGAACCGCCTTCGACAAAAATCACGACCGGAAACACCCTTACGGCCGCGGCCGGATTCAAAAGATTCATAAACGAAATAAAACTCAATGCCAGGTTCCGGAAACGGAACACTCTCGGCATCGTCGGCGCCACCGGCAATATCGGCTCCCGGATAACGGTGGAACTCTTCAAATTACCCGGGTTATTCGGGAAGATCATCCTGATAGGCAGAAAAAAGCACAAACTCGAAAAATTGAAGGCTCACCTGCTGGCTTCGGCGGAGGGCCGGGACGCCCCGGCGATCGACGTTGAAATCGCAACCGACGTAATTATCCTGAAAGAGTGCGACATCATCTCGATTGCGACAAGTTCCAACGATCCGATCGTGTATCCCCATCACCTTTCCGAGGAGAGGGAGTATCTCATTTCAGATCTTTCCGTCCCGTTCGCGGTGTCGAAAGCGGTGCTGAAGCAGCGGAACGTGACGTTTCTTCCTTTCATCTCATACGTTTCGCTGCCGTTCGACCGGGATTTCGTCATAAGCTCCCAGACGCCGCCCGGAAGCGTATTCTGCTGCGCCGCCGAAGCCATCCTCTACGGGCTGGAGCCGGTTGACGAACAATTGAGGGGCGGAATTACGACGAGCGGAATCGCCGCGATGACCCGGCTCGGAGAAAAGTATGATATTTTCAACACGATGGGCACCGTAAAGAGCTTTAAGGCCACCCAGGTGTGAATTCTTCCGGTTTCACGGTGTATATGCCGGCGAAGGTACCGTAAAAAATTTTAGGTCCACACAGGTATGGCAGGGTTCGAAGCATGAAAAATCTTTATGATTTCGGAATGTCCCAGGAAGATGCGAGAACCGAATTCCGGGCCCTCGAGATCGAGGATGGGGACCGCCTCCTGGTAATCTGCGGGGCGGGGGAAATCCCGCTGAACCTCCTGTCGATGGCGGATGTGGATATTGTGGCTGCGGATATATCCATCAACCAGATCTACCTTGCAAAGCTCAAGCTGGCCGCCGCTCAGGCTCTCGACGGGAAAACCGCGGCCCGCTTTCTCGGTTACTGCGACTCGACGCCGGAGCAACGGCGGGAAATGTGGCTGTCGGTCAAGGAGCACCTGGATGAAGAGGCGGCCGGTTTCTGGGCAAGTCATGCCGATATCCTGGAAAAGGGTGCAATCAGGGAGGCGAAATTCGAAAAGTTCCTGTCGAAAGTAAACGGGATAGGTCTTTTCGTTCTCGGGAAGAGGCGGGCCCTTGGTCTGTTCGAGAAAAAAACCGTTGAAGAACAGAGGGAGTATTTCGACAGGCGGATCGACACTGCGCGGTTGAAACTGATTTTCAAGATAGCTTTCAGCAAACGAGTGTACGGCAGGAAAGGGCTCGATCCCCAGGCGCTGATCCACAGCGAACAAACCGATATGGCGGCTCAGTTCTTCGGGCGGTTCAGGGATTTCTGCACAGCGAACCCGGCCCGTGACAATTATTTTCTTCAATACACTTTGTTCAACAACCTGCTGCACGACGATGCCCTGCCGGGGTTCCTGTCTGAAAAAGGGATCGAGAGAGTAAGGGCCAACAGCAGAAAATTACGTTTCTTTCACGGGAGTTATGACGAAGCGCTGTCGGTAAATACCGAGCGATCATTCAACAAGTTTCAGCTCTCCAACATCAGCGACTGGATTGAGGAGAAAGAGAATTCGGAGCTGTTCTTCCTGCTGACGGAAAAAGCGCCTCCCGGTGCACGAATCGTCGGCCGTTTTATTCACCGCGAGCACCCGGTTCCTTCACAAATCGCCGCGCGGTTCGTGATAGACCGGGAACTGGGGAGGGAGCTGCTGGCGACGGACAGGTATCCTTTCTACACGATCGTTCCAATGATCTTTACGGGATAGCAATCTATGGAGCCGACAATAAAGAAGCTGACGTCCGAACACAACGGGGCGATGCTCGATATCCTCCACGAGTGCCCGATCACGACCGGCGAATTGACGATCTGTTTCGATCGGGTTCCCGATATATTCCTTTTACCCGGACTGCGCTACGATCACAGCGAATACCTGGGGTTCTTTTCAGGCGGGAAGCTGGTCGGTTTCGCCCTGATCGGTTACGAAAAGGTCTGGGTGAACCAGAAACCCGCCACCACGTTTCAGTTCACGGATTGTTCTATCCGGAAGGAAGCCAGAAAACAGGGCCTGATATACGGCAGTTTCAAAGCCTTTTTCGAAAAACCGTACGATGGCTCCGAGTGCGGTTATGCAATCGTCATGAAAGGCAACAGACCCGCCGAAAGTTACATCGGGTCAAGGAAACAGGGCTATTCCTTCATCCCGTATTCAAAGGTGATTGGGGAGCTGGTCGTCAGGAATATTGTCATAACATTCAAAAAAAGAACCCGTACGCCCCTCAAAGCAGGCGCCCGCGAATCCGTCAAAGCAAGCGCCCGCGCATCCCTCAGAGA
>CAYMWF010000043.1:0-24151 GCA_964394085.1 uncultured Gemmatimonadota bacterium | reverse complement strand
CGCGCATCCCTCAGAGACGGAGCCCGCGCATCCTTTAATGTTAGACAGGCGGAGGAAAAAGATATCAGCTCTATGGTGGAGCTGTTGCAGCGGGATTTCAAAGAGAGGCTCTTCGCTCCGTACCTGACTGAAGAAAAGTTCCGCCGGAACCTTGCGGAAAGGCCGGATTTTGACATAGGCAATTACTATATTGCGGAAAAAGACGGCAAAACGGCAGGTGTTTGCGCAGCCTGGGATACGGCGTCTTTCAAGCAGAACAGGGTATTGAAATACTCGCTGAAATTCCGGGTGAAAAAAGTCTTCTATTCACTGCTCGGCTTTTTGTTCAAATTCCCTCCGCTTCCCCGCACCGGCGAGTCCTTCAAGGATGTTCATATTATCGAGTTCGCGGCTGAAAACAGGGATCCCGCGATAATGGAAGCATTACTGCTCGCCGTTTACGAGGAATACCGGAAGAAAAAATACAACACGATTATATTCGGCACCTCCTCCGATGATCCGCTGCTCGAGGCCGCGGATTCGTTCATGACGGAAAGTGTCGTATCCCATATAATAATGGCAGGCACGAATGAAGAACTGCTGGAGGATGGGGCGGTTTCAACCCGCCTGCCGTATATAGACATCGCCCAGCTGTAAAAAGAGGACGATTTGATTAAGAATCTCCTGATCGACTTTTTCGTTTTCTGCCAGATCCTGCTTTTCTGGCTTTTCGCGTTTCTAATCATGCTGCCGCTCAGGCTGCTCGACCGGCTCCTGGGCACGAAGCTGTTCCATTATGTCGACAGGTTTACCAGGTCCATCGCCGAACGTTGAATCGGTGCTCGGCCGATTTTCCGGAGGCGGTACCGTCTTTGTCCGGGAAATTCTCCGGGAGGTGCTTGAATAACCTGTCATTTGCCCGCAGGCAGGATTGGCCGGCGGAGTACCGTGAGGCTGCTTACCCGCTGCTGGTGCGACACGTGTGGGGCCGTTCTGCAGCTTACCCGCTGCTGGTGCGGCCGGCGGAGCACCGCGAGGCTGCTTACCCGCGGTGGTGCGGCCTGTGTGGGGCCGTGCAATAGTTCGCCCGGCGCTCAGGCCGGCTGTTGGAGACAGAATTGATTTACATTCTAACGATTGTGCTCGCACTTTTCCTGTTCTGGAGGTTCTTCTTTTTCTTCAGGAATCCGAAACGAAAAATCCACCAGAATGACAGGCTGGTATTCTCTCCCGCGGATGGCTTCATCGTTTATGTCCGGCGGGTCGAGCCCGGCAAGCCGATTTTTTCGATCAAAAAGAATACCGATATCCGGCTGGACGACCTGATGTTCATCGATGACGAATCTTTGAAGAACAGGGAGGGTTACCTAGTCGGAGTTTTCATGTCTCCGTTCGATGTCCATTACAACCGCTCTCCGATTAAAGGGGAAATTCGAAAAATCGCCCACACCTTCCCGACAGCGAGCGAAAAGAACTTCAGCATGTTCCCCGTCCAGTCCAATCTTTTCTTCAACCTGAAACCGTACTGGAAGGATTGCGATTGTATCGTCGCCAATGAACGAGCCTCGTACATTATCAAGAATGACCTGACGAGTGTTTATGTAACCCAGATTGCCGACAAGTGGGTCAAAAAAATTGTGACACTCAAGAATAATGAAAAGATCGACCAGGGAGAGATTTTCGGTTTAATCAGGATGGGTTCTCAGGTCGACCTCTTTATACCCTCGGATACCGGTGCAAAGCCGCTTGTGGAAGCCCGTCAGCGCGTAAAAGCGGGCCTTACCCCTCTTTTCGAAATATCCGGTTAAGGGCCGGAGCCTGCCATGTAATTTCAAATTGCCGGCGCGGGGACAAACAGGTTCGAATTGCCGTCGCAGGATATCCAAGCTCCTTATACCGGAGCAGGAATACCTCCGGTTCATTTGTGGATGCATGGATCCGTTCTGTAATTCGCCGCGAAGTAAGCGACACGGTGAATGTGGAAAAAACAAAGGATTATTGCGACTGGAAATCCGTGGTTGCACGGGACCTGTTTCCGGGGGATCTTTCCCGATGCAATTTTTTTTCTGAAAGCTACTCCATCCTCCTCTGGCCGGTGCGAAGCCGGAGACGATATGCAGGATTTACGAAGCGGGACTCGCCAGCGTCAACCTTTTCGAGAATATCTTTTCGAGAAGGGTTTCCACCGCTCCCGAAACAGAGAAAGAGTCGCCCGGCCCGAACGCTATCCTGGCTTCATCCGAAAGAGAACGTTGCTCCCCTGGAGCGCCAGGTGCCTGAGGATCCTCCTCTGCTCCTCATCTCCGATTCACACCATCGGAAATTCCGGCAGCAGTAGCCGGTTTTGATAATTTCTATTAAATTTCGCTTGACGGCCGCTTGTTGTTGGTCTATTTTCGTCTTTATTCTTTGTTTCATTCATGTTTCAGGAAATCGACCAGAGGAGCAAGTTATTGAAAAAGGGTATAATCACTAAAAAGAACCAGACTTTCACCATACCGGGCTGGGCGCGCATGGAATCGGGGCTCGGCGGCGATGAAGTCGAGCTCCGCTTCCGTTCAGCGGCGGAATCTATGCAGAGCGGAGAGGCGGCAGCATCCTTCTACCTGGCCGAAATAGAAAGACGGGGCATATGGCGTGAACTGGGCTTCTCCTCGGTTATTCATTATGCCCGTCAAGCAGGTGATATCAGTGAGAAAAAAGCCTATGCCCTGCTGCGAATCGGGCATCGTCTGCGGGAGTTTCGTAAAATCCGCCGGGCTTTCATGGACGGTCGCGTCAGCTGGACCAAAGTAAGAGAGCTTCTGCGGTTGAAAACTATTTCCGACGAGGAAAGCGTGCTCGAAAAGGTCGAATCGTTGACCAACAGGGAGCTCGAACGATTCATATCAACCGAAAATGCTTCATCATCCCGCCCGAAAGCTCTTCCAGCGCTGAAAACCGTAAATGGCCAACTCGATATTTTCGATCAGATGAACAACCGTCGTAACATGGTCACAGGTTTACCGGCTGGCGGCGGGGGAGTTCATACCCTGGGTGAGAACACGGCAAAGACTGGAAGTCTGCAGAATTCCCGAGAAGTTACGACGGCCGTTCCTGAAGAAGCAAGAACCTTTTCAGCTTCTTTTCCTGAAGAAGCGCATCGGCCATTAACCGGCGCTCAGGGAGGAGCTCAAGAGCATATAACCGTAACTCTAAAAATGACGCCGGTAGAATATGTCCTTTTCCAGGAAGCACATAAAGTGTGGAAATGCGAGAATAAAGGTAACTGGAAGAGAGAAGATATGTGTTCGACTTTCAGCCGGCGATATCTCGAAGAAAAAGCTATCATCCGCAGATCGAAGAGCGCCGCGTCTATATCCGAAGAACCTGGAGTTCCGCTTAATGGAGCCGCGAAAGAAGCTCGCACCGATACGGATAATCCCTTCTCGCCCGAATCCGGCACTTTTGGGGGCAATCCACCCGACTGCGACACTGAATCATCCGGCTTGACCGGCTCGAAGGCGGCCTGCGGGTCGGAAGCGGTATGCGGTCCGGAGGATGGAGCAGCAGAGGGTGATGCGGGCGCTCCTGAATTCAGAGCCGTGTGCGCAGCGACTTCTGGTGCCATGAATCCGGGGTCGTCCCGCAAAGGATCGAAATCGTCAAATAGTTCGTCTGGGCGAACCGGATCAGGCAATTTTAACCCAGGCGTATCCCGCACCGCCAATCCGGCTCTTGCAACCAACGGCTCACATGCAGAACTTTCCAGCCCCGGTTCACTGCCGGTCGGAGGTTCGCCGGTCCTTTTCGATTCTCCCTACTCTATAGTCATTCACCACTGCCCCGAGTGTAAGAAGAATGCGATTTCCGGTAAGCGTGGAGAGTTGTTTGAAGTAGAAGACAACCAGGTTGAGCGGGCGCTTTGCGACGGGTCGGTCTATGTAGAAAAAAACGGGAGGGCGGGCAGGAGAAAACGTTCGGTCAGCCCGGCTCTGCGCAAGAAGATATTCATGCGGGACAGGGGTGTATGCCGTACCCCGGGCTGCGAACGCACTTCCTTTCTCGAGGTTCATCATGTAGTCCCGGTATCCGACGGGGGAAGCAACGATCCTGAGAATCTGATACTCCAGTGCAGCCGGTGCCACATAAGCTTACACGAAGGCCGGCTGCGGATTGAGGGTCGTTATCCCGACTTCGATTTTCTCCACGTGGGGAAAATCGGCATGATCAACCGGGCTATACGCCTGGCAGGACGGAGGTCGAAAAGAAAGGTATTTCATTCCCGGTCTTGATTAGAAAACGGTTTGGCCCAGGCCTTGAAAACCGTCATGCATAATGCTGCTTTCCGACAGAAGCCAAAGGCTCAGGCACGATGGTCTCCTTTTGTCGCGGTCGCCGGCCGGTATGAGTTGCCGCTCCGGCGGGTTCACCGGCACGATGGTCTCCTTTTGTCGCGGTCGCCGGCCGGTATGAGTTGCCGCTCCGGCGGGTTCACCGGCACGATGGTCTCCTTTTGTCGCGGTCGCCGCCGGTATGAGTTGCCGCTCCGGCGGGTTCGCCGTGCCCTGAGGCATGTCGCTTGAATGGTCAGCAAGAACTCTAGGTGCTATTGGCCCAGTGAAAGATCGATTTCAAAGAACTCTTTTCGCCTGGATTCACTCGGGAAGAACCGCCATTTCAGACATCCTGTGAAAATCCTGTGAATTTCAAGGGTGAATCATTGTATAATCAGATATTACCTTTACGCGGAGGACGTCAGGATGTTTTTCAGCACGAAAGTAATCACAGCCGGCTTGATGATTGTCGCCGGTTTCGTTTTATTCACTGCGCCGGCAGCTGTTTTTGCGTTCAGCGGCGCAGACCTTTGCGGATTGACCGAAGAGCTCGCTGCCGGCCGAGCGGCTTTGTACGAAAGTTATGTAGAGGGGGACGCCGCCCGTTTCGCTGAAACAGTGGAGCGGATTATCGATCGGGCGGGCAGCGAGAGTCGACTGGGAGAGGAGGTGGACGAACTCGTGATCCTGGCGCCTGACGCGGAGTTCGCCGAACCTCTCGAAGCGCTCAAGATCCTGAAAGAAAGAGAAGGTTTCACGGTATTCCTTCACGATCTCGACGCCGAACTGGGCCCCGGCGCCGGAGATCCTCACGCCGTGCGTGAGCTTCTCAGGTTCCACTACCTGGACGGGAAACTCCGGTATCTCCTGCTTGCCGGGCACCGGTCGCTCATCCCGATGCTCGAAGCCTATTCCGTGACCTCGGGGTCGATGTTCACCGACCTCTATTACGCCGACCTGGAGGGCGACTGGGACGCGGACGGCGACGGAATCTACGGAGAAGCCGTGGACGACGCCATCGACTTCATCCCCGAGTTCATCTGCACCCGTATCCCCTGCAAGACCGTCGATGAAGGGGTGTTAATGCTGAGGAACGGTATCCGGTACCAGCGTTCGAGCCATCCGGGAAAGGATGCGGGGATACTCATGGCCGGCACAATCGCCGTGCAGGGGGAGACCGGTCTCCTCCAGAATGTAATCGCCTGGCTGCTTCAGCGCCGCGGATTCGCGTCCACTACGATGTACGACACGGATACATTCCGTCTCGCTTCGATAGAAATCCCGCTCAATCCTGACTATCTGCTCGGTGAAACTCCGGTGCCGGAAGTCTGGAACCAGGGTCAGCAGTCTTTCGTATTCGACATCTCGCACGGCTCTCCCTACGGCGTCGCCGGTTTTTCCTTCTCGGAGATTTCCGATCTCGACCTGGAGCTCAACGGCTGGTTCGTGGCGGCTGCATGCGCCATTTGCGAGCCCGTGACGTATGGACGCAATTTCGCCGAGGAACTCGCCTTTACGGGCGGTCTCGGCGGGGTCATCGGTTCTACCGATATCGTGAATCCGGGTGAAGGATACCGGATCGTTTCCGGAATATTCGCCGAAGTGGGATTCGCTCTCGCCGCCATAAACCCCGAAAACACGATGGGTCAGGCTTTCAACACGATAACGGTGCTGTACAATCTCCTGTTCATGACGCTGGAACAGGATCCCTACTGGTATGAAATGAAAGCGCAGAACCTGAAGGGTTTCCACCTGATGGGCGATGCGAGCGGCTCTTTGCGGTAAGTTCGCGAACCCGGCCTCGACCGGGAGAGCGACTATTATATCTGCTCCTTGATTGCATGGCCGGGGCAATTACATAACCGGGCTGTGACATAACCCGTGCTGTTACATTTCCACGACTATCCTGAATCGTGCGCGTCCTTCATCCTGTCCATCTATCATATCCTTTTTTTTAGACAAATAAGGTGGCTCTCCCGCCGCCGCAGACTTATGCGAAAAAAAACGATCTTGACAGAACGGACGATATTGTTTATATAATAAGTGAAATAAATATAGTATTGGATGGTGCTCTTACAACTTCTGTTCCTCTCGACTCGTTGCATCCTCTTGAGTCGGAGTCGGTGATACGGATAAACGAATTCACCGGACTCACGAGGTTGAAGAAAAGCGGATCAGTCATGGCTTAGTCTGCGAAGCCTGTAAACGGGAGCGTTAAGAAAAGGATTCGGCAGGGATATGCAGAACCTGGAAATGAAAACAAACAGCAGAGAGAAATTCGAGGAGGCGGTGCATACGACGATCCTTCCCCTGGTCGTCTCCCTGGGGTTCGGAGACTACTGGAAACGCTCACAGGAACTGCTGGAGATGGATCGGCTTCCTGTAGATACACTCGAAACACGACAGTGGCAGGCGTTCAAGTCGATGCTGGAGCATGCGTACAGCACCGTCCCGATATACCGCGAAATGATGGATGTTTCCGGGATTAAGCCCGAAGATATAAAAACCCGCGATGACCTCGTCAGGCTGCCCACCATCGACAAGCGAACCGTGGCTGCATCCTTTCCCGATCGAATGACCTCAACGGTCTCGGACAGGAGCGAATGGCGGTATCGCTCCACATCGGGTACGGCCTTTCGACTCATGTCGGTAACAGATTACGCCACGAGGCAGTGGCAGGGTGGGCTCCATCTACGAAACATGAACATCGCATCGGGTTTTGAACCGGGGAAACGCCAGGTCACTCTCCGCACCCAGGCATGCACCGAGGCCTGCTCAGCGTCGGTCGCCGAGGAGTTCCATTCGGAAAATGGAACGATGCTGCCATTCGAGCTCGAGTGGCCGCCCTTCGGGTTCGCGCAGCTCATCCGCCAGGAAACCAACCTGCCTCCGCTGAGAGGCAGAGGCACCCTCGTTGCGCCCGAAATCCTCGATGACTGTCTCGAGCAGATTGATCAACTGGCGCCGTATCTGCTCCGCGGTCTCCCCACCTTCCTTCTTCTCCTCGCCCGCAGGCTCAAAGAGTCCGGAGCCCGGCCGCCGGGAGTTCAGCGTATCGTCGTGCAGGATTCTCTCGCCCCGAGAGTTGTGAAGCGCGAGATCGCGGAAGCCTTCGGCTGTCCCGTGCGGGAGACTTTCGGCGCCTCGGAGCTCGGGAGCATGGGCGGGGAATGCGAGCATGGATGGCTCCACCTGGCGAGCGACTTTTTTCTGATCGAGATTCTGCGCCGCGACGGGACGGCTGCAGAGCCCGGAGAACCCGGACTGGTCGCCATTACATCGATGATGAACAGGGCCATGGTCTTCATGCGTTATCTCGTGGGCGACCTGGGCCGCATCCTTCCCGGCCCGTGCGAGTGCGGACGCAACACCCCGCGGCTTACCATAGACGGGCGCGTTCAGGAATCGCTTGACGCCGACGAAGGTTTCATCACCGCAGAAGAGGTTACCCAGTTCCTTCACCGTTTTCCGGGGGTGGGGTTCTTTCAGCTCATCGAGAGAACACCCAATGATGTCGATCTCCTCATCGTTCCATCGAAAACCGACTCCCTCGATGCAGAAGCTCTGACACGCTCGACGGAACGATTCCTGGGCCGAACCCGCCGGGTGAAGCTCCGTACGGTCGAATCCATACTGCCCGAAGAGTCAGGAAAATTCGTTTTCGTCAAGTCGCTGACCCGGGATTTCCATCCCCGGGAGGCTTGAAAAAGATGGTCGGCTGCTATGACATCGCAACGATTCGCGAAGACTTCACCCTGTTGAATGAAGGTGTGGACGGAGCCCCGCTCGTTTACCTGGACAGTGCCGCGACCAGCCTCAGGCCGGTTCAGGTGATCGACACGCTCGCGGAATTCTACAACACCTCGCTGGGGACCGTGCACCGGAGCGTCAATCGACTTGCCCGGGCGACAACCTCACGTTACGAGGAAGCGCGGCGCAAAGTCGCTTTTTTCATCGGCGCCGATGAGGACTCTATCGTTTTCGTTAGGAATACGACCGAGGCGATCAATATGGTCGCCGCTTCCCGGTCGATACTCGGTGGAAAGCTTGTGCTCTGCTCGCCGGCGAACCACCATTCTGCCCTGCTTCCGTGGATGCGTCGCAATTCAATGAGGCTGGTGGAGCTCAATGACGACGGTTCCCTGTCGATGGACGACCTCTTCGAAAAGCTCGATGAGGACGTAGGCCTGGTCTGCATCCCGCATGTAAGCAACGCCATGGGGCTGCTCACCCCGGTTGCCGAGGTGGTCGAGAGGGCGCATGAAGCAGGGGCGCTCGTGTTCGTTGACGGAGCCCAGTCGACACCCCACATGCCTGTCGATGTCAAGGAGATGGATTGCGATTTCTTTGCTTTCAGCGGGCATAAAATGCTCGCACCTTTCGGAATCGGCGCCCTTTACGGCAAGCGGACCCATCTCGAACGGGTAGAGCCGCTGCTCCTGGGTGGAGGAATGGTCGACTCTGTCAACGGTCGTGAGTTCGAGCTCAAGGAGCTGCCCGATAAGCTCGAAGCCGGCACGCCGAACGTCGGCGGCGCGATCGCCTTCGCCGCGGCCGTGGATTATCTCGAACAGATAGGCATCGACGCCATCCATGAGCACGTGCGGGGGCTGGCTCGAAGCTGCCGGCGCGAGCTCTCCGAAATCGAAGGTCTGCAAATTCACGGCCCGAGTGACGAAGCAGCCGTGACTACTTCGGTAAGCATAGGATTCCCCGGCATGGCGGCCCACGCACTGGCGCTGCTGCTTGCGAATCGGTTCGGTATCGTGGTGCGCTCCGGTCACCACTGCGCCGAGCCTTTCCACCAGGCTCTGAATCTGCCTCAGAGTGTCAGAGTATCTTTCTACCTCTACAATACACAGGATGACGTCCGGCTGCTGTGCGAAGCGCTGAAACAGATCGGCGGCCTGTAACGGCTTTTTCCTGACTCCGGTTCCTGCAGCGTGTCAGGGCATCGAGCCCCCTCCGTAACCCGTCGACCATTCAAATACGGGTACCGGCGATGGTGGATTGAAGCTTGTAGAACCCGAAATGCGACAGTAAACTCGAATCGATTCGTGGTTCTCTTCCAGGAGTCCTTTCCAGGTCTCAAAATGTTTCGGGAAAGGTGCGACAGGGGGGTCTTTTGATTCAGCTTCAGCCGGTCGGAAGCGGGGACGCCGCCGGAAACGCCTCCCGGGGTTTCGGAACTTTCGCGGGTGTATTCACGCCGAGCATCCTGACCATCCTGGGCGTCATCTTGTACCTGCGGACCGGGTGGGTAGTAGGATCCGTCGGCCTTGCGGGCGCCCTGCTGATCGTCGGTGTCTCTCATCTCATATCCCTCTCCACGGGGCTTTCGGTGGCCAGCATCGCCACCAACCGCACGGTCCGCGCGGGCGGCGCTTACTACATGATCAGCAGATCCTTCGGGGCGCAGACCGGCGTGGCTATCGGAATCCCCCTCTTTTTCGCCCAGGCTTTGAGCACAACCTTCTACATAGTGGGCTTCACTGAAGCCCTCGCCCTCTTGATACCGGGGCTTGACAGGCGTCTGATCGGTTCAATGGTGCTCATCCTCATCACCGCCGCCGCGTTCAGAAGCACCAGCCTCGCCATACGGCTGCAGTATGTGACGATGACCATGATCGCGCTCTCCCTCCTGTCTTTCTTCCTGGGGAAAGGATCCGGACCATCAGCCGGAATCTCCTGGTTCGGTTCGGGAGACGCGACTTTCACCCATGTATTCGCGGTTTTCTTCCCCGCGGTGACGGGTATCCTCGCCGGGGTGAGCATGTCGGGCGACCTGAGGAATCCGGATAAGGCGCTGCCCAGGGGCACGATCCTGGCGATCTTCGCCGGTCTATGCGTCTATATCGCCGTGCCCGTCTGGATGGCCCTCAATGCTTCCGCCGTCGACCTGGTGCAGAATAAGTATTCGATGTGGAGCATCTCGCGGTTTCCCGTCCTGATTTATGTCGGCGTCTGGGGTGCAACCCTGTCGAGCGCTCTCGGAAGCATCCTCGGTGCCCCGAGAACCCTGCAGGCGATCTCGCGGGACGGGATGGCGCCGGCGATTTTCGGGCGGGGGCGGGGCTCGTCCGGTGAACCGGCGGCCGCAACCATCTTCACCTTCCTCCTCGCCGAGGCGGGGATCCTCCTGGGCAGCCTGGATGTTATCGCACCGATTCTGACCATGTTCTTCTTAGCCGCGTACGGCGTCACCAACCTGGCCTGCGGCCTCGAGCGGTGGGCCTCCACGCCCAGTTTCCGGCCCGTTTTCAAGGTGCCGGCATGGGTCAGCCTCCTCGGCGCCCTGGCATGTTTTTACGTTATGAGCATCATCCATTTCGGGGCGATGCTGGCGGCTCTGTTCTTCTGCTTAGGTATTTTCGTCTACGCAAAGCGGAAATCGTACGGCGACTCCTGGTCGGACGCGCGTCACGGCATATGGGCGGCTCTGGTGCGTACGGCTGTTCTCCGCCTGCGTGATGCCAGGTATCATCCTGCCAACTGGCGGCCCAACCTGCTGATCTTCGGAGGGGATCCGCATAAACGGGGCCATCTCCTCGAGCTGGGAGCCACAATTGTGCAGAACCACGGAACGGTCTCGTACGTCTGCCTGCTCGAGGGCGGAGTCGTCGAACTCGCGGCGCAAAGGGTCGAAATATCGAGAGATATGGAGGCTTTACTGGAGGAAAAATTTCCGAGTGTCCTGAGCAAGGTCGATATCGCCGCCGATATTTTTTCAGACATCGTCACCATCGCCCAGAGTTACGGTATCGGACCGTTCGAAGCGAACACGATCATGCTCGGATGGGAAAGCAAGAGGGAGAGGAGCGGGCGGTACACCAATATGCTCAAGGAGCTTACGGCCCTGGACAATTCACTCCTGCTCGTTAACCGGCAGCCTGTCGGGGAGCCTGGAAGGCGCGAAAGGATAGATGTCTGGTGGGGAGGGCTGAAAGGGAACGGAGGATTGATTCTTCTCGTGGCCTACCTCCTCAAATCGCACGAAGACTGGAAGGACGCCACGGTCAGGGTAACGATTGTAGTAGATACTCACAAGAACATCCCGCAAATCACGAGCAACCTCACCGCCCTGCTCAAGGAAGCCAGAATAGAGGCCGAACCCCGCGTCATTCCCAAGAACGGCCGCACCATCCAGGAAGTGATGCGGGAAACCGGCGGGGATGCGGACATCGCCGTCATGGGGCTGGGACTCCCCGGCGATGACGATCCGCCCGAGCGGTTTTTCGACCGGACCCAGGCTATTCTCGACGCGTTGCCCACCACGATAATGGTCTACAGCGCCAGGCATTTCGAGAGCGAACCGGTGCTGTTCGACGAATGAAGCACGATCAGTCCGCCGGCAAACACTGCCGAAGCCGCTCCCGATCGTACTGACCTTCCCGTCGCCCGAATCCGCTTCCATCCCGTCCGAATCCGTTCCCATCCCGCCTGAATCCGCTTCCATTCCACCTGCTTCTCCCGCCTCTGTTTCCCGTCTCCGCCGTCCTGAAAATGTGAAAAATCAACGCTATTTCGTTCTGAAAGGTGCATTCGCCGCCATTGTGTTGTAAACTTTCCCCGTAGAATCCGGATTACGGCTTTGCACCGCCGTCGTCGGGGCGGGGGCGGGATCCCCCTCCGCATAAACAACCGGGTCGGCGGTCCGGGTCTTCAGAGCCATCCCGGCTCAACAGCTGCGGGAGTGAAAGATGGAAAGAAAATCAATATGGACCGCGATCGCGATATCATGTTTTCTGATGTTCCCCGTCGCCCTGTTCGGCGGGGAGATCTGGTCGGTCGTCACCGGCTCGGGAATCTACAACGCAGTCTCGGCAGGGGACGCGGACGGCGACGGAGTGCCCGAAGTGGCCGCGGCCATCTACTATTTCGACGACCCGCCCGACCTGTACCTGGTGAGCGGCGGCACGGGGAACAGCGTCTGGACGGCATCCGACTGCCAGGGCACCTGGGGCAACAAGGGGCTGGCCAGTCTCCCCGACGTAACCGGCGACGGCCTCGAGGATATCGTCATCGGCACCCCGGGCGGCTCCTTTCCTGGCTCCTCGGTCATCGTCAAGGACGGCCTCGACGGTTCGACCGTCTGGAGCTGGTGCACCTACACCCAGGGGCCCAACTGGGGATGGGTTTACTGCGTCGCGCCGTTCATCGACTTCACCGGCGACGGATACGCGGAAGTGCTGGCCTCGGCCGGCGGCAACAGCAGCGACCGGAGCGGCACCGCTTTTCTATTCAACGGCGCATCCGGGGATGTCATCTGGACTTTCCGGCCCGACTACGACGGCGCCCAGTGTATCGAAGCGACCGGCGACGTCAACGGGAGCGAAATCCCCGACGTGCTGGTGGGTGCGGGCGGCAACGGCTACGACAACCGCGTCTTCTGCCTGGAGGGGAGCACCGGCGTCAAACTCTGGGAATATAACCTGGAGGGATCGGTCTGGGATGTGATTTCGCTCCCCGACGTGGACGGCGACCTTGTTGCCGACGCGGCGGCCGGCGGATGGAGCGACCTGGTGGTCTGCCTGAGCGGTACCGACGGACACGAGATATGGCGCCGGAACATGGGCCACATCGTAATGGAGCTGGCCCTCGGCGATGACGTGAACGGCGACGGCGTCCGGGAGCTCTTCGTCGCCTCCTGGTCTCCCTCCATCTACTGCCTGGACGGCTCCGACGGCACCGTCCTCTGGTCTTCCTACATCGGCAGCGACTGCTGGTCCGTGACTGCTCTCGGCGACGTGGACGGCGACGGCGTCACGGACGCAGCCGGCGGTTCGGTCAACGGTCTCGCCGTCAAGTGTTTGAGCGGCGCCGACGGGACCGAAATCTGGACATTCTCCTCGTCGGAGCGGGTCTACGACGTGAGCCGCTCGCCGGATCTGAACGGGGATCACCTGGACGATGTCCTGATCTCTCTCCAGGACCAGCAGCCGTACCCGTACCAGCTTCTCGCCTGGGACGGGGACGGGCTGCCCACTCCCGAAGTGAGCCTGCTCCTCTCGCCGGTCTCCCGGTACGCTTCACCGGGCGAAACCGTCGATTACACTGTTGAATTGATTAACAACACGGACTCGTCGCAGGCTTTCTGGTTCAGATCGTTCCTGACACTGCCCGGCGGGGGCGAAATCTCCCCGTTTGAGGGGCCGGTCCATGTCGCGCTGCAGCCCGGGCAGCACGGCTCCGGCGCACAGACCGCCGATGTTCCGCTGAATGCGCCTCAGGGGAAATACATATACACCGCGAGAATCGGAAATCCGCCTGACGATCTCCTGGACGAGAAGAGTTTTCCGGTTTACATCGATTGAAGAACCCGGGCGGAGCGGTTGAGGCGGCTCCGCTCCCGCCGCACGGAGCTGACGGCAAGGCTTCGGCAGGCGGCTCCGAAGCCTGGTAAGGAAGAAGCCGGTCAGTCGAGCTGAACCGGCTTCCTTTTTGCTGCGTTTTTTATGCCGCCCGGTCAGGGACCGGACGGCGGAGGAACAGCCTTCCTTAATTCCCATGTTGTTTTTTTTTATGCCGCCCGGTCAAGGACCGGACGGCGGAGGTAAACAGCCTTTAAGGGGGTATTAATTTCCAGCCATCATCGCCTCGACATCTGCTTTTACTTCACCCGTAGGCTTGATGTCGAAGTTTTCAACCAGCACCTTGGCTACGTTTTCGGACAGGAACGCCGGAAGAGTCGGGCCCAGGCGGATGCCTTTGACGCCGAGATGCAGCAGGGCGAGAAGCACCGCCACTGCCTTCTGCTCATACCAGCCGATGTCGAAAGAGATGGGAAGATCGTTGATGTCGTCGAGTTCGAAGACCTCTTTCAGCTTCAGGGCGACCACGGCGAGGGAGTATGAATCGTTGCACTGCCCCGCGTCGAGCACTCTCGGTATTCCGCCGATATCTCCGAGCGGGAGCTTGTTATAACGGTATTTTGCGCATCCCGCGGTCAAAATCACGGTATCTTCCGGAAGCTCCTCGGCGACTTCGGTGAAGTAGGACCTGCCCTTCTGCCTTCCGTCGCATCCGGCCATCACTACGAATCGTTTAATAGCGCCCGATTTCACGGCGTCGACGACCGTGTCGGCCAGCGCCATCACCTGGTTGTGCGCGAATCCGCCGACGATCTCGCCCGTTTCGATCTCCACCGGCGGAGGGCACTGCTTCGCCAGCTCGATGACGTCGGTGAAATCTTTGGCTTCTCCGTCTCCGCGGCCGGGGATGTGGCGCACTCCGGAAAAGCCGACGACTCCCGTGGTGAAAAGCCGGTCCCTGTATGAATCAGCCGGCGGCACCAGGCAGTTCGTAGTGAGGATGATGGGGCCGTTGAACGATTCGAATTCTTTCTTCTGCCGCCACCAGGCATTGCCGTAGTTGCCGACGAAGTGATCGTACTTCTTGAACGCCGGGTAGTAGTGCGCCGGAAGCATTTCGCTGTGGGTGTATACATCGACGCCCGTTCCCGCCGTCTGCTCCAGGAGCTCTTCCAGGTCTTTCAGATCGTGACCCGAAACGAGTATGCCGGGATTGCCGCGCACGCCGAGGTTTACTTTCGTGATTTCCGGGTTGCCGTAAGACAGGGTGTTCGCCTTGTCCAGGAGCGCCATGGCGTCCACAGCCGTTTTGCCGGCTTCCAGCTCGAGCCCGACCAGTTCGTCTACGGTCAGGTCCTTTGCCGTAGCGGCAAGGCCCTTGACGAGGAACCTGTAGATGGACTCATCCTCGTACCCGAGCACGGCGGCATGGTGCGTGTAGGCGGCGATTCCCTTCAACCCGTAGATCAGGAGCTCGCGAAGCGAACGGATATCTTCGTTGTCGGTTGCCAGTACGCCTGTGGTGAGAGCCTTCTCAACATATTCGTGCGTGCCGAGCGGCCGCCAGACCGCCGAGTCATGCAGAGGGCCCACGATCGATTCACCGTATCGCACCTTCAGCTCGTCACGGATTTCCAGCGCTTCTGTGATCATCCTCTCGAAGCGCGCACCGTCGAAATTGGCGTTGGTGATTGTTGCGAAGAGCGCGTCGGAAATGAACTTGCCCGTTGCCATGTCGAGCCCGTCTCTCTCTACCGCGGGTTCGCCGTAGAGCGCGACACCCTTCAAAGTATGAATCAGAAGATCCTGCAGGTTCGCGGTCTCTTCTGTCTTGCCGCAGACGCCCTGGAGCGTGCAGCCTGTATTCTTCGATGTTTCCTGGCACTGGTAGCAGAACATACTCATTTTTGTTACCTCCGGTTTACCTGGTTGTATCGGGAACGATTCCCGCGTGTTCTCGTCTTGCATGAAATATAATCAGAAACCCCGGCCGGAACATTGATCCGGATCAAGCTGAAGACTGATTTTTTGGATTTTTCCAGTTTTCTCATCCCAAGCGGGAAAGATCTGAAATTTCAGTGAACCATTATGTAAATATACTATGGGGCACGGAAAGCTTTGCCTTGAAGCCTTCCGGGAACCGGTATATACAGAAAGTATGAATACAGGCACGTTTTTAAGAAAAGCCGACTTTTTCGAGGGGATTTCAGAATCGGCGAGAAAAAAGATCGCCGAATCCGGAACGGTTCTGAAAATCAGGAAGCGCAATCTGATCTTTCTCGAAGGGGACACCGGAAAAGAGTTCTACCTGCTGGTTGAAGGCGCGGTCAGGATCTTCAAGACCGACCAGGAGGGGGGCGATGTCACCTTGAAGCTCCTCAAGGCCGGGGAGGTTTTCGCCGAAACCATACTCTTCGAAACCGATAAATACCCGGCGAGCGCGGAGGCCGTATCGGATTGCCGTGTTTTTCAAATCAAGCGGGAGGAATTCCTCGATCTCCTCGACGATCGGAGGTTCCGCGGTGAGTTCATCGCTCTTCTCATGCGTAAGCAGCGATACCTTACGAAACGTATTCTTCAACTGACCAGGTTCGATGTGGAGGAGCGGTTTTTCCGTTTCCTGAACGAGCGATACGGTTCCAGGGAATCGTATCGCCTCGGATTGTCGAAAAGAGATATCGCAGCCGCCGTCGGCACAACTCCCGAATCCCTTTCCCGGTTGCTGAACAGGCTCAAGGCGCGCGGCGTCATCGACTGGGAGGGCAACCTCCTGACCATTCACGCGAAGCCGGATATCTTCGATAATCCCGACGGGAACTGAGCCGGGATGCTCAGCCCGCCGGGTCCGCGTTCGGTCCTTACCCTCCGAATCCGATACTTCTGATCCACTGCCGCCGAACCCGCCCGGAACGTCCCATACCCTCTGACCCGTTCCCTATAATTCGATTCCGCCTTATTCGCTCTTTTGGGTCCATTCCTTCCGAGTCGGATCCGTTTCGATTTCCCATATTTTTCAGGCTCCGTTTTTCATCTGCCGGTTGCATACGAGCAAATAACGATTCGGTACAAATGGTTGATGATGATATTGATGATATCAACAGAAAAACAATCATAAATTAATAAAGTTAATAATAAAATCAAATAAATTAACTTTTTCGGTTGACAAGCCCTTCGCCTTCGATTATATTGTGGCCGAAAGGAGCGAGTGATGGATGTTTCTAAAGCAAAATGTCCCGAGTGCGGAAACAGGATGAAGATCGTTCGGACGCACTGTTCTTCCTGCGAAATCGCCATCGAGGGAGAGTACGAGATATCTCCCCTCGGGCGGCTTCCGCTCGAAGACCAGGTGTTCGTCACCGCGTTCTTGAGATCCCACGGTTCGATCAAGCAGATGGAGCGCCTTTTCGGCATCAGCTATCCCACTGTAAAAAACCGGTTGAACTTTATCGCAGCCGAACTCGACCGCAGTTTCGAAGCCCCCGCAGACCGGAGCGAAGTGCTCGCCATGCTCGACAGGGGCGAAATCACGGTTCAAGATGCGCTGGAAAGGATGGAATGATGCCTCCCCTGATCGTGCTCGTAAGAATAAAACAGAGAGCCGGAGCCAGGGGGTTTTATATCCCGCTGCCGCTGTTTCTGCTCTGGCCTCTGGTATTACTGGTCTATGCGGGGCTCATGTTCGTGTTTCCATTTTTGCCGAAGGAGTACCGGAAGCACGGCGTATGGGCGATAATCAAGGCTTCGCTCGATGTTTTCCGGTGCCTCTCCGGCCTGGAGGTGGATGTCGAATCGGGTACCAGCCATGTTTACTTAAAGTTTTTGTGATTGAATCGGTAAAAGAACGGCCTGGCGTCCGCGCCGCGCGGCTGCCTGCCGGGTTGAAAGGAGAAAACCATGACCGACGAAAAAAAACAGATTCTGGAGATGCTTTCCGAAGGTAAAATATCTGTGGACGATGCGGAAAAGCTTCTGGCTAAAGTGGGTGAAAGCCGGGTCGAAAGCTTCAGCGAACCCGCCCCGGTTCCCGCCCCCGCCCCGACGCCGCGCGAAGAAGCCGACCCGTCAAAACCCCTGAAGTTCCTCAGGGTGGTGGTCGACAGCGAAGACGGAGACAAGGTGAATGTCCGGGTTCCGCTCGCGCTTATCCGCACCGGCATCAAGCTGACCACCATGCTTCCTTCCGATGCGAGCCGCAAGCTCTCGGAGCAGGGCATAGATCTCGCTCACCTCGGCGCCCTCGAGGGTGACGAACTGATAGAGGCGCTGAGAGAACTGACCGTCGACGTCGATTCTTCCGACGGCGACAAGGTCCGCGTCTTCTGCGAGTAAAGACGCAGAGACCGGAGGAAGATTCCTGATGTGAAAAGTCCGGGGAGACGGGGTTGGCCTGCTCCCCGGATTTCTATGCTACCGTTTCCATACCCAGGGAGTGAATAGAATCAGCACGGAGTAGAGTTCGAGCCTGCCGATGAGCATCAGGAAGCTCATGACCCATTTCGCCGCGTCGGGCAGGTGGGCCCAGTTGCGGGTCGGGCCGATAGCGCCGAGCCCGGGGCCGATGTTGCCGAGGGCGGCGATGGACGCCGACATGGAAGTCACGAGATCATATCCGAAGGCGGCCATGGTCAGCGAACCGACGATGAAAGCGGCCACGAACAGGGAGCCGAACGCGAGGATATTCAACGCGATGCCGTCGTCCAGCTTGCGGTTGCCGATTCTGATTTTTTTCACGGCATGCGGGTAGAGCAGCTTGTGGAGCTCCCTGGTGAACGCCTTGCCGTATACGAGAACCCTGGCCACCTTCATCCCGCCGCCCGTGGAGCCCATGCATCCGCCGATGAACATGAGCATCACCATGACCAGGCGCATCATCTGCGGCCATGCATCGAAGTCCACCGTGGCGTAACCGGTGGTGGTGCCAATCGAAACCACCTGGAACGTCACCTCCCTGATGCGCTGCTCCAGACCGGCGCCGTTTCCCGGTATGATCGTGAATCCGACGATTGCGCAGACAGCGATGATAGCCAGGTAGAAGCGGAACTCGGCATTTTCGAAGGCGGCCCGTATCCGTCCCCTCAGGACCTGGGCGTGCAGGGAGAAGCTGATACCGGCAGTGAACATGAACAGTATGATCACCCACTGGGTGATCGGGCTCGTGAAGAAGGCGATCGATTCGCTGTGGGGAGAGAATCCGCCCGTGGACATGGTGGTGAAGGTGTGGCAGAAGGCATCGTAGATGGAGGTGCCGGACAGTGCGAGCAGAACCACTTCGGCTCCCGATATCAGGAGGTAGAGTTTCCAGAGGTCCTTCGCCGAGTCGGTTATCCTGGCCCGGTCGCGCTCGAAGATCACTCCTCCCGGGGTTTCGGCCTTCAGCATCCTGAAGCCGCCGACGCCGAGGAGCGGCATCAGTGCGACGCTCAACACCACGATGCCCATGCCGCCCAGCCACTGGGTCATGTGCCGCCAGAACTGCAGGCCGTAAGGAATCACCTCCACCGCGGGGAAGATGGTGGCGCCCGTGGTTGTGAAGCCGCTCATGGTTTCGAAGAAAGCGTCGCTTACGGTGTCGCAGGTTCCCGACAGGAGGAAAGGAATCATCCCGAGAATCACCGCGGTCAGCCACGAAAAAGTGACGACCACGAAACCTTCCCGCCTTCCGACGTCGCCGGTTTTTCTCTTGAACAGGAGGCGCAGCGATATGCCGGCGCAGAAAGCGATCAGTATCGGCACCAGGAACGGGATGAGCTCAGGGTGGCCGCCTGCTTCAGGAGGGAACCGCCAGTCGTGCGCCAGGCTCAGGCAGAGAGGAGCGGTCAGACATACCGCCATGATGAGCAGGAAATTACCGAGGACGAACAGGACGGTATTCGAATTCACTTTCTAAGCCATTTCTTGGAAGTGAAATACTTTTCGATTTTTGTGATGGCTTCGGGAATCGAGAAGACTATTACGGTTTCACCGGGCCGGATCATGGTGTCGCCCGTCGGGATTATCACGTCCCCCTCGCGGATCAGGGCTCCTACGAGCGCACCTTTCGGGAATTTCAGCTCGGCGAGGGAGCTCTTTACCGCCGGGCAACCCTCACGAGCTTCGAAAACGATGATTTCGCCTTCTCCCTCGGGGAGCCGCGTCACGGAGAGGACCATGCCCTTGCGGACGTGGATCAATATCTCCCCGACGGTGACCAGCCGGGGATTCAGCACGTAAACGACGCCGAGGCTGTTCATTACAGAAATGTATTGCGGCTGATTGACCAGCAGCACCGCTCTTGGAGAGCCGTGCCGCTTGGCGACCAGAGAAGCGAGCATGTTCTTCTGTTCGTCTTCCGAGACGGCTAAAAAGACATCCGCCTTATCAAGCCCGGCCTCGAACAGCACGTCCAGGTCCGTTTCTTCACCCTGGAGTATGGTGGTTTTGCCGAGTTTATCCGCCGCGGCGGCCGCAGCCGCCGGATTCGACTCGATCATGGTAACGCGCGGTATCTTGTTTTCGAGGGCTATGGCCAGCAGGATCCCTATCCTGCTTGCACCGGAAATGATGACGCTGTTCACCGGTTTGAGGTCGGGCTGTATCAGGGCCGGAAGATTATGGGCGGTATCCGAGGGGACGAGCAGGTACACACGGTCTCCCGGGAGCATTTTTTCATCTCCCGACGGCACTATAGTCGTTTCGTCCCTGATCTGGCACAGAACGAGAAAAGACTCGAGCCCCGGCTCGCGGCGGAGTTCGGCAAGCGTCCGGCCGGCTATGGTCGAACCCTCGGTGATTTCGAAGCCGAGCATGAGCACCCGGCCGCCGACCAGCGTGGAGACGCTGATCGCTCCGGGTATATCGACCGTCCGTTCGAGCATCCCGGCGATTATCGGATCGGGGTTGATTACCTGGTCGATTCCAAGGGTCTCGAAAAAGGAGTTGCCCGTTCGCTCGAGAAATTCCTGGTCGCGGATTCGTATCAGGCAGCGGTTCACGCCGTATCGTTTCGCAAACATTCCTACGACGAGATTCACCTCGTCAACGTCGGTGACCGCAATCACCATGTCCGCGTCCCGTATGCCCGACTTCGCGAGATCGGCCGACAGCCCGGCATGGCCGTGGACGGCGAGGACGTCGAACTTTTCCTGTATCTCCGCGACGCGTCCGGCGTCCTGGTCCATTACCAGGATATTGTGACCTTCCGTGGAAAGCTGCTCGGCAAGGGAGGTTCCGACCACCCCGGCGCCTACGATCAGTATATTCATACTTCCCCGCGTTCTCCCGTTAGAGGCCGGCATCCGGCCGGTCCGCACTTCCGGGCCGCCGGCATTCTACCAGCCGATGCTCCCGCCGGTCAAGAACGGGGCGACAGCCGGAATCTCCCTGCCCAAACCGGATCGATCAGGATGCTTTGAACTAATATGGGGAGGACTTCAACTTGGTGATAGTGGTTTTTTCTTGACAAGCAGGTAAATTGGGAGGCATATTCCCAATATGCAACAAAATCAATCCGAATTGATCCCGCGCTCGCACCTGACGAACCTGGTTCTTAGGTCATTGAAAGAGGCTCCGGTAACCGTGTTGCTGGGGGCCCGACAGGTCGGTAAAACGACCTTGGCCGGGATTGTATCTGAAATAATGAAAAATCGCACGGGAGTAGAGATCAATTCATTCGATCTCGAACGCGCGACATCTAGAGCGGCACTTGAAACACCGGAAATAACACTAGAGCGGTTACGTGGATTGATTGTAATTGATGAAATACAACGCCTGCCTTACTTGTTTGAAACCTTGCGTCCGCTTGCTGATCGTGCCGATCAACCCGCCCGTTTTCTTGTTCTTGGAAGTGCATCGCCCGCTCTGGTCCGGGGTGTTTCGGAATCTCTGGCAGGTCGCGCTTCTTTTATAAATGTATCGGGTTTTACGATGAACGAGTTGCCTGAGGATGCGCAGAATTCTCTGTGGGTTCGTGGAGGTTTTCCGAGATCGTGGCTTGCGTCGTCTGAAAATGCGAGCAACCGGTGGAGAGAAGCATTTATCTCGACATTCCTCGAGAGGGATATCCCTTTACTCGGGCTCAGGGTTCCGCCTGAAGCTCTTCGCCGTTTCTGGACGATGCTGGCGCATTATCACGGACAGATATGGAATGCCTCGGAATTGGCGCGTTCGATGGGGGTTTCACACAAAACGGCGCTTCAGTATCGCGATATCCTTTCGGGTGGTTTTGTCCTGCGCGTGCTTCCTCCCTGGTTCGAGAATCTCAGAAAAAGGCAGATTAAATCGCCAAAAGTTTATATTCGGGACAGCGGTCTCATGCATACGCTTCTAGGCATCGACGACATGGCGGCTCTTCGTTCACACCCCCGATACGGGGCATCATGGGAGGGGTTCGCCGTCGAACAGATTCTTGCAAGGTTCGGAGGAAAAAATGCCTACTTTTGGCGTACGCAAGGGGGCGCTGAACTGGATCTTCTGATGTTCCGAGGGAAGGAAAGATGGGGATTCGAATTTAAATGCGCCGATGCTCCCGGTTTGACCAGGTCGATTCACTGTGCCCTGTCAGATCTGCATCTGGACAAAATTTATATCGTTTATCCGGGCAGCGAAAGATACCGGCTGCATGAAAGAGTCGAGGCGATTCCCCTAACCGAATGTTCGAGCTTAATTTAATTTCAGGGCGTGCCCTTGACACCGCTCGCGCGGATGCCCGAGATAACGAGATCGACGAATCGCGACTTGACCTGCTCGCGGGCGAGGATCTGTTTCGCCGGGGGCAGGCTCACGATTACCGAAAAGAGGGATTGCAGGGTTCTGTGGGTTACTTTCGATACGTCGTCGAAGAGGATGTTCTGGAGTTTGCCCCTTTCGATGGCCTGGCGGAGGAGTTTTTCCATCAGGCCGTCGGGCGTATGCACTCTCACCGGGATCCGTTCGATTGTCAGGGCGTCGAATTCGCAGGTGCGCCTGCAGACCCCGCAGCCGAGGCACAGCTCGGAGTTCACCACCGCTTCCTTCTTTCGCTTGGGAACCGCGGGAGTGGGGGTGGATTTTACCATGTCGATGATATTCACCGGGCAGGCTTTCGCGCATTTTCCGCACCCGTTGCAGGTCAAATCGTCTATTTTCGCGATGTAGTTTGAAGAGACGACCTTCGTATTCTCGGGAATCGTCCTGAAACCTTCCATTATTTCGCAGCAGCACTTGCAGCAGTTGCAGATGAAGGTCTGCATCTCTTTGACATTGTCCGCCATCTGGACCAGGCCGTGCTCCCTGGCGTGATCCAGCACGTCGAGGGCTTCTTCCCTGCTGATTCTTTTCGCGATATTCGACCTTATAAGGTACTCCGCGCCCAGGCCGAGGCTCAGGCAGTGGTCGATCGGGTAGTCGCACGGCTTGTCGAGGTGCAGCTTGACATGGCGGCAATGGCATAAACCCATGGCCCATGAACCGGCGTTCCTGATGGTTTCGGAAGCCTTCTCGTAATCGAGGACTTCAGTGTAGACTTCGGGCTTGAGCGTGTCCTCGTGCACCATCGGCCGGGCTATGAAGGTATCGCCCGCCGACATCATCTTCATGAATGAAAGCTCCGGATCCTCGACCAGGTATTCCCACATGAGGCTCGCGATTTTTTTCTGGTCCACGTTGTTCCGCACACGCATCATGGTGAACTCGAAAAAGCCTATTACGGTCGGGTTCAGGTAGTAGAAAATCCGCCCGTCCTTGCGGGGAAAATCAGCCGCGAGCCCTTTTTCGACCATATCGGACAACAGGGTCTCAACCCGGGATTCATCCATACCGGCGATTTTCGCGATTTTATCGGCCGGAGTGAGCCTGATGGGCATCGCCGTGGCGATGCGGCATTCTTCCGAGGTGAAGAGCTGCTCCAGTATCTCGAAAAGCGCCTTGTGGCTCGGTGCCCCGATAGGCATCTTGTCGAGCCTTTTCTGAAGATCAAGGTAAGGTTTCTTCGCTGCTATATGACCCATCGATTTTCTCCCGTTCGCCGATTATCGCAACCGGTGAATCCGATCGCCGCTTCTTCAGCCTTCCACGAAGTAAAACACGGGAACCGATCGATTGCAACCGCCGGTGATATCAAACATTTTCTTAGCATTACAATCCGCCGGAGTTGACCCGCTTTCGTGTGCCCGGTGCTTTTCCGGTCATGAAAACGGCATGTGTCTGTGATCGTTCAGAGCGGCGGCCCGTAGAATAAAGGGGTATTGAAGTACCAGACATCGCAATCATGTCGGGGTTCTGGACGGAATCCGGGCGGGAAAAAGCGAAGACGACCGGTTCAGGCGGGTTTACCCGCTTCCGCAGGCATGCCCGTTCCCGGAAAGGCTGCCATCTATATAGCATCAAAATTCAGCATCGAGAACTGTTCAGGTTTTGAACTTTCCCCACGTGGAGAAAATCAAACTGCAGGAGCCGCTTGTTTTACAAGGGGTTGCGCCGGGCCCGGGTTTGTCTGCAGCGCCGAGTTGTTCCACAAATTGTTCAATAGGTGCACATTCTTCACGTGAGACTGGGTCAAAACTCATAAGCGGTTATATTGGCAAAAAAAGC
>CAYMWF010000042.1:0-42746 GCA_964394085.1 uncultured Gemmatimonadota bacterium | reverse complement strand
CCAGTATTGCCAACAGCAAGGTCCATGGTGCTCTCGTCGAATAAGCAGCAATACCCGGGAAAGTGACGACTCCTTGGATAAAGCCCCCGAAAAAACACTCGCAACGCAGAATGCATGAAACTCTCTTTTTATTGACTTGAAGGGATCTCTGAAACATAATCGCCTGTTTCGTCCTCCTGCAGGACGATTAGCGAAAAGCAAGCTTCACCGCGTCGCCAGCGAGTGAGATAAAACGTTGAACAACCTGGTGTGTCCGCAGCAGGTTCTTTAAGAGGAGATCTGAGATGAGCGGCTGCGAGCCGATTTTTTCACCCAGTTCGATCGCCGTGGTAGGCGCTTCCGAGCGTCCCGGCAGCGTGGGAGACAGCATTTTCAAAAACCTGCTCTTCAGCGGTTTCCGCGGCGTGCTTTATCCCGTGAACCCGAAAGCGAAGAGCATCTCCGGGGTCAAGGCATACCCGACCGTCAAAGATATACCCGACAGTTTCGACCTGGTAATCCTTATCGTAAGCCCCGCGATCACAAAACAGGTACTCAGCGACGCAATCGACAAGGGCGTCAAGGGCGCCGTCATCATCACCGCCGGTTTCAAGGAGGTGGGAGGCGAAGGAGCACACCTCGAAGACGAGATCAAAGCGATGGTGAAGAAGGCCGGTATCCGGATGGTTGGACCGAATTGCCTCGGGGTCATCAACACCGATCCGGATACGATGTTGAACGCGTCATTCGCAACCCAGATGCCCAGGGAAGGGAACATCGCCTTCATCTCGCAGAGCGGCGCGCTCTGCACGGCGGTCCTCGATTTCGCCAGAAGCAACGGCTTCGGATTCTCGAAGTTCATAAGCATCGGCAACAAGGCCGACGTCAACGAGATCGACCTGATCCGCTACCTTCGCGACGATCCCAAGACCGAGGTGATACTCCTGTACCTCGAGGATATCACGGACGGATGGGAATTCATCAGGATCGCGCGGGAAACATCGGAACAGAGAACACCGATCATCGCGATCAAGTCCGGAACCACCGCTAAGGGAGCGAAAGCCGCATCCTCTCATACCGGTTCTCTCGCCGGGTCCGATAAGGTCTACGACGCCATATTCGATCAGGCGGGGATCATCCGGGTGAACCGTATCGAGGAACTTTTCGATTTCGCCATCGCCTTCGCACAGCAACCGCTTCCCAGGGGTAAGAACGTGGCGATAGTGACCAACGCCGGCGGTCCGGGCATCATCGCCACCGATTCATGTATCCGGTCGGGACTCGATCTCGCCACTCTCTCCGATAAAACCGTGACAAAGCTGAAGGAACATCTGCCTCCCACATCGAATTTCCACAATCCGGTGGATGTAATCGGGGACGCCCGGAGCGACAGGTACAGAATCGCTCTCAAGGCCGTTGCCACCGATGACAACGTCCACAGCATAATCACGATTCTCACGCCGCAGCAGATGACCGACGCCGAGAACATCGCCCATGAGCTGGTAAAGGCGAGCGCCGAGACCGATAAGCCGATCCTTGCCACATTCATGGGCGTCGAGGATGTTTCGGCTGGAGTGAAGGTGCTGGAAGAGAAAGGAATACCGCACTATTTCTTTCCCGAATCGGCCGCCATGTCACTGGCCGCCATGCACATGTATGTCAACTGGAGGGAACGTCCCCAGACCGAGGTGGTTGAATTCCCCGAAGTCGACAAGGAGCGGGTTGCCTCAGTTCTGGCGGAGATGAGAAAAAAGAAACTCTCTCACGTTCCAGAGGTCGAGTCCGTAAGAATCCTCGAGGCTTACGGCCTTCCGATACTGCCTTTCAAGCTTGTAAAGAACGTGGAAGAAGCTCTCGAAGCGGCTGAAGATATCGGCTACCCCGTGGTGCTGAAGGTGGTGTCGCCGGATATCGTGCACAAGCTCGACGTCGGCGGCGTGAAGGTGGGGATCAAGAGTCACGGCGACCTGCTCGATGCTTTCATAGGGATGAAAAAGGAAATCCAGCGCAAAGCTCCACAAGCGGATCTATGGGGATACAATGTTCAGAAAATGGCGCCCCCGGGCCAGGAGATCATAATCGGCATGAACCGCGACGAGAAGTTCGGTCCCGTTATCATGTTCGGGCTGGGCGGTTCCATGGTCGAGGCTCTCCGTGACGTCACCTTCAGACTCGCCCCGCTCCGGAAACTTTCGGCGAAGAACATGGTGTCGCAGATCAGGGCGTATAAACTGCTCGAGTCGTTCCGGGGCAGCGCGCCGAGGGATATCGCCGCCATAGAGGATATACTTCAGAGGGTCTCACAGTTTGTTATCGATTTCCCTGAAATCGAGGAACTGGACATGAATCCGGTGATAGTGTACGAGGAGGGGCAGGGATGCAAAGTCGCGGATGCCAGGATAATCATCAACCCCTAGAACATCCCGCGGCGGCTGGCCGTTGATGCGGACGGGCAGGGCGGCACGATCGAATCGGAGGATCGGCACCCGAGAATCGATCACTTGAAGGAGAGGAACCATCATGACTGGTAATCCCGCAAAAGAAGGACTCATCGCGGAAATCAACCGGCTGAAAAAAGAGCATGACGCGATTATTCTTGCGCATAACTACCAGCTCGGCGAGATCCAGGATATCGCCGATTTTCTCGGAGATTCGCTCGAGCTGAGCCGGACAGCCGCCGCAACCGATGCAAAAATGATTGTTTTCTGCGGTGTTCATTTCATGGCGGAGACCGCGGCGATTCTTTCTCCCCGGAAAACGGTGCTGCTTCCGAGGCTCGAAGCGGGTTGCCCGATGGCCGACATGATAACGCCGGAGCAGCTCAGGCAGTTCAAATCGGAGCATCCCGGCGCCCCGGTGGTCACCTATGTCAACTCCACCGCAGCCGTGAAGGCGATATCCGATATCTGCTGCACTTCGGCGAACGCGACCAAGGTGGTAGAGCGGCTGAACGCCGAAGAAGTTCTCTTCGTTCCCGATAAATATCTCGGCTCGTACGTGGCGAAGCAGACCGGAAGAAAAGTCACCTGCTGGGACGGGTTCTGCCCCACCCATGCAAGAATCCTTCTCGATGATGTCGTGAGGAAAAAGGAAGAATTCCCGGAAGCGCCGGTCATCGTTCATCCGGAATGCCGGGAGGACGTGATCGCTGCGGCCGATGATGCCCTCTCGACAGGGGGCATGTTACGGTATGTTTCCGAAACAACGGCGGATACGGTGATCATCGGAACCGAAATGGGAATCATCCACCGCATGGAAGTCGAGAACCCCGGCAAGCGGTTCATCCTTCTCAGCGAGCAGGCGGTGTGCCCGAACATGAAAGCCATCCAGCTCGAGGATGTTCGCGATGCGCTTCACTTGAATAAACATGTCATCTCCATAGAGCCCGAAATCCGTGAACTCGCCCTCAGCGCCGTTCAGAGAATGGTTGAGATCGGTTAACGAAATGTCCTCCGAGTCCGGAAAAACCGCCCATGCGATTGTGCTGATGTCCGGCGGGCTGGACAGCGTACTCGCCGCGAAGGTCCTGTGCGATCAGGGAATCAGGGTCACCGGGCTGAGTTTCGTTACCCGGTGCATCTCCGTTCCCCCCGGCGGAACATACCGTCCCCGGCGGCAGGCCGGGCTGCTCGGGATCGAGATTGTCACCCGCCACCTCGGTCTCGATTTTTACGAGATGGTTCGCCGCCCCGAATTCGGGAGAGGCAGGAATCTCAACCCGTGCATCGACTGCAAAATATTCATGCTGAAACGGGCTGCTCGGCTATTAACGGAAATCGGCGCTGATTTCCTGGCCACCGGTGAAGTCCTAGGCCAGCGGCCGATGTCGCAGCATTTGAGAGCGCTGACGCTTATCGAAAAGGAATCGGGTCTTCAGGGCCGGCTCCTGCGGCCGCTGTCGGCAAAGCACCTGCCTCCGACAATCCCTGAGCGTGACGGGCTCGTGGACAGGGAGCGGCTTCACGGCATATCGGGACGTTCCCGCCGCGAGCAGCTCGAACTGGCCGTGAAATCCGGGCTGTCGAGCGATGATTATTCGTCTCCGGCCGGGGGATGTCTCCTCACCGAAAATGTGTTCTCCGCCCGTTTGTCCGATCTGTTCGACCGCCAGGAGTCGATTTCTCTCGCCGATCTCGCGCTTCTCAGGATGGGACGGCACCTGCGGCCCAGAGACGGATTGAAGATTGCCGCAGGCAGGAACCACGCAGAAAACCTGCGGCTTGAACGCTGGTTCTCGACCGCTCGCGGACCTTACCGCCGGATCCGGCCGGTTTCGTTTCCCGGTCCCGTTCTGATCGCGGCGGGAGACGCCGCCGGCGGCGATCACGATTTTTTCAATGCGATTTTCAGAAAATATTCGAAGGCGGCGCGGGAGGTTGAGATCACAGTGTCAATTGAGGAGGCGACGGGGCATTCCGATGAAATCACTCTTCCCTGTCCGGATCCCGGCACCGGTCAGCCGGATGTAACCGGGTGGAACATCGCTTTCTGAAAATGAGGAAATTCGAATAGTGTTTGAAAACCATGAATTATACGATCGGTTTTCCCGTCAGACCAGGTTTACGGGTCTGGGCGAGGGGTCCGTCGAACGGCTTCAAAAGGTTTCGGCCGTTCTCGTAGGTTGCGGAGCTCTCGGAAGCGTAGTGGCGGAGATCCTGGTAAGGGGCGGCGTGGGAGAGATAGTACTGGTTGACCCGGACGTGGTCCATGTCCATAACCTGCCGAGGCAGTTTCTTTACGATGAAAATGATTCGATCGAATCCAGGCCCAAAGCCGAGGCTGCCGTCCGTCGGCTCGAGAGCATCTCGAGTCATACCAGGCTGACTCCCGTAATCGAGCGCCTGGACGACTCGAATGCCGACCGTATTCTTGATGGGGCGGATATCATACTCGATGGAACGGACAACCTCGATACCCGCTATATCCTCAATGAAAAGTCAATATCCATGGGAATTCCCTGGGTATACGCGGGCGTTGCCGCAGCCACGGGTATGTCGATGCTGGTACTGCCGGGCGAAGGTCCGTGTTTCAGATGTCTGTTCCCGACGCCGCCCCCGCCCGAGGCGGTGCTGACAGCCGAAAACGCCGGCGTCATCGGGTCCGCCGTCGCCGTTGCCGGCTCAATCGAAGCGGCTGTGGCGATGCATCTCCTGGCCGGCTCCCGGTCGGTTCCGGCTGGCGAGCCCAAACCCGGCACCCTCGTATCATTCGATCTGTGGACCCTCTCTTTCGCCACACTCGACGTAGAGCGCAGCGCGGATTGCCCTGTCTGCTCCGGCCGTCGCCGGAATGAAACTCCCGCAATGAAAAAATGAACCGGTTAGAGGTTCGATTGTATAATATCGACCGTAACACAGGTTGTTACCGGTTACTGTCTATGAATGAAGAAAACAAGGAGGGCTGAAATGCCGCTTTATGAATTCAAATGCACCGATTGCGATTCCAGGTTCGAGACGCTGGTTCGCGAAAGCTGGAAAACCGAGGGTGTGAAATGCCCATCCTGTGACAGCCCGAAAGTGACCAGGCTGTTTTCACTCTTCTCGGGGGGCGCAGGTTCTTCCGAGGATTTCCGTTCAGACGGGGCATGCAATCCCGGTTCATTCACCTGATAGCAAGGCTCCGGCCGGTGGTCACCGGCCTTCTACTGTTTGAACGACGGTTAGGGTGTTCCGGCTTCCATCCGCCTCTCCGGGCGGACCGGGTGCTATGCCGGATCAAACAGCGTAATCACCCGCTTCTCCGGAAGCGGACTTTTTTTTGCCTTTCCGCCGGAACGGGTTTAAGATTTCACTTTGGTTTCGGAAAGATCGCTTCAATGAATGCCGTCCTGACCAGAGGGCAGATAGACAAGGCGATTATTCGAGATGTAAACAAAGAAATTATTTTCTTTCAGAGGAGATCATCATCATGAGTTCAGGGCAGAAATTCCAGATTCTCGCAGCGCTGTTTTTTCTAACGGCGATGGCTGCAACGGCGATTGCCGGGCAATATACCGGAACGATCGAAGTGGATCCGTCGGATCTCGCCTTCACGGAGACGGAAGACGGCGTCATCCCGCACTTCCCGAGCTCCTGGAGCGACGGACTGCCGGGAGATCCTATGCTCCCGCACATCACGCTGAACGTGGCCGTCCCGGACGGCGCGAACGATTTCGACCTGCAGTCCACCATCATCGAAGAGATCGACCTGGAGGGCGTTTACCATGTTCTCCCTGTTTCCATACCCCTCGTCAGGAGCGACCCTCTGTCGGAGATGGTGCGACCGGTAAAAGGGCGGGGCTTCACACTCCCTGTGTTTCCTGAAGAAACATTGAAGTTTTCCGGCACTTACGACCTGGCCGGCCAGCAAGTCGTGATTCTGGAGTTTTCACCGCTCAGGTATGAGCCTGCATCGGGCCTTTTGTCGATACTCGAGGAAGTTGAATACACCATCGAGTGGCACGATACCGGGGAACAGCTGCCGTCGCCGAATTTTTCGGAGCGGAGCCGCAGGCTTTTCGAATCATCCCTCGTGGAATCGGTGGTGAATCCTGATGCCGTCCTTGTCGAGGAAGGAGGTATATACGCCGGGGGCAACGGCGATATCGATCTTCCCGCCGGCAACTACGAGCATGTAATAATCGCCACGAGCGCCATGGTGAGCGGATATCAGGAGCTCGTGCAGTGGCACTACGAGAAAGGTGTAACCGACACCGTGGTCACCATCGAATGGATAAACAGCAATTACGGGGGGGCGGAACCGGATGAAATCAGGAGCTTCACCCGGGACGCCCACAACCAGTGGGGAACCACCTGGCTCCTGGTCGGCGGCGATTGCGAGCTGATCGAGCCGAAATACCGGACCTACAGCGGCGATTCGATACCCTCGGACGTATATTACGGCGACTTCGATGACGACTGGAAATACGAGGTGTACGTCGGCCGCGCACCCGTGGACGACCACGAACAGCTCGCCACCTTCCTCTCGAAAGTGCTGGGTTACGAAAAAAATCCTCCCATGACCAATTTCGGCAAGGAAGTATTCTTCATGGGCTTCGATCTCGATAACTGGACCGAAGACGAAGATCTGAAAAAGAGGATCAACAATGAGTATGTCCCATCGAGCCTGAAACCGATCGATACGGTGTACGATTCACATTCGGGAAACCATCATGACAATGCCCTGGCTTACCTCCAGGCGGGTCCGAACCTTGTGAATCATTCGGATCATTCCAATATTGTCTCTCTCGGCACCGGGCTTGTAAATCACGGGTGGAACCTGAACATCCCGGAAATGCTGGCACTGACGAACGGCGACAAGATTTTCACTTTCGTGAGCACCGGCTGCCTGGCGCTCTATTATGATACAGACGACTGCATCGGCGAGGGGATCGTCATGAATCCGGACGGCGGCGGCCTCGCTTTCATCGGCAACACCAGGCTGGGATGGTATTTCGTGGGTGATACCTGGAATTCTCTGTCGGCCAAGTACGACAGGGCTTTCTGGCATTCCTTTTTCGTCCAGGGGCACACCAGCGTCGGTGAAGCTCACTGCGACTCGAAAAATGACTACTATCCTTCCACCACCACCAACAAGTATATCTGGTGGGAGCTCAACCTGATGGGCGAACCGGAGACGCCGCTCTGGACAGACAATCCGTCAACCTTCACCGTAACCCACGACAGCCAGATAGAGGGCGGATACCAGTCATACCAGGTCAATGTCAAAAAGGGCGGTTCGAATGTCTCGAATGCCTACGTATGCGCCTATCAGCAGGGTAACGTGTTCAGCAGAGGCTACACGAACAGCTCCGGAAACGTTACGCTGGCCATATCCCCGGCCGAGGGCCAGATGACCCTCACGGTGACGAAATACAACTACAAACCCTACCAGGGCACCGTCACGGTAGGCCCGGGCGGAGGTCCTTCCCTGTCGATTACACTGACGCCTGTATCAACCGTTATCGTCAAACCGGGACGTCTCGAATTCGACATCTTCATCGAAAACCTGACCGGCGGTTCGGTAAGCTTCAACGGCTGGACCGAGGTTTATCTGCCCGGCGGCGAACCGTACGCGGGCAACCCGATGCTGGGTCCCGCTTCGTTGAGCCTGGGGGCTTATGAAACGTTCTCATATTCGACGTACCATGACATCTCCGGCACGGTGCCCAACGGTACATACAACTACACGGCCAAAGTCGGAACATACCCGGGTACGATCATAGCTCAGGATGATTTCGATTTCACGATTACGGATTGACCTGCCGGGTAGTCCGCTTCCAGTCTGAGAAATAAAAAACGCCCCTGCTCTGGTGGGGCGTTTTTTCATGCCTGGAAATTCGGGAGCTATTCCGGCAATCCGGCGGGAAGCTCCGGCATGTCGTGAGCCTCGAGCGCCCGGCGGGTTATACCCGCGAGCTCACGGGCCGTTTCTACCGGAAGTGGAGGTTCAGCGTAAGATTCTATATGCCGGCGCGCGATGACGGAAGCTCTCTCCTCGGCGGTTTTTTTCCCTGAGCCTTCCCATTCTTCGGTGCTTCCCCTGTCTATGACCGGGCCCGGAAAGAAATGTTCCTTGCGGAACCACCTCGAGGTATGATCGGACGAAAGGAAGTTGACGCCGGCGTGACAATCCTCCAGCTCCGCCGCAATCGGCTCCTCACGGAGAACGATGCCTTCAAGCAACCGGTTAACCATGCCGGCTATCTCGTTGTCGATCACGAGCTTTTCGAAGCTCTGGCAATTTTCGAAATTCAGCATGCCCAGACCTGAAACTATATTGACACCCGCCAGGCCGGCCATTACGGCGCCGATGGCGCTCTCGAGTCCCGACTGGTAATCCGCGGTTTTCGAATCACTCATGCCGAGATAGGAGTGGGTGGGCATGCCGAGCCGTTTTCCAATGGCCGTGTATGCCGTGTCGATCATCACGGTCTCGATCGCTCCCATGGGCGAAGAACCGTTTCTCATGTCCATGATGGCCGGCGAACCCCCATACATCAATGGAGCGCCGGGTGCGGTGCACTGGTGGATCACGACGCCGCTTAAAGTTTCGGCGGTATGCTGAACAAGGGCCCCCGACAGGGTGACGGGCGCGGTGCCCCCGGCCAGAGGCATCGAGATCAATTCAGCGGGGATTCCCGCTCTGGCGGCGGCGATAAGGTCATGGCAGGTCAGGTCGCTCCACTTCAGCGGCTGGGAGGGACAGCAGTCGAAGACGGCTAGAGGTTTTTCCCGCAGTGCTTTTTCGGATCCCCTCACCGCTTCCAGCATCTCTTTCATGAAAAAGAAGTTACCGCGGGTGAAGGTTCCCGTGATCACCGGTTTTCGGCAGAGCAGAAGCGCGATGTAGAGCCTGATCTGATCGGCGGCGTTTTCAGGAATATCCGACGGAATCACCCCCGTGCTCTGCAGGGCGATGTGGGGAAGTCCGGCGACGAGCTTCACAAAATCGACTACATCGCCGAGAAGCCCCTTTCTCACGGTGCGGGTGCCCGATTCGACTATATAGAGCGCCGCAGAACCGGGGTCGAAAAAAACATTGTCTCCGCCGATCGGATATGCGGTGTCGCCGGACCTGTCATACAGATTGTAGGATTCCGGGACCGTTTGAAGGCTTCTGCTGATCAGCGGCTCGGGAATGAAGGCGACCTTCCCTTCGATGCCGGCACCGTGAGCGTGGAGGATCTCGAGCGCTTCGGCATGCTCAACCTCCACCCCCGTGGAACCGAGCAGTGAGAATGCTTCCTCGATTATCCGTTCCGCGAGGTTTCCTTCTAGTATGGAAAGACTGGGTCTCATAATTACTCCTGAACTTTGATTCGAACGAACCGGTCGCTTTCTTACTGCAGAAGCTTCCTGATTTCATCGACGGCGGCCGAAGCGGAAGGAGCGAACCCATCCGCCCCGATTTCGTCGCACCATTTCCGGCTGACCGGCGCACCGCCCACGATCACGCGGACGGAATCGCGAAGACCGCGCTCTTCCAGCAGTTCCATTACTGCAGCCGCGTTATACATCGTTGTCGTTATGAGAGAAGACATTCCGACGATATCGGGTTTGAGCTCGGCCACCTTGTCCGCAAAGGTGCTGTTCGGCACATCGGCCCCCAGGTCGAACACTTCGAACCCGTTCGCCGTAAGCACCGATGCCACTATCGATTTGCCGATGTCGTGAATATCGCCCTCGACCGTTCCCAGGAGTATCCGACCGCTTCTCGCGCCGTCCCGGCTTCTGTCCCCTGAAAACCTGGGCGTCAACACCTCCAGCGCCGCTTTCATCGCCTCGGCGCCCCTCACGAGTTCAGGAAGAAACAACTCCCCCTCATCGAACCGTTTACCGAGTTCCTGTATCCCGGGCAGGAATCCCTCGTCGAGGAGTTTTTCCGCGGAAAAACCTTCCGAGATAGCTCCCTGGGCGAGAGCCCGGGCGTCCTCCTTGTTGCCGCCGATGACCGCTCTGGTCATTTCTGAAAAGTCAACATTCATTTCAACCTCCGGATCCGGGTGTTTGACCCTGGCCTTACGGGGAGCAGCCTTATTGCGCCGCGCAAGCGTATTCGGAGCTTATATGAAATTCGATAACGGAATCAAGATGGATTGAGCGCAGGATGGTTTTTTTTGCCGTTTGCGCAAAAAAAAGAAATTAGTCCCTCGCAGAATTTGACCTATCGGAATTTTTGCCGACTAATAAGTGTGAGGAGAGGGATGGGAAGGGTCCGGCGGAGCTCCACCTTAAGGTGAAGCTCTCCAGTCCGCCCGGGAGTTAGGAAAAATCTGGTTGTTTGCTACTAAATACGTAGCAGTTTATAGGCAGGATTATAAGAGAAGGTAACAGTGGTAAGCTGCCGGTGGTAATCCGCTGCCGAAATCTGAAAGATTTCGTTCTTGTGCTTAAAAACAAGCTTGGATTCCACCGGTGAAGAAGGATTGTTATAGAAAGGATACTTCCCCGGGCAGACTGGATTAGCCGGATTCCCTTCCTTGCCGGAAGCGTCATTCCCGACATCAGAGCCGGAAAATCGAACCTTGACCGTGACGCCTCGCCCACGCTTACTCCTCTTATTCCTTACCGGTTTATTCGCTGCTCCGTTCACGGAGCATCTTCAGCGATGACCAACGATTCGAGAATTCATCTGTTTCTCGGCTGTTTAACGGATTTATCAACCTTAATACCAGAGGTCGATAAAACCTTCGCCGAGAAAAGCAGTTGATTCCAGACCTCCGAAACTATTCAATGAAAGAATAAACTAACACCTTGCCTTAGTCAAGTCACTTTGCACAAAAAAGTTGTTTTATCTGGTGCGGTATTCGAAATTGAATGATTCGGGGTATCAGAGGGTATGATTCATGCAAACCGCATGCGGATCAGAACAGGATTATATTGCAGACTATATACACGATATACAAGAGAAACAGGAAGATTCCGTTCCGCTTCGTTAGACACTTTCCCATCCACATCAGCCCAAGCATCGATGCGACCACCAGGATCATGTAAGGGAAGGCGAAGAAGATTACCCGCTGCTCCACGTGAATCGGGTTCGCGACGGATGATGCTCCGATAATCCAGAGCACGTTCAGGATATCGGCGCCGATGATGTCTCCGGCCGCGAGTTCGCCTTCGCCCCTGAGAGCCGCAGTTATACAGGTGGCGATTTCGGGGAGGGAGGTCCCGATCGCCACCACGGTCATGCCGACTATGACTTCGGGAATACCCAGCGCGTCGCAGATGGTCGTCGCGCCGTGTATCAGGATCTCGCTCGCCGCAATTATCCCGGCGAGACCTACCGCGAGGATCAGCCCCAGGCGTTTGAGGTGCTTCCGTTTCGCGTCCGGGTCACTGATTTCATGGGGGAACGGCTGGGAATGTCCTTCTTTGGCGCCGTTTTGATTCTCACGGCCCGATGTGCGGTAGAGAACGAAAAAATAGCCGGCGAGGACCGACAGCATCAGCATCCCCTCGATGCGGGAGACCGTGCCGTCGAAAGCGAAATAGAAAGCGAGAAAGTCCACGGATAGGAGAAACAATCCCGAAGTCCGAAGGATTTTCCTGTCGATCAGGATCGGCGACGTGGCCAGGAGCGCAGCGAGCCCCATGGCCACGGCGTCATCGCAGATAACGGAACCGACGGCATTACCGAGGGCGATTTCCGGCAGCCCCTTCAAGGCCGCGAGCAGGGATACGGTGAACTCCGGAGCGGTTGTGGCGAATGCAACGAGCACTATCCCTGTCAGCATCTTCGGCAGGTTGAAGTATTCCGCGACTCCCACCGCACCGTCGATGAACAGGTCCGCGCTTTTAAAAAGCAGGATGAATCCGAAAATTATAAATCCGCTCGGAATCAGTAGTTCGTGCATTACAATCCCTTTGGAGCCGTTGAATAACCAGGCGATTGCGGCGAGCGAAACGCAGCCGGGGAAGAGCCAAAATACGCCGCGGGGGCATTTTTGTCCAGTGGATTACTTTTTCGGGCTTTTACGCTGTGGATCTTTTGATGAAGGTACCGATCCGAATCACCCTGTTCTTGTGAAGACAATCCCGCTCTTCCGGGCTGTTCCGTCGGCCGGTACAGGTTTACATAATATTTCTTCACGTGGCGAAACCCCCGCCGATTCCCTGGTGCAGTCATTTTCAGGTTTACATAATATTTCTTCACGTGGCGAAACCCCCGCCGATTCCCTGGTGCAGTCATTTTCAGGTTTACATAATATTTCTTCTCGTGAAGAACGGGCCAGCCCTGCGAAAGAACCGCACGGAAGCCGGACGTTTTCACGAAAGATCCGCGCGGAAACCTATGGCGTCAATTTCCCGCCTCGAACAACTGTCGATGACGTATAAGTTTCCATTTGGAGTAAAATTCAGGCTTCATGAAGTATATTCATGATAAAGACCGCGGTAATAAGCTCTTTTTCTTTCAGTCACTCGCCTTATCATCGGCGCTCCTTCGATCTTCCCGCCAGGTTCCGGAGCCGAGTATTCACTGAAGAAGTCAAGTGAGGAATCCCGTTCCGAAGCGAGTTTCACAGCCTGAATCACACCCGCACGCCAGCTTGAAGCGCCCATGGATTCAGTCATGAAATCTCTCATCCGAAACATCTGGCTGTTGTTGTCTATGCCGAAACATGCCTGAGGAAGCCGCGGGGTGAAATAATCGAAACATGTTTTATCATCGGTGCTCAACAGGCTCCCTGCGCCGAAGCCGGCCAGTGTTTCTTCGGTCATGAGGAGAGCCGTGGCCATTTCGGAGATTGTGAGTTTTACCTCAGTGAGATGGTTTCGCACCTTTTCGCGCGCGTAACCGCCGGTGAACTCGGCGTAGCTGCGGGCGACGCCGTCCCGGTCGGCGATCATGATCCAGTCGGCGAGGTTGGGGCTGTGCCAGACTGAAGTATGGGGGAATACCGATGTGACGGTGGCGGCGATCATCCGGAGCTCCCTGGTGGAGAGTTCCATGACGTTGGTCCACTCGACCAGTATTCCGCCGGGGTTGAGGTTTTCGCGGCACAGCTCGTAGAATTCTTTCGTGAACAGGTAAGCGACGCCCGCGGAATGAAGCTCCGGAGGATCGATGATGATCACATCGTAACTGCGCTTACTGTTCGCGAGAAAAGTCCTGCCGTCTTCCACGTGGGAGGACAGCCGCGGATCGTCGACGATACCGCCGTTGGTTGAAAAGTATCGTGCCGCCTCGAAAGTTCCCGCCCCCAGATCCACCGCGTCTATGTGCTTCACTGGATGACACGCAACCGCCGCCGCCGTATTCCCTGCTCCGAAACCGATGATGCAGATATCCTGCGCCCCGGGTGAAATCAGCATTGGCAGGTGACCGAGGAGGCGGTTTTCCTGGACGGTCAGCGTGGATGCGGTTCCCCTGCCGTCGGCGAACCGGAGAAACCTTTTATTATTCCGTTCGGTTACCATTACCGTGCCGGTGACGCCTTCGTCGTAATAAAGCACCTTCCCGAAGGTTTCAGCGGTGCGGCTCCTGAAGACGTTACCCGGCAGTGAAACAACACCGATAGCGACGAGCAGGACGGCGAGGCCGGGGAGGGTCGACTTTCGCAATGCCGCCCCGGATTCATGCTTCTGCAGCAGAAAAAACGCCAGTGATGCGGTTGCCAGGTTGACTAGCATCAGCAGCTTGAAAGAACCGCAGAGGCCGAGCAGGGGAATCACCAGGAAAGCGACACCTGCGGCTCCCGCGGCGGAACCCAGCGAATTGGCGAAGAGGAGGGAGCCGAGGCCTGTTCCGGCTCGTGCTCCGCCCCTGAAGAGGATTGCCGCGATGGAAGGGAACACCAGTCCGAGGCACGTAACGGGAATCAGTTCGATAACGGCGGTCTGGAGCAGTACGAGCCCGACGGCGCCCAACCATCCTTCCGGGCCTGCAAGGCGGCAATATACGGAGGATAGTCCGGGCAGGAATTCCATCATCCGTATCGAAACGGCGACCGAAGCGGCTGTCCCGATAAGGCCCGAAACAAGTATCGTCACGGGGTTCCAGCGCACCGGGAACAACGCGAAGATACCGCTTCCCAGGGCGAGACCCGCGATGACGCAGATAAGCATTGCGCTGAAGGCGTAAACAGAATTGTGGATGTAGAACACCAGCATCCTGGTCCACAGAACCTCGTAACCCAGGGCGGTGAAGCCGCTAAGGAAGAAGAGGCCCGCGGCGATAATCTTCCGGAAACCGAGCGTGCCGGGTGATGGCGGAGAAACAGGGGAGGGGGAGGATCCGGCGACGGCCGGCCCGCTCGGCGCGGGAGATCCCGCCGCGGAAGCTGCCCGGACTCTTCCTGATGCGCCGGCGGCGGCCAGAAGAGAAGCTGTCAGTGATAACCCGGCGGCGAACTGCAGAGAAGCTGCGTGGCCCAGAAACGGGCCGAGCAGGAATCCGGCGGCAGCCGCTCCGGATACTCCTCCGGCCGTATTTACGGCATTCAGAATTCCGGTGAGCCTGCCGGCGAAACGATCCGCGGGAATGATGCAAAGAGCTCCCGCGATCGGAAGAGAAGCGCCCCAGAAAAACGACGGCGGAAGCAGCAGGAAACCCGCCAGAAGAAATCCGAAAGGTGTTGACCCCGGTGGGAGCGAGAGGAGGAAAGGGGAGATTATGGCGTATATGCAGACGAAGAGTTGTCCCAGGGCGAGGAAGACACCGGGGCGGCGGAGTCTGTCTGCGATTTTTCCACCCGCATAACTCCCGGCCGCGAGCCCGAGCATGAAAGAGACAAGAACGATGGTGGCGCCGTAAACCGTGACTCCGAGCACAATAGCCAGCATCCGGCCCCAGATGACCTCGCACACCAGGGCGGAAGCCCCCGACAGGAAGAGAATCCCGCACAGGTTGAGAAACTTTGCGGGGTTTTTATCGAAATTCACGATAGATGCTCATTACAGTCAGCAAATTAGAAGCCGCGTAGGATCAGCAGTTGAACAAAGTATATAGCACCGGCCGGCTGAACGGAAGACGATTCCGATTCAGGAGAAAAGGCGGCATCCCGGCAAATCTCCAATATGGAATCCTCATGAATTTAAAATTGTTGAGAGAGCGCCGAGTAACTGTTAGAATAAAAAGTTGAATCGAGTTGTTCAGACAGGAAGGCTTATAGATGAAATGCCCGGCCTGCTCGTATCCCTTGATCATAGTGGAATTCAGCGAAATAGAGCTTGACTGCTGCCAGAATTGCGGCGGCGTCTGGTTCGATGACGGGGAACTCGATCTCCTGCTGGAAAATGCCGGGAAAGGAGACCTGGAGGCGGGACTCTTTTCCGGCCGCAGCAACTCCGCCGGCGGCGACGGAGGGAAAAAACGCCGATGCCCGGTATGCCGCCGCAAAATGAAAATGACAGAACAGAACGAGGTAGTGATAGATTATTGCTCCGGAGACGGACTCTGGTTCGACAAGGGTGAGCTTGCCGCATTGCTCAGCGGTTCATTTCCCGACGCGGAACCGGCCGCTCTCCAGGTATTCAGCCATCTGGCAGAGGTATTCGGGGAGGAAACCTAATGATAACCTTGATTGTTTTTCTCATATTTCTGGCCATCCTGGTATTCTTAGCCATGGGCGGATACAACAGCCTGATACGGATGAAAAACCAGGTCGATAACTCATGGGCCCAGGTGGATGTGCAGCTCAAGAGGCGGCATGATCTCATTCCGAACCTCGTTTCCACGGTGAAAGGGTACGCCGCCCACGAGAAAGAAACCCTCGAAGCGGTCATAGCCGCCAGAAATGCGGCGGCGAAAGCAAGCGGCGTCAAGAATCGCGCCGCCGCCGAATCAGGCCTGGAGGCTGTCCTGGGAAGGCTGTTCGCCCTTTCGGAGGCTTACCCGGACCTTAAAGCGAACCAGAACTTCCTCGCCCTTCAGGAAGAGCTGACATCCACGGAAAACAAGGTCAGTTTCTCACGCCAGTTCTATAACGATTCGGTCATGAATTACAACAATAAGATCGGCGTGATCCCCACGAATATCATCGCCTCCATATTCAATTTCACCGCCGCCGAGTTTTTCGAAGTATCCGAACCCGGCGAACGTGACGCACCCACAGTGAAGTTCTGATCGTGTGGGAACAAATCAGAAGCAATAAAAGAAGGTCCGTCATCCTCGCTTTCGCGATGGCTGCCCTGCTGGCAGGCGTCGGCTTCGCCATGGGCGAGATCATGGGAGGGCGGGGCGGAGGCGGCTTCGGACTCGGGGCGGCGCTTCTCATATGGATTGTGATGGCTTCGGCGGCGTGGTTCGGGGGCAGGGATATCCTTCTCGGGCTCAGCGGCGCCAGGAAGATCGAGAAAAAGGACAATCCGCGCCTCTACAATATTGTGGAAGAGATGTGCATCGCGTCCGGCATGGAAACCCTCCCGGCCGTTCATATTATCGACGATCCCGCGCCTAACGCATTCGCTGCGGGCAGAGACCCCTCCCGGGCTGCTGTGGCCGTCACCACCGGGCTTCTAGAGCGCTTGAACAGGGACGAGCTGCAGGGCGTGATCGCCCACGAGATCGGGCACATCAAGAACCGTGACACCCTTTACATGACCATGACCGGGGTGCTGCTGGGTGCTATCGTGCTTCTGGCTGATTTCGGTATGAAATGGATGTTCTGGGGCGGGATGTACGGCAGGAGAAGCAGGTCGTCCCGGAGCGAAGGGGGCGGCCAGGCGCAGCTGATACTGATGGCGGTGAGCCTGATCCTCATTATCCTGTCGCCTTTTATCGCCCAGATCATATATTTTGCGGTTTCGAGGAAGCGGGAGTATCTCGCTGACGCTTCGGGAGCCCTTTATACACGTTATCCGGAAGGTCTCGCCTCGGCTCTCCAGAAGATAGCTTCCGGCGGCAAAAAGCTCAAAACCGCCACGAGGGCGACCGCGCCTATGTACATCGTAAATCCGCTCCAGGCGGCGAAGGGCCGCCGCGCCTCTTCCCTGATGTCGACCCATCCAGCGACCGAAGAGAGGATCCGAATCCTCCGCGGAATGGGCGCCGGGTTTTCTCTCGCCGAGTATGAGCAGAACTATAACAGGCTGACCGGCAAAAGCGGACCGCTCCTGGGCGGCGGGGCAGGGGTGCAGCCGTTCGCGCACGAGACGGTTTCGAAACCCGCTCCGACCGCGCCGCAGCGGGCCGTCGCCGGGGAGGCGGCTGCTTCCACAGAACCAGACGTCAAAGAATCCGCCGCGTCCCGCCGGCGCGAAACATCCGACATGCTCTGGCGCATGAATAAATACTCCTTCATCGAGTGCGGCTGCGGCGCGAAGCTGAAGATACCGCCCGATTTCCCTGCCGCCGAGGTCCGCTGCCCCCACTGCGGCACGATGCACGAAGTCGCAAAACAGTAGCCTTGAAGCATATCGGAAATCTCATCGATTATGTACACAGGCACGAACCAGGCGGTGCGGGAGCGTCTTTCCGCCCGACGGGGCACGCTGCGTCATCCGGCTCTGCTAACCCTCGCTCCGGGAAGCGCTGAAACTCGCTCCAGGTTCGGAAGATTCGAAAGGAACACGTGTTCCTGAAATGCTCTTGTCCGAACCCCTCCCAGGATGACTCCGCTATATCCGTCTGGCGGAAAGGCGCTCCCTCTTCTACTCCGCGGTGACAGGGGCCGGGAGGAGAACCTCCGAATAATATTGAAGTTGCATGGGCAATATACACGATTTCACAAGAAGCTCCTGAATTACGAAAAAGAAATCAGGAGCCTGAACAGAAAAATATGTGGTGCGTTCATTGAATAGGTATCCACATTAATAGAAGAACAAATGACCGGTTTCCTCCGGAGTGAACTCAACCCGGCTTCGACGGGACTGCTCAATTATTGATTTCCAGGTGTGTTTTGCTTTTTTTTGCGCCAAACAAAGGCTATAAGGAAGTCGCTTCCCCCCCGGAAAAACTCTCACGCAGTACCTTTTGAACGATACTCATCGTTTACTTCCGCATCCTGAGGCGGGTTATATCGGGAAGGACCAGGTCCGGCTGTTCCTTATCGCTGATCCGGGCCAGGACGGCGGTATCCCTGTACTGCCCCGAAAGCACGAAACACCCCCCCATGCCGAGCCGTTTCGCTCCGGCGATCTCTCCCGGGGCGTCATCGCCGATCATGACGACGTCTCCGGGAGGGAGCCCGATCTTCTCGAGGGCGCGAAGAAAATAATCCCGCCCGGGCTTGCCCCAGATCTCCGCCGCGGTTCCCGTGGCGTATTCCAGCGCCCGCACAAAAGCCCCGACCCCGGGAAAAAGCGAACCCGACGAATCGCGGAACAGCCTGTTCTCATGGAGCCCCACCAGCCGAGCCCCCCGGTCCGCAACCGCCGTGACCGCGACGGCGAGGGACCTGAAATCGATCGAAGGATCCCACCCGAAAAGGACGGTATCGGCATCCGCATCACGGACCACCTCAACTCCGAGCTCTACCAGGAACCTTTTCAGGCGTGGAAGCCCGAAAACCAGGGTGCGGCCCAGGACCGCGGTGTCCGCCTTCTCCTCGAGCATCCCGAGGGGCGAATGTATCGAGCCCCGCTCCAGGCTGAAACCGAGTTCTGAAAGGTTGTCTGCAATCTCCGAAGGTGGCTCAGTCGTTATATTTGTGGCGATCAGATAAGGTGTCCCTTTATCTTGTATTTCCGCGAACCATTCGACAGCCCCAGGCACCGGCGCGCCGCTTTTCCCGTCTATCAGCGTACCTTCGACATCTATGAGCGCCCCTTTCCACTCCACGATTCACCATCCTTTCAGTGGATTGAACTTCAACGACATGGGAGTTTAGATCAGAAAAGGCTCGTGCGCAACAGAGCCGGGGACCGGAATTCCTCCCCTGATGGAAGATCAGCGGAAATTAAACGGTGAGTATGTGAAGGAGGCCTGACGACAGCCGGTAATACCGGATAAATGCTGCTCAGCCCGATCTATCGTGAGCTCCTGCCGCTGCCCGGTTCAGGATTGCCGTAATGACGACCCCGCCGCATGGTTCATGTTCGCAGTGAAGAGAATCCTGCCGCATGGGGCTGTTCAGGCAAGGCGGCCCGGCCGCACGGAGCTGTGCACGGCGGTCGGGCTGAAAAGTTTGATCAATCAGCTGCTGTCTGCTATTGCAGGTTTACATAATAATTCTTCACGTGGCGAAAAACCCGTCGATTCCTCGGCGTAGTCGTTGCCAGGTTTACATAATAATTCTTCACGTGGCGAAAAACCCGTCGATTCCTCGGCGTAGTCGTTGCCAGGTTTACATAATAATTCCCCACGTGAGGAAAATTGATGAGCGGGAAAAGTCACGGACAGAATGCAGAACCCGGCCTGGTTACATGATATTTCTGCACGTCAGACCGGGTAAAAAAGAGGATAAGAGTTTCAGATGCTTTCTTCCAGGTTCCGTCGCCGGGGAGATGAGGAGGGAGCGCCTTTCCGCCCGGATGACGCAGCGTGCTCCTCAGGGCGGAAAAGCGCTCCCTTCCCAGCAGAAAGAGAGCGCCATTCTGTCGAGTGGACGATAGCTGAACCCGCATCAATGGATGAGTCGCATCCGGCGCCGACAATTCCGGTTCTATTCGCTCCCGAAATGAAGGAGGGTTATAATTTACAGTATATCCGGAAAATGGATGCGGACCGGACGGATGGCGTGTCGGTCCATTTTACCGGCGTCGTCCGCCGCCGGGGTATCCGGCGAACCGTTCTGATCGAAGAGGATAGAGAATATGAGAGTCATTTTCGTCGCATTTGTTTTCACCCTCGCCGTGGTGCTTCCCCAGCCCGTTTTCTCAGACGTGGCTCCCCAGGTTTCGAGCACCCGCGAAGCACCCCCCGGAACCGACCAGCTGCCGATCTGGACCACTCCCGAGGAGGCCGCGTCAGCCGGGGATTATCGAATCCCGATGGATGGAGCTCCCCCCGGGGAGCAGGTTCGCTGCCCCTCGGAGTTCGAGGCCAGGGAAGGGGCGCTCTTCACGTGGGATTTCGGCGGATGGGAGGATATCTACCTTTCGATGGTGGACGCGGTCCAGGACGTTGGGACCTGTTTCATCGTCACCACGAGCGAAAATTCGGTGCGGAACGCCATCCTGAACGCAGGTCTGACGCTCGATAATGTCGAATTCATAAATGAATACACCAACACGGTATGGATACGCGACTACGGGCCCTGGACGGTGCAGAAGGAAGATACATCCTTCGGAATCACCGATTTCACCTACAACCGCCCCAGGCCCTACGACGACGCTTTCCCGCAGGAGCTCGCCGCGCTATGGGGGCTTCCCTGCTACACGACATCGCTGAGGCACGCCGGCGGCAACTTCTCGGTGGACGGAATGGGAACCTGTTTCGCCTCTTCCCTGGTGGATGATGAAAATTCGCAGGGGTACGGGGAGATCGCGACAATCTTCGAACAGTATACCGGGAACGACGCGTTCCACATGCTCGAGCGCACGAACGTCGAATACACCGGGCATATCGACATGTATTTCAAGCTGCTGACCCCGGATACGATCCTGCTCGGGGAGTACGACGACCCCGGCGGCAACGACTACGCGATAATCGAGTCGAACAGGGAGCTTCTCGCCGGGCTTACGGGTCCTTACGGCAGACCCTACAATATAATAAGGATCCCGATGCCCGACGTTTACGGATGGTTTGACGTGGTCAGGTCATACACGAATTCGCTCATCGTCAACGACGTGGTTCTGCTGCCCGTCTACAACATCGATATGGATGACGTCGCAATCAGGATCTACGAGGAGGTCCTGCCGGGTTACACGATTCACCCGATCCCGTGCGCCGACATCATCCAGTCGGGAGGCGCCATCCACTGCATCACCATGGGCGTTCCGGACATGAACCTGGTCACTTTGCTGCACGAACCTTACCTCGATCTAGCACCGGCTCCGGGTGGTGATTATACCGTAACCGCCGAAGTCCGCGCCACCCAGCCGAATCAACTTGCTTCGGTGACGGCTTACTGGGCGGAATCGCCCGGCGGCCCCTTCACCGCCGCATCGATGGATCCCGCGGGGGACGACACCTTCACGGGTCAGCTTCCGGAGCGGACCGACGGAACCGCGATCTACTACTACATCGAAGCCGTCGACACCGGGGGCAACGGCTCCCGTCATCCCTTCGCCGCCCCCGACCAGATCCACGAATTCACGGCCGGGCAGCGGATTTTGCTGACCCTCGACCTGCGCGACTCGTTCATCCACCCGGGGGAAACGCTCCATGCGGACGTGGCCCTGGAATCGTTCTCGGTTGAAGCGGAGGACGTGGCAGGGTACGCCAACCTTTATTTCGAGAACGGCTCGCCTTACGCAGGCAACCCGGTCGCAGGACCTTACTCATTCACGATGGCTCCGGGTGCGAGTATCTCCACGACCATCTCCCACCAGCTGCCGGCTGTCATGCCGACCCAGCTTTTCTACTATGAAGTCGTCCTGGAACGACCCGGCGGCGTCGCGAGATGCTCGGTCACGAAACATTTTCTGGTCGACTAGCGGGTTGACGGCAAAGCCGACCAGCAGCTTAAAGACATAAAGGAACCCGGCCGCGCAAGCGACCGGGTTTTTTCTTGGTGCGGTGTTTCCTGATTTTTCGCCCGGGCGGCCTATTCCGCGGGGAAGGAGGTTCCCCCGGAACCGGCAAGTCTATCGCCTGTCGACTTCGATTTCACCGATGAATCTATCGCCGGATGACTTCGAATTCGAAGGTGAACTCGTCCCAGACGGCGCCCGGCAAATCACCGATGAGGCATGTATAACGGTATATTCCTTCAGGGGCCATAGCCGGAATAGGATGGAACGTGCTCCCGGATGCCGTGCCGCCGGCCTCCACCCACATCGAACCCGTCGACACCAGGGGATTCCCGAAGTAAGGTTCTCCCGAAGGCAGGCTGGTCAGGTCCGCCCGGTAGTTGAAATTGAGACCGCCTCCGGAGCCGTTCGTTACTTCGATGTCGACAACGAGTGTCTCCCCGGTGTACAGGACCGTCGCTCCGGGTGTGATCGTCAGGGACAGCCCGGGGCCCTCCACGACCTGGATCGAAGTTTCATACAGGTTGCAGTCGTGCGCGGCCACCGTGAAGTCGACGGTTCCGGGTCCAGCCGCCTCGAAATCGACCACCGCGGTCCCGTATTCCCCTGTAACCGCGGTTTCATACAGGTCGGCGCCGTCCGAAACCAGGACTGTCGCCCCCTCGGAGGGTTCGCCGTCCCTCCCGACCGTTACGAGCATATCGTGAGAACCGGGATTGATCTGCTGGGGCGCGGATACGTCGGCGTCCATCGGGATATCGGTCCAGATCGGCATGCCCGGGTCGCCCAGCGCGCAGATTTCATACCAGACCTGCTTGTAAGTGTCTGAACCTGGGTAATGGTCGTTTTTCGAATCCAGCAGGGTCATTCCCAGATGGAACATGTTGTCGGTGAAAAGCGATTTGAAGAACGCCTTGTCATACATGAAGGACAGGGTATTGTAACTTCCGGGGATGTATATCCCGTTGTGGGTGTTCCCGATGTATGCCACGCCGCCGCCCCCGTCGTTCCTCATGAACTCCTCGCCGATCCCTTCGCTCTTCTTGAAATCGTTCGAGTGGCAGCCGAGGGAGTAGAATATGCTCAACTTACCCGCGTTCGACAGGTTCCGCATGTCCGAATTGTAGAGATAGCTCCAGTGGTTGACGCTTCCCACGCCGAGACTCGTGGCATTGGCGTGATCATCGTGATTCACAAGGTTGTATCCCTGGTTGAGATAATTGATCGAGTCGTTCTTGTGGCTGCCGGGTTCGCTGTCGTACTCGGTGGCGACCGGTCGCATATGGTCTGGCACGTAGCTGTTCTCTATACCGGTTTTCGATATCTCGGCGAAGGTCTGACCGTCGAGGTCGAAAGCGAAAAAGAAGGCGTTCGCCGGATAACCGCCCCCGACCTCGGGGGTCTGCTCATAGAACAGGACTTTGTTCACGAACAGGTCGATCTGCGATTCGTTGTCGACGGACGCCCTGCCCACGGCTACTTCCGCGACCCAGTCCTCGTCGAAATCGGAGTAGTAATAATCGCTGTAAATATTGATCCCGCCGATTCTCTTACTCGGCGATCCGATGGTTCCCGAGTCTCCGCCCAAAAGAATGTAAACCGTCCCCCATTCGCCGTAAGCATCGATTACGAAATTTCTGATCTTGGCTTCCGTGTTCGAGCCGGAGTAGTTGCTCGTAATCCATTCCTTCGTGATTATGGTGGCGGCGGTTCCCGTCCGCGTGCGCCAGTCGGCGATCGGCTGGAAATCGTCGACCCAGCTCTCCTTGGTGATAATCACCTCATCCACCTTCCCGGCGGGAAGGAGGGGGGAGGGGGACGCACCCGCCCGGGAGAACGTGATAGCTTCCGGGTTGAGGGTCCTCTGCTCGAGGAACCCGCGGTACATCCTTCTGGATCGATCGGACAGCCGCGGCGCCGGTTCCCTGATCAGGCCCGTTTCCGCGACGGGTTCCGTTTCCAGGGCGATACGGATTTCCGGGGTGAAGAACAGCTCCCCGGTAGCGGGAACGTACTGAAACGGGGTGACCTCGAGAACGGCGAACCGGTTGCCCGCGAGATCGGCATGACCCTTCAGCTCCGCCTGTGAGGCCGGATAGAATTCGTGGGAAGAGTAGGTTTCAGCGTCGTAAACGAGGGGATCTTCCGGGATACTCCTCCTGTTTCGCGAAACGGCTTCCTGGGTCGGCATTACGAGAAGGCCGCTTCCGACGAACACCGGAGCGCCCGCCGCCGCCGCTTCTACTTCCGTCACGCTGTCGTCGCCATCCAGAATAACGTAAACCGTGCGGCTGGGAAGATGGGGACGTCCCAGCTCGTTACGGGCCCCGAGCCCCTCTATCTCGACCGTATCCCATCCGAGATATGTGGATAAAACAAGATTTTCGCTGTCGAAGCGCGCGGAGCATTCGACTGCGCACATTTCCGCCCCCGCCGGAACGACTGATAACGCAAACGGGACCAGCCCGGTCGCCAGAACGATTTTCAAAAGAATATTCTTCATCTCGATACTCCCTGTCTCTTCGGTTCGTGGGAATGATAACCCCGCATGGCCTTCTTAGCAATTAAACTGCTTTTTTCGGATGACGCAGCCTGCTTTGTCGACTAAGTTTCCGGTTAATCGACGATTCGGGTCGGGGCAACTTTCCGGCTGCGGCCCGAAAACCCCTGACCGGCCTCTCGGGTGACCTGCGGGAGAAAGATATGCTGTCGACCTATCGCAATCGTGTGAAGCGGTTTTTCGAAAAGACGCCTGAAAATGTAGATACCGTGATCATCACCAGCGGAGACGGTATCCTCAGATATTTTACCGGCTCGAGGGAGGGGACGGCGGTTCTGCGGCGCTCCGGTGAAATCGAACTTGCCGTGACCGACATGACGGCCGAGAATGCCTACCTGACCGGGTTTCCGGTATCCCATGTCATCACCGCCGATTTACGCTCGGATCCGGGAGCATGGAAGGCTATGCTTGCGAGACTCGTAAGCGGAGGCAGGGCTCTCGGCATCCAGGGTGATAAGACCGGGTGGAAGGGCGCGGAGCAGTGGCGGGAGCTTTCAGGCGGGATGGAGATCGAGGATATTTCCCCCGCGATTATAGAAGCGGGTTCAGTCAAGGATGAGGCGGAGCTCGCCAACCTCCGGTCGGCATGCGCGATATCCCGCCGGGTCGCGGATGAAGTTCCGGGAATGCTCGAAACCGGGATGACGGAACGGGACCTCGGGAAGCTGATCGACATGCGGATGCACGATCTGGGCGCCGAATCCACTACTTTCCCGACTATTGCAGCCTTCGGACCGGGCTCATCCTTTCCCCACGCGATCCCGGGCTGGCGTAAACTCGCCCCCGGGCATATCGTCCAGGTGGATTTCGGCGCAGTTATCGAAGGAAGCGGAGGAGATATCACCAGAACCTTCGCTTTCGGTCACGCCGACGACCAGCTCGAAAATGTTTACAAAACCGTCGCACTCGCTCAGGATCATGCGTTCGAACTGATCCGTGAAGGTAAAACAGGCAAAGAGATAGACGATGCCGTCACCGGACTCTTCGCGAAGTTTCACTTCGGCCCGTTCATTCATTCGATCGGACATACCTTAGGCCTGGTAAGGGGGCCGTTCACCAGTATTCCGGGGGCAGTGGTTACCGTGGAACCCGGGATATACCAGCCCGGCTGGGGGGGAGTCAGGATCGAAGACGATATCCTGATTCGTGAAGATGGTGACATCGAGTTCTTGACCGGCAGGGCTCCCGCCGATATACCGGTACTGGGAACCGGGCGGGCGGTGTGAATTCCGGCAGGGCTTTACCTGCAGCCCGACACCCGGACCCGCATCCGGAATTACAAGGGGAGAAACCGTGAAGCCGGCCTTCATTATCATCGATCTCCAGGTGGATTTTTTCCGTGAGGACCCGCTCAAATCTATCGGGGGAAAGCTCGTGCCGGCGGTAAACGCGCTTGCCGGATTCGCGAGAGAAAACGGTTATCCCGTTATCTGGGTCCGCCAGGAGTTCGAACCGGATCTTTCCGATGCATTCCTCAATATGCGACGCACCGGCACCAGGATGACCATCAGGGGTACGGAAGGAGTTGAGCTGCTCCCGGGTCTGGTTGTCGATAAAACCGATTACGATGTCAAAAAGAAGCGATATTCCGCCTTCTTTGAAACGAACCTCGCAGGTATCCTCGAATCATTGAAGATAGATACACTGGTGATAGGAGGAATCAACACCCATGCCTGCGTCAGGGCGGCGGTGGTTGACGGGTATCAGCGCGATTATGATATTTACATTGTAGAGGACTGCTGCGGCTCCTGGGATCCGGCCCACCACGAGATCACCCTGGAATACCTCGACACAAGGCTCGGCAAGGTCATCGACTCGGAAGGGATCCGTGCTTTATTCCACGGTAACGGCAGCCGGGCCCGGGAGGAAAAGCGACCATGACTTGCGCTCCCCGCGGAAAATCCTTATATTGACAACAGGTAAGTTTATGAAGAGTATTATGGCATACCGCCCCGCGCCGAGCTCTATGCAGATTCTTCTTTTTACGGGGAGAACCGCCTGGTGAGCGTTTTATCTCTATCCTCTTATAAATACACTCCGTTCATGCTGCCTCTCCTCGCGGCTTCCATAATCGGCCTGTTCCTCGTCTACATCGGCTTCAAGAGACGGACCAGCGCCGAAGCGCCTTCCTTTATGGCCCTGACGCTCTCCGTATCCCTCTGGTCTCTTTTCTATTCACTGGAGCTGCTGGGAGCTACGGTCGAGACAAAGATTTTCTGGGCGAAACTCCAGTATCTGCCGATCGCGTTCACTCCCGTAGCCTGGATGATCGTCGCACTCGGTTACGCCGGACGGAGAAGGATTTATACCCACTATCTGTTCAAGCTGATTTTTATCATCCCTTCGATCACTTTTTTATTCGCTTTGACCAATACGCCCGGCGGCGGAGCGCCGGGTCACGACCTGATCTGGACCGTGATCTCTTTTTCAACGGCGCAGGCTTTCCCGTCTCTGGAATTGAGCCACGGATCCTGGTTCTGGGTTCATGTTCTGTACTCCTATCCCCTGATGCTTGTCGGCACTATCCTGCTTCTGCACTTCGTATTCCGCTCCAAGGAGCTTTTCGCCGGCCAGGGGATAGCCATCATGCTCGGAGCCCTAACGCCCTGGCTCAGCAACGTGATCTACCTGAGCGGCTTTTCATCGAATGTCGACTTTACTCCCTTCGCGTTTACCATCACCGGTGTCACCCTGGGCTGGGGGTTTTTCAGGTATCACCTCCTGCTCGTAGTACCTGTTGCGAGAGATTTCGTCATCGAAGAAATGCCCGACAGCCTGCTGGTGTTCGATCCGAGCGGCAGGCTCGTCGATATCAATGCCGCGGCCCGGAGCGTCCTGGCTGTCTCGACGCGGAAACGGGTGATCGGCAGAAGTGCCCGTTTTCTGCTTTCCGAGCATCCCGAACTTCTCAACGCCTACGAGGATGCCAGTGTCAGCAGGTGTGAGGTTGCGCTGACTATAAACGGCGGCGATCGGTATTTCCTGGTCGGAAAATCACCCATAACCCGAGAGAAGAGCAGGCGGCTGCCGGGCACCGTGCTTCTTCTACATGAAATTACCGACACGAAACTGGCCGAACTGCAGCGCGCCAAGAGCGAGGGCATGTTCCGGGCGGTTTTCGAGACCGCTACGGACGGGATTTACATAAAGGATACCGCACTCAAATATACGCGCATCAACAAGGCCATGAGCCGGCTGCTCGGTTTGAACATGGATGTAATTCTCGGTGCAACCGATGCGGAACTTCCGGGGCATGAATCCGCCGGAACGAGCATGGAAGAGGACAGGGCGGTCCTTGAGGGTCAGATCCGCCAGGTGGAACTCCGCAAAATCGTGGACGGTAATGAGCGGATATTCCACATCGTCAAGGTGCCGATCAGGGATGATGACGGCGGAATAGTGGGTCTCTGCGGCATCGCCAGGGATATAACCGCGCGTAAGATTCTCGAGCAGGAAAAAGAAAGGATGCTCGCCCAGATCAATTCGCTCATGAATACTGTGCCGGCGGGTCTGGTTCTCCTCGATGATTCCCGAAAAATCCTGGCGCACAACATGGCAGGCGAGAAATACCTGGATGTGCTCTCCGCGACAGGCCTCGGACAACGACTGAGGAAGCTCGGAGGGGTCGCATTCGACGAACTTGTGGAAGCCACCCAGGATCCCGCGAATCGGTGCGAGGTTAAAACCAGCGGGGATCTCGAACAATTTTTCGAAGTGAATATCTACGGAATGGAGGAGGATTCGTCGGTAGGCAGCCTGGTGCTCGTTCTGCAGGATGTTACAGAAGAAAAATACATCAGGAGCAGGATCGATTCCCAGGATCGCCTGGCCGCCATCGGGCAGCTTGCGGGCGGTGTGGCGCACGATTTCAACAACCTGTTGACGGTTATCCTCGGGTATACGGATATTCTGTTAAGCCAGCTCGACCCGCGGGATACCATAAGACGCGACATTGAAACCATTGCGCAGGCCGGAGAGCGGGCCTCCTCCCTTACCAGCCAGCTCCTCGCTTTCAGCCGAAGGCAGATGCTGAAACCCCGTATTCTCAATCTGAACCGCATCATTTCGGAAATGGACGCCATGCTCGAGAGGGTGATAGGGGAGGATGTGGAGCTCGTTTCAAAGCTCAACCCGCTTATCGACAGCATCCACGCAGATCCGATGCATATCGAGCAGGTTATTCTGAACATGGTGGTCAATGCCAGGGACGCCATGCCGGACGGCGGTCAAATCACCATCGAGACTTCAACCGTGACGGTCAACGAGCTTTTCGCCGCAAAAGAACCGGATCTGGAAGCCGGAAGATACGTGTCGCTGCTTATCAGCGATACGGGCCACGGTATGGATTCGGATACTGTGAGTCATATTTTCGAACCGTTTTATACTACGAAAAAAGCGAAGGGGACGGGCCTGGGATTGTCGACCGTGTACGGTATCATAAGACAGAGCGGCGGGCACATCTCCGTGTTCAGCAAGGAAAACCAGGGAACGACGTTCAGGATCATGCTTCCCGGCGTTCAGGAAGAAGAAGACAGACCCCGGGAGGAACCGCTTCAGCGGAGAGAAGAATTCTCAGGATCGGAAACGGTGCTGGTGACCGAGGACGACGTCGAGGTGAACAACCTGGCGGTCAAGAGCCTCAAGGCGCTGGGATACACGGTTTATTCGGCGGAAAACGGCAAGAAGGCGCTGGAGCTGATCGAAGCCCGCGACGGTGAGCTGGATCTTCTTGTCACTGATGTGATAATGCCCGTTCTGGGCGGCCACGAGCTGGTCAGGCAGGTTAGAGAATCCTACCCGGGAATGAAAATCCTCTACATGTCGGGTTACACCGATTCACCCGTGATACACAACGAGATACTGGCTTCAGGACTCGATTTGCTTCAAAAACCGTTCACGCCCCTGGAACTATCCAAAAGAATCCGTAAGGTTTTGGACAAGCAGGCGGATTAGCCCGTCGCTTCAACTGCCGCCGTCGGCATCCTCGGGGATTTCGATCTCGAGAGGTTCGTAATTCAGCGAGTGATCGACCAGCCGTGAAATGCCGCACATAACCTTGAAGGTCGCCTTCTTGAGAGATTCGTAATCGAACCGGTCGTCATCGAGCCTGACGAGCTCGGACGCATAATCCACAGGCGGACCGACGCGCACTGTTATGGGAACGCCGATCTTGGCAAGGGGCAACTGCTCCAGGCGCGGATACATCTCGGGAGGGAAGGTCTTTCCGGTGCCGGAGAGCCCGATGGGGATGATCGGCACGCCGGCGAGCGCCGCCATCCGGACCATGCCCGTCCTCCCGCGAAGGAGACCGGTTTCAGGTTGAACCGCGGACCTCGGTATCTGTTCCTCTCCCGGTATGGTTCCCTCGGGAAAGATGCCCACCAGCTCACCCGATTCCAGGCAGGATACCACTTCCTGCAGGCCGTTCGAGTCGCCGCCCCTTACGATCCTGAGAGAATCGGCCAGTTCGACCGCGAAACGGACCACGGGCCAGTCGAAAAGCTCGCTCTTCGCTATTAAATGCACTCTCCTCGGCATTACCGCCGTTACGACCTGACCGTCGAGCCAGCTCTGGTGGTTGATGGCCAGGATGGCGCCGCCTTCATCGGGAATATTCTCCAGCCCTTCGGCTTTCAGCTGGTTCAGGATTGAATACTGTGTCAGAAGCGCGGTTTTCGTAACGGTATACAGACCGTCCCTGACGCAGGGATACAAACCGAGGACTTTTGAGAGGGCAATCGGAATATTGATAACCGTATCCACCGGTTTCATGATTGTGCTGGCGAGTAACTGTGAATACATGAAGTCGCTCCCTGTAATGATTTCATCTCAACCGCGATGTCGCACGCGAATAAATTGATACCGGTAATTATATGCTATAAACAGGGATAATGCAAATGCACAAATCAGCCGCGTTCCGCCGCGGCGCGAGCGGACCGCCGGGGAAGCCGCGGGGGAGGGGAACCGTACCTGAAGATTCTCCGGCCCGAAAGGAAGGGGCCCGGATACAGACTGAAAGCCATTGAGAGCTCCGCGTGGGCGGCGAATCCGCAGTACCGGCAGTTGATATCGCCCCGCCCCTTGACGTAGCAGCCCCGGCGGACGGTGCCGTCGGGTTCCACCGAAACGAGGAGCCGGTCGTGACATCGCCAGGCCGGAGCTTTAAGGGCTTCGAGGCACCTGAAAGAGTCGGCGACCGGATAGCCGTCCCGTTTCATCGCGGTCAGACGGTCCAGGACACGGGCCCGTCCCGGGCCGCCGGTGTAGAGAGGGTCGGTTTCTCCGGTCGAGCCGTAAGGGTAATGAAACTGGATCGTTATTCCTTTAACCAGGGGGGCGAGAAATTCAACGAGCGCGGGGATTTCTTCGCGGTTCAGCTCGTTGATGCAGATATTGGCGTACAGGTTCGGGTGCTTCGAACGGGTCATGTTTTTCACGACGAGGTCGAAGGAGCCCGCTCCCCTGATGCGATCATGAGTTTCCTCCAGGCCGTCGACGCTCACCCATATGGTGTCTGCAGGGGCGTCGAGGGGAAAGGTTCCGTTGGTGGAGATGCCGACGCTGAGAAAACGATCGGAAACCAGCTCTACGACATCATGAATCGTGGCGTCGCCGTCCCTCCAGACGAACGGCTCCCCGCCCTCGAAGATGCACAGGCGCACGCCCTCCCGGGCGAGCTCGGCCGTCAGGCGGTCCACGTCGTCCAGCGTCAACCCGCGAGCTCCATCCTGTGTTTTCTTCCAGAAAGGGCAGTGGATGCAAGACAGGTTGCAGCCTGCGGTTATCTTGAACCCGGCGAGAATCGGGCGCATCCCTCCGCCGGGCAGGCGGGCGCGGACGCCGTCGGCTGCGAACCTGAACATCCAGAACCGTCTCGAAATCATGCCGTCACGCACCATCGGTTTACGACATCCCGCAGAACCGCGGTTCCGAATTCGAGGCCGTCCACCGGAACCCGCTCGTCGATGCCGTGGATCAACTCGTAAACGGGGAAATCTTCTTCGATTTTCAAAGGCGTGAACCCCAGGCATTTGACGCCCCGCGGGTTGATATGCCTGCCGTCGGTGAACCCGGTGATCATGTATGGAACCACCTCGCCGGCGGTATCGTGCCGGCGGATGACGTCGTCGAGCAGACCGATCATCTCTTCCGCGCCCGTCACCCGCTGCGGTTCGGAGGAGTTTTCGATCTCGACCCGGCAGCCGTCACCCAGCGCCCGGGACACCTCATCGGTGAAGCCGCGAACCGATGTGCCGGGAAGGATACGGCAGTCCACAGTAAGGTCGGCGTATTCCGGCATCATGTTCCGGACGGTTCCGGAGTTCAGCATGGTCGGGTTGGCGGTGTTCCTGAGAAGAGATTCCATCCGGTCGCGGAGGATCCCGGCGGGAACGAGCCGAATCATGGCTGCGGTCAGCGGGGGCGTGGCCACTCCCCGGAGAACCATGGAGCGGGGGAACGACTCGCCGTCCGCCATGGATCGGAGAAATGACCCGACCGGTTCCACCACCTGGAGGGGGAAGCCCCTGTCGAGAAGCCGTGCTATCCCGGTCGCCGCGTGCCGGAGAGCGTGGTCATCCCTGGGCAGGGAGCCGTGCCCGGGAGTGCCGGGGAATCGGATCTTCAGCCAGCAGAAGCCTTTTTCCGACACCATCACCGGATAAAGCCGCTTCCGCCCGGCCTTGAGGGAAAAGCCGCCGACTTCGCTCAGGGCGTATTCCGCTTCTATCTTGTCGAAAGCGTTTTCAGCGATCCAGCCGAGTCCCGGTTCACCGCCCTCCTCCTCGCCTGCGGTGGCGGCGAGAATGATGTCCCGCTCCAGGCCGGTCCCGTTTTCGGCGATTTCGCAGAGAATCGCCGTCTCCATCGCCGTCATCATCTTCATGTCGATAGCGCCCCTGCCCCATATGAAGCCGTCCGCCTCTTCGGCGGCGAAGGGAGGGTGGGTCCAGGATGCCGGATCGGCCGGAACCACGTCGAGGTGGGAGAGGAGCAGGAGGGGAGGTTTTGCGCCGGCGCCTCGCACCCGGGCGATGATGCTCTTCCGTGAGGGTTCCGGACCGGTCAACTCGCTCTCGATGCCCGAAGCGGCCAGAACCTCGCGGAGATAGAGCGCTGCTTCGGATTCGTTGCCCGGGGGGCTCGTATCGATGCGGATGAGACGCTTGAGAATTTCAACCGTGCGACGGAAAAGCAGGTTCTCCTCGGCCATGGTTCACCTTCCTGAGTAGTGCCCTGTCAAGTATCAAATGGCGCATCTTACTTGTCCTTTGTCCTTCCGCCCCGCCACGGAAAGGAGAAGCGGCTGATAGTATTATACCGGGCGCCGGATGATGCCTTATCTTTGCGCGGGCTCGAGAACGGAGCCGGCGGCATCGCGGCAGCACCTGAACCCGTCATCCTCGAGCCGGGATCCCGGGGGATGGTAGTGGTCCCTGTTGGCGCACCTCGTATCGTTCGAGCCTTCTCCCCAGTCCCCTCCCCGCAGGATAGGGTAAACGGCGTCGGGGGGGTCTGAACCGCTGTCATAGATTCCGTACGACGCGTGACCGCCCATTGCGCGCACCTCCGCCAGAGATAAAGCCGAAGAAGTCCATTCGTTCACGTTCCCGCTCATGTCGTAGACCCCGTACGGTGAAACGCAAGCCGGGAACGAACCGGCGGGCTGGGGCGTGTAGTTGTTGAATCTCCTGTCGGTGAAGCAGGCCGTGCGGGAGAATCTTCTGCCGTAGGGATAGTCGAGATTCCCCGGTCCTCTGCAGGCCCGTTCCCACTCCCACTCGGTGCAGAGACGTTTCCCCATCCCTTTGCAGCCGGCGACGGCTTCATACCAGTCGACGTTTACCGCCGGTATGGCCCAGCGTCTTCCCGGGTACTCGAACCGGTCGATCCAGAACGATTCTACGCGGCGAACCTCCTGGATGGTTTCACCTCCGAATTTATCTCCATCGGCGGGAGCGTCGCCGGACAGCAGAGTTCCCGCCGGGATTCGAACCATTCCGGCCAGGCCGGGAGACAGTATCAGGACCGAGTCGTTCTTGATTTCACAGGTTTTGTGCAGGACGAGTTCGAGTTCGGGCGAATCGCCCGCGGTCAGGGCGAAGCCGGGGCAGGATCCGGTTGAAAACTCTATTCGGACCGAGCCGGTTTCGGATGTTACGGGAACCGCGATCGAGCCCGATATTCCGTTCTCTTCCGAAGTCCATCGAAGCTCGGCCGAAAGATTCTTCCTACGTGAAGGCTTTCCGGAGACCTGGAGCGTGCATTCGACGGCCGCGATTTCAGCCGCAGGCCGGCGGACAGGAAGAGCGAAAGCGCGACGCGACCAACCGATCCGGCCCGATTTCAACGGCGTGATGTTTTCGGCCCTGACGAGATTCATGGCGTCGATTCGGGCAGCTTCGGCCTTTTTCAGGAGGTATGCACCGTCATGGAAAGGCGTACCTCTGCCGGCGCCGGGAAGCATAAGAATCGTCGAATCGTCATCGAGCAGCTCCGAGGCAGGCGGGTCGAATCCCCGGACCGGCTGAACCGCGTGGAGCTCCAGGATGTCGATCGATTGTCTGCGCTCCGGCGCCGCCTTGCCGGTAAGAGAGTCGAGGATGCCCCGGGTGCCGGGCGGGGGGGGATATGTCTTTTTTCCGCTTCTCAGAAATATCCAGCGGACAGGACCCTCGTGAGCTGCGGCGGCTTCCCTGAGCTGATACTCCGCCACCTGGAATTTACCGCCTCTCGGGAAAAGCAGTATGGAAGCGGAGACGGCGACAGCCGAAAAAATGGAGAAGAGAACGAGCAGGAGGAGCCCGCCTGCCGGGGTGAACCGCGTACCCGCCGCCGCATGAGAACGTGAATCCGTCCTCTTCCGGACATTTTCCGCTTTTTCAGTATGCCGCATTCTCAAAAGCCAGTCTTTCAGCTGAATCGATGGTTTTTCAGCCGGAGGTTCGAATATTCAGATCGTCATCCATCAAGTTAAAGGTACCTCGATATATAACGGTAATCGGGTGTCAGTTCGCCATTGCAGAGGATGACCGATCGTTTCAGGTGATCAGGCAGAGTGCTCTGTTCGAAGGGAATAGAAAAATCCTCGGCGGCCAGAGCGGGAATGAACCCGCTGAGGACGCTGCTGAACCGGGTCGACGAATCGATCGGAATCTCGCAGGGCAGGTTGTCCACAGCCAGCACCACCACGCCGTTCCCCTCGACGCCGTCCCTGATCGAGCCGGTCACGGGATCGAAGACAAAGACCGGATTCCCCGAATCCGTAGCTTTCTTATTGCACTCGATCGAGCCTTCCACATCGCATGTTATGTCGCCGATGACTTTGAGGGGTATCCGGGGATTGTCGCGCAAAAAACCGTCGGGCACGAAGACCGGATACCTGTCGTCCCAGTAGATGCAGTTGACGAGCAGAGTGATGAAGGGCAGGTATTCATCGAACCGGGAGACGTATCTCTCAGGCTTGTTGAAATACTCATCCAGATCGAACGGGCGGCCAGGATCGGACGGCCGCACCATGTCCTCTTCGGTGAAGACCACCTTGTAGATGATGTGCGCCGGCGTGTCGCCTCCGGCATATACGGACGGAAGCTCCCGGGCCGGGATCTCTTTGACCGGCAGCAGGTCGATTATCTCCTGGGCGCCCTTCGAAACCTGTCCGTAGCCCGTGACCCCGATGACGAAAGGGGTGAGCGGTTCGGGAAGACCACGGACGGCTATTTCCTCACCCGCCTCGGAAACAGCGCTTTCGGCTGCGTCGAGATCGGGATATTCGATGGCCTGGCGTATCGTTGACAGGGGGGTCTGGAATCCTTCCGCGGAGAACCTGCGTCCTGCGGTCCAGAGGGTGTCGATCATTCCCGCCAGACCTGCGTATTTTCCGAAAAAAATCAGGCGCCCGCCGGTTTCATCCACTATCCGCTCGTAATCCAGGAGGGTGCAGCCCAGGTCCATCAGGCGGCGCAGCATTGACATGTTCTCCGGCTGCCCCTTGATCGTGTGGGAGAAAAATACGTAAGTACGCCCGGGCAGAAAAAATTCCGAAGGGATCTCCTTGACCGCCACAACCACTGGACAATCCCGCAGATCCTCGCGAATTTCGACTCCCCGGCCGGCATATTCGCCGTCGGCGAAAGCCCGCACAGCCGACGGCTGAACCGCGAATTCGATCCCTTCGTCCGCCGCGAGCCTGTGAACGTCGGCCGGAACGAGCGGAACCCGTCCTTCCCATTCGTTTTTGTCTTCCCGTCTTATCCCTATCTTCGCTTTTTTCATATCTCTGCGGATCCTCCCTGATAGAAATTATTTCAGAAGAACGATTCGACGGTTCCACGAGTCGCCTTCGACACTCAGCCGGCAGATATAAACTCCCGATGACGACACATCGCCCGTCTCGTCCCTGCCGTCCCACCGCACCGCATGGTTCCCCGCCGGCAGCGACCGGTCGGCGAGAACTTTCACCATTCCGCCCGCCATGTCGTATATCGCAAGCCTGACCATTCCTTCCGCCTGCAGCGAGAAGGGAATGGATGTGACCGGGTTGAAAGGGTTGGGGAAGTTCCGGCCCAGCCCCGTGTTGGCTGCCGCCGGGGCTCCTTCCCCGGATTCCGCGCCGGCCGGGGACCAGGTATATAAACGGGCCTCCAGTTCTGCATACTGGGGATTCCCCTGGAATGAACCGTTGTTCAGGAATGCGTACCAGGAGTTTTCCGCCGGGACGTCGAAATCGAAGCTCCCTTCGGAAGAGGAAGTGTCCGCGTAAAAAGCCTGGAAAGAGGAGTCGAGGAAACATCGTTCGGCTTCCTCCCGGCTCGTCATGAAAAAATTCAGCGCCCCTGTTTCACGTTCGTCGAAGCCGTACGATTCGACCTCCTCCGCGTCGCCGATATCATCGAAGGGGAGGGAGCCGTAGCATTCCTGGAAAGGAACTGTATACGATATTTCGAGGTGGAAATCATCCAGCGTATCCGCCGGCGCGGCTGTTTCACTCCAGTTTTCACGGGGCATCTCGAAGTCGACCGTGAATTCGTAGTTGTACTCTTCTCCGTCTACGGTTTCTTCGACCAGGTCTACGACCTCGTGGGGATCTGCCGGATACCCTCCGATCTCGGAATCGATGCGCATCGCGAAGGCCCGGCCTTCACCCACCGTGAACGTATACGCGCCGTCGTTGCCCGACCGGCCGAAGTTATCGGTGGTGTAGCCGAAGATGCCTCCCGGAACGCAGAGAGTGATATCCACCCCGTCCAGGGGAATGCCGTTCGAACCGAGGGCCTTAATGGTAATTGTCGCCAGCCCTTCAGAGTAGCGGTCGGTCACGGTCTTCCAGACACCGTCGCTCCGCCACATAAAAACCGATGCGAATACTTTCCCCCAGCCGTTCTCGTAAACGAGCGGATTGTTGAAGGAATTGTTCACCGGTTCCCACTGCACCCAGGCTTCATCCCAGAACTCGTTCCATACGTGGTCGGTGGAGATCGAACTGATGCCGCTCGTCGGGATCAGGGCGGCACGCGCCGCTGCAGCCGCGATATCCTGGTGTTCTCCGCACCGGCCTTTGTGCAGGCGGTATATCCTGACCGGCTGGTGGGGGCGCTCGGCCCCCGAATCGAATTCGAGGGAATCAAGTATCCAGTCGGTAATCTGCCTGAGGGCCATTTCCTGGTTCCCGCTGTTGCTGTAGTCCCACACTCCGGTGCACCCCAGGAGCTCTTCTCCGAGGATCGGGTAGCCGTCGTCGGCGCGGCGTAGCAGGAAATCCCTCCAGAAGACGCCCACGGGAGGGTCGGCTATGTTGCTGCTGTGCTTCGGTTTCTGCTCTACGATATCGGGATCGATATAGGCGGGTATCTCGTCGGAGATCTTGGGGTGAACGACATACCAGTAATAGATCTCACGGGGTGCTTCCACCTCGACGACGGTGGAATCCGCCGTGATCTTCCGGTACCTGATTGTGGAGTAATAATCGTCATCCGCGGATGTTCCGTAATCGACCACCTCGACATAATCGAAATACTCATCAGCCCCGTAGATATACCGGGCGTTTTCCACGAACAGGTTCGGGTTGGTGAGGTCGGAGGAGAGGTAGACGGAAGAAATGGCCGCAACCGAGAACGCAATTTCATCAATCATCGGGTCGGAAGCATCGGTAATGATCTCCGACCACCGCTGCTGGTGCGACGGTTCGAGGGTGCCCAGTCTGTGGGACAGTTGCGGGCGGAGCCATGCCGGTGCGGCATTCACCGCGTCGCGTGCTTCCTCGGTGAGCGGGTCGTTGTCGAATACCACGGCAAGGGTGCCGGCGGCGGCATCGAAACATACACCCCTGTTTTCACCCGGCGGGATGAAAGTGTCGAGATGCAGGCTTTCCGACAGCTCCCAGCCGCCTCTGTCGAACAAAACACCGCCGGGAGCTTCCGCCGCCGTCTGCCCGGAAATTTTAACCGGGTCAGGTTTTTTCAGCGGGGCGGGCGCGGCGCGGCCGATCGATCTCTTCGGGGCCGCATGGGTGTCAATCGACGTGATTCCCGGCGGTTCGCCGGGTTTGCCGTCCCCTGCTGCCGCAGCGGCGTGACCCGCTCCGATCAAAAAAATTATCGTGGCCAGAACCGTAACGAATCGCGCATTACCCATCGGTAACCTCACTTTTTCCGACAACCGGGAAATACCTGCCTTCTCAGGGTATCGCCGGGCTCCGTTCCCCGCAGCCTGCAAAACCGGATTCAACGGCTGTTGAATGAGCGGGTTTTCCTATCCGGCCGGTTCAGACAACGGTTTTTCCGCCGCCGGTTCCGTTTTCAGGCAACAGGAACGGAGCCCCCTGAATCTATGGAAAGAGTAGCCCTTCTACCTTGCGAGGGTCAATCGGAAAAGGGGGAGGTTTTTTGCGCATCAGGGACACCCGGCACTATAAATCAGCGGTTTGGTCCGGGCTTTCGGGGGGCAAGGATTTTCCGGAGGTGCCCGGGGCTGTAGGGCAGGGCGTCGGCGATGGAGCAGTCGTGGGCGCACCAGCAGCCCCGGACCCGCCGGAGATGGCCGGCCAATGCTCCCGATACCGCGAGGGCGCCGAGATTCCAGTCGAATTCGTTCAAATGGGCGAAGGGACGAAGCATTTCACAGACGGCGACGCGGCCGTCGGGAAGGATAACGAGATCGTTTGCGCCGCTGAGGCATCGCAGGCTGCGCTCTCCGCGCTTCAGGCAGTCCGCAGCGGTTTCGAGAACCGTGCGGTTCACTGCGTGGGGCAGGTTCGGGGGCGTTCTGCTCCAGAGGTGCCTGTCGATGACCTCGATCGCCGATTCCATCTCGGCAGGTGTCAGGTACTCTTCGAAATCGTGCGGATTGAATTCCGAATAAAGAGATGGATCGCTGACCCGGAACAGGTGATGCCGGTTCGACCGGACGAAGACGAAGGTGTGGTGGGTGAAACCGGCGGACCGGACCTCCTCTATGACGGCCGGCAGCAGCGGCAGGTTCCGCCTCGAAAGGGCTGTGGCCGCCGCAATCCGTCCCAGACGAGCCGGTTTCTCCGCTTTCAATTTTCTCAGTACCGACGCTGTTTCACTGGCCAGGTCGAAAGCGCCCTCCCTCCCTCGATAAATATCGTGGAAGCCGGCATTCCCGTCCACGGAGATCTGGAAGCCGAGACGGATGTCGCTTTCCGCAAGGGCGATCTCGACTGCTTCGACCAGCGGTCCGGTAAGCGTACCGTTCGTGAAAATCATTCCCTCCCGCACGTCTCCCCGGGTTCCCGCCGCGGCGATTACCGCTCCGAGATCGGATCGAAGGCACGGTTCACCGCCGGTGAACAGCATCTGCGAGACCTTTCCCTCAAAACTGGAAAAAAGCTTCAGGTATTCATCCAGCTGCGTCTCTTCGAAAGCGCTTTTTCGTGCGGCCGGAGAGATAAAGCAATGGGGACACCCGAGGTTGCATCTTGCCGTGATGAAGAGGTTGATACGATCGGGGAACCGGCTCGTCGCAAGTCTGCGCCGCATATACCCGGCGGCCAATCCCGCTGCCGCGCTTCTCATGAAACCCGGCAGACCGACTGCGACCGGGAAAATCCTTTCAGCCAGAGCCAGGTTCGATATGAAGAGGTTTCTCACAGGGATTCTTGACCTTTCCGGGGGGAACTCCGATCCGCTGCATCATCCGATCCAGAGAAAAAAAGCCGCAGCCCCTTGAAATAACACTGCGGATAATCGAGCAGCGCGAGCCGGAACCAGTCTCCGGTTCTGGAGTTTTCAGCTTTAACGAGGCGGTTTGCCTTTACGCTTCCCCGGCTGACCCGCAGCAGGATGCCGGGTGTAAAAAGCAGATCGAGAAGCGGGAGAAAAATCAGGCGTACGCGGGCATGCCGGGCCAGCAGGGATCCACGTACTTCCAGGAATTGCCTCAGGTAGGAACGGGTGCTGGCAAAATAGGTAAAGACTCCCGTATCGCTCCCGCTCCTGGCTTTACGGTGATGTTCAAGCAGGCAGCCCGGATCGACGCGCAGCCTGTATCCCATATTACGGAGGGCCAGGCAGAGATCGTTGTCTTCATCCCTGTAAAGCTCTTCTCGAAAGCCGCCCGCCCGCTCGAAAAGGTCGCGCCTGACGAAGAAGTTGCCCCCTGAAAAAGCGTCTGCGTCCACTCCGCTTCCGGGGAATCGATCCCGTTCCGAAGCCACGTAATAGACGAGGAAATTCGTTGGGATTCTGTGCCACACGATCTGTTTCCTGCCGCCGTACTCCTCGATTGTTCCGCCTGCGGCCGCGATACTCATGTCCGAGCCGAGGAGCGTAATCATGCGGTTGAGGATTCCCGGTGAAACCACTTCGACGTCGCTGTCGAGAAACCAGAGGAATTCGCTCGCGGTTGAAAATGCGATCAGGTTGCGGGCGGCGCCGGGCCCGGCGGGTTTCTTATTCCGGAAGAAAACGATATCCAGATCTCCGAACTCTTTTTCTATCAGGGGGCGGAGAGGAGGTTCACTGCCGTCATCGGCCAGCGCGACGGTGAGATCCACTTTTGCGGTGTCCAGCAGCCGCAGGCTGGCGAGGAGCCGCCGCAGGTCGTCGGCACGATTGTGGACGGGTATCCCTATTACTACGCTTCTCGTGGAATCCGCGGTCATTTCCGTATTTCCCCCGGCAGCAGAAAAGGCTTCCCGGAACCACGGCGGCCGACGGTCGGCCGGCACGGCCGCTGATCGAATGTTTCACAAACTGCCGGATCAGTCAACAGAACATGCGTCTTGCTTTTTTGCAATGGTTCAGCCGGAGGTGGATCGGCGCAGTTTTTTTCATTTACACGGTTGTGTTTCACATTTATATATCCAAAAAACAACCATCCGGCAAGGGATGGAAGGCTCCAGCCGGGCGGCGGCACCCGTCGGCTAGGGTTTGGCCGTGCTCCCATCACCCTCTAACAAAGGAATTACCCATGAAAATCGGAGTGCTCACCGGCGGCGGAGACTGTCCGGGTCTGAACTCGGTGATCAGAGCGGTAACCAGGCGTTGCATCACCAGTTACGATTACGATGTCATAGGAATCAGGAACGGCTGGGAAGGGCTCGTCAAGGGTCTCGTGGAGCCGCTTTCACTGTACGCCGTGTCGGGAATCCTGCCGAGGGGGGGCACGATTCTAGGAACCTCACGCACCAACCCTCTGAAAAATCGTGACGATATGGCGCGGGTCAGGGAAAACATCAAGAGGTTCGATATCGGAGCGGTCATCGCCGTCGGCGGCGACGACACCCTGTCCGTGGCCCACGCCCTTTCCCTCGAGGGTCTGCCGATGGTCGGCGTGCCTAAGACCATAGACAACGATCTGGGCGGCACCGACTACACCTTCGGATTCGACACCGCGGTTTCGATAGTGACCGAAGCGATCGACCGCCTTCATACGACGGCGGAGTCGCACCACAGGATCATGGTCGTCGAAGTGATGGGAAGGCATGCGGGCTGGATAGCCATCCACGGCGGTATCGCGGGCGGGGCCGACATGATACTGGTTCCGGAAAAACCTTTCGATATGGACGAGGTGTGCGAGAGCCTTTCTCAAAGACACAGGAAAAAGAATTTCTCCATAGTCGTGGTTGCGGAAGGAGCGAAACCTATCGAAGGAGGGCTCATTCTGCAGTCCGAGGAAAAGGATGAATTCGGCCATGTCCGTCTCGGCGGCATCGGCCAGGTGCTGGGAAGGGAAATCGAAAAACGGCTGGGCATCGAAACCCGCGTTACGATACTGGGTCATGTCCAGCGGGGCGGCACGCCTACATGCAGAGACCGGTTCCTCGGAACGCTCTTCGGTGTCTGCGCCGTGGATCTCGTTCACAAAGGTGAATTCGGCAGGATGGTCGCACTCAAGGGCGCCGAGATCGTCGATGTTCCCCTGGAAAAAGGGATTGAGCGCACCAAGCAGGTATCAGATGAATTGATCGAAACAGCGGGGCTGTTCTTCGGTTGAAAAATCGGGCGATTCGACGTCCGAATTGAAAAATCCAGAGTCCGGCCGGCCTCGATCTCAGCCGAAATTGTAAATGAAGGAAAGCCAGGGCATGGGGAACCCTTCCTTCAGAATCTCGCCGGCCAGGATGAACCCCGCATCCACCGCTATCCTTTCTCCGAAAAAGCGGGCGACGAGGCCGAAAGGGTATTGGTCCAACCGGACATCACCGCCGGGAAGCAGCCAGTTCTCCGAAACCAGCGAGATACTGTCCGAGATACGGTAGTTCCCGCCGATCAGAAGTATCGGCTGTTCGGCGAATTTGAACTTCTCTCCCCGCCGCCTGCTGTAGTCGATTCCGAGGCCGGCCGTGAGACATCTGTCGAGAGGCCCCCACGTCGCTGTCGCGAAAGCGATTCCCGCGGTTAATTCTCCCCCGAACGACGCGAACATGGTTCCTACCGATGCAGCGAATCTTTCCGTGAAGCATTTGCCCAGCCTGGGAGCAATGTAACCGGCCTGTTCATCAAGGGAGACCCCGGGCAGAACGGAAAATCCCGCCAGGATGCTGAAGTGCTCGGTAACACCGTATGCAACTCCGGGAAAGAGAACCCAGTAATCGGAGAAATAGCCCTCTCCCTTTTTCAGGGGTCTGCCGGTAGGGGCGAACATCAGCCGCGAATAGTTCGGATCGGGCCGGAGCTCTCCGGCTTCCCGCCGGGAGACGATAGCCGTTTTCGGAATTTTTACCTCGACTCCCGCAGGGGTGACCAGGA
>CAYMWF010000041.1:0-45301 GCA_964394085.1 uncultured Gemmatimonadota bacterium | reverse complement strand
ATGTTTTTACCAAAGAAGTCGAGATCCCTGTTGCCTTCACCTGAATATGTGCCGGGCGCAACAAGAACAGTATCCCCTTCAACAGCAGCATCTATCCCGACCTGAATGGTTTCATAATCATCCGGCACGTGAATAACTGTGGCTGAAACGCATAAAGGGAGGTACAGAAGCAGCCAGAGTGAAGTGAGCAGTTTCATTTTACATCCTTCAGAAAGGCAATCGTATCGCCTGTAAATAAAATCTAGCCGATAATCACGCCTTTGTCAAAAATTGCCTCTCCTTCAGCTTACCATCAGGTTCAGCCGAAAGCTGAATTGCATGCAGTGGTTCAGCCTTGCGAACAGGTCGAATCCCTTATATAATTACTAGTAGGATTGTCTACTTTAAGGGATGGGGGATAAAACATGACCTGCAAGAAAATACTCCCTGCCGTGCTTGCCATATATTGTTACAGCTACTCATCAGCCGGTTTCGAGCTGCGCCAATATCCGATTCCCAGAACCATACAGGAAATGATTGATCAAGCATCTGAAGGAGATACTGTTCTAATACTGGACGGTACATATACGGGTGAAGGAAATAAAAACCTGGACTTCAACGGCAAGAATATCGTTCTTAAAAGTTTAAACGGCCCGGAATCGGTAGTAATAGACTGCGAATGGAATGGCGGGGGATTCTATTTTCATTCAGGTGAAAGTGAAAGTTCCAAGTTAGATGGTTTTACGATTATCCATGGAGAGACGAACGGAAGCGGCAATGGGATTAAGTGTGTCGGCGCTTCTCCTGAGATATCCAATTGTGTTGTGAAGAACAATGGGATTATCCTCAATACTCCACAGATATTTTTCCCGCGAAATTTCCATCTATCTCATTCTGGCGGGGGAATATACATGGCCCAAAGTTCGGCACGGATGATAAGCTGCGTAATCGACCAAAACAATTCGACATTTGGAGGTGGAGGAATCTACATCAAGGACAGCGAAATTGTTATCGAAGATTGCGATATTGTTAATAACTTTACACTTTCGGAGGGTGGCGGAATTTATATGCGGGAAAGTGATGTTGAGTTATTTGACAGTGTGATTTCAAAGAATTGGTGCAGTTTTCACGGAGCCGGATTGTATTGCTACAATGGTGTGCTGGTTATGGATGGATGCGATGTAAGCAATAATGAGAATGGAGAACCGAACAGCGCAAAGGGAGGTGGCGCAAATTGCGTTAGTTCAACAGTGAATATAAGCAATTGCATTATTTCGAATAATCTTTCCAAATATGACGGAGGAGGGATCCGGCTTCATCTATGCAACGGGGTAATTTCGAATTGTGCGATAATCAATAACATGGCCCACACAACTAAACTAATAACAGTTGGTGGTGGTATTCAGGGTGATATAGATATTATTAATTGTTTACTCATAGGAAATCATGCAGGATATGGAGGCGGAGTTGCTGGATCATCCAATATGACTAATTGTACATTTTATGGAAACAGTGCAATTGATGGTGGAGGGAGCTACCATTGGCTATCTACTTCAATAATTACAAACTGTATTTACTCGAATAATCAACCGGATGAAATATACATCGGTTCAGGCGAAGTTACTGTCAGCTATTCTGACATCAAAGGTGGCTGGCCAGGGGAAGGAAACATAGATTCCGATCCACTGTTTGTCGAACCTGATTCATTGGACTTCAATCTACTTCCTGATTCTCCCTGTATAGACACTGGTGATCCCACTTCTGAGGTCCCGCTCGGCGGCGGATCCCGCATCGACATGGGTGCATTCGAATACTGGCACGGCTGGAACATCACGAAAAGTTTGTATCACGATTAGCACCGATTCAGCACTCATTTTTCACAGATGCCGCTTTCCCTGAATATACACCCCTCACAAAACCGCTATCCTGTCCAAACGATGCATGTAGCTATGCATGTATTTCAATTTCACGACACTCTTCTTCCCAACCTGCTGGTTCCATGGTGAGGCTGGCGAGGGAGCGCCTTTTCGACCGGAGGACATAGCGGAGTCATCCGGGGTTGGGAGGGACAACAGGTCACGCGAACGAATTTGCTGTACCACCAGTATTGATAATACATGCTATCCCTTCGCGCTGCGATCAGGGGGATCGGCGGGGGTGACACTTCCCGAGTGGAGGATCAGAAGCGCTGATGTTTGAGCTGCGGGGGGGACGGGAAGCTGCGAGCGAGTGCGAGCAGCGCGGGAACGGAACAGCGAGTTTCAGCGCTTCCCGGAGCGAGGGATTAGCGGAGCCGGATGACGCAGCGTCTTCCGCAGGGCGGGAAGACGCTCCCTCGCCGGCCTGTACCATGCCAAAACCCTTTGAATTATAACGACTTTCACGGAAACCATGGAATGGCCGGGAAAAGCGTGGTGCCGAGGCGCAGCATTGAACTGCGGACACACGGATTTTCAGTCCCCATGGCTGTTCCGCAAAAAGAAAATGAAAACCGACCGCAAGTTTTTCAGCCGGACGGCGTCTTTATCGATGACGCGAGACTGTAACTCACTTTAGATGGAGGCGCCGAATGAGAACGAGATTTGTTTCAAAGGATCGAATGGCCGCGATATCGATCTTCGTGATGTTCGCTTTGACAATTTTACCCGGGGCCGCCCGGGCGGCGAGCGGGATTGGAGATTCACCCCCTGATGGACCTGTCACGGACTACATCCCGGTGGATACGGGACAATTCAAGTGCTACGACACGGCTGTCGAGATCGATTTTCCTGAGTCCGGCGAATCATTCTTCGGCCAGGATGCCCACTACTACGGACCGCCGCCGCGGTACAGTGACAACGGGAACGGCACCGTGCTCGACCTGACCACGGGCCTGACCTGGATGGCGTCACCCGACACCGACGGGGACGGCGAGCTCGAGTCGCCCGGCGACAAGCTCTCCTGGTGGAATGCCATGGATTTCCCCGATGTGCTGAACGGGATGAGTTACGGAGGGTTCGACGACTGGCGTCTCCCGTCGATCAAGGAACTCTACTCCCTCATCGATTTCAGCGGTGTCGACCCGAGCGGCTTCGAAGGCGACACGACGGGTCTCATACCCTTCATCGACAGGGAATATTTCGCTTTCATCTATGGTAACGAGAATGGTGGCGAACGCATCATAGACTCCCAGTACTGGTCGAGCACCGAGTACGTGAGCACCACCATGGGCGGCGACCACACCGTCTTCGGCGTCAACTTCGCCGACGGCCGGATCAAGGGTTACGGTACGAGCCTCCACGGCGACGATAAAGAGTCGTTCGTCCTATGCTGCCGCGGCAACACCGGGTATGGAACCAACAACTTTACCGACAACGGCGACGGCACCGTCACCGACGCCGCCACAGGCTTGATCTGGCAGCAGGATGACAGCGTCACCGGCAGGACCTGGGAGCAGGCGCTTTCCTACGCCGAAAACCTCGTTCTCGCCGGCCGGGACGACTGGCGCCTGCCCAATGCGAAGGAACTGCAGAGCATTGTGGACTATACACGCTCCCCCGACACCCACGGCACCGCGGCCATCGATCCCGTTTTCAACTGCACCCTCATCATCGACGAAGGCGACGGCCCGAACTACCCGTTCTACTGGGCCGGGACTACGCATGCGAACTGGACCGAGTCGCCGGGCTACATGAGTGTCTATGTCTGCTTCGGCGAGGCCCTGGGCTGGATGCGGTCGCCGTTTCCGCCTTACGAATACACCCTGATGGACGTCCACGGCGCCGGCGCCCAGCGGAGCGATCCGAAATACGGAGACCCTGATGACTGGCCGTACGGCAACGGCCCCCAGGGCGACGTGGTGCGCATCTACAATCACGTCCGGTGCGTGCGCGGCGGGCTGGCCGAAACGCCCGTTCCCGACGTCAAAGCGAACGGTTCCGACGGCCCCGTTTACCTGTCTCCCGGCAGCACCGCGACTATCACGATCGCCCTTGAGCCGGGCGACTTCACCGATCGGGGGACGGACTGGTGGCTATATGCCGATACCCCTTACGGTACATACAGTTATATTTATCCGACCGGCTGGGAGCGTGGTTTCTACCGCTCTTTCGGCTACGACCTGGTGTCGCTTTCAGCCTTCGAGGTCCTCGACAGCGCCCTCCCCGCGGGGGATTACACCATATATTTCGGCGTCGACGACAATGAAGACGGCGAGTTCGACGGCACCTGGACCGATTCGGTGCAGGTGACAGTGCAGAGTTAGGGTGTATTGAGGAGGGGGCGAGGCAACACGCCCCCTTCCACCCGGATTCGAGCTTCACATCGACCTGCATGAACCGTTGCAGGTTGAATATAGGTGAGCCGTAACCGTACCGGAGTATCCGAAGCGACTCCGGGCCGGTTACGGATTTTCTTTTTAAGGTATTCGAGATATACTGGGTTATACTGGCAGGAAGTATACTGTTTCCGTTTTCAGTATTCCGGGATTGCGCGAAATAGAACGGTTTTCCGGAATCCGGTTTCTACAGGTTCAAATGCAGCCTTCCGCACACCCAGGTCTTCTTGATTCGCTGCTGAGGATTTACGGGGCGAGATTCGATCGAGAATAATGTTGGACGATCAAAACCTGGTAAAGGGCATCAAGGCGGGGGAGCCCGGCGTCTTCAAACAGCTCGTGGAGTTTTACCAGGCCCGGGTTCTCAACACCTGCTACAGCTTCCTCCACAACAGGGAAGATGCCGAAGAGGTCGCGCAGGATGTGTTTCTCGAGGTCCACAAATCGATTTCGGGCTTCCGGGGGCAGGCGAAGCTTTCCACCTGGATCTACCGGATCTCAGTCACCAGGTCCCTGGATCTGATCCGGAAGAAGAAACGGAAGAAGAGATTCGGCAGGTTCGTCCGCATAATCGGGCTCGATAACCCCGTCGAGCGGGTTCCGGCCCCCCGGCGGAGCGAACCCCATATCGCACTTGAAGAGGAAGAACGCTTCCAGGTCCTGAAAGAAGCAATGGATTCTCTGCCGGTCAACCAGAGAATCGCGTTGACTCTCAGCAACTTCGAGAAACGGAGTTATTCGGAGATCGCCGAAGTTCTGGGAACCACCGTTTCAGCCGTCGAATCGTTGATCCACCGGGGAAAGAAGAATCTTCGAGGGAAATTGTACCGTTACTATAAAAAACAAGAGTAGAACGGACGGATGGGATCGGATCGGGATGAATTTGATGCTTTCGAAAAAAAAAATACAAAGAAAACCGCAGGTTTTCGTTCGAAACGGCGTCCAGACTTGTGAAGCGGTGCGCCGCGTTGCGGATGGAGAGACGAATGAGGCATAGTGATCGGATCGAAGCGGAAGTCGAAAAGACGCTCGGCCTGCTCGAGATGAGAACCGAGTTGGAAGTCGGTCCCTATTTCTACGCCCGGCTGAAGCATAGAATCGACAGCCTGAATAAGAAGAAACTCACTCGTTTTCCTTTGACCGGATTAGTTGAGTTGAAATATCTCCGGCCTGCGGCCGTGGCGGTCATCGTCCTGATCAACATCTTCTCCGGGATGATTCTCTTATCCGGCGACACCACCGGATATAGCGGTGATACCACCGGGTATCAGGATCGCGAGATGTATCTGGAGGCGTTCGCAGATGAGTTTTCACTGGCCGGTCAGGGCTCCGAACAACTTAGTTTTTATTAAAACGGAGCAATCCGTTGGGAGAAGCGATTCGATCGACCGGATCGGGTCGGAACAGGGGTGACAGATGGACCTTTTCAAGAAAACCAGGTTCCTGGGATTACTCGTCTTCCTGTTGATTATTCTGAATACAGCCCTCCTGGCTCTAATCTGGGTTAACAGGATGAAGCCCCCGATCCATCCGCCTCGCCATCCGCAGCACCGCCCCGGGGGCGAAGATTCCGGGGATGTGCGTTTTTTTCTGGAAGCGGAGCTGGGATTCGATGAATCGCAGACGGAGGAGTATCTGCTCCTGCAGCGGCGGCACCGGGAGCAGGTCGAGAAGCTGAGCCGGGAAATCAGGGTCATAAAAAAAGAGATGTTCGACGAGGTTTTGATGGAGAACCCGCAGGCGACCGTTTCCGACTCCCTGCTGAACCTTTCGCTCGAAATTCAGGCCGGAATCGAGCGGCTGACTTTTCAGTATTTCCTCGACATGAAGGAGTTGTGCGAACCCGATCAGCAGGAGAAGCTCCAGATGCTCATGCACGAACTCTTTCGCCGACCGCCGCCGGCCGGCGGTCACCGCCGCGCCCGGCCGGGATTCGAAGACAGGCCGCCGCCCCCCCATCCACCGGGTCGAAACTGATTTTCTGAGGTATTAAATAGATCTTGAAGGCGAACTTTACATCCTGGAGGAGAAGTATGAAACGGACGGTCATCCGCTACTGCGGAATATTCTGTTGTTTATTGCTGGTTCTGTTGATCGGCGTCTCCGGCGCACCGGTCGATGCCGGGCCGGACAACCGGGCCGGGGAGCGGTCGCAGGCGATCGACCGGGGTGTCCGCGATATCAAACATATTGAAAAGATACAGTGGCCCGGCGTTCCCTACGACGGATACACCCTGATCTCGAGCCTGGGCTCCACCACCACCAGGCTCATCGACAACGATAAGAACACCATCAATACATGGCAGGGCGCCGACAGACCGGCCAGCATCGCGTACCTCCAGACGGACGGATCGATTATCCGCCCGTGCGAGGCGCAGCGGGTGTACTTCCACGGCGGCGCCGTCGGCGGCAGGATCCAGCGCATCTCCTGGAACGGCGATATCCTCTGGGACTTCGACTTCTCGACCTACGACTACTGCCAGCACCACGACATCGAGCCGATGCCGAACGGCAACATCCTCCTCATCGCCTGGGAGCGGAAGACGCGGGCGGAAGCCCTCCAGGCGGGGCGCAGCAATCCGCCCAGCGAAGTGTGGCCCGTGATGATCGCCGAACTCGAGCCGATCGGAACATCCGACGCCGACGTGGTCTGGGAATGGCACCTCTGGGATCATCTCATCCAGGATTACGATCCCGCCAAGGATAATTACGGCGTGGTGGCCGATCACCCGGAGCTCATGAACGTCAATTACCTGGGCGACGGCGGCTTCGGCGCCGAATGGGTGCACGCTAACGCCATAGATTACAATCCCGAGCTCGACCAGATCGTTATCAGCTCTCACAAGCTGCACGAGTTCTACGTGATCGATCACAGCACTACTACCCAGGAAGCGGCCGGCCATTCGGGCGGCAACAGCGGCATGGGAGGCGACATCCTCTACCGATGGGGCAACCCGCAGGCCTACGACCGCGGAAGCGGCAGCGACCAGGAGTTCTTCGTCTTGCACGGGGTCAACTGGATCGATCCCGGGCTCCCCGGCGAAGGGCATCTGCTGGTATTCAACAACGGTTACGGCAGGCCCGGCACCGACTATTCATCGGTGGAAGAGATCATACCGCCTCTCAACGGCTGGACATACGACATAGACCCCGGCGAGCCTTTCGGCCCCGAAGCGCCGGCATGGCTGTATGCGGATCCCGGTGTGTTCTATTCGAACCACCTGTCGGGCGCTTTCAGGATGCCCAACGGCAATACTCTGATAACGGAGGGTACATCCGGATATATTTTCGAAGTCACCTTTTGGAAATCGGAAGTCTGGGATTACGATATGAGCGGGGAGCTGGCGAGGGTCCAGAGGTACAGTCCCGACTACCTGGAGTAATCCTCCCGTCCGGTATTCATTCCCCGTGGGTCCGACCGCGGGGACGAATGAACCGGTTCGCGCAAAATGCACGGACCGGTCGATCTATGATATAATACGACGAGTCCGGAATAACAGACAGAAGGAGTCCGGCATGAAGCGCTCGCAATACATCATAACCCTCCTGCTCCTGCTCCCGTCGCTTCAGGCGGGCGCGGCCGTTATCAGGGTTCCATCCGAACAGCCGACGATCCAGGCGGGAATAGACGCCGCGGTTTCCGGCGACACCGTGCTGGTGGCCGCCGGCACTTATACCGGCGAAGGCAACAGGGACGTTGATTTTTCAGGGAAAGCCGTAGTGGTGAAGAGCAGTCACGGCGCCGCGGCCACCGTGGTCGACTGCCAGGGAAGCTTCTCCGACCAGCACAGGGGCTTCCTCTTCCACAGCGGCGAAACATCCGGCTCCGTGCTGGATGATTTCACCATATCGAACGGGTACGTCGACTGGCCCGAGAGAGGGGGGGGCATCTCCTGCTCGGGATCCTCGCCCACAATCACCGGGTGCGTTCTGTCGGGCAACTCCTCCCCCTGGGACGGCGGCGGCATCTGCTGCAGCGATTCGGCCGCCCCGCTGATCGGGGACTGCACATTCACCGGTAATGAATCGCAGTACGGTTACGGCGGGGCCGTCTATTGTCTCAACGGCTCCGATGCCGCGATTTCGAACTGCTTCATGAGCGGCAACTCGGCGGGGTACGGCGGCGGCGTGAGCTGCAACGCATCCTCCCCGGTGGTAAGCAACTGCTTCATAACCGGGAACGCGGCCGATTACGGCGGGGGCGCTTACTGCGAGGAAGAAGCCGCACGATTCGTCAACTGCATCTTCGTCGCCAATACGAGCGACTGGAACGGCGGCGCCATAAGCTGCTACAGCTATTACGCCGAATGCACTCCGGAAATTTTCAACTGCACCGTCTCCGGGAACTACTCCTTCGGAGTCGGGGGAGCGCTCTACTGCTACTACTCGGAACCGGTGGTGGTGAACTCGATTTTCTGGGATGACTCCCCGGGTGAGATCTTCGTTTACACCGGGGAGCCGGTGGTCACCTACTCCGACGTCCAGGGCGCCTGGCCCGGGGACGGCAATATCGCCGAAAACCCGCTCTTCGTGACATACATGGGTTACGAATACCTGCTGCATCCGGCTTCGCCCTGCATCGATTCGGGCGATCCCGATATTCACGACTTCCTGTATGACTGGCATCCGCGGATTCCGCCGTTCTACAAAGACGGGCGGGATTCGGATATGGGGGCATACGGGGGTCCCGGCAACTGGAAATGGTTCAATTGACAGAGGTTGAGATGAAAACCACGGCATGTCTCTACATCATCCCGCTACTCCTGGCGGGAATCTGCTTCGGAACGTGCTTCGCCGATGAGGCGGATTTCCTGTTCGATCCGCCCGACATATGGCGGCTCGAGCTTACCTTCACCCAGCCCGACTGGTTCGATTCGCTCATGTATTATTACGAAGACGAAATATACATGCACGGAGTCTGCAGCCTGGCCGGTGAAGCGATGGACAGCGTCGGCGTCCGCTTCAAGGGGAACTCCTCGTTCCACGGCTATCCGGGCCCGAAGAAATCGATGAAGATCAAGTTCAATCACTACGACGACGGTCTGCGCCCCTTCGGGCTGACGACCCTCAATTTCAACAACGCCTTCAAAGACCCCACCTTCCTCCGCGAGAAGCTCTTTCTCGATTTCCTGGGCGAGGAGCGTTTCGACGTGTCGCGCGCCAACTTCGCCGAAGTCTACATCAACGGAGAATACTGGGGCCTATATATTATGTCCGAGACCGTGAACAAGAGCTTCATCACCAGCCGCTTCGGAGAAAATGAAGACGGCGACATGTGGAAAGGCGATCCGCACGGCACCCTCGAATGGCTGGGTCCCGACCCGGTGCTCTATCAGCAAAAGTATGAGAAAGCGAACAATGAAGAGGAAGGAGACTGGTCGCAGCTGATCGAGTTCATATACGTGCTGAACCATAACGATCCGGACACCCTCGCCCGGATTCTCCCCGGCTACATCGACTGCGGCGAATTCGCCCGCGCCATGGCCGCCGGCAACCTCTTCGTCAATCTCGACTCGTACCAGGGCACCGGTCACAATTACTATATCTACCATATCGAAGGCCGGGATCGGTTCTACTACATCACGTGGGACGTGAACGAGGCTTTCGGAAACTTCGACTTCGGAATGCAGCCGCAGGAAGTGATCGATCTCCGGTGGGACTGGCTGCCCGACGGCCACGGAACCCGGCCGCTCGTCGAAGCGATCCTCGACGCGGCCCCGTTCCGGTGGATCTACCTTGAGGCCTTGAAGGACTTCACTGCATACCGGTTCGAGCAGTCGAGATTCGACGTCGAAATCGATTCGTACGCCGACCTGATCCGCCCCTCCGTCTATGCGGACACGAAGAAGATGTACTCGAACGACCAGTTCGAAGAGAACCTTGAAAACGATATCTTCGCTCCTCCACACGGGACGATCATCGGCCTCAAGCGGTTCGTCGACGACCGCAGGACGGCGGTCTCGGAGCAGCTCGCCGAATTCACCTTCCTCGATGTAGTCGTGATCAACGAGTTGCTGGCCGACAACGTGAACGGCCTCGAGGACGAAGCGCTCGAGAACGAGGACTGGATAGAGATCAAGAATATCTCGGCATCGCCCCTGAATCTCGGCGGGTGCTGGCTGTCCGACGATCTCGGCGAGAAGACCAAGTGGCAGTTTCCCGACACCACCGTGGAAGCCGGCGGATACATCGTCGTATTCTGCGACGACGAACCTCTTGAAGGTCCGTTGCACGCGACTTTCCAGCTCGATTCCGGAGGGGAGGAGGTGGTGTTCACCTTCCTCGACGGAGAAACGGTGATCGACTATATCTCCTTCGGGGAGCAGGAAGCGGATATCTCCTTCGGCCGTTTCCCCGACGGCGTTCCCGACTGGAGGGCCATGCACCCGACGCCGGGAGAGGAGAACAGCTCCAACACGCCTCCATCGATCTCCGACCTCGCCAGGCTCCCGGAATGGCCGGAACCGTGGGAGGATGTCACGGTAACGGCACACGTAGTCGATGACGGAGCAGTGGAGTCGGTCCGCCTCTACTACGATGCCGGATCCGGCTTTACAGAACTCCAGATGTTCGATGACGGGCTTCACGGCGACGGTGCACCGGACGACGATACGTACGGAAACACGATTCCCGGCCAGGAAGACGGAACAATCGTCCTCTACTATGTCAGCGCATTCGATAATGAAGGGGTGAACCGGAAAGAACCGGTGGGCGCTCCCGATGACGCATACGGCTACCAGGTGGGCGGAACGGTTCCGCTACTGCTCATCAATGAGTTCATGGCGAGCAACGATACCACCATCGCCGATCCGCAGGGCGAGTTCGACGACTGGATCGAAATTTACAATGGCGGTGAAGACACCGTGTATCTAGCCGGAATGTATCTGACCGACGATTTGAGCGATCCGGACAAGTGGGAGTTCCCGGATATTTTCATAACGCCCGGCGGCTTCCTCCTGGTCTGGGCGGACGGCGATGCAGGCGATCCCGGCCTGCACACGAACTTCAAGCTGTCCGCGTCGGGAGAGCAGATCGGGCTCTACGATATCTCCGGCGGCGTCCCGATCGATACCCTGTCGTTCGGTGTCCAGACCACCGACGTATCCTACGGCCGGGAAGCCGACGGCGGCGAGACCTGGACCTTCTTCACCGAGCCGACGCCCGGGAGTTCGAACAATCCCACGGCCCCGGTCGCCATAGGGGTGGAGAATACGCCTTCTTCGGTTCCGGCGGGTTCCATCGCCTCGTGGCGGATCACCCTCGCCAACAACACCGGCGAGGTGCAGGTCGTCGACGTGTGGCTGTCGATCACGAGCGACGTGCTGCCTCCGGGCCTGAATCCGTACGTGGTCCTGCTGGCGGAAGATATCGCCGTTCCCCCGTTTTACCAGGGTCGCGGCACTGCTTCTCTGGATGTGCCGGGAGCCGCTCCGCCCGGAACCTATGCGGTCGAGAACATCGTCGGCACCTATCCCGGCGACACCTGGGATTCGGTCTCCTTCGATTGCGATGTCATACAGCCTTGACCGCACTTCTCCCATGGAGAACCTGGGCCAAGGGCGGAGATGCCCTTCCAGATGCACTGCACTCGAAAAATATTCACGACATAATCGGGGTACAAAACAGCGCCCGACCGGAGAACCGGCCGGGTTGGCTGTTGATATGTTGCTGGAGATTTTGGGTGTGGAGGTATCTCCTTATGTCAGTTTATCGAGAAGTTCCCGCACCGAGCACCGCCCGAACGGTCTCCTCCTGGTTGAGGATGCCGGTCTTTTGATAGCTGAGGTTACCGCCGCCGTCGAAGGCGAGAAGCGTCGGAACTCCCCGAACCCCGTACTTTCTTGCCAGTTCCATGCCCAGCTTCGAGAGGGCGCTGATTCTGAATACGTCGGCTTTCCCCTCGAGGTCTTTTTCTATCCTGTCGACGACAGGTTTCGCCAGAAGGCACGGCGCTCACGTGTTCGAGTAGAGCTGGACCAGCACCGGTCTGCCCGACCGCACCGCCTTGCCGAATTCATCGATCGAGGCGATGTCGCTGGATGAAGTCCTCAGGTAGAACCAGGCTCCGGCCAGAGCCAGAATTATCACCAGCAGAGGATTCGCCTTGAGAAACTGCAGGATGGCGTCCATTCTCTCTATCCATTCTGAAACCGGGACCGCCCCGGCTTCGGTTACTGATTCAGGACCGGTTCAAATAACCCGGCCCGCAGATAAATGATACAATACAACTCCCACCAAGGTTCCATTTATCATCTCCGATTTTTCCCATATGGGTAAAATATTTCTCCGGAGAAGACACCTCAGCCCGGCCGATTACCGGGGCGGATTTTTCCCATTCGGCAAATTCCGGCTTCCGGGCGGTGCGGCAGAATCCGCTCCCGGGAAATAAATCCGAACTTTTCGAAGAGGTGGGTTATAATTCCATGTTCCTGCCCTGACGGGGCATACTATTGACATTTCGCGATCGGAATCAAGTTTGCGGACCGGCGCGGGAAAAGCTCCTCGAAAGGAGGATACTGTTGATGTTTCGTCGATTACTTCCACTCTTTATCATCTTTCTTCTCGCTGGAATCGCTCCCGGCCGGGAGATCCTGATCTATGACAGGGACTGGGGCGATGTTTTCCCCGATCCTGACGGGGGAGGTTCGGTCGGCTGCGAATACGCCATTGAAAACGCCCTTGCGGATAACGGCTGCAGCTTCACCACAATTGAGGGTCTGCCCGAGAACCTCGACCCGTACGATGCGATATTCATCGTTATGGGATCATACTGCTGAGGGGAAATACACTTGTTTTCTCCGGGTGAGAAAACCAGCCTGATTTCCTTTCTCGAAGCCGGGAAACCGGTTTATGTCGAAGGCAGCGATTTCGGTTTCTTCAATAATGGCGACGAATTCTTCGACATGTTCGGCGCCGTCTGGGTCAGAGACGGCAATCCTCTAGGCAACATCTCCGGACTCGACGGGCAGATCGGCTCATTGGCCGGGGGGCTCGAACTCGACTATGCTCACCGGGTTGTGATCGTCGACGAATATAATGATGTAATCGCCGCGAAGTCCGGCGAACTGATTTTCGAGTCGCAGGAGAGCGCCGGGCGCGCCGTCGCCTATGACGCAGGAACCTATAAGACCATCTACACCAGCTCCGCGTTCGGCGGAATCATTGACGGAGCGGGGTTGAATGTAAAATCGGAGCTGATGGCCCGGTATCTCGATTTTTTCTTCTCCGAACCCGACATCGACATCGAGCTGGTTCCCGAATCGGCTGAAATTCCGCAGGGCGGAGAGCTGGTAATCGACCTTTCTCTCGTCAACAATACAGATTCACCCATCACGTTTGATGTGCAGGCGGATGTCTACCTGCCGAACGGCAGCCCGTATACCGGCAACCCGGTTGCGGGGCCGGCAACCCTGACCCTCGGGGCCGGCGGTTCGCTGACTCACCGGATTTCACATGAAATCCCGGGGCACGCACCCCTCGGCGATTATACCTATACAGGCACGGTCGAAGAATCGGGCGGCGGCCTGCTTGATACGGATTCGTTCGCCTTCACGATAACCGCCGACTGATACTGCCCGAGCAGCGACATTTCCGCGCAGCCCGCATCCGCGGGCTGCGCTTTTTTTTCAGGCTGCCAGAACACGAAATCGGTTCACGCGAGTAACCTCCTTCAATAAGTTGCATATGCTCGCAACACCAGGTATGATTCAAGCTCACAACACCAAATATGATTAGCTTGATAAGGTGGCTGAGACGCGTGAATCATTGAATTTCAGGGCGATACTCAAAGGAGCCGATCATGACTCGTAGAATCGCAATCGCTTTTATCCTTCTGGCGGCTTGTTTCGGCGCGGCTTTCGCCCAGCCCGACAGCCTCTGGAGCCGGACCTACGGCGGCAGCGAATCCGACATTTGCTACTCGAGTCAGCAGACTTCTGACGGGGCCTTTATTCTGGCGGGGCTAACCTCTTCCGCGGGGGCGGTCGGTATCGACGGCTGGCTGGTGAAGGCGGGTCCCGCGGGCGACACCATATGGGACCGCACGTCGGGCGGAAACCAGAGCGACCGTTTTTTTGCTGTTCAGGAAACAGCGGACGGCGGGTTCATCTGCGGAGGCAATACCCTGTCCTTCGGCGAAGGCTCGGCCGATGTCTGGGTCGTGAAGACGCAGGGGGATGGAGCGGAGGTCTGGAGTCACACCTACGGCGGGAATCAGTGGGATCAATGCAATGCGCTTCAGCAGACCTCCGATCAGGAGTATGTTCTCGCGGGCAGCACGAGCTCCTTCGGACAGGGCGAGTATGATTTCTGGCTTCTGCGGCTCACCACCCAGGGAGACACCCTCTGGACCCGCACCTATGGAGGAGCCGACGAAGAGTACTGTAATTCGGTTCGAGAGACCGCCGACGGCGGTTATATCCTCGGAGGATCGACGAGATCCTACGGGGCGGGAAACTCGGACATGTGGGTCGTGAAGACCGATGCCGGTGGAAACGAGTTGTGGAGCCGGGCCTATGGAACCACCGGAACCGAGACCTGCCGGTCGGTTCGAGAGACGGCGGACGGCGGCTTCATGGTCGGGGGGACCTCCGGCGATGCAGATTTCTGGCTGCTGAAGACAGACATTAATGGAGAGACACTCTGGAGCCGCGAGTACGGGGGGCAGGGCATAGAGGAGTTCCAGTCTCTCGAGCAGACCCTCGACGGCGGCTTCATTCTCGGGGGAAAATCCACATCCTTCGGGTTGGCGCATGGCCTCTGGGTGCTGCGCACCGATGCCGGGGGAGACAGCCTGTGGAGTCTGGGCTATGCGGGAAGCGGCGTAGATGTCTGCCATTCGGTGTGGCCGAACCAGGACGGCGGATATGCCGTGGCGGGGCGTACGACCTCCTTCGGCTTCGGTTCCGCCGACGCCTGGCTCATCGTGACCGAACCGGATCCTGTCATGGACGTGGACGATCAGCTCGCTCCACCGAATTCGCGCCTGAATATGTCGGTGTACCCCAACCCCTTCAACCCCTCCACGGTCATTTCCTTCGAACTTCCCCGAGCCATACAGACCAGGCTCCAGGTCTTCGACCTGGCGGGCCGTCTGGTCTGGGCTGAGGGCAAAGTGTTTCGTCCCGCAGGTTCACACAAGGTTCGCCTTGAGGCGCCTGAACTCGCCTCCGGTGTGTATGTCTGCCGACTGGAAGCAGGCGAGCAGTCAGAGTCACGCAGGATGTTGCTGTTGAAGTAGGCGGGCCGGGCGCTCCTTCAGATGTTCCCGCATCGATGCGTAAGTTTCCCGGTTCCTGAAACGGAAGCCTCTGCCCGAATGCTCGCAGTTGATGGTTGTATTCCATGGTCCATTCTCCGACGCGACGGTTATTTCTTTCCCCAGGAAATTGATATCTCTATTACCGGTGTCGTAAAATTCGCCATCCGGGACGATTACGGTATCACCGTACCCTGCAGCATCGATTGCAGCCTGTATCGTGGCATGGTCGTCGGGGACGTACAAGTTCCGCCGAAAACGGGGCCCAAAAACGCCAGGAAGAGGAAGAGGAGCCAAGCTGAACGTTTCATCATTCATCTTCCGCTCTGATGACGCTGTTTAAAAAGAGGTGTCATATAATCATTGCCTTAATCCAGTCCTGAGACAAATATTTTCCTTGCCATATAACAGCGGGCCGCTGCGAATCAGGCAGACATCAGCCTCAGGAGCCTGAAAAGTAGTCTGTCTATCTTCGAAGCGACCCGTCCGGAACAATGTTTGTTTTCAACGGCCGCACATCAACAACTCATGCCGAGGAAAATATCGTGCAGCCCGGATAGCGCATCCTCGCCGTTATTATTGAACCCCTGCTTTATGCAGTGTGACCACGAAATTATCGTGATCGTCGGACGTGCCGCCCGCGACGTCGCCGACATGTATCCGGACATGGTACTCTATGGCTTGTCCCGGCAGTTCATTAACGGGGACGCACCCGTACCAGGTGTTGTCGCCGGGTTCGAAAGTGAATTCACCCATCGAGAGATACGCCCAGCAGGGAGGATCCTGGGTGATCCAGAGGACCTTTGCAACCGGCGAGCCCGTATTGTTCCTCACCGTGGCCCCGATCGGAACGCCGCAGCGGTTTACGGCTTCGTCCAGGAATCCGACGTATCTGATTGACCAGTCATCAGGTGGTTCGCAGTGACCTTGAAGCGGAGCTTCAACGTCGTACACCGGGAACGGAGGATAGAAAGATTCTATATCGGCGACTTTCGCAATATCGTTCGTAAGACCGAGACCCCAGCCGAAGCTGATGCCGGAAAGGTGGCAGTATCCCTCGTTGATTAAACTGCCGCCGGTGAGCGAGAACCACTCGAGCGCGTTGGCGTCCTGGTTGATCATGAAGAAGTAGCCGCTGTTATCATCATAAGCGAGGGAAGCCATCGAATAACCGTCGGAAGAGCCGCCCCAGGGCACCGACCAGCTCCTGCCCGTGGATGTTATCGTGTAGTCCTGGTTGATCGTGTATTCGTACAACATGTCGGGGCTGGCGTTGGAGGTCTGGTAAAGGAAGTTATTCGCCTCGTCCACAGCGTTGCCCGCACCGGCAATCCCGTCGTAGGTTGACGCGATGACTTCGAAGCTTGTGTTCAACGCATAGGTGGTGTACCAGTTCCAGCTCGATGCGAAGTACACATCCTCGAACTGGTGATAGCCCAGACCGCGGCCGGAATAATACAAACTGGGGTCTTTATAGTAGTAAGAGCCGGACTCGCTGCAGTCATCGGTCATAGTAAAGATATAGTCCCCCCCGCCGACCTCGATTACCGCGAACTCGAGGGTGTTGCAATTGAACGCGAAGTCGCCCAGAAACACGCCGTCTCCGGACGGCCCGTATACATTCCCGCACAGACCCAGGTTATCGCACGGGGAATCGTTATCGGATAATGATCCTCTCTCGACCTGGGCGGCCGCTGCAACCGGGTTGATAGTGGTGGTCGTCGGTAGAAATTTCGGAGCGGCTGCCGGCGAAATGCCGGCCAGGGCGAAAATACACAACGCAGAGATAAGCATTCTCATGGTTCGTCTCCTGTACTTAGGTTCGTCTCCTGTACTGATTGTGCTGCTGGTCGTGAATTCGAAAACGTCTCGTTACCCTCCTTCCTTTCTTTTATCCCATCGATAGAACCAATAGCTATTCAGGCCCGGATTCGATTCATACCTTTGCCTGATGACGTGCGGTATAACTTCGAATTCCTCATCCTTTTTTCATTTACCGGGACGAGGCTTGTGTGAATATGCGTTCAAATATCCTGAATGTATCTCGAATGATTAATTATTATCACAATCACGGGCAAACTTCAACCGGAATTATCAGGAACCCGGAACGACACCTTCCGCAAATCTGGATCGTTTGGCGGTTTCGACGCCGAAAGAACAGTTTGCCTGGGGAGGCGGTTTCGCTTACAATGCCGTCCGGCCGATAGAGGTTTTTTCGCCCGTGAATAGCAGGCGGCGTTATTCCCTGCAGCTGGAAAGGGAGGAAAACCCGAGCCCGTCCAGACGCGGGTTATCCGGATTCCGAATGAATTTTTATGTCCGTTTCAATAATCCGAACATAACGGATGAAGACATAGACTCGGTGGTTTCATGTTTGAAGACCGGGGCGGTTTCGACCTCGGGGCCGGTGTCCGCCGAGTTCGAGCACGCCTTTTCTTCGATTGCCGGCGGCGCCCGTTCGATCGCCCTCTGCTCGGGAACGGCGGCGATTCAGCTTGCTCTGCTGGCCATGGGTCTGGAACGGGGTGAGGGGGTGCTGGTTCCTTCCCTGACCTATGTCTCCAGCGCGAGCCCGGTGCTGAACGCCGGCGGCATCCCTTTTTTCGCCGATTCCGATCCGGCGACCTGCAACATGGACCTCGCACTTCTGGACGAATGGATCGATTCCCGCACGGAACCCGCGGAACACGGGTTGATTCACACCGAAACGGGAATAAGGATAGGGTTCATCCTCGCCGTGCATCTTCTCGGCAACGCGATGCCGGGTAAGAAACTAAAAAAATTCGCTGAAACCCGCCGTTTGAAAGTGATCGAGGATGCCGCACAGGCTCTCGGCGCCCGCACCGACGGCCGCCTTGCCGGAGCCTGGGGAGAGGCGGGCTGCTTCAGCTTCAATGGAAACAAGATGATAACTTCAGCCGCAGGCGGTATGCTCGTATCCCGTGATCCGGAGCTTATGGACCGCGTCGAAGCTCTCGCCAGACCGGCAGGTTCGATCACCGCAGGCTCCGCCGGTTATAATTACAGGATGCCGGCGATGCTTGCCGCTCTCGGTATGTCCCAGCTGGGCCGGCTCGACGACCACGTGGCGCGGACCAGGGCCGTTGTCGCGGAATACAGGCGGGAACTGGCCGGGCTGCCCGGTTTCACTTTTCCCCGCTTCGAACCGGATGGCGGTTCCACTGGGTGGGCGGCTGCCGTCCATATACACGGGGATAAAACCCGGCTCAGCCGCGACGAACTGATCCGCGTCCTGGCCGATGAGGGAATCGAAGCCCGGCCTTCATTCCCTCCGCTCCACCTGACGGAGCCTTTCGCTTCCGCCGGAGTGCCCTGCAGCTTTTCGAATGCGGCCGGAGACGGCCGCCTGCCCGGTGCGGAAAGTATCGCCGCCGACCTCCTGCTGCTCCCGTCCGGAGCCGGGCTCGGCAATGAAGCCCGGGATTACGTCATAAAAACGATCCGCAGCCTGGCCTTGAATGCCCGGAGATAAAGATGCTGAACAAACTGCTCATCAAGCTATTCGGCACGAAACACGATAGAGATTTCAAACGCAGACAGCCCGAGATAGACGAAATCCGGCGCCTGTTCGAAGATTTCAAGAAACTGTCCGAGAGCGATCTGCAGAAGAAGACCCTCGATTACAAGGCGAGAATCGCCGACGGGGAGCCCGTAGATGAGATCGTGCCCGAAGCGTTCGCGTCGGTGATGGCCGCCTGCCATCAGCTGCTCGACACGAAATACATAGTCTGCGACCTTCCAACCATATGGAACATGGTGCCGTACGATGTGCAGCTCTTCGGAGCGATGGATCTCTTCAAAGGCGGAATAGCCGAGATGGCCACGGGGGAGGGGAAAACTCTCGTGGCGACGATGCCGCTGTACGCCCATGCACTCGCCGGGCGGGGGGCGCACCTGGTCACCGTGAACGATTACCTGGCGCGCCGCGACGCGGAATGGATGGGCCTGCTCTACCGTTATCTCGGCATGGAATGCGGATCGATTTTAAGCAACATGGAGCCCTCCGAACGTAGAAAGGTCTACAATTACGACATCACGTACGGCACCAACAACGAGTTCGGGTTCGATTTTCTGAGAGACAACATGGCCATCCGCACCGAAGACAGGGTGCAGAGGGATTTCTACTACGCCATCGTCGACGAGGTCGACAGCGTGCTCGTCGATGAAGCCCGAACCCCCCTTATCATCTCGGGTCCGGTGAGCGGCGGCGACGGAACGAAAAAATACGCGGCTATAAAATCGAAGATCGAACGGGTGGTAAGGAAGCAGCGGGAACTGGTCAACAGGCGCATCACCGAGGCCGAGAAGCTCCTGGAAGAAGAAAACGAATACGACGCGGGAGTCAAGCTCCTGCAGGTCCAGCGCGCTCTGCCGAAAAACCGCCGTCTTCTGAAAATCCAGAAGGAACAGGGCGTCAAACGCCTTATCACCCGTGTCGAAAACGACTTCATGCGCGACAAGAACCTCCACATACTCGACGAAGAACTTTTTTACACAATCGACGAGAAGGGGCATACCATCAACATCTCGGATATGGGGAGGGAGGTTATCGCGGGATCTGATTCAGGCATGTTCGTCATCCCCGACCTGGACGAGATCTTCAGGGAAATCGATGAAGACAAGGGGCTTGGAGTCGAAGAAAAATCGAAGAAAAAGGGTACTGCCGAAGCCCGGTTCATAGAAAAATCAGAAAATCTCCATAACATCAACCAGCTTCTCAAGGCGTATTCCCTTTTCGAAAAAGACGTGGATTACGTCGTGCAGGACGGGAAGGTCGTCATCGTCGATGTCTTCACGGGCAGGTTGATGGCCGGGCGCCGGTTCTCCGAGGGGCTCCATTCCGCTCTCGAAGCGAAAGAGGGAGTCAAAATCGAGGGTGAAACCCAGACAATGGCCACCATCACCCTCCAGAACTACTTCAGGATGTACGAGATTCTCGCCGGGATGACCGGAACGGCCGAGACCGAGGCCGGCGAGTTCTGGGAAATCTACAAGCTCGGCGTGTCGGTGGTGCCCACCAACGAAGCGGTGCGGCGCATCGACTATGAAGATGTTGTCTTCCGGACCAAGCGCGAGAAATACAATGCCGCTCTGGACGAGATTGAAGAACAGCACAGGAACGGCAAACCCGTCCTGGTGGGAACGGTCACCGTCGAAGTCTCGGAGGTGCTCAGCCGGATGCTCAAGCGAAGAGGCATCCCCCACTCGGTATTGAACGCAAAACACCACCAGCAGGAGGCTGAAATCGTCGCCGGCGCCGGTCAGCCGGGCAAGGTGACCATCGCAACCAACATGGCCGGGCGAGGCACCGATATCAAGCTGGGAGAGGGCGTAGTGAGATGCACGAAGTGCGGCGTGCTCGCCGACCCGAACGAACCGGGAACAGCCGACAATCTCCCCGAAGACTGGACTGTCGAGGACTGCGTCCGCAACATGCCCTGCGGCCTCCACATCCTCGGCACCGAAAGGCATGAATCCCGCCGGATCGACCGGCAGCTTCGAGGACGGAGCGGAAGGCAGGGCGATCCCGGTTCTTCCCGGTTTTTCCTTTCCCTCGAAGACGACCTGATGCGCCTGTTCGGGTCCGCGCGCATCGCCGGCGTCATGGACAGGCTCGGTCTCGAAGACGGCGAAGTCATCGAACACTCGATGGTCACCAAGGCGATCGAGCGCGCCCAGAAGAAGGTGGAAGGACATAACTTCAGTATCAGGAAGCATCTCCTCGAATACGACGATGTCATGAACAAGCAGCGGGAGGTGATATACAATCTGCGCGCCGAAGCCCTGACCGGTGAGAACCTCCAGGAATCGATGATCGACCGGTTCGAAACCGTTTGCGGAATGCTCGTCGAGGAGCAGGTGGACACTACCCTCGAACCTGGCAAGTGGGATCTCGGAGGGCTCCGAAGCAGGCTGGGGCGCCTTTTCCTGAGGGAGCCGGCTTTCGAATATGAAGATCCCTCCAGCCTGACCATTGAGGGTCTGGAGGAGGACGCCCGGGAATTCGCCCTGGATGTCTATCGAAGGCGCGAGGAGGAACTGGGTTCCGAGGTAATGCGCGATGTGGAGAGATTCATCGTCCTACGAGTGGTTGACCAGAAGTGGAAAGACCACCTGTACGACATGGATCAGCTCAAAGGCGGTATCGGCCTTCGCGCCTACGGTCAGAAGGATCCGCTGCTCGAGTATAAGACGGAAGGTTTCAAGCTGTTCACCGAGCTTCTCGACAGGATAGACGAGGAGATTATCACGTTCCTTTTCCGCGTGCGCGTGGCCGTCAGGCCCGAACAGCGAGCGCCTGCTCCGGCCATGAAAGAGATCCACGGCGGCGTGGACAGTTACGGCGGCAGGGAAGCAATGGCCAGGGAAGCGAATCAGCAGAGGGCCGGCTGGGCGACCTCTTCACCCGAGGGCGGCAGGAAAAAAGCCGCCCCTGTCCGGGTGGATAAGAAACCGGGCAGAAACGACCCCTGCCCCTGCGGCAGCGGTAAAAAATACAAAAAGTGCTGCGGCATCGAGCAATAGTCACATTTTACTTTTCCCCTGATCCATATTAGAATTTTCTTTCACCCGCCCGGAGCCGGATTCACCATCCCGCACGCCGGACGGGAATTTAGCTCCATATAACTCTGCGGCTCAGCAGTCTCTCCGAACGTGAAAGGTATCCAAATGAAGTTTTTTATCGCGGCTTCTATCGCGCTGTCCCTCCTTGCCGCTCCGGTCGCCGCCGGAAACGGCGAAAAAGCCCCCTGCACTCAGACCCTCGAAGAAGTACAGCGGATGATCAAGGAGAAGGGGCTCTCCTGGACCGCCGGCGAGACTTCCGTCTCCGGTCTCTCCCCGGCTGAGAAACAGCACCTGCTCGGACTCATTCCGGAAGTTCCCGGCTCTATGCCCGAAGCCCCGGCTCCCGATCCGACGTTTAAGGCCGATGAATTCCCGGAAAAATTCGACTGGCGTGAATACGGCGGCGTGACGCCGGCCAAAGACCAGGCTGCATGCGGCTCCTGCTGGGCTTTCGCCGCCATGGGCGCCTGGGAAGCGATGCTCGCCATCTACGACAACGTCGAATACGACCTGTCCGAGCAGCAGGTCCTGTCGTGCAACAACCAGGGGGACGGCTGCAACGGCGGCCGCTGCTCCACCGCCTACAAGGTCTTCAAGAATCCGGGCTCCGTTCTCGAAGAGGACATGCCCTACATGGCGAACGACGCCATTCCCTGCACCCAGGACGAGTTCGAAAAAGTAGCCGTGCTCGACGCCTACACCTCGGTGGGCCACAGCGTCGACCAGATCAAGACCGTTCTCGTCAACGGTCCGGTGGCCGCGGGAATGAAGGTATGGGACGACTTCTTCTATTATACCGGGGGATGCTACGAAGGCGCGTGGAGCATCTGGACCGACCATGCGGTCCTCATCGTCGGCTGGGACGATACCATGTGCGAGGGCGAGGGCGCCTGGATCTGCAAGAACTCGTGGGGCAGGAGCTGGGGAATCGACGGTTTCTTCTATGCCAAGTACGGCTCCACGGGGCTCGGCCTGGGCTCCTCCAGGCCGATATATTACCCCGACACCCCGGCGAATCTCTTCACCAGGGAAGAGACCATGGACGATGCCTCCACCGGAAACGGGAACGGGAGGATCGACGAGGGGGAGACCGTGGAATACTGGGGCAAGTACCTGAACATCGGGGATGACGCCACCGGGATCATGCTCCATTTCGACACGGAAACGGCGGGAATCGACATTATCAACGCCCAGGCCGCCCTCGGCGACATGGAGCACCTCCAGCAGCGGAACAATGAAGGCGAACCTTTCAGTTTCGCGGTGGCCGACACGTTCTCGGGACGCCACGTCCGGTTCACGATAGACATCACGGCGAACGAGGGTTACGTGGGCAAGAAGGAGATCAAGCTCCTGGTCGGCAGACCCGACCTGCTCCTCGTGGATGACGACGGCGGCAAGCTGGTCGAGGAGTGGTATACCGGCGACATGGCGGAGGTGACGGTGGAACCGTACGAAGTATGGCACCGGAACGAGCTCGAGGACGAGATCACCGGCGCCGAACTGTCGCTATACGAAAACATCATCTGGATAACGGGTGAAAATACGACGCCCATGGAAGGGGACACCGCCGCGGTGAAAGAATACCTCGACAACGGTGGGAAGCTCTTCCTCAGCGGGCAGAACGTCGGTGACCATTTCGGCGGCACCGCCTTCTTTACCGATTATATCCGGGCGGAGCACCTGGAGAACTCGTGCGGCGCGTACGTGCTTGAAGGCGTGCAGGGAGATCCGATCGGGGACGGCGTATTCCTTATCACCACCGGAGCGGGCGGCGCTAACAACTGCTCCTCGCCGTCGTCCGTGAATCCGGTGAACGGCTCAATCTCGTCGATAATCTATTACGAGACCGAAAAGAGCGCGGCCGTCCGTTACTCGGGCGACTATTCCCTGGTCTATTTCTGTTCGAGCTTTGAGGCTGTTTCGATGCCTGCGGACCGACGGTTGATTTTACGCCGGATACTGGATTTACTCGGAATCCCGACGGGTGTGGACGAGCCGGGCGGGGGCGGAGAAGCCGGGGATGGTTCCGCACCGGTTCTTTCAACCCTGAAACTGACCGTCTCTCCCAATCCGTTCAACCCGGTTACGACTCTCGGGTTTTCCGTGTCCGACGCCAATCCGCAGGGCGCCATGGTCGAGCTCTCCCTGTACGATGTTCTGGGGAGGCGGGTCCGGGTCCTGTTGAAGGAGCGTAAAGTTCCCGGCGATTACAGCGTGATCTGGGGCGGCGCCGACGAGACGGGCCGTTCGGTATCCAGCGGTCTTTACTTCGCCCGCCTGTCTGTAGACGGCAAGGCGGCCACCAGGAAACTGGTCCTGCTGAAGTAAGCGGTTCAACCGCAGTCAAATAAAAGAGCGGGCCGGGTGTCACTTTGGAATAATGCACTCGACCCGCTCGAAATTTTATCGTCCGGATCAATCGTCGGAATATTCAAACGCGCCTATATCCACTCCCCCTCCCGAAGGTCGCTCCGTTCCGTAATAATCATATAACGGGGCTCCCTCGATGGCGCCGGCATCTATGGCCGGGCTGTCGAAGCTGAAGGTGAAGTCCCCGTCAGCCCATTCCTCCGAGAGAGGATTCGTGAACAGGCTTCCATCGCCCCAGAATACAGACCAGTCTCCGATCGAGAAATTCTGGAGCTCCTCCAGGTTCAGGTGATACTCGGTTGAAGTGTCGCCTGATTTCACTGAAAAACGCACCAGCTCGGTCGTATCGTCGGTCTCTCTCCACCGGAAGTGCAGGTTGTGATCCATGGTTACATTCTGGGGCAGCAGGCTGTCCGGGTAAGAGAATCCGACAGTGCGTCTGTTCGCCCCCCCCTGAACCGCGAAAAGATTGTTCGACACGATGATGTTGTCCGCGGTTCCCCCCGGTTCATCCGTGGCTCGGATAATCATCTCGCATCCGAACCAGGTGTTTTCTTTCTGGAGGTTATTGAAGGAGGTGTTGTTTACAAACACGCAATTGTCCGACAGGTTGATGGAGAAACCTCCGCCGGCGTTCCTGTATGCAACATTGTTCGCGAAAACGGCCCCGCCGTCTTCCTCGGCCGTATCATACGAAAAGCCGTTTCCGTCGGTCCGGCAGGGACCTCCGTCATAATTGTCATGGGAGATGTTCCTCTCGATGAAGATATTCGGTCCTTCCACCCTGTAAACGCCTATCCCCTGTGAATAACCGATACCCCCGCAATTATACCGCGAGATATTATCAGCCACCCTGATCGTATCCTCACCGCACCAGAGGACCGAGATTCCCGCCCTGCCGTTGTGTTCGCAGATATTTCCCGTCGCTTCCGCCTTGCCGTCCCTTATCGAGATGCCGTTGATGCTGTAGTTCCTGAAAATGAAGTCTTCCACCCTCATAATTTTATTCATGATGGCTCCGTTCGGCAGGGCGAGTCTCCATTCGTGGTCATCCGGGTGGTCTTCTTCAGGCAGCCAGACGAACAAGGTATCGACGCTCATGACACTGCAGCCTTCCTCGAATTCCTGCGTTTTTCCGCAGGAATAAACAAAGGGGCACGGCATTCTGAGGCTGTCGCGCCAGGCTTCGATATGGGCGGTTTCAGCCCATTTTATAATGCTGTGAAGCTTGCGATACCAGATATTCGATTCCGACGGGTCCTTTTCCCAGCCCATGTCGTCGGGCCGGAAAAGATAGTCGAGGGGAATCCGTCCATCGAGCACCACGCTGCCCGGAGTCTCCGCCCGGAAGGTGACCCAGTCGTCAACGTCTTTGTCGACCTTGATGAAATCATGGTAGACTCCTTCGTGAACCAGAACCGAATCGCCGCCGGTTACATATCTGCACGCGGCGAGAACATTTTTGAAAGGTTCTTCGAGGGTGCCGGGGCCCGAGTTGGAAGCGACAGGGCTTGAGCGGTCCACATGGAAGGTGAACCCGTAGGCGGTTCCGGTTTGCGCGAAAAACACAAGTGCCGTCCAGAGGACGAAAAGCGTAATCGTCAGGCGGTTCCTGAATGCTTGGGTTGTCGGTTTTTTTCGGGTTTTCATTCGCTGAACTCCTCGCGGGTGTCGAGTCGGTAAAACAGGTTTCCAGGGCGTGCTGAAACCCGCTAAACCTTGGATTAGTAGAGGGAAACATCAAATTATTTCATGTTCGACATATCGGAATAACTTAAACAATAATGAGGCTTATTGGAAAAAAAGTTGACCAATAATTGAGCAAAAGGGAGTTGCTCGAGAGATGATCAAGCTGATCATCTTATCCTATTATAACCCCATTAAAGGAGATATCCGAATTTAACGGGTAAAAAATATTAAACCAGGGAATAAAAAATTGTTCAAAAGATGAACAATTACGGTTTTGGCAAATTGAAGGATATTATTAAGATATCATCTTAATCCGAAACCGAGGCCGAGAGCGAGCCCGCGGCTGCCGTTGAAGAGGCCATGGTGATTCGCCACTGAAAAATCGATTGCGAATGAGCCGAAGAGGAATCCGAATCCTCCGGTCAGGGTGAAGGCTTCCACGCCGCCGAATCCGATACCGCTCCGCAGGAGGAACCATTCCCATGGAGCTGCATACTCGGTTCCCACGGCAAGCCTTACGCCGTCGCCTTCGCGCAGGCTGAGGTCGGAGGCGACGAGAAAATCACCGATTTCCGCCGCGGCGCCCAGACGGGCGGTAATCGGGAGTCTCGTATTAAATGCGTCCAGGTCGCCCGAGTCTTCGGTGACTTCGAAGAACTCTTCCTCGTCGTCGCCGGTGAAACCGGACAGGGTATCGTGCACCGAGATAGAGGCGAATTCGTTGCCGCCGGTCCAGTGTATGAAGCTCGGAAGGTTCTCGATCGAGAATCCGAGCAGCCATTCATCGTAATAAATCGTCGAAACGCCCAGCCGGGTGGTGAATCCATCGCCTCCCAGGCTGTAGCGGGCTTCGAACTCGCCGTCGCCGACGATTTCACCCGTGCCGCTGTCCGTGAAGATGCGTCCGTCCGCGACAGGCACGTCGCCGTAACCGAAACCGTGCACGTATCCCACCGCCAGACCCCACATGAGCTCGCTGCAGTCCGGCGGCGACCAGCCCGTTCCGAAGGACGCGGCGGCTCCGACCTCCATGTACACGATGTTTTCCCCGCCGGTGTTTTCTTCCGTGATGAGATAGTTGCGTCCAGGTTCATTCCCGTGGAGAGCCAGGTCGGCGAGATCTTTCGAGATCCGGAGAGTTCCGTCGCCGACGGCGCGCAGGTAACCCGCGTACCGGCCCGCGAAGCGGAAGGCGAACGGGATTACTTCGGTGGCGGCATCGATTCTGAGACCGTCGTCCGGGATCCTGTCGAGAATCGTTTCCTTGTCGCTGTCGTCCCAGAACTCCCCGTTCAATTCGTTATAGAAGCCGATCGAAAGGCTGGAGTTGGCCAGGTTCGCGCACAGCGACGGGAAGATGAAGGCCGCACCCTCGTCCGCCCCCGTCAGGGACGGGTTCAGGAGGGATGCCTCGCAGCCGTTGCCGATGGCAGAATATGCATCCGCCATCCCGGCCGAACGGCCCAGTGCGCCGCCCGCCGCCGGAGCCGTGAAAGCGGATATGCATAACGCGGCGCAGAAGATTATCGGGGAAAAGGATTTCGATCTTACGCGGGATATTTTTGAGATCATGTCGGTAAACCTTTCCTTTTAACCATGTCAATCGCCGAAAGGCGTGCGGGCCCTGGCGGCGATATATGCCGACACTTCTATATAATCGTCCGGTTGAACAGCTACGGTTTCACCCCCGGTTCCCGGTATGATGATCCTGTTTATGAAAAAAAGAGGATCACGGGTGAAAGTAAGAATCTGGTCATGGTTCAGCTCGATCTCCCAGGTGGAAGTCGAAGGAGCAATCACAAGGCCGTCCTGGCTGAGTTCCCCGGCTTCAACAGCGTAATAGTCGTCCGCGGCGCCCGGCAGTCTCAGGTCGGGATTATCCAGGATCGAGGCAGAGTCGGTTCCGAAAAAGCAGGCGGCCATTACGCCGACAGGCAGATATGATTCGACGGTGACGAAAGCACCGAGATAAAGAGCGTTTTCTTCTATGAGATCCCGGGTTTCTTCATCCAGGGTGATGTCGTCCGCTTCTTCGCTTTCGAGGGTGTCGGTTTCGAAAGCCAGAATCAATGGAACGCCGAGAGTCACCGTCGCCCGCAGCTCTTCTCCGGCGGAGACATCGCCGTCACCCGCGTTTATCAAGCCCGTGAATACCACCGTATCGGGCCTGCTGTTGAAAACATCCAGTATGGAAACATCGTTCTGGAGGTCCAGAACGGTCTCGTCTTCGGCGCCGGCGGGTATCGTGAAGGAAGGTATATCCGCTTCGGCGAGGACGAGGCCGTTTTCGTCGAGTCCGGTGAGAGACAGGTGCACGTCGGGCGAGAATCCCGTTTCATTATCGGCTGAAAGAGAAATACCCAGATATTCGGCAATGAAAACAGGGATGTCTTCGTCGATACCGGTCTCCATCCTTTCGTCGGCCATCTCCTGAGGACTGAGAACTTCACCGTCGAAAGATGAGAATTCGGCTCCGGAAAGGCTGTACGAAACCGAGACCCGATCACCCGTGTTTATTGCGATGAAAAGAGTGTCATCGATCAGGGCCGTAAAGTCGACATCGGCCGTGATGTCCATCGAATCAGGCCGGGGAGGGGGCGCCGCCGGGGCGAAGGTGACCCCGGCCAGGTCAAAGACGAGGATTTCCTCCCCGCCCGCCGGAAAAACGCCCTCCTGTTCAAGAGGCACCCCGTTTTTCGTGAATTCGGCGAGGGTGATGTCGGCGCCTACATCGAAAGTGAGGTCGTTCCGGACTGTTACATCCATCGATCCGGCGGCGAAAACGAGCTCGTCGATCATCACCGAATCGGTTGCGATCCTGTGGACGGTTTCGAGGGAGTTTTCGAAACGGTAGGCGCGGATCTCCGCTCCGTTCAGGATCATGATTTCATCGTAATGGAATCGAAGCGAAACACTCGCGCTCGTGTCTATCTGCACATGCACGCCTCCGCTGCCTTCGGTGCTCGCCGCGGCGAAGTCGAGGAGCAGGACGTTGGTAATGTATTGTTCCTCGATCGGCTTCGATTCTTCGGCGCTCCCGTTTTCCGTGACGGGGCCGAGCAGATAATCGTCGAAGGCGTTGCCCTCGTCATCCTTGACGGTCATGTCGCAGGTGTCGAGATCGAAGGGAAGACCGTTTTCAACACGGACGGTGAAACCGCCTTCCCTGATATCCGCCCAGTTGTAATCGGCGAACCTGCCCGCCGGCATGTCGTTGAGCTCCACCAGGGGAATCGGCGGCACCGGAAACAACTCACCATGGTGGGATGCGGCTTCGGGCCACAGAGATACGAAGGGGATATCCACCTGGAGGGTGCCGGGAGCGATGTGAATCTCGAAATCGGATGGTTGATATATGGTAGGCGTGGATTCCTGGTCTTCGATTTCCACGTAATCGATGAGTTCCACGGGATCCAGCTCGGCGTCGAAGGAGAATCCGAGCACCTCCGTGGGTATCCCGCCTATATCGAGAGTGTCGACATAGAAGCCTTCCTCACCTTCCAGTTCTTCGAACAGTACGAGCCTGTCGTTCATCAACGGCACTGTGATGTCCACCTCCCACTCGGGAGCTTCGGGGGAATCCGGGATACACCCGGCCAGCAGAACGAAAGCCGCAGGAAGAAAAATCACCCAAACAACGTCACGAGGTTTCATCTGAATATCCTTTCAGGGAGGTTCCTGCAAAACGCCGGAACATGATCGCCGGAAGAGAGCGGGAATGTAAGAAATGCAGCATACACTGTAGAATACGAGCATTCTTCATAGGCGGTCGATGCGGCCGACGGTAAAGATTCAGTTGTAAACAAGCGTCATCAGTCGTGAACGAGCGGTTCCAAATGTTTTTCAGTGGCGATGTCGGAACGGATGTTGCCTGTCGCCTAATATGAAAGAATCAGGTTGCTCGCGTCAACAGGGATTTTCATCCGAAAGGGAGGTTAATCGGGAAGAGGCTGGCGGGCGATATTGAACCGGGGATAGAAGTAGAGGTGCGCGGGGAAAAGCAGTGATTCTTCGCTGACCGTGAAGTATCCCATGTCCCTCGCGCGCCACGCCACGGCCTCTCCCTGCACTTCGGGGATATACGGGGCAAGGATCGGGTCCCCCTCGAAGGCGGTCCAGAGAGATTCCCCGGGCTCGCAGTGCCAGTAGTAGATGAATGCGTATGTTTTGGTTAACACTTCACAACCGTTGGATGCGATATCGCCGCCGGTTACGAGCTGCAGGCCCAGATGAAGCGACCCCACGTGATCGGCGATCATGGGTTCGGTGGTCGACTGCGGATACGGAAGGCGATAAACGAAACCGAGTATTTTCGTGACAATGTAGATATCCGCCGTGAGCGGATCCACCATCAGGGCTTCCGCATCCTGGCGGTTGTCCGGATATGAGAAAGTTATCGTGTCCGCCCCTTCAAGGGTTTCTTCCACCGGTTCCTGCAAAGGGTCCACATGCGGTTCAAGAACCCGGTATATGTATTTGTATTCGTATTGAGCGCCGTTGTCCCCGATGTCGCCCACGTACAGATATTGCTGATCGGCTTCGGGTCCCGGTCCCACGGCCATGTCCTCCCAGTCCCGGGCGTCGCATCCGGCCAGGTGATAAAACCCCAGGTGCTCGCCGCGGGCGTTCAGGGCGAACAGCCGGTTCGAGTCGCCGGAATCGTTGTGAACCCAGAGCACCGCCGGATTCTTTCTGCTGGCTGCGATACCGCTGGCTTCATCGATATCGTCATGCTCCACAAGCCCGAGGTCGACCCTGCCCCCGAAATGGGGCGGTTCGAATTCATCCTGAGAAGAGGTGCCGGGGAGATTTTCCCGGCCGGGGCGGGTTCTTTTTTCGAGGGGAATTAAATCAACCGCGCCTGCAGGAGCCCGGTTTTCGGCGGGATGCTTGAACCCGGGTTCGCTCCGGTACGGGAGTTCGAACCCTCCCGGTTCGAGGAACAGCATATCCACGTCGTCGAGCTCTTCAGGCTCCGACCGCTCCGCCGCGGGTTGAACCGGATCCGATCCGAAGGAGACGGATACGGCGAAAGGCGCGATGAGCGCACCCAGAAAGCCGTACAATAATATGAAACTTCGCAACTTCATTAATTCAGCCCTCGCATTCAATATATCGGTCGCGAGGAACCCTTTTCATAGTATTAACACCGTACCGGCATTTCGGCAACCCGTTCCGTCATCCCGAGAGGAATTCTCGGATGACGCGGGAGAACCTGTCGGGCTCGTCCCGCTGAAGCATGTGCCCCGAGTCTTCGAAAATCTCGAGGCGGGCGTCAGCCAGGCCGGCAGCCATTTCCTCGGCGAAGCTCAGCGGTGTTATCCAGTCGTGCCTGCCCGCCATGATAAGCACCGGTGTTTTGATTTCCTGTAACCTGTGCCGGATATCGTACTTCTTGAACTCCCTGCTGAAGATGGCGTTATGGGTGGCCGAGTGGAATTTTTTTCGGGCGAGCAGCTCCTTCAGCCTGTCAGGGTCGTATGTGGTCGAATACATGGGGAAAATTTTCGAAAAATGCTCCATGAGGTCGTCGTCGTTCTTCATCCTGCCGTAAAAAAGTTTCTCGAGCATCGGGAGATCCACGCCGGGAAGGTCCGCAGCCAGCGCGTTTTCGATGGCCGCTTCCTGCAGCCGGAACGACGCGGCGCAGCCCCTTAGCACGATCCGGGAAATGCTTTCCGGGTAGCGAAGGGCGTATTCCAGGGCGAGGATCCCCCCGTACGAGCCGCCCGACAGGGCCACCACCCCGAGCTCGAGATGCTTGCGAAACTCCTCCGCATCCTCCACGAAGACATCGTGGGTATACATTTCAGGAGGATGGTGTGCCGATTGACCGTTTCCCCGCATGTCGTAATGCACGAAACGGAAGCTGTCCTCGAACGATTCGAACATCCGTTTATTGTCGCCGTGATCGCCGATTCCCGGTCCCCCGTGCAGCGTAAGCACCGTTTTCCCCTCACCGACGATTTCGTAGTATAGCCTCGTTCCGTTCACTTCTGCGAACATGCGGTTCTCTCCTTCGGGTCTTTCCTCTTATTCGGGTAATTCAGCAGCGTCCCTGTCCGGCGGCGATTTTCTCCTCCCGGGCGTTCTCCCCGGCCTCGGCGCTTTCAGCAGCGTCCCTGCCCGGCTGCGATTTTCTCCTCCCGGGCGTTCTCCCCGGCCTCGGCGCTTTCAGCAGCGTCCCTGCCCGGCTGCGATTTTCTCCTCCCGGGCGTTCTCCCCGGCCTCGGCGCTTTCAGCAGCGTCCCTGCCCGGCTGCGGCTCTTTCCAGGCGAAGATTTCTCAAGCGGCTCAAAACAAGCGGCATCAGCGTCAGCCGGATCGATACCGCCCGGCCGGCGCGACGGCAAGTCGAGGTTAAAGTTTAGCAGGTGCGGCCCTGTTCACCAACAGTAAACCGCTGCATCCCGAACCACCGGCATTCCGCATCGATATTGATGAAGCAGGATCTTCATGAACACCGGTCTCTCCACGTGAAGAAAATCCTGCGGTCTTCATCCCGTGAAGAAGTCTCCCCGGATTTTCTCATGTGGGAAAAGTTCCCCGGTTCTGCTGCGTGAAGAAATATCCCGATTGTCTTCGTGTGAAGAAAGTTCTGTCTTTGCCCGGACATATATGACGGCGAAGGTCCGCCCGGTAGGTATCTGAATCGGGCGAAAACCTTCAGCTTTCGGAAGCTGCCGTGACGCAAACTTTGCTGCGGCTCCGCTTCGAGGGCGGTGTCGTCCACGAACACGGTCCCGGCCGCGTCGATGAGCCGGCTGTAGAGTCTGACGATGACGCAGCCGGGGAGCTGCTCGTGGGGTTTGAGGACAATCTCGGCGTATTCCCAGCGCCGGTGGGGCCGTGCAGACCGGGTATGGTCAGGCCGGGCCAGATCTGCGCCGCCGGATTACCGGAATCGTACTCCTGGCATGCTGCGGAGAATCCGTTGTCGCCTCCGGGGCCGTATTCGGACCAGGTGCCGAACCTGCCCGGGATGGTGTCGGCGACGACTTCCCGCCAGGTCGGATCCCGGCACCCGTTCGCGCCGCTCTCCGGAGGGCGTTCCGTCCATATTGTCGCGGCACCTGAGGTCTGAAACAGGATGCATGTGAAAATCAGGACCGGTACGGTCGTCAGGAGTAAAAACTTCAGTGGATGGAGCAGAAAAGGCATGCTGACGATTCGGGTGACGGTTCTGGCGTACGCAGCGGTTGCGATTGCGGGAAAGGGTATCCATTCTGTGTCCGGAACCCGGTATTGCAGCCTGCTCTCAACCGGTTTCGGCCTGCCGGTAGAACCCCAAGATGTTTCGTAAAATCAGCGATCATCGCCAACTCCTTATCCGTCAATTTCTTCTCAGCGGGGAAATAGTTGAGAAACGGGTGCGTACACGGCCGGTTTGCGGAAAAACCGGCCGGTAACCGCCCCGTCTCCTTTAGATCGGTTCCCTGCGGACCGGAAATCTTACAAAAAAAATGAGTTTCAACAAAAGGCGCGATTTCGGCGGTGAGCGGAAACCTGCGCCCATCGAGGAACTTCTCGGAGAAAACGGGGAGGACCGTGGCGAATTTCACTTGGCGGAACAGGCAGGTGCTTTTTCGGGAGAAGAGAAGGCTTAAGCGTTTTTGGAATCGATCGTGTCGCGGACGATCCGGGCAAGCTCTTCCGTGGTGAAAGGTTTAGGCAGGAAAGGAACGTCGTTTCCACCCAGTTCGGATTGAAGAACCTGGTCGTTGATATACCCGGACATGAAGATCACTTTCTGGTTCGGATTACGGCGTTTTATCACCTTGTAGACTTCTGTGCCCCGCATCCCGGGAAGGACAACGTCGGAAAGAACGATATCCACGCCGCCGGAGGCACTTTCAAAAAGCTGGATGGCCTGCATGCCGTCGGAAGCGGCGAGTACGGAATAACCCAGATCGGACAGAATGAGTTCGGCAAGATCTCGAACCTCTTCTACATCTTCTATGAGAAGAAGCGTTTCGCTGCCCCTCGGTATGAGTTTGTCGGATTCGGCCGTTTCCGGGTTGTCCCGTTCAGTACCGATCGAGCTTTCAACAGGGAATCGGACCGAAGCGACTGAGCCTTTGCCGTCCAGGCCGGGTTCGACGGAAATGAAACCGCCCCACTTTTCCACCATGGTCCGGACGGCGAAAAGCCCGAGACCGAGCGAGTTTTCCCGGGATGAGCCGAAAGGCTGGAACAGGATCTCCTTCACGCATGCCGTAATACCGGCACCTTCGTCCCTGATGTTCAGGCATGTATATCGATCACTGGTTTCGTCTTTGCTGCATCGTCCGGAATCATCCAGGCTTTCCGTAGAGATCGTTATTGTTCCGCCGTCAGGCATGGCATCACAGGCATTCAAAACAAGGTTGATCACCATCTGTTCGATGTCGGTCACGTCGGCGGTGAATGGTCTTATTCCCTTATCCAGCTCGAATCGGAATTCGTATTCCGATCCCAGCAGGACGGGAAAGGTCTCCCGCATACTGTCGAGGATCTCGTTCAGCCGGACTTCGGTCGGCGCAGCGGGGGGCTGCCGGGTGAAACGCAGAAGCTGCCTGGTTAGATCGGCGGCTTTCTCCCCGGTCCGCTGAATGCCGCTCATCATGCGCCAGAAGGCATGTTTTTCATCCATTTTCCCGAGAAGCATGTCCGCACGGCCGATGATCGCAGTAAGCATGTTGTTGAAATCGTGGACCGCCATATTGGATAAAGTCGTAGCGGTTGCCATCCTCTGGAGTTTTACCAGCCTGTCCTTCCGTATGTTTTCCGTATCCGGTTCATCTATGATCTCCACCACGAGCGATAAATCAGGGACTTGCGATGGAATGGGAAGGATTGTGACCCTTACTTCGCGGTATTCATTCAGACTGTTCTCGACCTCGCGGGTGAACGTTGCCGGACTGCCGGTCCGGATCACCTCCTCGAGCGGGCATGAGCCGTCGAGCGCGCCGCATGGCCGGGAAAGACCATGTATGTGCCGATGGCAGGATTCACCGACGTTCTCTTCGATCCGGCCGTCGGCGTCACAACTCCAGATAATCGCCCGGCTGCGCGAATCTATGAGAAAAACACCGTTGCCGACCGCTTGGGTTCGGCCGGTCTCCGGCAGGTTGATTCGTGTCGAGGATCGATTTGACATATTCTGCTCCGGAAGATCCTGGAAGTATAATCTCTGTAAAGCTCGGAACAAGACACACGAAGAAAGCGGACCGATATACGGTAACGCTCACCCCTTATTTCTCTTTTCGGCATTAGCGGGAATTTCTGCATGGTTTATCGATTATTCATCCAAGTATTCTCATATCCCGCGGGCTGAGGGAAGGGAGCCCTTTCCGGGGCTTTGGGAGCTTAGCGCCGCAGCCGCCCGGCTGATTTCTTTTCTTGTATTCCACAGTAGACAATCGATCAGTGACTCCTTATAGTCGACAGACTTCAAGCATCGGGTCGGCAATGGCGAACCGGTTCACCTGAAAGCTCCCGTGAACCGGCACTTCAAGCACAATTACCGGCCTGCGGGACAGGTATTATTCCCGAAACCGTATTCGGATTCGAGCGAACGGGGGTAAGCAGGTGAGAACGTCCATACCGTTGAAAATCACATTGATCATGGGGTTCCTGATGTGCGCCCAGTATTTCATACCGCACCAGGCTTCGGAAAACTTCTACGACCTCATGCTGGGCTGGACCCGTATAATCGGCATCTTTGCGCTGATGCTGGGGCTTTCGAGCCTCGTGAGGGTGCACTACAGGAAGATCGACAATAAAGTAAAGGGCTGGATATACAGCGTGGTGACGCTCGTTTCGCTTGTCATCACGGGGCTTATCGGGATGGCGGGAGGAATAGATGAAGGCTCTCTCTTCATGAACATCTATACCTTCATCCAGCTCCCCCTCCAGGCCACCATGTTTTCTCTGCTCGCGTTCTACATCACCTCCGCGGCCTACAGATCGTTCAGGGCGAGAAACTGGCACGCTTCGCTGCTCCTGGTGGCCGGAGTGATCGTCATGCTGGGCCGGATTCCCATCGGCGACTACATGTTCGGAGTGCCTGCCTGGCTGACCAAGTGGATCATGCTCATTCCGACGACGGCCGCCATGCGGGGCGTACTGCTGGGAGTCGGCCTGGGCGGCATCGCCACGGCGCTCAAGATCGTCCTCGGCATAGAACGGAGCTACCTGGGAGGTGGAGCATGAAGGGTGAAACCATTCTTCGAAACATCCGCGATGTCGACAGGAGGTTCATATACCTGGCTATCCTACTCGCGGTGGTCGTTCCCCTGGTGATGGTGGCGTTCGGCCTTAATTTTCCGACGACGGTCACTCCGGAGGTTCAGCGCATATTCGACCGCATCGAATCGCTGGTCGGCGATGAACGGTGCGTTCTCATCGCCATGGATTACGATCCGTCCACCCAGCCGGAGCTCCAGCCGATGGCCAAGGTGGTGATCAGGCATTGCATGCTGAGAAGAATCAAGGTCATCGGGATAACCAACGCCATTACCGGTATCGGGCTCGGCATCAGTGCGATGACCACGGTCGCCGAGGAGTACGGCCTGGTAAACGGCGAGGACTGGGTTTTTCTCGGGTTCCAGACGCCGCCGGTTGTTGTGATGCTCGGCATAGGCGAAAACATCAAGGATGTTTTCCCGACGGATTATTACGGAACCCTCAGCACCGAGATTCCCATGCTCGAAAATGTCACCGACTATGACGATATAGGGCTTCTCGTAGCTCTCGCCGGCAATACCCTCCCCGTTTCATGGGTAACCTACGCGGGCACCCGGTACGATGTGCCGATCGCCACCGGGGTTACCGCCGTGAGCGCCGCGGATTTCTACCCTTATCTTCAGACGGGTCAGTTCATCGGCATGATGGGGGGCATCAAGGGCGCAGCGGAGTATGAAGAACTGCTCGAGAGGCTTGAAGAAAGTCTCGGCACGTACGAACCGAGGATGGCGGGATTCTCCCCCGAGGAGCGGCACCATCTGGAGAAAGACAGGCGCAAGGCCCGGCGCGCCATGAACCCGCAGTCGATAGCGCATATTGTAATCATCCTGTTTATCATACTCGGCAATATCACCTACTTCATGTTCGACAGAAAGACTTCGAAGTTTTAAAAAGGGGGCATCATGGGGCTGGTGGAACTCAAAATATGGCAGACGGTCGCGGCGATCTGCACCGTGGCGATCTTCTCTTTTCTGTACAGGGACAACCCGCTGTATAAATTCGCCGAGCATCTGCTCGTTGGAACGTCCGTAGGATACTCCCTGGCTATCGCTTACCGGGTGGTATTCAAACCGAGGGTTATCGATGCGCTGCTCGATCCCGGCGTTACTTTCTGGGTGAAAATCTACACGGTGGTCATCCCGACTCTGATCGCTTTATGTTATGTAAGCTCATTTTCCAAGAAATACTCATGGCTCACCCGGTACCCGATAGCATTCATAATGGGGCTTTCCGTGGGTCTTTCGATCCCGATGATCATGCTGGCGAGTATTCTCAGGCAGATACGCGGCACTTTCGCGGAAGAAGTGGGCGGCGAGCTGGTTCCCCTTTTCTCGGTGAACAAAATCGCGCTCTTCTTCCAGCACCCGTCCCTGGAGGGCTTCATGGAAGCGCTGTACGGTCCGGCCATCATTCTCGGCGTGCTCTCGGTGATGCTGCTGTTCGTTTTCTCTTTCGAGCAGAAGGGCCCGCTCAAGGCCGCGAGGAACACCGGCATCGTTTACCTCATGGTCGGTTTCGGAGCGGCTTTCGGTTATACGGTCATGGCCCGTGTTTCACTGCTCGTGGGGAGGATAGATTTTCTTCTCATCGACTGGCTGGGAATCCTCTAGGAGAATGATTATGAAAACAGCGATATCAATTAGCCTGGTTTTTCTGCTGACGGCGATCATCTCCTGGGTTCCTTCCATCGCTCAGGAGCCGGACACCCCTGAAGACAGCGGAACAGCCGACGCCTTCGAGACATTTCCCCCGCTCGAAGGCGAAGTGCCCGTCACCGATGTCACAAACGACAGCGGTTCCGTGCCCGCCGTCGAGCCGTTCCCTCCGCCCGAAGGCGAGGCGCTCGTTTCAGACGTCAAGAGCGACAACGGCTCGAGCCTTGCGGTGACCTGGCTTCCCGGCCGGACCCCGGAAGGTGCCGAAGTGTGGATCTTCAGCATCGAACAGGGGGAAGGGGAAGAGAAGCTGGTCGAGTCGAAGAGTCGCCCTGTCGGCATTGAGAGATATGAAATCATTTTCGAGGACCTCTCGCCCGGGGAAGAGGTTTCCGTTACCATCCGCGCCGAATCCTCCCTTCGCGGCGGCGAAACCCTGGGGCCTTTCACCGGTATCCCGAAAGGCAACCTCTTCAATACGAGGCGCATCAATGTCCTCGTGTCTATTCTGGTCTTTCTGGGGTTGGTCGTGGTTTACGTCGAGAAGGCGCGCCGCGGGCATTCGCTCTATATAAGAAGGATTCCGGGGCTCGACGCCGTTGAAGAAGCGGTGGGGCGCGCCACCGAGATGGGACGCCCTATCCTCTACGTGCCCGGGCTGTCGTCGATGACCGACGTGGCCACCATCGCCTCGCTGAACATCCTGGGGCCCATCGCCCAGAAGGCGGCCCGTTACGAAACGCGTATCATCGTGCCCAACCGTGATCCGATCGTCTACACCATCGCCCGGGAAGTGGTGGAGAATTCGTTCCAGGCAGCCGGGCGTCCCGACCTGTTCACCGAAGACCTCGTATTCTTCATTACCGACAGCCAGTTCGGATACGCGGCAGCCGTGGACGGTATCATCGTGCGCGAAAGACCGGCCACGAATTTTTACCTGGGGATGTTCTGGGCCGAATCCCTCGTAATGGCGGAGACCGGCGCTTCAACCGGCGCGATCCAGATTGCGGGAACCGACTCGATCACCCAGCTTCCCTTCTTCATCGTTGCGTGCGATTACACGCTTATCGGCGAGGAGCTTTACGCCGCGAGCGCTTACCTCAGCCAGGAACCGGTGCTTCTCGGAACCCTGAAAGCGCAGGATTTCGTGAAGATCATCCTGCTGGTGGCTTCGGTCGCGGGAGTGGTTTCCGCGGCGATGGGCAGTTTCTGGCTGTTCGAAGTGTTCGGACTCCAGTAGCCCTGTCCACCCGGCCCTCGCACTGAGGCGGGTCTCCACGGACGCGGCGCAGTTTTGCAACCGGCCGAACCGGCCCCCGCACGGGCGTGGCTTCCCTCGGGCACGACGCGGTTTTGCAGCCGGTCGAACCGGCCCTCGTCCGGCAGCGGCACATATTTTGACTCGTTGAAGAAACCCCGGAAACCCGGAGTATATACATGGGCTGCATAGCTTATTTCATCATCATCGTTACGTTCTTCTCGGTTTCGGAGATGTATATCCTGCTCGCCGTCGCCGAACGGACCAGTATCGGAACGACGATACTTCTCTGCATCCTGACCGGGCTCGTGGGCGGCGCTCTCATCAGGAGGGAGGGGCTGCTCACCCTCTCGCGGGCCCAGAAGGAGCTCGGCAGGGGGAAGATGCCCGCGGATGAAATCATCGGCGGTATCCTCCTTATAATCATGGGCGTTCTGCTATGCGTCCCGGGTTTCATAACCGACACCCTGGGGTTCCTGATAATCATTCCCGGAATAAGGTTCGCGGTGGCCGGAGCTATCAAGGATGCGCTTAAGCGCCGGATCGCCGACGGCTCCATCAACGTGAGCGGCGGGTTCGGTTCCGGAAGGGGAGGAGGCGGCTGGTTCGATGTATCCTCCGGCGAAGACGGCGGGAGCCGGGAGCGGGAATCCGGCGCCGGAAGGGGGCGGCCCGCAGCTGACGACCGGTTGAGGAGCTCCTTCGAGGATGGCCGTCATCCGGGAGGATCGTCTGAGGAGGATGATCCTTTTTCAATGGATGAGTCGGATATCATAGACGTGGAAGAAGAAGAATGAAAACCGCTCGCGGAAACTCCGGATCGTTGACGGCGATCAGAGCCGGCGAGGATCGGATGTTCCGCGGCCGGATGACTGGAGATTCGAATGCTGCTCGCCGGTGATGCAGGCGGTACAAAAACCGTGCTGGCGCTCTATCCGCCGGAGGGAGATCCGAGGCAGCCGGAAATCCGCCGGGTTTTCCGGAGTGTGGAATACAACTGTCTCGAGGATATCCTGGAGGAATTCATCGATAGCGCGGGTGCCGGGGTGAGCGCCATATCGATGGGCGTCGCCGGTCCCGTCACCGGTAACCGGGCGACGATAACGAACCTCGGCTGGTTCATCGACGCGGAAAAGATCGGCTCCCGGTTCGCGTCGGAAGGCATGATCCTGCAGAACGATCTGGCTGCCATGGCGAATGCGTTGCCGCTGCTCGGCCGGGACGACCTTTTTACGCTGCAGGAGGGGAGCCCCGAAAGCGACGGACCGATCGCCCTCATCGCGCCCGGAACGGGTCTCGGAGAGGCGTTTTCGATGCGGAGCGGCGACGGGTTCCGCGTTTGCCCGTCGGAAGGAGGCCACGCCGGTTTCGCTCCCGCCGGTCCCGATGAGGACGGGCTGATGCTTTTCGTTCGCGGCAGGCTCGATTACGTGAGCGTCGAGTCGGTCTGCTCGGGGCCGGGTATCGCCAGGATTTACGATTACCTGTCGGAGACTGGTTACGGGGGTGACGAACCGGCCTGGCTTGCGGAGGAGCTGGCTACTGCAGGAGATCGAACCCCGATAATAACGGATGTCGCCCTGGGAAGCCGGCAAAGTGTGAGTAAGAGGTGTGAAAAAACCGTGGAGATGTTCGTGTCGATTCTCGCCGCCGAAGCGGGGAACCTGGCCGTGAAGGTTCTGTCCACAGGGGGGCTCTATCTCGGCGGAGGCATCCCCCCCAAAGTGCTCCCGTTCCTTGAAAGAGGTTTCATCGAAACCTTCGCCCGCAAAGGTGACATGTCCGAGATACTCTCCGACATGCCCGTAAAAGTCATCCTCTATTCCGACGCCCCTCTCGCCGGCGCCGCTGCTGCCTGGTTCTCCCGCTCCGGATAAAGAGGCCGCCGCCGCTCGCCGCCGCCGCCGCTCGCCGCCGCCGGAGCCTTCCGTTTCCCGGTTCGCCGCGGTATCCTGGTCGCCCGCTCCGGATAAAGAGGCCGCCGCCGCTCGCCGCCGCCGGAGCCTTCCGTTTCCCGGTTCGCCGCGGTATCCTGGTCGCCCGCTCCGGATAAAGAGGCCGCCGCCGCTCGCCGCCGCCGGAGCCGCTTCCCGCCGGGTCAGCTTTTTCCCGAGAGTTCAATATCCCTGCAGTAAAGGTGAGGAATGTACATGGATCCCGAAGAACCCGCGAAGAGACCGGTGCACGCGGTCGCGTCGCCCACGGCGAGCAGGTTCTCGTTGAACACCTTGTAGAAATTGCCGAAAACCATCGTGTCCCTGATACGGCCCACCCGTTTGCCGTTTTCGATAAGATAAGCCAGCTCCAGGTTGCCCGAGAAGTCGCCGTTGGTCAGGTTCCCGAGCAGGATTCCCGTGATATGCCGTATCTCTATGCCCAGGTCCACATCCTTCAGCATGTTTTCGTATGGAGTGTCGCCGGGCTCCAGGAACAGGTTGGAGGGATCCACCGTGGCCGGGGTCCGGTAATGCCTGGTCAGCTCGAGAGGCAGTGAGCGGAAACCGTTGCCTGTCGGCGCCATGTCGAGCTCTGCGGACGAGCGCAGATCGTGCAGGTAGTTTCTGAGCACGCCGTTTTCGATGATTACGGTTCGCTGGCCGGGGGTTCCTTCGTCGTCCATCGGCGACGAGAAGAGCCCTTCCGGGTGGAGGTTGTCGTCGGTTATGGTGATTTTTTCGTTGAGGATACGGTCGCCGATTCTGCCGGTGAGAGGGCTCAGTCCCTTGGCGACGAGCCGCCCGTTGATGCCGTCCATGAAGGCCATGAACACATCTCCGAGGGTGTCGGGCGCGAAGATCACTTTGTGCTTTCCCGGCGTGATCGAAGCGTGGTTCCGTGCGATTTCCATATCTTTCACCGCTGTATCGACGGTTTCCTCGAACCTGTCGGAGGGATGCAGGCCGCGATCCGCCGCCGACATCTGTATCACGCTTTTCCCTTCGATCAGCTCGAGCCCTATGCCGGAGGATGCAACCATCCTCGTAAATGAAGCATCTGCCCCGCGGGAAGTAAGAACACGGACTCCGGTGCGGGTTTTCGCGAAGGTGATGTGGGCCAGGACATGGGGCAGTCTCGCGCGGATGCCCGTCAGCAGCCTCTGCCCGAGAGCCACCTGGTCTTCGTCCGGTATCGCCTCCACGGCGGGATCGGCCAGGTCGATCTCAGGGTAGTCGGCACCGGCCGCGACCCTGAACGGAACCGGTCCGCCGAGAACGGCCAGGTCGCTTACCCTGTCCACCAGCTCCTTTGCGCCTGCCTGCGTAAGATCCGTGGCGTAACCTTCGCCCAGCTTCCCGTTTTTTATCAATCTCAGGGCGATACCCACGTTCTCGAGCTGCTCGATCGATTTGAGCCTGTTGTTTTCGAACCCGATCAGACCGAGAGTCTCGTCCATCGAAAAGATCTCGACCTCGTCCGCTCGCTCCGACGCGTATTCCAGGATATATTCCTCGATGCCAGACACGGCATGCTCCTTTCAATATGTTTCAACCCGCGCCCTGTGCTTTGACTCGGGCTCTTTACTTCGCTCCGCGGTTACACGGCCGCTCCTCGGCCCTGGTTCCGCTCCTTGGCCCTGGCTCCGCTCCTCGGCCCTGGTTCCGCTCCTTGGCCTGAATGCCCCTCCACGGCCTTGGTTCCACTCCACGGCCTTGGTTCCGCTCCACGGCCTTGGTTCCACTCCGCGGCCTTGGTTCCGCTCCACGGCCTTGGTTCCACTCCCTGATCTCAGTTTCGCTCTTCCTGAGTTATTCGCCGCCGACCACCAGGTCGCGGATCCGGATGTGGGGCGACCCGTTCGCCACGGGCAGCGGGAACTGGAACTTCCAGCCGTCTCCTTTGCCGCAGCCGCCGCCGCCCTCGACCTGTGTATAATCGTTCCCAATCATGTCGATGTTCTTCATGGTTTCGAAAAGGCTGCCCGAAAGCGTGACGTTTTTGACCATCTCCTCGATCCTGCCGTTCCTGATCATGTACGCCCTTCCGGCGGTGAAGGTGAACATCTCCTCGGCCTGGCCGCCGAAGGCTTCCACAGCGTAGACCCCTTCCTCGATATCCGAGAGCATCTCCTCGAAGGAGGCGTCTCCACCGCCGATGCAGGTGTTCCGCATCCTCGGAAAAGGAGGGAAGTGGTAGTTGACCGCGCGGGCCGAGCCCGTCGCCTCTTCTCCGAGTTTGCCGGCGGTCTCTCTCGTGTGAAGCCTTCCCACCAGGCGGCCTTCCCGTATCAGGTCGGTGCGTCCTGCGGCCACGCCTTCCTCGTCGTACTGGAGGAACCCCCTGCTGCCGGCCGTGAGCCCCGTATCGTAGATGTTGAGGATCGGGCGCCCGAACACTGCACCCAGCTGCATCAGCTCGAGCAGTTTCTCGTTCTCGTAAACTTTTTCAGCTTCGCTGATGTGGCCGAATGCCTCGTGAACGAAGGTGCCCGACAGGTGCGGATCAGTGATGACGGTGTATTTGCCGCTCTTGATAATCGGGGCGTCGAGAAGCGCTTCCGCGGTCCGGCAGGCTTGGCGGAGCCTCTCCTCCTGACCGAGAAGGACATTGAAGTCGTCGGAGCTTCCGGCGCCGACGTATCCCATCTGCATCTGGCCGTTCTCAACCGAAACCGCCGAGAGACCGCATCCCATGTCGGCATGCTTCCAAGAGATCAGCGAACCCTCCGAATTCCCGAATACCGTCGTCTTGTAGAAATCGCGGTACCGGATGGAGGAGGTTTTGATCCGCCCTCCCGCCGAAAGGATCAGGTCGCTGTACCCTTTGAGGATGTCCAGTTTTTCGGCGATCGGAACCTCGGCGGGATTCCTTTTAAACGGATAGGATGAATCGTCGCGGACCACCGGAACTTCGGCAAGCTCAGTCTTCTCTTTCCCGGTAAGCCGGGCCTGGTCGATGGCGAGTTTCGCATATTCTTCCATGCGATCCATGTGGTTGAAGCTGGCGAACCCGGAGCCGCCCCTGTGGATGGCCCTGACGCAGCCGCCCTTCTCGATCGCTTCCTTGAGGATTTCCACATTCTCGCCCTTGATGGTGATTTCGGTCAGGATGAAATCCTCCACCCGGATATCGAGGTAATCCACCTTGTGTTTCAGACTGTTTATTACTGCTTCGACCTGGTCTTTCATCTTCTTCTCCGCGTCGGTTTCAACAATCAGCGCTATAGAACCCTTCAGTATATCGAACCGCGCCCGGGCATGCCACCCTTTTCGCGCCGTCGGAAAAAGCAGAGTCTCAGACGTCATGCAAATCAAGCACACCATACCACCGGCAGGTTCGATTCTCTCTAATCCGCGGCGGTGCAAGAAGCTGAATCTCAGATTATGATCCCACTCAAGCACACCATACCTCCGGCAGGTTCGAATCTCTCTAATCCGCGGCGGTGCAAGAAGCTGAATCCTTAGCCGGTATAAAAAATCAGCGATTCCATTCCAAACGGTAAAACCAGCCTTTTCACATCATATCCTACCAGTCTCCTTCTTTCCTTCTTTCCATGTCTCCATTTCTTTACTTCCTCTTCCTCTTTCTTTCCTCCTTTCTCGGTCCCGCCCTGTTTTCGTCACGGCGGGAATATGGCTTGCGTGCGGATTCCATCCTTACTTTGATAACTGCTCCCGCTGCACCTTGAAAACTGCTCCCACTGACAAAGTCGGGTTATTGAAAATGTTGTTCGTTCTCCGGGGGATAATTTCCTGTGTATTCATTTTACCGGTCATTTATTTTTTCAAAATTTTTTTATTCTTTTTGTGGTTATGCCGCGGACATGACTCCTTCAAGGATACGCTCGAAAACCGTCTCACACGGCCTCTCCTCATATCTGCCGAAAAATATTGGAGTTTTTGCCGGAAGGCCTGCCTGAAATCGCTTAGAAACAAGCCATGCGGGGCTGTAACTCTATACATAGCAACTAGTTGCGCGATCGGCGGATTTGACAAAGGGAATTATTTGGTATATATTCGCGTTTT
>CAYMWF010000040.1:0-45876 GCA_964394085.1 uncultured Gemmatimonadota bacterium | reverse complement strand
GTGACGACTCCTTGGATAAAGCCCCCGAAAAAACACTCGCAACGCAGAATGCATGTAAAACAAGATTAGTGGACAATTACCAGGCCGTTTCTTAAAATCCCCGTTGTTGTATATACAGTCGTGAATGCTGATACCAGGCTTCTCACGCGACTCGTGGAAAATAAGGGGATCAGGACGAATGAACCGCTCCGCTCCCATGGGATCCCGGTCGATCTATCCGCCCCGCCTTACCGCTCCGAAAATGGCGGCGGCGCTGAAGCGCGCACTTGCCGAAGGTGCTCTTTCCGGTGAAGACGACTCCGCCGTCTTTTACAATCTGTCTCGACTCGACGAAACACTCGATTGCCTGAAGGCTTCATTCCCTCCCACGACGCTTCATGCCCTGGCTGTCAAAGCCAACCCGTTGATTGAGATACTGAAAAGGATACGTGCCGGCGGCCACGGCGCGGAAGCGGCATCCATGGGTGAATTCCGGCTCGCCCTGGCAGCCGGGTTTCCGGTCGAGTCGATCGTTTTCGACTCTCCCGCAAAGACTCGTACCGAGTTGGAGTCTGCGCTCAAGTCGGGAGTCAGAATCAACGCGAACACTCTTGGCGAGCTGGGCCGGATCGCAAGCCTTTACTCCAGGCTGGGTTCGAGCAGCAGCGTCGGAGTCCGGATCAATCCGGAAACCGGGGAAGGAACCATCGACACGACAAGCGTTGCCGTTCAGCACTCGAAATTCGGCGTCTCCCTGAGAGAACGCCGCGCCGACCTCGCCCGCGCGTTTTCCGATTATCCGTGGCTCACCGGTCTTCATGTGCACATCGGATCGCAGGGGATGTCGCTCGATCAGATGCTCGACGGAGTCGGGGCCGTATATGACTTCTTCATAGACATCAGGAACAGTGTGCGAATCAACGTATTCGACATCGGGGGCGGCCTGCCCGCCCGGTACAGAGAATCGGATAAGCCGCCGACGTTCGCTGAATACGCCGCAGCGCTGCGGCAGCGGTGTCCCTCCATATTCGATCAGGACATCCAACTCATCACCGAGTTCGGCCGATCGATGCACGCCGGCTGCGGCTGGGCGGCGACCAGAATCGAGTATGTTGTGGACCATGGCGATGCTCCGCCTACGCTCATCGTTCATGTAGGCGCGGACATGTTCCTGCGGAAAACTTACCGTCCCTGCGACTGGCACCACGACCTCTCTGTGTGCGACTCCACCGGAAAACTGCGCACGGGATCCCGGCGGGAGTTCAGCATCGCCGGGCCTCTCTGCTTCGCAGGCGACTACCTGGAGAGAAGCGTGCTGCTGCCGAAAACGGTCAGAGAGGGTGATTACCTTCTCATCCACGATTCCGGAGCCTATACTTTCAGCATGTGGTCTATGTACAACAGCCGGCGATTCCCAATCATTCTCGGTTACGAAGGCACGGGGCTGAATTTTCGCTGCCTCCGCCCTCGTCAGTCTGATGACGACATCGTGGATTTCTGGTCTGCAGGGTTTTTCTGAAAAGTGTTGATCTGAATCTCCTGACTCTGATAATAAGTCAAAACATTCGCAAAATTCTCCAGAACATCGTGCATCTGCCGAAAAAAATATAAACTGCTTCCCGGATTGAGATTGTAAAGAATTTAATCCGCATGTTTGAGCAGTTGTAATCAACATAAGCGGGTAAATCCGATGAGCGTTGAAGAATTGTGCCATTTCAGCATACACCGGCTTGACATTCATGACGCCCGCGATTTATTATTTTCATCTTGGATGAGAAGTGGAAGCGACCGGTTTCTAGGCACAGATTCAGACACAGATTCGTAAATCGAAAGGAACATCGTTGAAAATCCTTCTCTCCACACTTCTCTGCCTGGTGTTGATCACCGGCTTGACTTCAATGTTCGGCTGCACCGAAGACCCCACTTCACCACCACCCTATATCGGCCAGAGGTATTTCGTTTCTCCCGACAGCAGCGGCGATTTCCCCACGATTCAGGATGCCATAAACTCGGTTCAGGACGGAGACACCATAGATCTCGCCAACGGGGTTTTCATGGGCGAAGGCAATCGGGACATTAGCTTTCTCGGCAAGGAAATCGTGGTCCAATCCCAGTCCGGCAACCCCTCGAAGTGCGTAATCAAGTGCGAGGGACTCTCGGAGGAATACCATCGCGGGTTCTTTTTCCAGTCCGGGGAGACATCGGAATCGGTGCTCGAGGGTGTAACGATCAGGAAAGGGCTGACCCACGCAGGGGGAGGTGTTCTCTGCCAGTCGTCAAGCCCGACACTCATCCATGTACGCTTCGAAGAGAACATCTCCGACGCCGGCGGCGGTCTCTTTGTAGGCAAGGATTCGGCACCGATACTCTCCGGCTGCGAGTTCACGAACAACAGCGCCCTGCTGGGCGGAGGCATCTTCAGCGACGAGGAGTCCTCGCCCCTTATCGTCAACTGCAACTTCGAGGAGAACCAGGCCAAATCCAACGATTATGCGGGTGGCGGGGGATTGCTTTGCAACAATGCAGAAGGCGTCGTGTTGACCAATTGTACATTTGCGAATAACACTTCCGATGCGCACGGCGGCGCTCTCTACTGCGAGGGAGGTATGAACCTGACCGAGTGCACGTTCACTGATAATCAGGCCATCTGGTCCGGAGGGGGCGCCTACCTGGTGGAAGGCGCGCCCAAGCTGACGGACTGCATCTTCACCGGCAACAACGCCGACACCGATGGAGGCGGTCTCGCTCTGCAGAATAATCTCGATGTCAAGCTCACCGGATGTGAATTCAGAATCAACACAGCTCTGGTTGACGGGGGGGGGATCTTCTCAAACTCCTCCTCGCCGATCCTGAAGCAGTGCGAGTTCATCAGCAACTCCGTGCAAAGCAATGGAGGCGGAGTATACGCTACGAACTGCGATTCGATAATCATATCCGATTGCCTGTTCACCGGAAATACCGCCGAGGTCAGCGGCGGAGGCCTGGTGAGCGGCAGCTCGATTGTGAACCAATGTATCTTCTCGAGCAATACGTCCGAAAACGAGGGGGGCGGAATCCTCTTCCTGAGCTCGTCGGCGATACAGAGTTCGACCCTTTACGGGAACGAAGCCCCGGAGGGCGGCGGAATCGCCTGCTGGGGTGACGGGGATACGTACTCGATCGAGCGTGTCATCATATCGTTCGGAGGGATAGGGGAGGCGGTTTCCTGCGATGACGGAATCGGCGTCGTTTCGGTGAAATGCTCCAACGTTTACGGGAACGAGGAGGATTGGTTCGGATGCATCGAGGACGATTACGGCATCAACGCCAACATCGCCGCCGATCCTCTCTTCTGCCAGCCGCTCGGCGGAGATTTCAATCTTCAAACCGATTCACCCTGCGGCCCGGACAGTTCGGCCTGCGGACAAATCGGCGCCCTGGACATCGGGTGTTGAAGTAGTCCGGCCGGCCCCGAACCCGGAATCCGGGAGACATCGAGCGGCAAATCCGAAAAGGGCGAACAATTTTCAACAAAAACCCACTCGGCTGTCTCATGGCGCCGTACCAACTCTTCGATCTTCCGGACTTTGCCCTCCAGGTACAAATCGACGGTCTTCAGCAATTTACACCGCTGCCGAATTAATGTTATTTTCCCCCCGGGTCGCCTTTTGATGAATCTTTTTTCATGAACGAAGAATACTGAAATGACCTCCAGAATTGTTTTCTCACGGAAACTGCGAACCTCTCACCCGGTCGAAAGTTTTACGAAGTATTTGCCCCTCAGCGATGAGATGGTCACGGAGATACGGAGCGCGGTATCGGAGATTCTCGATGCCCTGGGCGGCGGAGATCTTATCAAGTCGAGCGGGGATGTTTATATCAAGCCTAATGGAATCGACGCCAAGCCGTATTGTCATACGAGACCGGAAGTAATAAGGGCCGTAATCGAGTACTGGCGCGCCGCAGGTGCGAAAAGGGTTTTTCTGCTGGAAAATTCGACGCAGGCCAACTGCACCCGCGTGGTATTCGCAGGCAACGGCTATAAGAGAATCTGCCGGGAAACGGGGGCGATACCGGTTTATCTTGACGAGGAAAAAACAAGAACATTCAAGTTCGCGGGCAAAAAATCGGTCGTGGAGGGTGAAGCCGGCGTGTACGACCTGGCCACCTTCGAAATGCCTGCCACCGTTGTTGAAAAGTTGATCGACGGGGGACATGAAAACCTCTACATCAATCTGCCGAAACTGAAAACCCATTCCATGACCGGCGTTTCGCTGGGGATCAAGAACCAGTGGGGGTTTCCCGCGCATAGGAGCAGGGGAATCGATCATAACTACAATCTTCATAGTAAACTGGTTGATGTTCTTTCTTATATCCAGCCGGATATTACGCTCATTGAAGGTGTGGAAGGGGTTATTTACGGTCATTATCCGGCGCTGGCACTGGCTGATGAGTGTGTAAAACCTTTTCGTTTACTGATAGGCAGCGGGAATGTGGTCGCAGCCGATCTCGTGGGGGCGAAAATATTCGGCCTCGAAAAGGATGAAATTCCCCATTTGCGGATCGCTGCGGACCGGGGTATGGGCGGAGATGTGAGAAATCTTCGGGATATCACACTGAAAGGCGACATATCCGACCTCGATTCGGTCGATCTTATCGGCGACATGCCGGAAGCGGGATCGTACCCGACAGATCTGTATGATTCTTTTCCCGATGATGTTAAAATCCTCAGAGGAAAGGAGATGGCCTGCCGGGAAGGATGCACCCGTAATCCTCTGACCTTCCTGCAGATCCTGTCCAGAGATTATAAAGGCAAGGGCGGCTGGACTCTCGTGATGGGCAAGGGTTTCGATGAGCATGAGATTCAGGCGCTGGAGGGCAGGATACTGATAGCGGGACATTGCGCCGTCGAGGAGGTTTCTCAACCGCTGATCAAGAGGCTGGGAAGGAAAAATGTATATCTGAGCGGAGAGTGCAACGATCTCAGTTCTACGGCGGCGGCGATGCTTCACCTGATGAAGGTCAACCCGGTAAAACTGGTGCCTGTTAATCCGATAACGGCATTCCGCGCCTATATAACGGCCAGGCTGAAGGGTTCCAATTCGCGAACTCCCAGCCCCTTGTCGCATATACTGAAACGAGTTTAAAGATTCTGACATGCCCCGGCCGCCCCTGTAGTTTCTGTTGTCCTGCAGGGCCGGGCAGGGGTCCATCTCTTCGAGGACGAATATGAGCGTTCAACATATGGAATCACGATACGATTTTCGCGCTGTCGAAGCGAAATGGCAGCGGCGTTGGGAAAAAAACCGGACCTTTCGCGTGGAAGAGACCAGCGTCAAACCGAAGTATTACGGTCTCGTCTACTATCCTTATCCGAGCGGCGCGGGAATCAGCGTCGGTCACTGCCGCAACTATATCCCGGTGGATGTCGCCTGCCGTCACAAGGTCATGAAGGGCTACAATGTGCTGCAGCCCATGGGATGGGACGCCTTCGGGCAACCCGCCGAGAACGAGGCCATCAACGTGGGGCGCAATCCCCGGGAGATGGTTCCGGAGTATGCCGCAAACTACAAGCGCCAGTTGAAACTGGCCGGTATCTCATACGACTGGAGCCGTGAGATCGACTCCAGCATGCCGGACTACTACCGGTGGACTCAATGGTTTTTCCTGCTCCTGCTGCGCCGCGGACTGGCCTATCGCGCCACCACTCCCATCAACTGGTGTCCGGCCTGCGAGACCGGGCTTGCAAACGAAGAGGTCGTTAACGGCCGTTGCTGGCGCTGCGATACGCTGGTGGAGAAACGGCCCGTTCCGCAGTGGCATTTCCGCATCACGGATTATGCGGACCGCCTCCTTTCCGGGCTGGACGATGTCCGGTGGCCGGAAGGCATCAAGCGCATGCAGCGTGAATGGATCGGACGCAGCGAAGGCGCTCAGGTGGATTTCGCCGTCGAAGGTCGAGAAAACCGGGATGTATCGTCTTCGCTGCGTGTCTTCACAACGCGGCCGGACACCCTATGGGGCGCGACATTCATGGTAATCGCACCGGAGCATCCGCTGGTCATGGAAATCACGACCGAAAAACAGCGGGGGGAGGTGCAGGCGTATATAGAACGGGCGCAGCGTATCTCGGATATCGATCGCCTGAGTGCCGCTCGCGTCAAAACAGGCGTCTTCAGCGGAGCGAACGCAATCAACCCCGTCAACGGCGAGGCTATCCCGATCTACGTGGCCGACTATGTTCTGATGGGCTACGGAACCGGCGCCATCATGGCGGTGCCCGCGCACGACCAGCGCGACTTCGAATTCGCGAAGAAGTATGACATTCCGATCAGGCTGGTTTATCGCACAACTGAAGAGCAGACGGCAGACAGCCTGACGGAAGCGCTGCCGGCCGGCGGTGTGATGACCGATTTCAAATCTTTGCTCGGCGCGGAAATCAGCATGGATTTCCCGTTCGCCGGTTTGCCCAACAACCGGGAAACGGTGGCAAAGGTCGTTCAATGGCTGGAAGAGAAAGGAGTCGGGAAAGGCGATGTGAACTATCGCCTGCGCGACTGGCTGATCTCCCGGCAGCGTTACTGGGGCGCTCCCATCCCGATAATCCACTGCGAAACCTGCGGAGAAGTCCCGGTTCCCGAAGATCAGCTTCCCGTGGAACTCCCGGCGATTGATCATTATCAGCCGTCGGGAACGGGTGAGTCGCCTCTGGCGGCTGTATCAGGGTTCGTGAATGCGGAGTGCCCTACCTGCGGCGGTCCGGGACGGCGAGAGACTGACACGATGGGCGGTTTCGCGTGTTCATCCTGGTATTTCCTGCGTTTCGCCGACCCGCACAATGAAAATGAACCTTTCCGCAGAGAGGCGGTCGACTACTGGCTGCCCGTCGACCTCTATTCCGGGGGAGCGGAACACGCGGTCATGCACCTGCTCTACGCCCGATTCTGGACGAAGGTGATGTTCGACGCCGGACTTATAGGATTTGAAGAGCCGTTTCAGGTTCTCCGGAACCAGGGCATGCTGCTGGCCCGGACCCCCGGGCGCGAGATTCGGGCGGATGAGGCCCCCGTCTCGACCGGAGGCGCTCAAACGGCGGATGAACCGATTGAAAACTGGAAGGTGCTGAAGCCGGAGGAACGCCGCAGGATACCCGAGAATGAGTGGGTCTATCGATGGGTCAAGATGAGCAAGAGCCTTGGGAACGTGGTGACGCCCGACGAGATAGCGGCGAAGTACGGGGCGGACACCCTGCGGGTTTATACGCTGTTCGTCGCGCCTTTCGAGGACACGGTGCAGTGGATGGACTCTGGCGTGACCGGTGCGTTTCGATATGTGAGACGAGTCTGGCGTTTATGGGGCGATCTGTACCCGTACCTCCGGAAGGACTGGCGCAAGGATGTCGTTTCAGAGAACGGGAACGACGAACTGAGGCCGTTGCGCCGCAAGCTGCACCAGACGATCCGGAAGGTCGATATCGACATCGAGAACTTCCGCTTCAATACTGCGGTCGCCGCGCTGATGGAGTTTACGAACGACCTGTCGGGCCTGCGGAACAGAATCGCCGGGCGGGAGCCGACTCCGGAAGAGGCGGCGGTGATCTCCGAGTGCGTAGAGACGCTGCCGCTCCTCCTTTCGCCGATTACGCCCCATATCTCCGAAGAGATGTGGGAAAGACTCGGCAACTCCGGTTCCATCTACCGGGAGTCGTGGCCGGCTGTCGACGAGAAGGCTGCGGAAGAAGAGACCTTGACCATAGTCGTTCAGATCAACGGCAAACTCCGCGACCGCCTGTCGGTGCCCGTTGATACCCCCGACGCCGAAGTAGAGCGGCTGGCCCTAGCCCGTGAGAAAGTCGCATCCAGACTTGAAGGCGGGAAGGTGCGCAGGGTGATAGTGGTTCCCGGCAAGCTGGTGAATATCGTGACCGGGTAGTCGAATGAGTCAACACCGTGTAGACCTGTGCTGTCGAAGTTGAAAAGGGTGGATGGCGGGCATAACGAAACCGAAGTTACCCCTCGCCTTTCCGTTCATCCTCTGCCGTGTCGCTGTCGTGAAGGTGAAGGAGCTTCCTGAGCCGTTCGAAGTGCTTCCGCCAGGTTTCGCGCTGCGACTCGTCCAGAACAGCCGAGACTTCCTCTTCCATCATACGGAGTTCGGTCAGGAGCCTGGGGCGCATCTCGCTGCGAAGACGATGCATCGTATCGAGCCGCTCCCGGAGGATCCCCTCGATCCTGCCGCGCTGAGTTTCAGTCAGATCCAACCTCCGCTGGAGATGTTCAAGGGCGTGGGCGTGCATGGCGTCGGGGTCGCCGATGCGGTGCAAAAAGAGCTTGCTTCCGATAATGGCCGTTCCCGATGCGCCGATCAGCACGCCGCAGAAGAGAAGGAAAAATCCCAGGAAAAAGCGGTGGATACCTGATTTGAAACTCATAGCACCTCCCACGTGAGCTCGATGACCGCCTGCACGAGCGGATCGGACCAGGAGTTCCACACCCTGGATGCGAGAAAAAGCAGGATTCCGGTCGCCGCGGCGGTAGCGCTCAGGAAAAGCGCCGTCCCTGGAGCGGGAGTACTCATGTCGGCCTCCGCCCGGGAGATGATATCTCCGACGCTGTCGGTGACATCCACCCCCGGCGGTGTCGTGAGCCGCGCCCTTGCAGCGAGGCGTTCGAACCATTCATCCGGCTTAGTCATTCTCGTTCCCCATGGCGCGCTCGAGGAGCTTCCTCAGCTTCCCCCGGGCGCGTAACGCCTGGACCTTCACCATCGTCCGGCTCCATCCGGTAAGGTCGGCGGTCTCCTCCACGCTCCTGTCTTCGAGGTAGCGGAGGGTGAGGACGAGGCGATCCCGCTCCGGCAGCCTGGCCAGGAGCCCGTGGACCAGGTCGGCGGCCTCCTCCGGGGGAAGCTCTCCGGCTTCGCCGGGAACGACGCCGTCCCATTCCTCGAGGGGAACGGCGGGGCGGCGTCTGCGCCTGGCTTCCTCTTTCCAGAACCTGTATCCGGCGCGGGTCGCAATCCGGGCGATCCAGTGCTCGAAAGGGGCGCGTCCGCGGTATCCCCCCAGGCTTTTGTAAACTTCCACGAAAACGTTCTGGACGAGCTCCCTGTGGACCTCCGGATCCCGCGTGAACCGCCACATCTGGCCTGCGACCTGCTGCTGGTGCTTCTCCACGAGCCGCCGGAAGGCTTCGCCGTCGCCGCGGGCGGCGAGATCGATGTCGGGGCTCGCGCCGGAATCGTGCGGCGCGGCGGCTTCATGGCTTTGTGCGGCTTCTTTCAGCCGGTTCGCGAGCACCGCGAGGACGGAGACCGGGTCTGCGGGAACCGGTCTCCATATGCTGTCGAGTGTCGCCGTTCGGGTCGTCGCCGTCATACTGTCCTCATGTGAGATTTTTTATTCATGAAGCTCCAGCAGAAATTCGTCCAGCCTGTCGTGGGATTCTGCCATGATCCCGTGCAGCCGGTCAACCTGTTCCTGCGTCAGCTCCGACCTGACCTGGGCGGCGATTCCGGTGAACGTGGCTGCCGCATCGCCGACCGTGTCGCCCAGGAGATCGCATTCCGCCCGTATGGCGCTCTGATCGGTTCCATTCTCGAGCACGGCTTCCATCAGGCTGCCGCGGGCTTTGATTACGCTGAGGACGGCGGCACGCATCCCGGCGCGATTCTCTTCTATCACCTGCTCGATGCGCTCACACTGTTCGTCCGTCAGATCCAGCTCGGAGCGGATTTCGTGCATCCGTTCCATCCCTTCATGAACCAGGCGCGCCATCTTCAGGTGTCGAGCATGGTGCATTTTCCCGAAGTCGCACCTGCCGACGCCGTCCGCCAGTGTCCAGGCGGCTACGCATACGATGACCAGCGCCGCTACGCCGATAACGGTAAGTTTCTTTTTCATAGTGACATGCTCCTTTCATAAGACATCAGGCAATCAGTAACTTCCGGCCCGGTCGATATTTCTTTCACCGGGATCTTCGCGAACGGCGCCGTTCGTCTTTTACCGATCATGTGGACGGATACTCCTGAAAGGTTACACAATAATTATCCTGAGAGGCATCGCGCCGGCCGCCGAGCTTTTACTTGACACTGAATTTTCTATTGGGGACTTTTACGGTCAGGGTCACGGTCGAAACAGGATCAGCGGAGATTCGAGCGGGGGGTGGGTGGCACCTTCGGCGATAAAGAGGAAAACTATGGATAGCCGGCAGATGAAGTCCTGGTTGAACAGGGACGAGTATCCTTTCGAATCGAACTATTTTGATCTGCCCATGGGGCGGATGCACTACGTGGACGAGGGGCGGGGCGAACCGGTCGTTTTTGTCCACGGAAATCCCGGGTGGTCTTTCGAATACAGAAAATGCATCGGGGAATTGTCGAAAACGCACCGGTGCATCGCAGGAGATCATATCGGCTTCGGGCTGTCCGACAAACCGTTCGACTGGGATTACCTGCCGAAGAATCACGCGGAAAATTTCGCCCGGTTTCTCGACCACCTGGGGCTGGAAGGAATGATACTGGTCGTGAATGACTGGGGCGGCCCGATAGGGTTATCCTATGCACTGGACAATCCCGGAAAAATCAGACACCTCGTGATTACGAACACCTGGATGTGGTCGGCGGCGGACGATCTTTATTACAGATTTTTCAGCGGATTCGCGGGCGGACCGCTCGGGCGGTTTTTGATTCGCAACTTCAACTTTTTCGGCCGGGTAATCATCAGGAAATGTTTTGCGGATCTGAAAAACTTCAATCCAGCTATTTACCGGCACCTCGAAACAGCGAACGACAGGAAGGGATGCTGGACTTTTCCGAAACAGATAATAGCCTCGAGCGGATGGCTCGACAGCCTTTGGCGCCGGAAGAAAAAACTGCTTGGGATTCCAGCGACCGTCATCTGGGGAACAAGGGATATCGCCTTCAGGGAGAAGGAGTTCAGAATCTGGGATGAAGCGCTGCCGGACAAGAAGGTGATAAAGCTCGAGAACGCGGGGCATTATCCGCATGAAGAAGCGGCGGAAACAGTTATCGAAGCAATAAAATCCGCGAGCGCCGGGCGGGAAACAGCGGGATGAGAAATGATTCGGCAAGGCGGGTAACGCTCGTTCTGACGTGCCTGGTTTTATTCGATATATGCCTCGCGATAATCGGATATTTCTTCCGGGATTTCTGGTTCTTCCTGTTTCATGGAACGGATTATGTCGATCCGCAGGGATATCTGCCGCGGGCCGCGGGGAACTGGACCATGTTCGCGTTATTGCAGCTGGTCGCATTGGTCAACTGGAAAACAAATCCGGTCTGGCTGGCGATGGTCGCCGCGGTGCGGTTCAGCGATGCCCTTACAGACTGGAGCTGCCTTCATTTCTGCGAATCCGCAACTTTCGCCGGGAAGACGGGATTCCTGGCCGCCGGGATTTTGAACCTGGTGCTCGGGTTCTTTTTTATCCGGGCCTGGAAAAAGTCGGAGAGATAAACGACAACAGGCACAGCCGGTGGCCTTTTACTCCGAAGGAAAGCGGTCATTTATTCCTCTCTAAGGTGGATGCTTCCCCGGTTGTTCAGGTGTATCACCCGAGTCCGCCCGGAAAACATGTAAAATTGTCAATCGGATTTACAATTTTACACAAGTATCTGTCTTCAATCTATGCAGCCGATTTGACCAGACTCCTCATCAGCTCATTCTGATTCTCACTGGCTCTACCGGCCCATCCGGCAAGTGGGATACACTTAGGGTTGCTAAGCATTTTTTTTCATGCACGGGATATCAACAGTAAGTTCAATATGATACAGAGTTTCCCTTCCCGGGTTCTGTCACCGTGGAGTTGAAGAGGGAGCGACTTTCTGCCAGGCGGACTTTCTTCGGAGTGATCCGGGGAGGGTCCGGATAAGAGGCTTTCAGGAACACGTGCTCCATTCAAATCTTATAACTTGATTGAATACAGCCTGCTGGAAACAGAGGGAAGGGCAGGGGCGATACTTCCCGAGTGCGGTGCAAACAGAGAATTATGCAGATCGACTCGTGATTTGGGATCTGGCACCCTCTGATTAAAGGTAGGAGTGCAGGCCCGGCAGCAGGTAGCTGACGCCGAAATATGTGAAAAGGACGCAAAGGAACCCGAGCACCGAAACTGCCGCCGCAGCCCTGTCCCTGTATCCCTTCACCAGCCGCATATGAAGATAAGCCCCGTAAACGAGCCAGGTTATGGCGGACCAGATTTCTTTCGGGTCCCATCCCCAGTAAGTTCCCCAGGCCTGGTTCGCCCAGATGGCGCCGGAGATGATTCCGAAAGTGAGGAAGGGGAATCCGAAGGATATCGCGTCGTACGCAGTCCTGTCGAGGGTGCGGAGTCGCGCGGTTTCTTTTCTCCCGGAATTTTTCCTGAACATGAAAAGAAAGCCGACGCTGGCGAAAAAAGAAACAGCAAAGGCAGCATAGCTGACGAAGCAGGAGAATACATGGACGGTGAGCCAGTTGCTTTGAAGCGCCGGCATCAGCGGGTTTATCGAATCATCCATGAGCGAGGCCGCTGCAAGGATAACGGCAACCATCACGGAAGTGGACAGGCCGAGGTGTTTCCATACCGACTTTGAAGCGGCGAGCATCCCGAAGTATATCGGCGGCAGACACCACGCGAACAGCACCAGCGATTCGTAGAGGTTCGAAAACGGCGCCCTTCCAGCCTCGTTCCACCGGTTGACCATGTAAACGGTGAGAGCGGCGAACGACAGGAAAAGAGCTGCCCGAGCGGGCTTGCGGAGAGCGTCTTTCCTGAAGCTTGCCGATATACCGAAAAGGAAAAGAGCGACTGCTGCGAGTGCGAATGAGGAGTTGAAGGCGTCGAAGTTCATTCTTTTTTCCTTTTCCTTCTTCTGGAGGCAAGGGGCTCGAAATAGAAAATCGCTGCAACACCTGCCGTCAGCATCCAGAACCCCGTGACTACCACGGGACTCCATGGGTTCTTTTTGATCTGGAGCCCGGTCCATTCCGGGCGATCGGGATCGTAGCTGGACTGGTAGACATAAAAACCTTCGTGCACGAGAGGCTTGTTCACCTCGATTGTCGTGCTGTCGGCGAAAACGTAACCGTTTATTTCGGGCGGACCGCTCTCACCCCGTGTTTCCGTCTCCGATGCCTTCCCGGTCGGCACTGTCCCTTCATCAGACTTTTCATAGACCAGCAGCCTGCTTTTGTAATCCTTGACGGGGAACTCGAAGCTGTAGAACAGGGCGAGCCCGAGACCCTCCAGCTCCCTGGGCCTGCCCGGTGGGAGCCACACCGTATCGGTCGAGGCGCCGCCGTTCCACTCGAGCGCCATCCGCAGCGCGGGCAGCCCGTCCGCCGTGTCGTCCCGTACGCGCCTGTCGGTAACTTCAGCGGACGGAACGAAATCAACGAGCCTGAGCGATAATCCTTCATCACCGGCCGAGGCCCATTCGCCGCCGGGAGCCAGCTCGATCGATTCCAGGCGCCCCTTGTTTTTCATCACAGCATGTACGCCACGGTCATCCGTCAGGACCAGCCGCGCGGACAGGCCGCCGTTCAGCTTATCCGACCGAGCGGAATCGGCCGGGTAGACGAAAGCGAAGGCCGGATCCGCTCCCGGTTCGCCGCCCCCGTGGACGGCTCCGAAATCGGGGAACCTGGCGAACAGCCACTTCGTTTCAACCTTTTCGCCGTTTTTGTAAATGACGATTTCGACGGCGGGATTCACAGGTTCGTCAGAGGCGCTGATTCTCTGCCCGTCCTCCATGACCCTGAAGTCGGGGAGGTATCTGAGGATCTCCGCGGAGTAGCCGGTGCCGGGCCACCTCTGTCGCCGTTCCGGTTCGAGGGGGATGGCTGAAACTTCGCCGGTTTCGGGATCGCGAAGAGTGATGGAGGGGCGAGAACCGGCTGGATCCTCAAGGGCTTCCTCCAGAGTAGACACCGCAACCGCTGATACTGATATTCCTCCGTCCAGGAGTGTTTCTGTGTCGGAGCCGGGGAAAAAGAACCAGGCGTCATCCCTTGACCCGTCCTTCTCCACTTCGATCCTGAGCGCCGTCACGCCCCCCGGTTCCTCCAGAGGCCTGACATCCCTTTCGATGCGCGTAGATGCGAAGTCACCGGCGACGGTCGCCGTTAAACCGCCCAGCCGGACCCGCCCGCCTCTGGTGACGGGGACGACGGCTTCCCTGGAATCGGAATGTCTGAAAAGAACGAGCTTTTTTACCGGTTCGGTCACATGCTCGATACTGAAATCATCCAGGTAGAGCAGGAACGGCAGTTCGACGGTCCGGCCGGTCGCCCTTTCGGTAAAAGATTCGATAGATGTCGATTCAGTCAGTCCGGCAAATCCTGATACACCCGTGAGGGTTCCCCCCATGGCTCCGAGCATAATCACCACGAAGCTCACGTGGGTGAGGAGCGACCCCGGCTTGATGCCTCGTCGCAAGGCCCGCTTCAGGGTGCAGACCGAGATGTTGATCATGAGCAGAAGCGCCAGAACGGCGAAAGGGGTCATTATCGCAAAGGTGAACTCGAGCGGCAGGGAAAGGAGCGCCGGCAGCCTCCCCAGTAAGGGGGCTATCGAAACCATGTAATATTCTGTTCCGAGGATCCAGCCGGGTCTGTAAAACCCGGCGAGGGCGGTTTCTTCACCTTCGCCGCCGTAGATGAGCGTGCTTACGGCGAAAAGCGTCGCCAGAAACAGGAATAGCGCTATCGACAGCTTCATCGACGAAAAGAAGCCGTTCTTTCCTCCAGGATATTTCCTTGCCGGCATTCCGTCTCCTCTGCGGGGTGCGGATATGTAGTCCCGGGTCTTCGGTGGGTTGACCCGCGTGATAAAGAAGCGGGGAGTTTAGAGCATCAATCGAGCGGCTTCAATTCGAAAAGTACCTCGGGCAGCGTCCATTTCCCAAATATTGAACTCCATTCCCGGCTGCCGTCGCCGGTGAGCGCCGGAAGCGGGATCTTCACGCCGGTCGCACGTCTCACGGATTATTCGGGGTGTCGGGATGCATAATCTGGAGTTTGAACAAGCTTTACCGATAATCAAAATACAGAGTACGAAGCAATCCGCTCTTAAATGGTTGCAGGCGGATGTCTTGTCGGATATAGTAAACTTGAAGCACCGAATAATCCGCCATCCATTTCGAATGGCCAGACCGGAATATCAGGTCGGAATTCGTGTTTTTCAGATCAGCATGGTTCTTGAACCTGAACTGTTCGGAGACCGAGAATGAAAAAAGATATCGATGTCAATGCCCTCACCTTGAGAGACGCCACCTTCGACGACCTTCCCAAACTTTTCGACCACATGGAAAGAGTCTGGGGGCCTGAGCTGGTCCTCGAGCGGAAAAAAACATTCAACTGGCTGTTCAGAGACACGCCATATCTGAACGGCGAGCTTTCACCTATCTATATTTTCACCGATGAAGAGAAAATTTACGGCGTCATGTTCCTGATGCCCGTGGATATCCTCATGTTCGGCGAGGATTTCAGAATCGTCTGGGGAGGCACGGCTTCTCTCGAGGAGACCCTGCGCGGCAAGAACGTGGGAAACCTGATTGCCGACAGGATACGCGATACCGACAGCTGGTCCACGGGCTATCCGATTGAAGCCACTCTCCCGATGTATCAGTCCGCGGTCACCGAAGATCATCCGCTCCACGTTCCCGGTAATTTCGGTATGGTGGTGAAACCGCTCCGGGTGGATATGCTTGTGCCCGCGGCATTCCTGAGACCGCCGGCCAACGCTCTTTTCCGCACCTTCGACAAACTGTATACGGCGTTCAAAAAAGGTTTTTCAAATGCGGGATACCAGTTCGAGAGGGTGTCCCGTTTCGGGGAATCTTTCGATGAGTGGTTCAATCAGGCTAGGAAAGGTTACACCGACCTGGTAATCATGAAAACCGACAGCCGATATCTGAACTGGCGGTATATGGATGCTCCCATAGGCGAATACAGCGCTTACCTGGCCAGGAAGAACGGCGAGATAAAAGGGTATTTCGTTCTGGACAAGTATATTTCCCGCGGGGTTCCGGTTTACGGCATCGTCGATTTTCTTATCGAGAGAGGCGACATGGAAGCCGGCGGTCAGATCCTGGCGAAGGCGATATCGATAGCCCGGGCGGATGACGCTTTCATGATCAAGATCCAGGAATGCTACAATCAGGAATTCAAGAACCTCTACAGAAAATTCGGTTTTCTGCAGGGCCGGAGCACCAGGTATCCCCTCATGATGCACGTGCCGACCAGGTTCGATGCAGGAACCTGTCTCGACCCGGCATCCTACTTCTTCGGCAGGGGATTCGCCGATCCAAAGATCATCTGACCGCCGGAAACACATCTCTCCTGAAAACGACTGAACAGGTCGATCCCGATTTTTAAATTGCTCGCAAGACCCTGTTTCGCATATATATCGGATCCGGATCTGTTGTGACCGTGACTCATCCGGATGGGAACGGAACATAAGAGGCGGCATTCTGCGCGTGCCGGGAGTTTCACCCCGTGAGAAATGCCGGAGAACTCAAGTGGCGGATTCACCGAAAAAACGACCTCTCAACATCCTGGTGATCAACTGGCAGGATAAGACGAACCCCCAGGCGGGGGGGGCCGAAGTGCATATCCACGAGATTTTCGGACGGATCGCACGGATGGGGCACCGGGTGACGCTGCTCTGCAACAGGCAGCGAGGGGCATTGAAAGAAGAGCGGATGGACGGGATGAGGGTGGTCCGCACCGGAAACCGGTTCACGATTAACTATGTAAACCCGTTCGCCTATCGCAGACTCCGGAAGATCGAACAATTCGACGCGGTGGTAGAGGGGATGAACAAGCTGCCGTATCTCACGCCGCTGTATGTAAAGGAACCGCTTCTGGTTATTGTGCACCACCTGTTCGGCGCCACGGCATTCAGTCAGGCGACATTTCCGGCGGCACTTTACGTCACCGCCTTCGAAAAGCTGGTCGCGCCCGTGTACAGACGCGAATTCTTCGAGGCGATATCGCCGAGCACCATGGACGACCTGGAGGAGCGGGGGATCGACAGAAAACGGATCCGGGTTGTTTACTGCGGCATGGATCACGACCGGTACAACCGGCCCGACGGCACCGTGAAAGCATCCTTTCCGATGATCCTTTCGATCGGGCGGCTGAAAAAGTACAAGTCGATTCAGCATATCATAGAGGCTATGCCGGCGATCCTGTCCAGGGTGCCCGAAACACGCCTCATCGTGGTCGGCGAGGGCGATTATCTGCCCAGCCTGAAAAAATCAGCTGCAGAGCTGGGTCTCGAAGAGGCCGTGACCTTCACCGGTTTCGTGCCGATGGAGGAAAAACTGGCCCTCATGCAGGAAGCGCACGTCATGGTGAACCCGTCGCCGAAGGAGGGCTGGGGGCTGACCGTTATCGAGTCGAGCGCATGCGGCACCATGGTCTGCGCGAGCGATGCTCCGGGCCTGAGAGACTCGGTGCTGGACGGAGAAACCGGCCTGCTTTTCAAGCACGGCGATATAGACGACATGGCGGACAAAATCTGCAGGGTTCTGGAGGATGCCGACCTGCGAAATTCCATGGAGACCCGGGGTCTCGAATATGCCGCCACTTTCACCTGGGAAAGGGCCGCAGTCGAGACTCTCGAAGCAATCAGGGATACCATCGACGCCCGGGTTTGAAACCACTTCATATGACAGACAGATTCCGCACCATATTCGGCTTTCTGCTGAAATTCTCAGTGAGCGGTGCGCTCATCGCGGTGCTGTGCACCATGATCGATTTCGGCGAGGTCGGCCGTATCGCTGCAGGTTCGAACCCTCTGCTCCTCTTCGCGGCGGCGGCGGTATTTACGGCAAGCAACCTGCTCGGCGCTCTCCAGTGGCATCTCCTGATGCGGAACCTGCATCTCGAAATAAAGCTCCCGGATTCGATCGTCCACTACTTCATCGGGTTGTTTTTCAACAATTTCCTTCCGTCGAGCATGGGCGGCGACCCGGTGAAAATATACAATACCGCCCGTGAAGAGCATGCCGTCGAGTCCGTGGCCGCCGCCACCCTCGTGGACAGGATGCTCGGGCTCCTCGCGCTCTCTTTCCTGGCCGTGATCGCTTCTCCATTCGCCGCGGCGAGGCTCGACCGTCCCGAGTTCGCCCTGGTTGCGCCCGTCTTCTTCGGTATGCTGCTCGCCGCGTTCTCGCTGGTGGCCGTTCCGGGAACATCGCGGATATTCCAGCCGTTGACCCGGCTGATCTATTCGACCCGCCCGGGCGCCAGGCTCAAAAAAGCCGTGGCCGACACGAGAGCCCTCATGAACCCGGTTTCCATTGCCGGGTTGTTCGTCCTCTCTCTCTGCGTCCAGACCCTGCGGGTCGGGGTCCACTTTACCGTGGCCCGCGCTCTCGGCCTGGACAGCCTTCACTTCACGAGCTGCCTCATGGTGGTGCCCGTTCTCGGAATCCTCATAATGCTCCCCTCCATAAACGGCATAGGCATAAGGGAAACCGGCGGCGCCGTCCTTTTTTCGAAGTGGCTGACCCCCTCCGCCGCCGGAACGATGCAGACCGCCACCTGGCTGGTCGGAGTGTTCGTAAGCCTGGCGGGCGGGCTCTTCTATCTGACCCGCCGCCGCGCCCGCTGAAATTCCGATTCCCGATCCTCTCCAGATATAAGGTAATTATCCATGGATGCCGGCGCTTTCCAGGAGGGGTGTATCTGGAGCCGCGTGCACTGTTTCGCTGCAAAACTTTTATCTCTCGCAGAATCGGTCCGTTTCCTCACGTGAAGAAACATTATGTAAACCTGGAGGCTCCGATCAAGCCGTTCGCTATGCCTGGAGGCGTTTTGGTTATCAAGGAGATCTGGAAACATCGTAAAGCGGTAAGGGAGCGTCTCCCCGCCCTGCGGAAGACGGTCCCTCATTTCTACCGGATTGTAGGCATATTTTACCCATATGGGAAATATCCGGTCTTCCAACAGGATGAAATGAATGACTTGAGATCTCGGATAGAGGATGAAGGGCGAAAGGAGACAATAACGGGGGAAAAGCAATAAGGAAAGATAGCTGCATAATCGCGAGAGGCAGAGCAAGATCGTTAGTAAGCCTGTATCCCCCAATCGCCTCATACGAGCTATTTGCGCTGCGCGGAACCTATTTGATGGCAAAGAGATGTAGAAGCATCGCAAATGGATTTACGCCGGATTTCCACCATGTTACTTGAACATACGGCATCGGCAGCTGTTCGAGTCGGGAAATCGATCCCAAGGCAACGGGCCCGTTCCCGGGGGTAAGGGCGCGGCCTCCCGCCCGGCGGATGCCGCAGGGGGCCCACCGGGGGGGGGGGGAAGACACTCCATCACCACCTCCGCTCCGCCCGGTTTCGCTGAGGACCAATTTCCTTCCCCGGACAGCTCTTAAGGACTTGAGTTGACTTTCCACCGCCGGATTCTGTATCATCCGGATCGGGATGAAAATCGCCCTCTCCCTGGGGGCTCGCTGCATCGGACCGCGGACGGGAATTCGAGATGGACCGCAAACCTGAATTGACAGTCGTAGTTCCGCTCCTGAACGAGAGAGAGAGCCTGCCGGAGCTCTACGAACGGATAGCCGCATCTCTCGACGGCTGGGGACGTCCCTGGGAGCTGCTCTTCATGGATGACGGGAGCGACGACGGCTCTTTCGCGTTGATCAAAGAGCTGGCGAAGAAGGATCCGGGAAGGGTGAGGGGGGTGCGGTTCAGAAGGAACTACGGCAAGGCCGCGGCACTGGCCGAGGGGTTCCGTCGCGCATCGGGCCGGTACGTTGCGACCATGGACGCCGATCTCCAGGATGAGCCGGGATGTCTTCCTGAAATGGTGGAAAAACTCGAAGAAGGGTTCGACCTGGTATCCGGCTGGAAGAAAAAACGGAACGACCCGCTGTCGAAGACGGTACCTTCTCGCTTGTTCAATTTCGTGACCAGGCTGGTCACCGGCATCCCCCTCCACGACTTCAACTGCGGCCTGAAAGTATACAGGCGCGAGGTGACCGAGTCGGTGCCGGTATACGGAGAGCTGCACCGCTACCTGCCGTTCCTGGCGTACGAGCGGGGGTTCAAGCGAATCACCGAGCTCCCGGTCATTCATCACTCGAGAAAATACGGACGCACCAAGTACGGCTTCGACCGGCTGTTCAAAGGATTCCTGGATCTCCTTACGGTACTGTTTCTTTCGAGGTACATGCGCCGCCCGCTTCACCTGTTCGGTCTGGCCGGGTTCGCCCTGATTTTTGCTGGCGGCGGTATCCTCGCCTGGTTCAGCGCGGGGTGGCTGCTCATCAAGATGACCGGCACCCTGGGGGCGTATATCGGCAACAGGCCGCTCTTTTCCATCGCCATCCTGGCCGTTATCGTGGGTATTCAACTGGTTTCCATCGGCCTGCTGGGAGAGCTCATTTCAAGCAACAGGGCGATGGAGCGACGTTACGAAGTAGAGGATGAAACAGAGTGACTGAATTCTACACCAGGCCGGGCTGCCGTTATTTCCTGGGGGATCGTCCATGCCGGTTCAAGCGGATGTGCCCCGAGTGCCCTCACTACGATCCTCCCGCATGCCGTATCCTGATAATAAAACTGGCCGCTCCGGGCGATGTTCTGCGCACAACGCACCTGCTGCCCGCCCTGAAGCGGAAATACCCCGATTCCCACGTGACATGGGTTACTGATTCACCCGTTTCGACTTTTCTCGAAGAGCTCGAAGACATCGATGTCGTGATACCCTGGAGCGGCGATCTTCCATTCCTGCTCGGCGGCGAGCGGCGATACAACCTTGCAGTAAACCTGGACAAGGAACCCCGCGCCACCGGGGTCCTCGTTTATGTTTCAGCGGATCGCAGGCTGGGCTTCCTCCACGGCACGGGGCACGGCGGTCTTATCCCGGCGAACCCCAATGCTTCGTATCTTTATCGTCTCGGCCTCGACGATGACCTGAAGTTCAACATCAACCAAAGGACGTATCAGGATATAATACATGAGGTTGTCGGGGTGGAGCATTTGCGGGAGTTCTATCCCCTCAAGATTCCCGCCGGCATTGCGGCCGATGTCGCCGCCAGGTTCGGATGGCCCCATGATGACGCAGCTCCCGGGGAGGGAGACGCAACGCCCGCCGAATCCGGGCCGGGGCGGACGACGCCGGAACCGGAAGGAAGCCGGTTCAAGGAGAAGATCCTCGGGCTGAACGGATCTCCGGTAATAGGTCTGAACACGGGGGCGGGCTCGGTTTTCGCAAACAAGAGCTGGGACCCCGAGAGATGGGTTGAGCTGGTACTCACCCTCTCGAGCAGGCTCGAATGCACTTTCCTTCTGCTGGGAGGCCCCGGGGAGACTGAGAAGAACCGGGAGATACTCGAAAAGACCGGCGATCTCGTCTTCGACACCGGTTGCGGCAATACCATGCTCGAGTTCGGCGCGATAATCGATCGGTGCCATGTAGTAGTGACCGGAGACACCTTCGCGCTCCACGTGGCCGTGGGGCTGGGTAAGCACGTGGTCGCTCTGTTCGGTCCCACATGCGCGAACGAGATCGAGCTGTACGGAAAAGGGCGGCTCCTCCGGTCGCCGGTGGATTGCGCTCCCTGTTACAGGCGATCCTGCGACGTTTCCCCGTCCTGTATGGACCTGCTTACGGTGGATACCGTAGCGCGAGCGGTGGAGGAAAGTGTTGAAGAAGCCGTCCGGGGGTCCTGATGCCGCCCCGTCCAGCGAATATCCCCTGGTCTGGATCATCGTCCTGAACTGGAACGGTTACGAAGATTCCCACCGTTGCCTGACTTCCCTCGAGAAGGTGAATTATCCGTCGTTCAAGGTGCTCCTGGTGGATAACGGCTCTGAGGACGGTTCCGGAAAACGGCTGGAGGAGGAGTTTCCCGGGGTCGATTTCCTCCCTCTCGACAAGAATTACCTGTACGCGGGCGGCAACAACGCCGGAATAGAAGTCGCCCTCGAGGCCGGGGCCGATTATATCCTGCTCCTGAACAACGATACCATCGTTACGCCGGATTTCCTCGCGCCGCTCGTGGACTGCGCAATACGTCATCCCGAAGCGGCGGCCGTGGGGCCGAAAATTTATCACGCCGACCGCCCCGAGCTGATCTGGTACGGCGGCGGCCGCATCTCTTTTATAAAGGGAAGGTTGAATCACGAGGAGCTGCGGAAGAAAGACTCGCCCCGCTCCTCGGCGGAGCGGCGCACCGGGTGGGTGACCGGCTGCGCCCTTTTCGTCCGTGCGGAAACCTTCAGGGAGGTCGGGCTTCTCGACGTTTCTTACGGGATGTTCACCGAGGATGTGGACTGGTGCTGGAGGGCGACGCTGGCCGGATACACGTGCCGGTTCGCACCGGCGTCCAGGATCTATCACGCGGTCTCCGCAAGCACGGGCGGCGGTCTCACCCGGTTCAAGGTGTATCACCGGATCCGTTCGACGAGTCTTTTCTTCAGGCGTTACGCATCCTGGTTCCACTGGATCACGATTCCGTTCTTTGTGATCGGCGGCGCCGTCCGCCTCGCCCTGTGGGAAGCCGCGAAAGGAAACGCGGGCATAATCGGCTCTCTCTGGAAAGGTCTTCGGGACGCGTTCCTGCATCGTCTCGGCAGGAGCGCCTGACCCGTTCCCCCCGCAGACTCGAAAGGTTCTATCGAAGGTGGAAAAACTGCTGGTAACAGGGCTCGACGGCGCTACTTTCGATGTCATCGACAGGCTGGCGGCCGCCGGAGAAATGCCTTTTACCGCGTCACTTCTGGAGAGGGGTTCCCGCGCGCCGCTCCGGTCGACCACGCCGCCCTTCACTCCGATGGCCTGGTCCACGTACCTGACCGGTCTGAACCCGGGCAGGCACGGCATCTTCGACTTCCTCCAGTTCGATCCCGACTCGAAAAAGCTCAGGCTGGCCACCGCCGCGGATCGACGCGGCCCCACCATCGCCACGCGACTCTCCGCGGCCGGGAAGTTCCCCGTTCTGATCAATATCCCGTTCACCTATCCCCCCGATAAAACCGGCGGGAACATCATCGCCGGAATGGATGCCCCCGGCGTCCACGCGGAGTTTACATACCCGGCCGGCTTATACCGCGAGATCCGGAAGCATGTCGGCGAATACAGGCTTCATGATTACCGCGCCTCCGGGCGGAAAGCCGCGGATTACCTGCCGGTTCTCGAGGCCGTTCTAAGGAACCGCCGTGAAACAGCCGCATACTTGATGAAATCGAGGCCATGGGATTTTTTCATGGTGGTTTTTTCGGTTACGGACCATGTCCAGCACTTCTTCTGGGACGAGGAAGCGGAGGAGGTTCCGGAGCCGATCAGGCGTATTTTCCGGCTCGCCGACGAGGCCATGGCGGAGCTGGCTTCCCTCGCTCCCCGGGGGACCGCGCTGGCGATCATGTCGGATCACGGCATGGGCGACCTCCGCGCCCGGATCAATCTCAACCGTAAACTGCTGCAATCCGGTTACCTGTCGCTCCGTGAGCCAACAAAGGGCCGGGCGGGCCTCTACGGCGCCCTCGGCTCCCTCAAGAAGCTGGCCCGGGGAAAACTCCCTCCGGCGGTGAGAGATCGGATCAGGATCCTGCTTCCCGGGCTGGAACAGAAAGCTGAAACCGGCTTCGCATTCTCCAATTTCGACTGGGAGAAGACGACCGCCTTCGCCACCGGATTCTACGGCAATATCTACCTTGTGCCGCCGGCGCCGCCAGGAATCATCGATCGGCTGCGGCATGAGCTCACCTCCTGGATACCTCCCGGGCTGAAGGAGCCGCCGATCGAGGATCTCGTTCCCGGTGAGGAGCTTTACCCGGGCGGAGAACCAGGGGGCATCCCCGACCTGGTGCCGATCTGGCGCGGCTGGGCTTACGCCGCCGACCAGTCGCCGCCTGAAATCCCCGGAGATTTCGTCTCGGGCCTGCTGCCCGTGGACGGTTCCGACATGTTCGTGAGGGCGGTGCACAGGATGGACGGTGTTCTCATGGTCGGAGACGGCCCCTTCGCCCGGAACGCCGTCATCAGAAACCCGACCCTCGCCGATCTCGCGCCTACTTTTCTCCATCTCCTCGGCGAACCGGTTCCCGATTTACTGGACGGGCGCGTTCTGGAGGAAGCTTTCGAACCGGGCTGGCTCGGCGACCGCCCCGTGCGCATTTGCGAGGATGCTTTGATCGATTCCGATCCGGACGGGAAACGGTTCGGACCTTCGGCGGCGGACAGGGAAGAGGTGGAGGAGCGGCTCCGAGGCCTCGGATACATAGAATAGGACGGACAGGCGGGTGAAAGGCACTGGCAGGGAAACGATCGTAGCGGCGTCGGCGCTGGTAATGGGGGGGACCTTTCTCGCCGCCGTTACTGAATTCGGCAGGGATATAGTCATAGCCGCGATATTCGGCGGCTCCGCTGAAGCGGACGCTTTTTTCGGGGCGATGATAATCCCGTCGATCTTCGTCGGCATCCTGGTTTATGCCGGCAAGGTCGTTTTCGTACCTTTATTTACGGCAATCACCGAACGGGATGGGGGTGAGGAAGGCGCCAGGCTGGTCGGAAGCATAGTTCTTTTTTTCATCCTGATTATCCTTACTTTCTGCGCGATGGGGGCGTTGCTGGCGGGGCCGGTGGTACGACTGACCCTGCCGCGCCTCTCCGGGGATCTGCTGCCTCTGGCCGTTTACATCCAGCGGGTTTTCTACCTCTTTCTCTTCCTGAGCGGCGCTGCGATATGTTTCTCCTCGCACCTCTACAGCATTCGTGAATTTTTCGTGCCTTCATTTATGCAGGCGCTCCTGAATATCGTCCTCATCTCCGCTATGCTGCTGCTGGCGCCGGCGAAAGGTGTCTCGGGAGCCGCCGCGGCATTCTGCCTGGGCGCCGCCGCGCAGCTCGCTCTTGTCACCTTCGCATCCAGGAAAAAAGGGTTCAAGCCGGGTCGGCCGTCCGTCAGGCTGCGGGGGGAATTACGGGCTCTTTCCATTCTCGTGCTCATGCCGGTGCTGCTCATGAGCGTCCGAAGTCTGAACCAGGTGGTCGATCGGGCCGTAGCATCATACCTGGCCGAAGGATCAATCGCCGCCATAACGTACGCATCACGCATTGTTTTCGGATTCAGGGCCGTGATTGCCGGTTCGATCTTCACAGCGGGCATACCTTTTATCGCAGCGCTGCTCGCGCGGCGTGAGACCGATCGGGTGAAACTCCTCGTGGAATCCGGCGTCAAGGGAAACCTGCTCGTCATGATTCCCGTGAGCATCTTTCTGATGCTGCTGAGTCACCCGATAATCAGCCTGCTCTACGAGCGCGGCGCTTTTATGCCCGCCGACACCGTCCGGACGGCGACAGCGCTATTCTGGTTCGCGACGGGGCTCCTTCCGGCGGGCCTGATCCTGATCATCGTTTCACCTTTCTTCGCCGCCCGAAAACCCCTCGTGCCGATCGCGAACGCTCTCGTGATGTTCGTTCTGAACGCGAGTCTCACGGTTGTGCTCGCCCTGCGGTGCGGTTTCGGCATCGCCGGCATCGCCGCCGCTTCGTCCCTCACTTTTTTCTGTTCGAGCATCAGCGTCGCCTGGTTTCTGCGGCGCAGGCTCGGCGGGTTCCTCAGGCCCGGATTCGCGCTCTACGCGCTGAAAATCGTTGCTGCGTCGGCGCTTTCGGGATGGATTGCCCGGCTGGCATATGGTATCCTCGCCGCCAGATCAGGCTTGTTCGTGACTTTAGGGGTCAGCGGTGTCCTCTTCGCTTTTACATACCTTCTTACCTTGAAAGCGCTCCGTCTGCCCGAACTCGATCGGTTGACGGGGGATGCCCTGCGCCTTGGCGGAGGTCTGACAAGGCTGATTTTCCCGGGGCGTCCGGGCGGGGAACCCGGGCCTGATCCGTTTGATCGAGACGGCGATCAGAACAAAAACGGGGAAGAGCATTGAAGAAAAAAGAAAGGGAAAGGCTCGCCAGGCAGAAAGCCAGGACGACGAAAACCGCCGGGAGGAAGTCCGGCGGTGAAATTGATCTGCCCGGTATCAACCTGACGCCGGGGAACTCGTTTCTCCTGGTCGCTCTTCTCCTTCTGGTTTTTATCCTGATCCAGTTCCTCCCGGTAATGACCGCACCCGGCTCGAACATTCCCTATGGAGATCAGGATTCAGAGAACGCCAGGGTTTTCAACAACTTCCTGCGTGAAACATTTCTGAGCACCGGTTCCTTCCCGTTATGGAACCCTTACCTGTTCGGCGGCATGCCGATGATCGACAGCTTCACATTTCCGGCATACTACCCGATTTACATGGTCTATCTCCTGGCGCCCGGTCTGATGACCCTGTTCCACCATATAACGCTCCACCTGCTGCTGGCCGGGATATTCACCTACCTTCTCGCCAGAAACCTCCGCCTGTCGCGATGGAGCGCCCTGGCCGCCGCGTCCGCTTACATGCTCACCGGGTACACCGTATCGCTCACCTTCGCGGGTCACGGCGGAAAAATCTGGACCTGCGCCTATATTCCGCTCGTGCTTCTGGGCGTCGACAGGGTTATCAGAAAACCGTCCGCCGGGTCCACGGCCATCGCGGCGGCCGCGTTCGGCCTGCAGTTGCTGGCCGGCCATGTCCAGATCGTCTTCTACACCTGGCTGACCGCGGGATTGTTCTTTCTTGTCCGACTCCGGCACTGGGCCGCCGGCGCCGGCGCCGGCGACGCTGATTCAGGTCCGGACCGGCCCGATGGAAAACACTCACCCGTCAAAACGACGGCGCTCCTTGGCGCCGCCCTGCTGATCGGGCTTCTCGCCGCATCCGCCCAGTATCTGCCGGCCGCAAAATACGCTGCCTGGTCGAACCGGGCCGCTCCCGATTACGAGTACCTCAGCAAGTATTCCTATCCGCCGGAGGAAATCCTCACCCTGGCTTTTCCCAGGTTTTTCGGGTACGGAGATCCCGACTTCGACCGGACCGATCCGGAAATGCCCGATTACTGGGGGCGTCTCCCGATCAGGGGCTCGACCGAATACGTCGGAGCGATCGTGCTGCTCCTTGCCGCCGCCGGGATCGTGCTCAGGCTCAGAGGGAAAGAAGGCGCCGTTCTCGGAGGAGCGGCGGCTCTCGGGGGGACGCTTTTTTTTCTTCTGAACGCTTCGGGGATGGTTTCGTTCGACCGCGCATGGTCCTCGCTTTTTTCCGGAGCGGTTACGGGGCTTGCGGTCGCGTCTCTCTATGTGGCTTTCGCACCGCTGCAGCGTAATCTCGCCGCCGCCGGCGACGGGGCGGGCGGAGAAACCGCCCGGAGCGATCCGGACGGAGCGGTCGCTTCCCCGCGTTGGTTCGATCTCGATTTCAGGTTCTTCCTGCTTCTCGGGAGCCTGGCCGCTTTCCTCGCAACCGGCCGTTACACTCCGATTTACCGGTTTATCGCGGCTCTGCCGGGTTTCGACAAGTTCAGGGCGCCGGCCCAGATTGTGATACTGATCTCCTTCGCCGTCTCGATGGCCGCCGGTTTCGGCCTGGAATCGGTGCTCCGGGCGGACAGGACGGGGCTCGCGAGACGGCTCAGGCCGGTTTTCGCGACAGGCGCCGTTCTTATCGTAATCGGTCTGATCGCCTGGATGGCCGCCGGCTCCATCTCCGGCCTGTTCGAGGGTAAAATCACGGGGCCGGACGGCAGGCCGCTTCCCGGCGCCATCCTCGACATCCGGGTCGATCGTGTTGTCGAAGATATCGTGGTCTTCTCCCTCCTCTGGCTCGCAGGTGCGCTTTTTCTGGCCGGCTGGTCGCGGAGAATGTTCGGAACAGCCATCCTGGCCTCCGCGCTCGTGGTTTGCCTTTCAGTCGATCTCATCCGCGTGAACCTCCGTTTCATCCATCCTCTCGAAGTCGAAAAAGAATTCACGGAGTTCGATAACGATCCCCTGTTCAAGTTCATCGCATCCAGGGAGGGCGGCTACCGGGTCCACAACGCAAGCCTCGAAAAGGTGGCGCCCAACGAAGGTGTCTACTGGAAGGTCCCGCTCACCGGCGGCTATCACGGCGCTCCGATGGGCGACTACTGGAAAATGATGACTTTGAACTCGGACAATTTCATCTATAAATTCCTCATGATGACGAGCGCGCGGTATCTGCTTCTTACCCAGCCGGTCAAATCAGAGGTTTTCCGCGAGGTTTACACCGGGCGCACGTATGTGTATGATTACCTGCTGGCTCTTCCAAGGGCTTACATGGTTTTCGGCGCGCTTACGGCGGAAGAGCACGGGGAGGTTCCCGGCCTCCTGGAATCAACTCTGTTCGACCCGTCCAGAAATGCCGTTGTCGAGCAGGAAACAGGGTTCGAACCGACGCCGGCGAGAGGATTCATCGCCGCCGAGATAAAGGAATATGAAAACGAGCGGGTCGTTATCCGGGCCGGAGCCCCCGAAAGAGCTCTCCTGATCCTTACCGACACCTATTACCCCGGCTGGAAGGCCGAGGTCGACGGAGAAGAAACCGAGGTGCTCAGGGTGAATTTCGTGCAGAGAGGCGTACTGCTCGAGCCGGGCGACCACGAGGTTGTCTTTGCTTTCGAACCCGCAGCCAACAGGGCGGCGCGGCTGATGTGCCTGACCGGGCTCGTCGCTTTTACCATCCTTGCCGTGGGAGCCGTGGTCTCAGGGAGGAAGGATTCATGAATACAGCGCTGGTAATAATCCCCACCTATAACGAGAAGGAAAATATCCAGCGGATCATCCCCGAGGTCCTAATGAAGGATCCTTCCATCGAAGTGCTCGTGGTCGACGATAATTCCCCCGACGGCACAGCCGAAATCGTCGAAGGGATGATGGAGTCCGAACCCCGTATCAGTATTCTGAAGAGACAGGGTAAGTCGGGGCTGGGTTCGGCTTACCGGGCCGGGTTCAAAGAGGCCCTGACCCGGAACGACGTCAGCTGCATTTTCGAGATGGATGCGGACTACTCCCATGATCCGGCTTACCTTCCGAAGTTTCTGGAAATGATCAAAAACCACGACCTGGTGCTGGGTTCCAGGTATCTCACGGGCGTGAACGTGGTCAACTGGCCGATGTCACGCCTGCTGCTCAGTTATTTCGCAAATATTTACGCCAGGATTGTATCGGGTCTTCCCGTGTCGGACTGCACCGGCGGCTTCAAGTGCTTCAGGCGTGAAGTTCTCGAAACCATCAACCTGAACAAGATCACTTCGGATGGATACGCTTTCCAGATCGAAATGAACTACCACGTCTGGAGGGCCGGGTACAGGATCGGGGAGTTTTCCATCGTATTCGTCGACAGGGTGGAGGGCACCTCCAAGATGAACCGGAGCATAATCCTCGAAGCGATCATCCTTGTATGGAAACTCCGCTGGAGAAGCTTGATGGAGTCGATTTTCAGCAAGTAAAGAGCGCTTGCCGTTCCATTTGACTTCAAGGCGGGTTTTCCCTGAAGAAACGCACCTTGCCGCGGCAAAGCGGCAGATCCGAAACACAGCCTGATGGATTTCTCGTTTAAAACCGTCTCTCCCCCGGTGTCGATCGTCCGGAATTACGCGATGCCGTCGAAAGAGTCCCGTCCGGGGAAATTTCCTCGCGGAACCCCGATTCCCGTCACGCCCCTATTCCTGGCTGTTATGGTCCTTTTCTGCGGGTGCACGAAAGAAGAGCCCAACGATCCCTTCGATTTCATTCTTGAAGTGACGGCCCATTACCTGGAAGGCGAGTGCATCGGGGAGGTTCGGGTCGATCCCGCCACCGGTTTCGCCTGGGCAGGCCGCGGCCGGAAGAACATCGAATCGGGAAACGTATCCATCGTGAACCCGGTTGACGGCGCCGTTGTTTCCTATACTTCCTCCGAAGGCCTTCTCGGTCCGGCCATGATGTGGGATTTCGAGCTCGACGGGCAGGGCCGGATGTGGCTCGCCGCATGGGGCAAGGGCATGACCGTCGTGGATTGCTCCGGCACGTCTGATCCCGTCGACGATATAGTCTGGACCTTGAAAAGCGGAGATACCACGGACTGTCTCACCGGAAACATGGTCCGGGGGCTGATGCACGGCGAAACAGGAGCCTGGATTGTGCATACGGCCTACGAAGGGATTCATTTCATCGGCGGAACCGACGCTCCCGCCGAAAACGGCGAAACCCTCCCGTGGACAGGCCCATGTTTCCACTACGATATCGTTGACGATACACCGATCGCGGGGGGGAAGCTCCTGACGGCGATACGGAGCGGCGGCGGCGACGGCGCCAGGTGGATTGCAGAGAAGGAGTTCGGGCTCTACTGGTGGGATGACGCGGGAACCCCGGAATTCCCCGGAGACGATACCTGGACCACGGTGGACGAAACCGTTCTGCCCGGTATCGTCTCCGTGGACGAGCTCGCCGTTGCGAGCGACGGTTCGATCTGGGCGTCGTGCCCCGGTTCGGGTCTCGCCGCAGGGCCGGATCCATGGCGGATGATCGGTTGGGACGAGGGGCTCCCCGACCCGGACAACGGAGTCAACTGCGCGGTGACGGACAGTCGGGGCAGGCTCTGGGTCTTCACGGACAGGGGGCTTGCCGTCCTCGACGGGAACGGCGTCGTTCGCCGCACCATGACCGTGGCGGACGAACTGCCCTTCGAAATTCTGTTCGCGGGTGACATTGACGAGGACCGCGGCACGGTCTGGGCAGGCGGTGAAGACGGACTGGTCAGGATAAGCGTGATCGAACAATGAACGATTCTGAAAAAAATGTGCTGATCATCGGCGCCGGAGAAGCGGGGCGCATGGTGGTGGACGAGCTTTTCGCCCATCCTGAAGCGGGCCTTGCCGCCGCCGGATTCATAGATGACGATCCATCCCTCGCCCGGGAGTCGTACAGGGGAGTGCCTGTTCTGGGAGACCGGGGAGAAATCCCAGGCGCCGTCGACCGGCTCGACATTCACGAGGTGGTCATCGCCATACCGTCGGCTCGCGGGCGGGTAATACGGGAGCTCGTCTCTTCGTGCGAAGGCCTCGGGCTCCAGGTCAAGATCGTACCCCCGATAATGGAAATCATCCTGGGCGATGTACGATTCGAGCAGATAAGGACCGTCCAGCCCGAGGATCTGCTCGGCAGGGAGAGCATCCTGATCGACGAGGAGGGCGCTGCTGCTTATCTTCGCGGTAAATCGGTCCTTGTCACCGGGGGCGGCGGCTCCATCGGCAGGGGGATCGCCGCGGCGTGCGCCCTGGGAGGAGCCCGGGAAATCATCCTCGCCGGCCGCGGAGAGAATTCCCTCCACGATGCCCTCCTGGTGCTTGAATCGGGACCCGCGGCAGCCCGGAAGGCACATATCCGGCCGCTCATCGCCGACATCGGCAACCGGAAGCTCGTATCACGTCTCGTCTCTGAAATATCTCCGGACGTGATCTTCCACGCCGCCGCCCACAAACATATCAGGTTCATGGAACTGTTTCCGGTGGAGGCGGTCCGCAACAATATCCTGGCCACGGCGGCCCTCCTCGACGCGGCGGAAGAAACCGGCGTCTCACGTTTCGTGATGCTCTCCACCGACAAGGCCGTGGCTCCCACGAGCGTCATGGGGGCCAGTAAACGTTTCTGCGAGCTTCTCGTCCTCGAAAAAGCCCGTAAAACCGGGGCCAGGTACATGTCGGTGCGGTTCGGGAATGTCCTGGGTTCCCGCGGTTCCGTGGTGCCGAAATTCCGCCGCCAGATTGCTGCCGGCGGGCCCGTGACGGTATCCGACCCGGATGCCACCCGGTTCTTCATGACCACACGAGAAGCAAGCTATCTGGTGGTGAAAGCGGGGGGGTTCGGAACCGGCGGAGAGCTGTTCGTCCTCGATATGGGCGAACCGGTCAATATCCATCGCCTGGCACGGAACCTCATTTACCTGTCGGGACTCGAACCGGACAGGGATATCGAAATCGAGTTTACCGGCCTGGGGCCTGGCGAAAAGCTGCATGAAGAGATCCTGACCGCTTCGGAGGGCCTGACCGCCACAGTCCAGGAGAAGATCTTCGTAGCACGTCCGGAGAGCGCGGAGCCCGTTGAACTCCAGGCGGCGCTCTCGCTGTTCGAGGCATGCGCGGCGTCGGGAGACGCCCCGGCATCGATCTCGGTCCTCGCAGATATCGTTCCCGAATACGATCCCGATTTATGAGAATTGAACTGGCACATCTGGGCGGCACTGCAGAATACGAAGCGCTCCTGGAAGGAATCGAAATTCCGCGATATTTCCAGGATAGGTCGTGGGTCGGGGCTATTCTCGAAGGATTTCCGGGCTCGTCGATTTCGGTGGTGACGGCGACCGAGGGCAGCGGCAGGATCGCGGCGCTGCTGCCGGCGGTAAACATGCGGAAAGGCCCGTTTTCGATGCGCCTTTCCATGCCGTTCGGCACATACGGAGGCCTTCTCGGCCTGGTGGAACAAAAACAGGCCGCCCGCATGTCCGATCTTTTTTTTCGAAGGAGTCCGGGATCGATCACCGGAGAAATTTCGCTGGTCGTGCCGCCGGAGGTTCCCGGCCTGACGCCTCCTCCTGGGACCATGGCGCCGCAGGGAGTGAAGCGGCGTGTGGAAACGGCGTATATCCTTCAGCTCGATCCGGATCCGGAGCAGGTCTGGAAGCGGATGAGCCGCAGCAACAGGAGAGAGATCGGGAAGTCCCGCAAGGAGGGAGTAACCGTATCGACCGCCGCCGGCGAAGAGGACTGGCGGGCGTTTTATTCGCTCCAGCAGGTTTCGCTTTCCCGGTGGGGCAGAGGGGGCGGATATCCCTACCGGTTCCTCCGATCCCTTGACGGCCCGGGATGTAAACTCCGTATCGCGAGGGTGGATGAGCGGCCCGTCGCGGCTCTGCTTTCTTTCACCGGGGCCGCCGGAGTTTTCCTGTGGAGCATGCCGTCGTTGCCGGAGTTCTGGTATGCGCGACCGAATTACGCCCTGATCTGGAACGCCGTAGAGGCTGCCTGCACCGACGGCTTCTCCTATGTAAACATAGGAACGAGCGGCGGAAAAAAGGGTATAGAGGAGTTCAAGCGGAAGTTCGGGGCCGAGCCTGTATATTACGATGTTTACCGGCGGACCGGATCTCTTTACCGGCTGGCGCGACGCCTGGCCGGGCGTTCATGAACGAAGTGAGAGATGAATAATGACGGATTATAAAAAAGAATTTGAGCAATACCTTGAACCGACGGTTTTTATCGAAAGCGATCATGAGGCGGTCATCGAATACACGGCTTCTTCCATCGGAAAGGCGATTTCCGACAGGGACAAAGCGATCAACCTCTATTATGCGGTTCGTGACGACATCTACTATGATCCTTACAGCATCCAGCTCACCCCCGAATATATGAAAGCAAGCGTCACTCTCAAGTCGAAAAAGGGTTTCTGCGTGACCAAGGCGATCCTTCTGGCCGCCGCGGCCCGGGTCGCCGGCATTCCCAGCCGGCTCGGATTCGCGGACGTCAAGAACCACCTTGCCACCCCCAGGCTGAGAGAGATCATGAAAACCGACGTTTTTGTGTACCATGGGTACACCGAGCTTTTCCTTGACGACGGCTGGCTCAAGGCCACACCCGCGTTCAATAAGTCTCTCTGCGAAAAATTCGGTGTTCAACCGCTTGAATTCGACGGAAAAAGCGACTCGATCTTTCACGAGTACGACAAAAGCGGCAACAAGCACATGGAGTATGTTAAAGATTACGGGCATTTCAGCGATCTTCCGCTCGACCACATGATCGCTACATTGAAAAGGTACTATCCATGGATCTTCGACAACGCATCGTTCCGCCTGCCCGGCAGCTTCGAAGACGAAGCAGAAGCGCTCTGAATATGAAGAAAAAAACAATATTACTTCTGTTTGCGTTGCTGCTGTTCACCAACCTGTCCTGCTTTCTGTTCGAAGATCAGGAAACCGAAATCCCCGCCCCCGTTATCATCGACAATGAACCCTTCCTGAATACCGACAGCACCTATTTTCTCGAATGGCCGCTTCCTCCCCAGGGTTATACAGTCGAAGATGCTGAAAGCACCCTGGAAGAGCTTATCGGGGAGGGTATCGCACCGGCAAAAGCCTGGTTCCCCATGAGCGAATCGCCCTGCGAAGTGCTGGGAGCCGTAACCGTCGCCGCGGTCGAGTTGGAGGAAAGCGACCCGCGGATCCTCGAGCTCGGGTACCTGGCCGATCCGCTCGAATGGTGGGAAGTGAACTGCGCCATCGCGGGCTTGTGGCTGTTCACATTCGAATAGAACTAAAACGGCCGCCGGCTGAGCCGGTGGCTGTATGATCCCGGTGGAGCTTTCGCCCCCGCAGGGGGCTCGCCTGCCAGTCAAACCCCTGCTGCCCGGCTAACTTCTTCCTGATTTCCTTTTCCGGCCAAGCCAGACCGAGTTAAATCCGGAGGGAACCTGTCGCTTATTCCACTGCCGGAGTGAGCCGAGTACTTATCCCACTGCCGGAGGGAACCTGTCGCTTATTCCACTGCCGGAGTGAGCCGATCATTTATTCCTCTATAACGTGGATGTCTCTCCGGTCGTCAAGGCGTATCGCTCGAGTCCACTCGGAAACCGTGTAAAATTGTCAATCGGATTGACAATTTTACACGAGTAAGCCTGCATCCCCCGCAGGACGGGTTATGCTTCTAGCGCTGCGCTGTAAAAAGAGAACTACACAGATCGGCTCCGTAACAGTTATATCTCAGAGCTTCCATTTTTCTTCACATGGCGAATCCCCGGCTTTGGATGCGTATTGCATTCGCCGTCGTACTGACAGAACAGCTTCCCAACGAATTTGTCTGCAGCGAAATTGTCGCCGGCAAAACTGTTGGCGGCAGTACGAGACTCCGGTTTCCGAGGGCGAAATCAGAAAAGAAACGCGGTTTATGGGATTATCTACAGTTTACAGGTCGAATTTTCGATATGGTTAAAGAAGAATACAAGACAGAAAAAGTCGACTACTGACCGGAAAGATCGAAAGAGTTTATCCAGTCTTCGCAGCGCGAGCCGGAGGCTTTATCTCATGTCCAGGGGAGAACCATGACGGAAGTGATTCGGTGTACAAAGTGCATACTGCCTGCGACCCAGGAAGGGATCGATTTCGACAGCTTCGGCGTCTGCAATTTCTGCCGGGAATTCGTGCCGGTCAAACCTCTCGGTGAAAAGGCGCTGCTCAAGAAGCTGAAAAAGGTCAAGGGTGAAAAGTATGATTGCGTCGTTCCGGTAAGCGGCGGCAGAGACTCTACTTACGTGCTTTATATACTTAAGAGGAAGTATGGCAGGAACCCTCTCGCCGTTAACTTTCATAACGGTTTCGCCCACCCTCTCGCCATCGAGAACCTCGAGCGCGCCTGCAAGATACTCGGTGTGGAACTCCGTATCGAAAGCGCCCCGTTCAACCTGACCTGGAGAGTGGCCCGCTCCCTGATCCGTTCCGCGATCCCCTACGGTCCGAAAGATATGTTGAATAATATCTGCACCCACTGCTCGCACGGAGCTCACGGAGCGGTCCAGCGAGTCATGCTCCAGGAAGGGCTCGAGTATATCATCAGCGGAACTTCCCATCCCGAAGACACCGTTGTGGACTGGGGGATGTTTCCAAAGATATCGAAGAAGAAAAAGCTGCTGTCCCCGAACGTTTTGCGCATGCTGAGCGCCATCGGCTACTATTTTACTCACAGAGCGTCCTTAAAGGTGCCCGGGGACAAAGTCATCGATTTCAACAGGCCGTCGATTCTCCATGAGATGGATGGGAAATACTTTTCATTGTTCGATTATCTGGAGTGGGACAGGGTGAAGATCAAAGAAACCATCACGAATGAACTCGGGTGGCGAAAACCCGAGGGTCGCGCCACGTCATGGCGATATGACTGCAAGCTGGTGCCGCTGGTAAATTACCTCACAAAGCATGGCACCGGCGTAGAAAAACTGGTTGATGGTTTCTCGACCATGATTCGTTATGGAAAATTGACAAGAGAGGAAGCTCTCCAGCAGATTGGCGAGTGGGACGGCGGTGTCTTCTCGAAAGATGTGGAAGAAGTGCTCAAGGACGGGCTGAAATTGTCCGGCAGGGAAATAGAAAGAATCAAGAATATTTAAGCCCGCATTTCTCATGTCTATTTCGTCGCGACACACCGGAGTCTCGTGCGGTTTCAGTGTTTTACGCCGATACCGCTTGTGCTAGAGCCCGTAGTTCCAGTCGGGAGCTTCGGGAGTTTCGGGCTTTTTCACGGCGTGGGGCTGGATGGTTTTGTCCGCAAGCCTTATTTCGTCGACAATACCCACGATGACTGCGCGAACCGCGCCGTCTACATCGAGGTCGAGCAGCTGCCTTGCCGAATTGCCCTCGTCGATATACAGAACCGTTTCTCCGGTGCCGGCGCCCACCAGGTCTACCGCGATCAGTTTCTTTTTCCAGAGCTCACCATCCGGGGTGAGAGGCTGGACCATCAGCAGCTTGTGCCCCTGGTAATCGTCTATCTTGACGCTCGAAACCATGTTGCCGACGATTCTACCGATAAACATGAGAGATCCTCTATTTCTTGAAAGTCAGCTCTTCTTCTCCGCCGTCTTTTTCTATCGTCACCTGGTCGACTATGCCCCAGATACCGGCATCGGCGGGGTTGAACCACCTCTCCATCACCAGGGCTCCCTCCCTCGACGCGATGCACGAAACCACCTCGCCCGGACCCGCCTGTTCCGTGCCGTCTACGGCAACGTGTTCTTTGCCGTCAGGGTTGCCGTGCTCATCGACAGGCTGGACAATCAGAAGCTTGACGCCGTCGAGGTTGTTCGCCTTCCGGCTGGCCACCACCGTACCGATTACTTTCGCCAGGTACATCCTTTCCCCATCCTCTCTCCCTGCCTGTGAACGAGATCCAGGGCTCTTCAAGCGTTCCGCCGCTCTTCAAGCGTCCCGCAGGTTTTTACTTGCTGTCCGGACCTGTTTGTATCGCCCGCGTCCGGGATGCGCCGCAGGTGTTTTGTCGCCATGAACCGGCGCCCGGAACCGACTAGTTTATCATCTTGACGCGCACATCATCGTGGAGCCTCGGTATGATCACCTGCCTCACCAGCAGCCCTTCTTCCCGAAGAATAGCCAGGCTCGCTTCGACACCCGCTTCCACCTCGTATACCGGGCCGGTCATGAGAAAAAACGACTTGCCGCCCAGCCCGTTTGCGAGGCGCATGTCGGTCAGCCTCACGTCCGCGGCTTTTGCGGCGGCGTCTCCCGAAACGATGGTTGAAGCCACCGTAAAGGTTTCCACTATTCCCAGCGCCTCAGCCCTTTCGAGCCCCACCTCGACACAGCCTGCGATAGCGGGAAAGACCGAGAGATGAACATTCGGCAGGAGCAGGTCGTCCACCATGGCGTCGCCGGCCGTTTCGCGTCCCGCTTCCATCGACTCGTCCACCGGCCCCGTGAGCCCGCCGATGAGAACGATGAACTTGCCGGGGCAGACCGATCGGGCTTCGAGAAGGTCGACCGTGGCCCGCTTCACCATGGCATCCGCTGTTTCGATTCCCGCGGCGATGCTGTTCAGCTCGACGAGCCCGATGGCCGGTTTGCCTTCTCCTCCGGCAAACAGCGGCTTCAGTGCTTTGAATTCGCTCGCCGGAGAAGATTTTTCCCGCCGGGACACTTGCGGCCCGGAACCGGTTTCAAGTCTTTCTTCCACCCAGCTTTCGGTCGACTTGCTCATTTTCGCTACCTGCCGTTTATGATTGCGGAGGTGCGGTTATTCACCGAACCTCCGGTTTGTTTAGTCGCGCCGTTTCCGGGCGGCGCCACCGCTGATTCGTATCGCGGAATCGGTCGTCTCTTTTACAAACCCGCTGATGGACGCATGGATGTTCGCCCCGAGAGCGCCCTCCGGTATCGCCGCAACGAGATCGCCCGCAGAGACTTTCTCACCTTTTTTCACCACCGGCACGGACGGCGCACCGAGATGCTGCTTCAGCGGAATTTTCACCTCGCCGGGCTCTTTTACGGGCTGTTCGAGAGGCGCTTTCAGGCTCTTGTAGGGCGCCAGACCCAGGCGATCGACGAGCTTCGAGAGCGGCGTCCTCCTGTATTCGCGCATCCCGTCGGGTTCGAGATCTTTGCGGCGGTGGACGGTATTCTTGAAGCCGGATTCCTGCAGCTCTTTCTTGACGCGCTGATAATACCTGACCGGCGAGAGCTCCAGGGGGCAGGCGTATGCTTCGCAGAGCCTGCATTCGCAGCAGAGAACCGCCGCGGTTACGGTTCGGGGCTCCGTCGCCAGCCCGTAGTTCAGGGAGCGCATGATCCGGTGGGGCTCGAGCTCGTGCCCCAGCAGAAATCTGGGGCAGAGGTCGGTGCATATCCTGCACTGGTCGCAGGTGGAGCGGTTGCGCCTCAGGATGCTCGAATCGGGACGCGACAGGTGACGGGCCACCACATTCGACGGCGGGAGAACGATCAAACCGGATGTAGTCTTGGTAACGACATCATCCGTATTTACGATCCTGCCCATCATCGGGCCGCCCTCTACCAGTACCGGATCGTCTCCGTTCCCCCATGCTTCAGGGACGATCTCCCTGAAACCTCCCGTCCACGAGACCAGTTCTCCGTACGGGGTCCCTATCGGCGCTTCGAAGGTGGCGGGGCGGATCACCTCGCCGGTCACCGTTATGACGCGCCTGGTCACCGGAATACCGTTCACGGCATCCGCTATATTTGCGAGGGTTCCGACGTTCTGAACGACAACGTCCGTTTCGAGCGGGATGCCGCCCTCCGGAACCGTCCTGCCCGTCACATCGAACACCACCACGTGCTCGTCGCCCGCGGGATAGAAGCTGCCGAACAGGTAGAATTCGATATCGTCGAAAGGACCGGCGGCCTTTCGGAGCTCCCGAATCGCGGTTTCATATTTAGCCTTTACGGCGATAACGCCTCTCGACGCTCCCGTCGCCTTCATAGCCAGTCGCAGCCCTTCGACGACCTTGTCGGGATACCGGGCCATGAGACCCTGGTCGGCTTCGAGCAGCGGTTCGCACTCGGTGCCGTTCGCGATCACCGTGTCAACGCTGCTGTCGAGCTTGACATGGGTCGGGAATCCGGCGCCTCCCGCGCCCACTATCCCCGCTTCCCTGATCCTGTCGACTATTTCGCTCATATCCGATCTTTATCCGGCCGGCCGCCATCTGTAATACCGGCGGCGTCTTTTCTACCTCTGTTCCGTCTTCAGCTTCGGTGTCGCGGCAAACCTCCCCGTTTGAAACCCGGATCCGCGACCGATGGGTAATCAGGTTATTCTGAACGAATCAACCACGGTGCACCGCCTGATCCGCGAGAAGCTCCTGGCGCGGGTCACGCCTTCGCCCGTGGGGCTCGCAATGGTAAAGGACGCGAATCCTTCTCCTCCGGATCCGAGGCCGGAGTAGGAGGGACCGTTCTTCACGAATATGCAGGCGTCGATCTCCCTGGCCATGCGGGTGAGCCTCTTCAGGTGGTTGGAGTGCATTATCGCGGTGTGTTTGAGACCTCTCTCCACCTGTACCGCGAAGGATATCGCTTCATCGGCGCTCCCGACCCTGGTCAGCGGCATCACCGGCATGAGCTGCTCCGACCAGACCAGGGGGTCGTCGTTCGGAACATCCACCAGGATCAGTTTTACGTCGGCTCCGACCGTTACGCCGATTTCCCGCAGGATGGCTTCCGGAGTTTTTCCGACGTAGTTTTTGTTTACGATCGATTCTTCGGGAGCCGGCTTGATTTCCGTGAAAATCAGCTTCTGCAGCCGCTTCCATTCGTGCTGCGACAGTTCGTGACAGCCGTTCCGGAGCATCGACCTTTTCAGATCGTCCGCGATGGAATCGACTGCAATCACCTCTTTTTCGAGCACGCACACTACGTTGTTGTCGAAAGCGCCGCCCAGGACGATGTCGCGCCCCGCCTGCTCGATGTCGGCGGTTTCGTCCACGATCACCGGCGGATTTCCGGCCCCGGCGCAGATCGCTTTCTTTGAGCATTTCATCGCTTCGGCCACCACTGCCGGCCCTCCGGTCACGACGAGCAGGTCGATGCCCGGATGGGTCATGAGAAGCTTGGCTGATTCGATTGTGGGTTCCCTGGTGGCGACTATCAGGTTCGGGGGGCCGCCCGCGCCCACGATGGCCCTGTTGAGGAGCTGAACCATGTAGGCCGAGCAGTTTTTAGCGCCGGGATGGGAGTTGAAGACCACGCTGTTTCCCGCCGTAATCATGCCTATGCCGTTGCAGATGATGGTGGAGGTCGGATTGGTGCTCGGGGTGATGGCGCCGATCATTCCGAACGGAGCGTACTCGAGAAGCATCAGGCCCCGGTCGCCGGTCCAGGCGGAGGGCCGCAGGTCTTCTATGCCCGGAGTCTTGTTCGCGACCAGCAGGTTCTTGGTGATTTTGTCCTCGAGCCTGCCCATCCCGGTTTCTTCGAGGGCAAAACTCGATATCTCGCGCACGTTCTGGAGCACGACACCGCGCATGGCGGCGATCAGTTTATCCCGTTCATCGAGGCTCATGCCGCTCAGGATTTTCTGCGCCCGGGATGCGGATTCGATGGCGGCATCCATTTCATCGAAGACACCATCATCGGAACCGGTTGTCGAGGCTCTCCCCGGGGCCGCGGGAGTCAAAGCGGCGACGGGGGTTCCCGGCGTCGCAACAGTGGCGGCGCCGCCGGTCGCATGGCCCGTTTCCTCGTTGAACCTGCGCATGACATTCCCCACCACTTCTCTAATCCGCTGCTCGTCTACTGCCAAGATTTCAACCTCCGTATTTTTCAATGATCCTGATGCCCGGGTCGTGCTTTTCCCAGATTTTTTCGCCGCGCATCTCGATCTCGTCGACGATGGCCATAATCACCGCGTCGCACGGTTTCTGATCGGTGAGCTCGGTCTGCCTGGCCGAGCTTCCCGTGGCGTAGAGAACAATTTCGTCCAGTCCGGCGCCGACCGAATCGGCCGCCACGACATAACCGTCGGTCTCCTCGAGGGAAACGTTCAGTTCGCGGACGATCATGAACTTGAAGCCTTCGATCTTCTCGTCTTTGCGGTTGGCCACCAGTGTGCCGATTATTTTTCCGAGTAGCATCCTGACCTCCACCCTGTGTCGGGTTGTGCCGTCATGTCCGGAACAGCGCCGGTGCAGCAGTCGCTTCACGACCGCGTGAAACTCGCCCTTTCGCCATGAAGGCGCGCGTAACCGCAAAAAGGGTCCGTCGGAACGCGGGCGGGTTGCCCGGCGCAGGAACCCGGAGAGTTCCGGGTTCTTCCGGTTCGAATGAACCCGCGCAAAGAGATAAACGGTAATTTTTTCGCGTTATGCGGGACCGGATTGTTCCGTTATCCGCTAAAAGGACGGCAAAAATCCGAGACCGAAAACGAAAAAGGCGTTTTCCCTCGCGGATCCGGACTACTTGCGCGCGCCGGTCTTTTTACCCCGGCCCGACAGTTCGCCGGCGGCCTCATCCGCGCGGCCCAGGGGCAGCACGAGATCGATATTGATATGCGGACGCGCGATGACGTGGATCGCCGTTACTTCGCCGACTTTCTGGGCGCCTCGGACGCCTGCTTCCACCGCGGCCTTGACAGCCGCAACGTCACCCCTGACGACTGCGGTGATAAAACCGCCGCCAGTCTTTTCGAAAGCAACCAGCTCAACCCTGGCTGCTTTGACCATTGCATCCGCGGCTTCCACCATTGCGGGATAGTTCTGACATTCTATCATTCCCACAGCTTCCGGCATATTGATCCTCCATTCGTAGGTTTCCGAAGAGGCGGGGCCGGCTTCTCACGGGCCTTTTCGCTTCACGGCCTTCGGCGCCGCCCGCCTGCAGTTTGTTTTCAGATTCGTCGGCCGGCTGACAGTATCAGCTGCCGGCTTCTCTTATTATCTCGATGCCCGCGCTCGCCCCTATGCGGCTCGCGCCGGCCTTTACCATCTTTTTCAAATCCGAGTAATCCCGCACACCGCCCGACGCCTTGACGCCCATGTCGGAACCGACCACCCTCCTCATCAGGGCGACATCCTCGACCGTGGCGCCGCCGGGGCCGAAGCCGGTGGACGTTTTTACGAAATCGGCCCCCGCGGCTTTCGACAGGGCGCTGGCTTTTATTTTTTCTTCGTCGGTCAGCAGTGCTGTTTCGAGGATCACCTTGATAAGGGCGCCCGCCCTGTGACCCGCTTCCACCACGCCTGCGATATCGCGTTCGACCAGGCCGTAGTCCCTGCTTTTCAGGGCTCCGACGTTTATCACCATGTCCATCTCGGTGGCGCCGCTCGCCGCGGACTGTTCGGCCTCGTATCTTTTCACCTCGGGCAGCGTCGCTCCCAGCGGAAAGCCGATGACGCAGCAGATGCCGACCGGTGTTCCCCTGAGTTCACGGACGCAGAGGGGAACGTAGGCAGGATTCACGCATACCGACGCGAACTTGTATTCACGGGCTTCCGCGCACAGGCTGATCACCTGTTCCGAGGTGGCGTCGGGCTTCAGGAGCGTATGATCGATCAGGACCGCCGTTCCGGACGGCACCGATTTCACTCCGAGAGCGCTGGTGATTCTCGTTGCTCCGGCATCCCTGATGGCGCTGACGCCCGGCTGGGCGAGCTCCACGCACATCCCGCACTCTCTGCAGATGCCCCCGAACTGGGCCGAACAGGAGGAATCCTGAGAGCAGAGCAGGCTCACGACTTCTTCCGTGATACGGTTTACGATCTGTTCAACCTGGTTTCTGTCGAATTGAGTGGCCATGGTATCAATCTTTCCGGTAACGATCTTCGATCGCCGTTATCTTGTCGACGCGACCGGCGTGTCGGCCGCCCTCGAATGCGGTTGCCAGCCATGTCTCCGTGATCTGTCTGCCCAGGTCCGGCCCGCTGAGCCTTCCGCCCAGGCAGAGAACATTCGCATTGTTGTGAGCGCGGCTGTTTTTTGCGGAGGATATGTCGTAACACATCGCCGCCCTGACCCCGGGCACCTTGTTGGCGGCCATGCAGGAGCCGATACCCGCGCCGTCCACTATTATCCCCTTCGACGCTCCGCCGCCGCCGACCAGCGACGCGACCGCATAGGCGAAATCCGGATAGTCCACCGATCCGGTGCCCGTCGTGCCGCAATCGACGACGGAGTATCCGAGCTCGCCGATGTAACCTTTCAGGTCTTCCTTCATCTCCAAGCCGCCATGGTCTGCGCCGATGGCGACCGTCCTGGAGATGTCGCCCGTTCCCGCTGAAGCGCCGCCGGCCGGTGCGGCGGCGGGATTGCCGGCGCTGCCGGCCCGCGCCGCCATCGGAATCGGTGCCGGGGACGCGGCGTCTCCCGCGACGGAAAGCGTGATTTTCCTGAGCAGCGCCGTCTCCCGCGCGGAGGGGGTGATTACGGTTCCCGCAGGCGCTTCATAGGAGGATTCCTCCGGCATCGACCGGATATCCTCCTGGGTGAGGATTTTGAATACAGGCTGCCGGATCGAAAGCATCTCGGTATCAGGGAGGAGGTCGCTCTTGATCGGCCCCGTGCCGACCCGCAGGTTGAGCTTTTTCCCCCGCGGCGGCTTGATCTGCGCCTGGGGCTGATCTCCCTCGAGACGTATACCTCTCAGCAGCGCGAGCTCCCGGGCGGAGGGCGTTACCACGGCTCCAGGCGGGACCTGGAAAAAAGTTCCCCTCGGGAAATTGCGGATATCGTGCTCACCGATGACGGCGTATCTCTCACGGCGGGATCCGAGCGGATCCGCGGAGCCGGAATCCCCGGTCGGAACCTTGACGCCGGTTTCCACGCTTTTCGAAGGTGCGGCGGATGACGGCGGTTCATTCGAGACGGGTGCCGGATTTCCGGCGGCCGGCGGTGAGGGCGGTTTCGCCACGGAAGGGTGGCCGCTTTCGCCCAGTCGCGAAAGCAGGACGCTGTTCGCCCGTGATGCCAGCGAGCGCTCGACGGCGTTTCTCACCATCTCCTTTATTTCGTGAATATCCATTTCTTGTTCTTCCGGTATATCTCGGCGGAAAGCCTGAGGAATCCGCTTCAGCGGTTTGATTTACTTTGCATACCGTGATTCATCGTGCACCGCGCTGGACGTGCCCTCTTTCAGCTCTTCGTTGAGGCGGTCCAGGATCGATATGGCGGCCTCGGCGGCAGAGTCTATCTCTGATTCGGGGCCGGCAAGGACGAGCCTTCCCGTGGCTCCGAACGGCCGGATCGTGCTGAGCTTGATGCGGGCGGCCTTGAGCGCTTCGTTGCAGGCGAGGCTGAGATAGGCGGCCGGAGTGGTCTCGAGAATGAAAACCGAGTCATTGGCCAGAATCATGTCTCCCTTGCCCGTGCCGGTGAAATAGATGGCCTGGTCCTGCTCCACTCCCCGGATAACCATGTTGGTCAGGATATCCACCCTTGCCCGGTCGTAAATGGTCAGGCCGGTGGCGTCGAGGACCGCCTGACCCGCCGCAAGAACCTCGGCCTGCTCGGCGTGGTGGATCTGCATCATGCCGAAATGCCTCTCGGTAACCACCGAGCCGAGCCTGACTCTCGTCGCCTTGAGGGCGAGGTCGATCATCCTGTGAATCTCCATGGCCGGGGCTATCTCGATCATCATCGAAGCATCGTATTCGCTCGGGTCGTATACCTTGTTGTCTTTAGCGATGAACTGGGCCAGCCTGGGCTGCAGGCTGTCCATGAAGATGTACGTTCTCAATTCGAACTTGGACTGCCCGGGATCCTGTCCTTTATCGACTTTCGGCATCGGCCTTTCCTTCCTCGTACCGGCTGCAGCATCGGCTGCACCGGCTCGGTTGAAGTTGTTGCTCTACACGTGAAACACGGGTCGCCGCCGACCTCTTCCGGAGCCTGCGGCGCAGAATGCTACGTCGACGAATTCACCTGCATCGAGGGAAGCGCCCCCTATGAGGGCTCCGTCGATTTCGGGTTGCGCCAGGAATTCCACGGCATTGGCGGATGTCACGCTTCCGCCGTACTGAATTCTGATCGACCGGGCCGCGGACTCCCCGTAAAGTCCGGCCAGAGTGCCGCGGATGGCGAGCCCGGCCACCGAATTGGCGGCGGCGCCGTCGGCGGCTTTCCCGGTTCCTATCGCCCAGACGGGTTCGTAAGCTACCACCGTCGCTTCGGCTTCTGCCGGCGACAGCCCCTCGAACGCCTTTTCGACCTGGGATCTTATCACGTGGTTCGTTTTTCCATCTTCGTACTGGGAGAGGTTTTCTCCGACGCAGATGATCGGAACCAGGCCCGTATCAAGGCACGCTTTCGCCTTTTTTCGAACCGATTCATCGGTCTCCCCGAAGAGCGTTCTTCTTTCGGAGTGACCGACAATAACGTAATCACAGAATTCGGCAAGCATCCGGGATGAAGTTTCGCCGGTGAAGGCTCCTTTCGACTCCCAGCAGGAATTCTGCGCTCCCAGCCCGATTCCGGATGTCCCGAGCGCCTCTTTCACCACGGGCAGGTAAACGGTCGGCGGACAGAGAACCACCTCGACTCCTCTGAGACTCCTCAACCGTCTTCTCACTTCGCCCGTGAGGACGACCGCTTCGCGAAGCGAGGTATTCATTTTCCAGTTGCCTGCGATGATCGGAACACGCTGAGTGAACATGGTTCGAAAATATACCCGCGTCCTCTAAAACTGTCAATCCGAAACATCGTATGAAGATAGGAGAAAACGAGACGGTTCGCGGGATTCCGGACGATTGCGCCGGTCCCGGCGAAGCATATGCGCGCGTACGAACCGAAGCTATTTGCGATGCGCAGAACCGATTATATATTAGAGGGATGTAGAAGCATCGCAAATCGATTTACCCCGGGTTACACCTATTACTTGAACATACGGCATCGGCAGGTGTTCGAGTCTGGAAATTGACCCATGGATGCCGGCGCTTTCCTGCAGGTGTGTATCAGCAGCCGCGTGCACTACATCGTTATACGAACTTTTATTTCTCGCAGATTCAGTCCGTTTCCTCACGT
>CAYMWF010000039.1:3045-49886 GCA_964394085.1 uncultured Gemmatimonadota bacterium | reverse complement strand
TGGAGGCGGCGGGAATCGAACCCGCGTCCGAGAGCACTTCGCCGCCGGCTACTACATGCTTAGTCTGTCGTTTGAATTTCGCTTGCAGGGCTCCGGCAGACAGGATACCTGCTCGCTATCCGTAAAACTTCTCGCCCTCGGGGATCCGGAGCTCCCTCGGGTCAGCCCGAAGATAACGACACCCGGAAGCCCGCCCTCCGGGCCAGGCGGTCAGCGGGTGTGGCCGTTATTAGGCGGCCAGAGCCAAATTATCGTTGGCGTTTGAATGTTTTTCGCGTTTTTACGGGGCCGCAACCCCCCGGCATGCAACCCACGGGTCATTTACCCCCGTCGAAGCCAGATCGCCCCCACTCTTCCAGCATGGTTCGCCCGGGCAGGCGCACTCATTTGCATCTTGCTACCCGGGAATGATTATGGGATAATTTAGACGGCCTGATTCACTATTCATCAACGGTGCGGCCGGGCCGTTATTTCTAAGAGAAATATACCCGACGAACCCGGTTCTGTCAATATCCGGCGATATCCTCCCGCACCCTCAGTCCGACCTGTAGATTCTGAATTCCAGGCAGGAACATCTCGCGGGCTAGAGTGGCTAAGGTGAAATGAGACGGACGGAACCTCCCGACCGGCACCCTGAATCGGAGGTGCGGTATGGCTGTTGAAATAAGAGCGGTTCAAAACCGGCGTGAACTGAAAAAGTTCGTCAAGTTTCCCTGGCGGATCTACCGTGGCGATGAATTCTGGGTTCCTCCCTTGATAACGGAGCGATGCGACTTTCTGAACCAGGAAAAAAATTCCTTTTTCAGGCATTCGGAAGCGCGCTTGTTTCTTGCGTATCAAAACAGCTCTCCCGTTGGAAGGATCTCCGCTCACACCAATGTGAAACACAACGAAACCCACGGTGAGAACACGGGTTTTTTCGGATTCTTCGAGTGCATCGACGACACGGCGACAGCTCAAAGCCTGTTCGATGCGGCGGAAGGATGGCTCCGCCTCAAAGGCTGCTCTTCGATAACCGGACCTGCAAGCTTCACCATCAACGATGAATACGGTCTTCTCATAGATGGTTTCGATTCGCTGCCGGTGGTAATGATGAGCTACAATCCTCCTTATTACCAACACCTCATTGAAGAATCCGCTTTCGAAAAGGTTCACGACCTCTGGGCATATGAATTGTTCAGCGACTCCGCCCCCCCCGACAGTGTCTTTGAAAAAGCGAAAGCCGCCGAAGCTTCGGGCGAGTATATCTTTCGCGGTCCGGATATGAAAAACTTCAAGGATGAAGCTCTGGCTGTGCGCGGGATATTCAATGCGGCATGGTCCGAGAACTGGGGCGCCGTTCCGATGACGGAAGGCGAGTTCCTTGCCCTGGCCAAGGAACTCAAGATGATTCTCGACCCCGATTTTCTGATAATTGCAGAAAAAGACGGCAAGCCTGTAGGGTTCTCACTCGCAATTCCGAATGTCAACGAAGCGCTCCGGCATGCGAACGGAAGGCTTTTCCCTGTCGGCCTTCTCAAGTTTCTCTGGCATAAACGACATATCAAGATGTTACGGGTTCTCGCAATGGGCGTCGAAAAGGAGCACCGGAAGAAGGGTGTTGATGCCGTTTTCTATATCAGGACGTATGAGCGGGCCATACGGAAAGGTTATGAAAGGGGGGAACTCTCCTGGATCCTCGAGAGCAACAAACCCATGAACAGGGTTCTGCAGAAACTGGGCGCCCGCGTCTATAAGACATATCGCGTCTACCGACGGACCCTTTAATCGCTTCATACCAGGGACGGCTTCCCAGGAAAAGCTTCCGGTTTAAGAACCTCTGCCACCGGAAGCCGCAGGCAGCCTCCCGCGACATCAGATGAATAATCAGAATAAATCCGTTTCCCCCGGTATTTTAATATCCGTTATCCTGGTTGTCGCCGGCGGATTCATGTCGATCCTGGGTATCGCCGGAATTTATCGAACGGCATACCCCGTTCATGCAAATTTTCTGTATGATGTAATGTCGGCGCTTCCCGGAGAAATCCTCAAATGGGTCGCAGGAATCACCCTCATCGCCGCCGGATGGGCGTCGTTCCACATCCGCCGCGAATCACGAATCGAAATAAAACCCCTGCTGCCCATTTTACTCTTTATTGTTCCTGCCGCCCTGTTCAGGTATTTCGGCATGGATTATCTTCCGTGGGGGGATGAAGTCTGCGCGACTCCGTCGAAGTTCGTTGCTGAAGATGCTTTCATACTGGGTGAAAACGGCCTCTTCCCGATCTGGCATCCCGAAACGGGTATATTCTTTCTTTATTATATCCATGCGGGATTCAAGCTGATAGGTGCGAGAAGCGATATTTTCGCGATATTGCTTCCCGCCGTCGGTATCATCGGGATAGCCGTCGCAACGGCCTGGGCCGCAGGCATACTGAAAACCCGAGCTGCATTAGCACTTTTTACATTCGTTTTCTCTTTTTCCGCAATCGATTCGATCATTTTTGCATCCCCCCTGGCTTACAGCCATACGAATCTATGGATTATCGCTGTTCTCGCGTTACTTCTAACAGCCGTCGAGAAAAATCGCACAAGCTTCTTCATCCCGGCGGGTCTGGCCTACGGGCTCGGCCCTTTTACCTCCCTCTCCTTTTTAACTCTCTTTCCAATACCTCTGGTATATCTCGCCTGGAGTGCTGCGGCCGGAGATAAACGAGTCGATTGGAAACGAGGTTTTCCCTTATTCATCGCCTGCTCTCTTCTAACCGCAGCCCCATTTCTGATTACACTTGCAGTGGATGAGAAAGTAGTCACCGGAAGAATCCAGAGGAACACTGCGGAATCGCAACTTGTCAGGGATGAATTCGGTGGAAATCAAGTTGCCAGGTCCCTCAGGATTTTACAAAGGTCGATCGAATTCTACGTGACAGGGGATCCTTCGTTGAAAGATACGAATGAGCAGGATTTCATGGGGGATAATACTCCCTTGAGACCCTGGATGATCCCTCTCCTGCTGCCCGGAATCATTCTCGCCCTGGGGAAGAGAAGAAACGGCGCTCTCCTTGCGGTTATTCTACTTGCGATCTCGCCTGTTTTTATCTGTGCGGCGAACAGGATCATCAACGGAAGACTCGTGACCGGCCTGCCGGCTCTATACCTGCTGTCGGTTCTTCCCCTGGACGACCTCCTGACCCGGAAAGGGAAAAAATCGAAACGACTAGCGACCTTTCTTTTTGTTTTTCTTCTGATCGGGGGTACAATATATGATGCAGTCAGGTATTTCCAAGGGATGGGAATAGACAGAAGTGTCAACTATCCTTCACTACTCCTTGCGGAAGAACTGGAGCGAAGAGACAACGACGAACCGATATATTTTACATTCAACTGCGGCAACGAATGCCGTTTGAATCCCGGCCTGTTCGAAAAACGATGTCTGGAAATCAATAAATGTTACGAGTTCAGGCAGAAATACTACCCGCTGGATCCTCGCGCCGAGTTGAGCGCCTGCGGCAACGGACTTTATTTTTCTCCGGACCTGGTGCTGGAGTGTCTCAAGGAAAACTTCAAACCCGGCGAATCGAGATTCAAGCTGATCTTTCCTCCTTCGGACGACCTGGATACTTGCACGACCTCACTCATCAATTCCCTGGAGAATTTCGCTGTTCCGAGCGATACATCGTTCATAGATGTTTCGCAGAGAATACAGGATGTCCACGATGTCTTCCCTGTTATCGAACTGGAAATCCTGCACATCGATCCGGAAAGATGATTCCCCCGGGGTACTGCGGATGCGGCTCCCGCATCTCCGTATTAAACCCCGACACCCTGATCCGCAGAATGCGGGATTTCGAGCTGGGCGATTATTCGAGTCGAGACAACATTTTCTGGAACCGCATGAACCTTTCGGATCAAAAAAGGACAAGCCGATGCATCTGATAGTGATATCGCTACTTTTCGTCTTCGCAGCGTCCGCGCCCCTGCAGGCCGGAGAGCTCAAGCTTCCCCCTGAAACCCATCCATCCCTTCTGTTTGAAAGTGAAACGATCGCGCTGCTGCAGGAAAGGATCGAGCGCTCTCCTTACGACGGCTGGTGGACAGGTATTTTAAATACCGCCAACGGTGCGCTGAACGTGGATTTCCACACCCTGGATAATGAGCAGACCAGGTCCGTTTACGCTGAAGCGTTAGCGCTGGCGGGGCTCGTTTCCGGCGACGAGAATTTCCTCGCCAAGGCCGGTGAAGCTCTCGAAACGGTCAACCCTTTCGCTAACTGGGGGCAAGGACACGTGGAAGGGAAATCCGCCCTCTCGATAGCACTCGCGTACGACTGGCTGGCCGGAAGCGGTTATCTGGATGAAAGACCGGATCTCGATAACACAATCCGTGAGATCCTCGCCGTCCAGGCCGACAAGATGCTTCTCAACCCGATCCTGCCCTTCATGCTCAACAACTGGAAAATCCGCTATTATGCAGGGATGGGTATGCTCGCGCTTGCGATCCGCGACGAAAAATCAGGCATTTTCTCCCCATCATTCATATTCCAGATGGCGGAGCTGCGCGTTCTTCCAACAATCGAATACCAGGCGGCGGTCGAGGACACGGGAAGTATCCGGGCGTACGCGGAGGGTCTGGACTATCTCGTGTACAGCCAGGACTGCTACATACCCTATTTCGCCGCCGTAAAGAACCTTACGGGATACGATCACTTCGCCGACGACGCGGTGCACGGAATTCATCTCTGGCAGCGGGCTCTGAGAATGCCCTGGGGCGAAACTCCGAATTTCGACGATGCATCTCTCGACCTTGTACCCGGGGGGATACTCGCGAACTTCTACCCGGACGAAGCGGAGATCTGGCGCTGGGCCGGGATGGTGAACGGTGTGGATGATGTGAATTCGATTCTCCGGGAGGAAGCCCTAATATTCTTCGATGATACGATAATTCCTGAAGCGCCGGCAGGAAAGGCCGCAACCTTTCTTCCGGTGTCGGGCCAGGCGATTTTCAGGAACGACTGGTCCGAGGACGGGATTTATCTTCTTCTGCTGGGCGAGCACGGCCCCCCCAGGATCAGGGGCGGAGGGCATGAACATCCCGATCCAACGAGCTTTATCCTCGCGGCCGGCGGAGAGATCCTCGCTGTGGACGGCGGCTATATCAGCTGGTACGAGCGCAAGAAAGTAAACGGTCCTGAAAATCACAATCTCATTCTCGTCGACGGCAAGGGTCCTTCCAGATATCTCGGAGTTTTTCCGTTCACGGGCGGTGCGGATTCCTACCTTACCGCCTGGTCCGACTCCGCCGGAACCATGCAGGCTACGGTGCGGACGAATTACGAGGATGCGGATATAGTCCGTCGGGTATTCTTCGAGGAAGGTGAATACTTCGTTATCGTAGACAGGATCGTCTCCCGGAACGGTTCGCCCAGACGCTTCGACCTGCTCGTTCACGGAAACGGATACTCCGGCGACGGAACTTTCGAGCTCACCGCGAACGGAGGAACCTGGACAATCGGAGAAATGACCCTGGATTGTGAGATCCTCGCTTCCAGGCCCTGTTTTTTACGGGAAGAAACCTCTATACACTCATTCTACTACGGCCAGGAGCTGACCCACTCGGTCCTCGTTGGAGCATCCGGCGGCATGGACGTCACGTTCGTAACGTTCCTTACTCCCGGAAACTCCGAAACGCTCTACGGAGTTTCTGAAAGGGATGTATCTTTTCAGAACAGGGGAAAGACCGTCCTGATAGGCGATCGGACAGTCGATTTCGAATTCTGATTCCCCGGGGTTCTCGCGAAAACAGAATATCTGCACCGCCGGAGCAGGCCCGGATCAGCAATAATCATTTTCAAAGTCCGTAACGGGACGCATGGAGCCATACAAGGGCGAGTATCTCACGCAACACATATTTTTCGCCCCGCCCGATGGCGGGGCAGTTGGCAGTCGTTCTGTTCCAGACCTCGGGAGATCTGAAGTTGGCGGGCCAGAATGGATAGGTTCTGCACTGCAGGGGACGGGCGGGATAGACTGTGCATTTCCCGTCCGGTTCCAGAAAGACGCAGCAATCGTTACTGCCGTCGGCGAGAACCGTAATCCCTTCGACTTCAGTGGTGTAACGCTGCAGGAACTCATCTTTCCCGAAATCCAGAAAGTCGGACAGCACCCAGGCCTCGCTGTCTCCAATTATTACGTGCCCATTTTTCCCTTTACAGCATGCACCCCCGCACGACAGGCACCTGGTCCTGTCGAACCGGAATCCCTCCTCGAAAAACTCCTTCAATAAATTTCTCCCGCGACGACCGCACCGGCGGAGACGGCAACTCCGTTCGGATAAAAACCACGGTTGAATACCACCTCTTCGCTCCGGACGGTCATGAAACAGATTAGCACAGTTAGACACCGAGGTGCTGAACCCAGTTTTAACGCGAACCGGCTGTGACGGCAACCTGATTATACCCTTTGACGCCATAGCGCAAAAAGACTGAACCGGAATCTGCTTGCGTCGAGCGGGTCGAACGGGGATTATCGGGAAAACCCGGGGAGGAACCCCGGAAAGGGGAGAATTTCATGCGCCGGACTGAAAAGATTGTATCGTTTATGGCCGTCGTCCTGGCTGTTTCGTTTCTTCTCGCGGGATGCGCGGTAAAACCGCCGGGCGTCAGCGGCGTTTCCGCACCGGGGGTGAAAGTGGAATCTTCCGGGACCGAGTCTGAAGAGGCTGCAGCGTTATGGGTAACCCTTCTCGAAGAGGCCGGAAATGATTCAACAGCCCTGGAGAGTGCCAGGAGGAGGATACGCCGGGAAGCGGAAGAATTCGCCGTAAAGGGCTCCGGCAGTGCGCCGGCTCTTTATGCCGCCCTGCAGGGATATCGTCTCTCCGGCTCAGGATCGGACAGCATCAGAGCCGCAGGTCTCGAAAAACAGCTGCTCGACGGATACCCGGAGAGTGAAGAGGTCTACGGGCTGGCGGCGGGTGAATTCTATGAGCGGATATACCCGGTATGGAGAAACGACACCCTGAAGGTCGAGATACTGTCCGGGCTCCTTGAAAAATACCGTCTGACCTCCTGGCGGCGAACGATGTATCGATTCTACACGCACAGCCTGTCCGAACTCGGCGAGCTCGAACGCCTCGAAACAACCCTCGAGAACTGGCGGAACGAAACTCCTGACGACTATCTTCCTTATTCCGTCAGCGCTTTTTACCTCCTCGAACAACAAAAAGACCCGGTCCGCGCCCTTCACCAGGCGGAACGGGCATCGGAGCTCGTGAAAACCGTAAGACCTCCGGCGTTTCATCCCCCGGTGGAGTGGGGTCTCGAAGAGCGCGCCGCGCCGATGAATGTAGCCGCGGTTCGGGCCCGCGCCCTGCTCGCCACCGGGAACCACCTCGATGCAACCAAGATTCTTCTGCAGACCCTCGGATCGCTGAAACTGGGGGTGGACGACGAGAAGACTCCGGCTAGTATTTTCCTACTGCTGGCCCGGTGCAGGATCGCTGCCGGCGATGAAGACGGCGCTATCGACTGGTGCGTGAAAGCGCTCGCGGCGGGCGACTCGAGAAACCGTTACTGTCCGAAGGCGGATTCGCTCCTCAGGGTCGCAGCCGGGCTGACCGGAACGCCTGATTCTGAAGTGCTGCGTTACACCCGGATGCGCGCGAACTACCGCGACGTGACCTTCACCGACATTACAGAGGCATACGGATTGGGCGGAGTTGGCGGACGGAGGGTGGCCTGGGGCGATTTCGACGGCGACGGATACCAGGATCTGCTCCTGGACGGATGCCGGCTGTTCTGGAACGAACAGGGAGAAAGCTTCAGCGATGTGACCGGGAAGGCCGGTCTCGAGGAATGCCGCGGATCGGGCGGCCTGTGGGGTGATCTGGATGTGGACGGCGACTTGGATCTCGTCACGATGGACCCCGAATCCTGCTGGCTGAACAATGATGGGATTTTCACCCCTGTTATATCTGACGACGCCCTGGTCGACAATGGAGTCAAAACGGAAGGAATGGGACTCGGTGATGTGAACGGCGACGGATACCTCGATCTCTACCTGGCCAATTACGAGATCTGGACGAAAACCCGGAGCCTGCCGGAGACGGACCAGTTCTTCCTGGGCGAACCCGGCGGGGAGTTCCGCGAAGCCACGGAAGCATCCGGGCTGGTACCCGCCGACAGCGAGCCCCGTGCCGGTCGCGGAGTCAACATGGGCGACTATGACAATGACGGCGATCTGGATATTTTCGTATCGAACTACCGGCTCCAGGATAATTTCCTCTGGGTGAACGACGGCAGCGGTTTTTTCGAAAACCGCGCGGGAACATCCGGGACGGCCGGAACGGAAACCGACGGATGGTGGGGCCACACCATCGGATCGGAATGGGGCGACTACGATAACGACGGAGATCTCGATCTCGTCACCGCCAACCTTGCCCATCCCCGGTATATCGACTTTTCGAACAAAACCAGGCTTTACAAGAATTCGGGCCCTCCCGGGTGGGTCTTCTCAGACCACCGGGCTGAAGCCGGAATCCGTTTCGAAGAAACTCACTCGGAACCCGGCTGGGGAGATTTCGACAACGACGGCCTCCTGGATCTCTACCTGAACGACGTGTATGAAGGGCGGCGTTCTTTTCTGTACATGCAGAACGGAGACGGCACCTTCAGGGAAAGCACGTTCCTGGCGGGTGTAAGGCACTTCAACGGCTGGGGATGCGCCTTCGCGGACTTCGACAGGGATGGCGACCTGGACATCCTGGCTGCAGGTGGTGACCTGCAGCTGTTCCGGAACGACACGAGGCGTAAAGGACACTGGCTGGCTGTCGAACTCTCGGCGGTCTCGGGCCACTCCGACGCCATAGGGGCGCGGCTCTCCCTGTGCGACGGCAGCTCGACCATGATCCGCGAGCTGGAGGGCGGCAAGGGAACCACCAACCAGCACTCCCTGGTCGCGCACTTCGGGCTGGGAGACAGGACCGGGCCTTTCACGCTGGACATCAGGTTCCCCTCCGGCACCGTCCGGACGATAGAAGTCACTGAGATCGACCGATATCTTTCCGTGAGTGAATGATAATTCCAGTACCGCCGGGGGTACCCCTTATCCTCAGGGATCGCCCTGCCGGCCTGGAGAACCGTTCCCGCCGGAGCACCCGAAACCGTCGAGAAAACCAGCCTGGGGACTATAAAACCACCCACGGAACGACCGCCTGACAAATTCTTTCAACTTTTCGACCAGCCGAACCGCGGAGGTGATATCATCCTGGATAAAACAACATTGAAACGGAACTATCCGGTGACGGAATCGTGCGCCTGGCTGAACCATGCCTCACGATCGCCGCTAACCGGGATCAGCGCCCGGGCCATGGAAGAATACGAATCCTGGCTTTACGACCTTTCCAATCTTTCAGAGGAAATGGGATTTGCCGTTCTCGCCGCGGTGAGGGAAGAAGCGGCCCGCCTCCTCGGAACATCGCCCGATCGTCTTGCTTTCATGCCGAATACATCCTATGGATTGAACGCCGCGCTGCACGGACTCGACTGGCGATCCGGCGACGAGCTGATTTATCCGGCCCTCGAGTTTCCTGCCATTCCGGCGGTGGTCCGTCACCTGTCGAAACGGCGTGGTATCAGGCTCAGGGAGGTTCGGACGGACAAGGATTTTTTATCTGCTGAAACCCTTGCGGAGGCGGTGACTCCGGCTACACGGGTGGTGGCGGCCAGCTGGGTCCAGTTCTTCAACGGTTATAGAATCGACACTCAACCGATAGTGGAAGCCTGCCGGGAAAACGATGCCCTTTTCGTGGTCGACGGTATCCAGGGGCTGGGCGCTCTTTCAATTGATGTCGAAACCGCCGGTTTAGATGTTTTCGCCGCCGCAGGCCATAAATGGCTCCTGTCACCCCAGGGAACGGGTATCCTTTATATCTCGGAGCGGGCCTCGGAATTAATCGACCCGCCGTGGCTGGGCTGGCTGTCGATGGAGGTGCCGGAAACCTTCGAATCGCTCATCGGGCTTCCGTACCGCCCTGCCGCCGAAACGAGGGTTTTCGAGACCGGGAGCTATCCGTTCCAGCTGGTGGCGGCCTTCGCGAGGATGCTCGCCGAGCTGAACAGGCACGGAGCCATGGAGATCGAACAGCGGATCAGGATGCTGGTTTCGATACTTACCGACTACCTGGCGGATCGGGGAGCCGGAAAGTACCGGCTGCTCTCCGACTTTCCGGGGAAAAACAGCTCCGGCATCGTCAGCTTCACATGCAGCGGACCCGGCGCCCTGCACGACAGGTTGTTGTCGGCCCGAATCGTAACGTCGCTGAGAGAGTCCGCCATCCGGGTCTCGCCCCACTTCTATAATTCACCGAGCGAGATGGCCCGCCTTCTGGAAGTCCTCGAGAGCTTCGCCTGATCATCGGGTTCGATCCGGCTACTCCATTTTCAACTTAACGAAATAAGCGGTATTACCCTTGGTGGTTAGAGCCTCTGTCCAGGCCGAGATCACAGGTTCATTTTCACCGTCCATGTCGACTATCTGGACATCCCCGAAACAGGTGAATCCTTTACTCAGCTTATCCTCCTCGAGCATGAGCGTAGAAACGGGAATTTCAGCCTCGTATCGGGTGAGACCGTCTTCATGGATTACGGCGCAGCGCACATCCCCGGCATTTTTCATATTGTCCTCCAGCCAGGGAACAGGTATCGATTCGCTGCCCTCGTCCGTCTCGAGAAAACGCCATCCGATAAAGATTTCCTTATCTTCGCCGGGTATCCTCGGATCGGCTCCGAGGGAGAGGTATAACGTCAGGACATCCCTATTTAGGCTGCGGGTGCCCGGCTCATGGATATCATCCTCGATGGTCGCTGCAAGATAGAGACCGGTTTCAGCCCATCCGAGCTTTACATCCGCGGCCCGGGATTCGGCTGATCCCTCACCTCCCGAAGCCACCCGGCTCCCGTCGAACCTCATTGTTGCGGGCGCCTTTCGCCACTCAGAGAGATCGCCGTCGATCTCCGGTATTTTCTTTACCTTTTTCAGAGGCAGAACCTGCGTCACGATCAGGTCGCGTTCTATGGTAACCGTCCGGTCAAGAGAGCTGAAATCGTGCACCAGCGTGAGGGCCGGGGGGCGCACTGTCGGTTCACCCTTCTTTTTACCCTTGTATACGATATCGATCTCAACTTCGCCCCTCGCCTCGGGAACGAGCTCGAACGAGCCCGGTGTAACGGATACCGACCACACATCGCCCGTCTGCTCTTCCGGTTTTTGCTGCACGGTTACGGAAAGGCTCAGGCTGTCTTTGAAAGGATTATATACGGGCAGACTAGCTTTCATTCGTTTCGACAGCGGAAACTCTATAAAAGGGAAGCCATGGACTCCCCGACCCAGCCTGTAGAAACGCGTGGAAATGTCATACAAAATACTATCGAATGGTAAAACACCGCCCGGCTCCTGGACCGCCCACGATACTTCCTCCTCTCCAACGGTGACCAGCAGATAATGGTGGAAGCCGCCGCCATGTTCTCTGTCGCCGTCCAGTTCAGCTCCTCCCCCGCCCGTCACAATGTAATTGACGCCGTCGACGCTCTTGTAGTTGTAGCAGTGCCAGTGTCCGCAGAAGACGTGGGAAACGCCGTGCTCGACGAGCAGCGGATGCACATCTCTGTGCCAGTTCGTATACTTCGGATTGTATCCCCAGAGCGGCTTATGCATGAAGATGAATGTGTGGTTCGCTTCTTCCGCGTTCGATTCCAGCTCATTGCGCAGCCAGGCCAGCTGGGTTTCCCCTATCTTTCCGGCCTCTCCGGCCTTATCGCTGTCAAGAACGATAAACCTTGCCCCCTTGTGCCGGAAGGCGAAATACAAATCGTCGCAGACGAGCTCCCTGTAGATCTTTTCCGACATTTCATCCCATACATCGTGGTTTCCGACTACCGGGACAAACGGCATTTCGAATGCGGCGACCGTCTCGAGAAAAACCCGCCATTCTTCCCTGATCAAATCCTCGTCCTCTGTATATCCCATGATGAGATCGCCCACGTCGAATACGAACTCCGGGGCCAGGATATTCAATTCGGCGATAATTTCCCGGAATACTTCCGGCATATCGATGGGAACCGAATCCCTGGAGTCGCCGATAACGGCGAAAACGAAACGTTCGCTTTTCCCGAGTTCGGGCGGCATCTTGTAGACCGGCCCGGATTCCGCTTCCAGGACGACAGGTGAAATCAATATCGAACAGGCAAGGAACGCTACAAAAACAAGACGTAAAGACATTCGAAAACTCTCTTTCTTCAAGGTCAACCGCAGAAAGTCCGGCAAGCCCGGACCTTCAAATCCAGAATATAATTTTTTAATTCAAAAGTCGAAATGGAAATAATTATCTCTCCGGTATACCGCGGAAAGAAACTATTCCGTAACCTGGATTATCCGGGGGACGGCCACTCCCCTCGAGTCCGGATCATAGTACGCCCATGCCCGTGCCGCTCCGGTCTTCGCCCTCAACGGGTACCGCGCGACGAGGGAAAAGTCGAATGTCCGGCCCTCACCCGCGGCCTGAAGCGTATCGAAGTAAATAATCGCACCTCGGGTGGTTCTTTCGAACTTGTCAATCGCCTCTGTCTCGACAAGGTTCTCCAGGCTGCCGGGCACGGGATCGAAACCGGGAGGGAAACCGATATCCACCACGACCATCTTGAGCTCCCGGCCCGTCCGGTTTTCAACCCGGACCGCCACATCGACCTGATCATCCTCCTGGATGTGAACCCGATCGTATTCCACGGAGACAGCCAGCGGTTCCAATCTTCCCGGAACAGGCTCTTCCCAGGGAACATAAAACCGGGCTACCGCCTGGAAGGCTGGAGCCCCATCGCCCCTCACCTTGAAACTGATATCGTATGCGGATCCCGGAGGAGGTTTGATTACGCTGCGGTCGGTGCCGGGGTTTCGCGAGGCTGGAGTGGGCTTAATACCGGGCGTTTCAGGAAGCGACACCCTTAAAATCCGCATTACGTCGAAATTCTCCGCCGTGAACGTTTCACGGCCCGCCGGTCGATCGTTCACGAATACTTCGACCGTTACATCGGTTTTTTCGGCGCGCCCTCCGAGGGAGCTCAGAAGCGCCTTCAGGGAAAGGATCGTTGCGTGCGTGGAGTACCACGTGCCGTTCGGATCTTTTTCGCGAACCAGGAAATTCAGCGCTTTGGATGAGAGATCGGGCCTGTATCCCGTTTCGATGAACGCCATGGCGACCAGGGCCGTCAGCTCGATATCGGCGCTCCTTCCTCCCGATTGCGTCAATCCGCCGGTCTCGGCCCTCCAGAATGCCGTTTCCCCATCGATTATTGCAGCGGCGGCGAGTTTCTCAAGAAGCGGCGCCGTAACGGAGGGTGGAGCATCCGCGGTGAGGAGAGCATTCAGAACGATCGCTATTACATCGATCTGATCGGCCTTTCCGGCCCGGGTCGAAAGGTAAGAGAGGGCATTTGAGGCGGCATCCTTTTCACGTCCGGCCGCTGCGAGCCCCCATAGATGGTATGCCGTCACCAGGAGATCCGACTCCTGGAGTTTCTTCCAGCTCTCGGCGTGGATGTAGTGTTCGTCCGGCGGGAAGGACCCGTCCGATCGCTGCCGGGAGACGAGCCAGGACGCCGTCCTGTCGAGCACGGCGCCGTCCACCGGGTGGACTTTCTCCATGTCGGCGAACTCCATGAGCCCCCACGCCGTGAGGATGCCGTTCGCCGGAGCGTCGCCGAACCAGGAGAAGCCGCCGCCGTCCACTTCGAAGGCCAGAAGTCGTTGATACCCTAGGCTGATATACTCTTCGGCCTTGAGGGCGGTTTCAGGGCAGCGGAGCGCCGCTTTTCTGAAATAATCGAGAACCAGGACATTGGGGTAGGTTATGGATGAAGTCTGCTCGAAACATCCGAAGGGCATTCTGAGTATCGAATCGAGCCCCTCCACCACCTGGCTGAGGATGCCCGGGTAGAGTTTCACAATGATGTCGCGTCCGCCGGGAAGGGCTGCCGCCGGAATGAAGAGTCTCGCCTCCCCGCCGTCCTCCACCTGGCCGCTGACCGAGTTCTCGAACCTGCGGCCGTCGGGCACCACCGTTACCTCCCTTTCGACCGCGTCGGCGACCCCTGCGCCGCGGGCTTCGAGTTTCAGACGGTGGGTTCCGGGCTTAGTGAATCTCACAGTGAATGAAGCGCCCCCCACCTCGCCTGCTTCGAGGGAGACCGACTCCCTGGAATCGGTCGATTCGAACCATTTCGCCTCTTCAAGGGAGAGGTCGACTCTGATTTTCTCTTCGGTGTAGTTGAACACCATGGCGGGCAGGGCTACTTCATCACCGGCGGTAAGGAGAAGAGGCGGATCGAGGTCGGCGAAGAAGGGCTGGAACACGGCTGCCGAGGCCACGGCGGACCCGCAGCGGCCCCGTTCGTCGCTCGCGAAGGCCGTCAGCCGCCAGCTGGTGATGGAATCGGCCCACTTCAGGGGGATCGATGCCGAACCGCCGACGTCTGTAGCCACGACCGGGGCGAAAAGGAGGGTTTCGGGGAAATAGGCGCGCACCCGGGGAGGTTCCGCTCCGCCCGCTCCCCCCCCGCTCCTTTCGACAGACTTTTTTTCAAGCATCCCGTCAGCCATTGCCGGCAACTCGGCCTGGGCCATGAACATTACATTCGCATCCAGGCCGCGCACTCCCATTTTCGCCCTGATAACCTCCTCGAAATTCACAACGATATCATCGTTGGAGTCGAAAACGCCGTCGGGACCGGCCGATACGAGGATGAACCCACCGGGATAGCGATAGGGAGAGACTGAACCGCGGATGCTCAAAACCCGGACGCGCCTGTCCCAGGGGTCTAGAAAAACGGAGGTATCGCTGATGTAGTGTTCGATGAGTACCGGCACCAGGTCACCGCCTTTACCGGGCAGGTCCCTTTTCTTGTCGGAGAGAAGCCTGGCAAGACCGGGATAGATTTCTTCAGCGAGGCCGCGAACCGTGTCACGGTATATCTGCTCAGCCCAGACCCGCTCCTCTTCGAGGGTCGAACGGGCCACCCCGTAATAGACATCCGCCGACGCGGCAGCGGCCACTACGGCTGCGGTCTCTTCCGCGGCCTTTTCTCTTGCCGGATCTTTCACCGCCGCAGGCAGCAGGATTTTATCCATGGAAGCACCGTGGATTTCGTACCGCGGCTCGAGCACTTCCCGTTCCAGGAGAAAAAATAACCTCTCGAAACCCGGATACATCTCCTTCCGGGCGAAGACGGCCTCGTCGACAACGGCCACCACGGCTGAAGCTTCGACGCCGTTGCCTTCGGGATCGGTCACATCCACCTTCACGATTCCGTCCGATCCCGGAGCGAAGGGTCCATCGTCGCCGGCATCCAGGGAAATCTGGAGCTCCTCCGCCGGAAGGACGCATACGAGAGCCCGCCCCCGGACCAGGTTGGAGCCGGAGCTGACGATGTATCCGTGGACGACGAGTGTTCCGGAAATATCGGACGGCAGATTCATCGATAGAGCGGCTTCGCCCCCCTTCACCATCGCGCTTCCGGTCCATACAGTCTGTCCGGCCGCGACGCCGTCGAAATAGACCGTCCTTCCATCGGGGACGCCGAGGGCGGTGATTTCAAGTGTTTCACCGGCGGTAACCAGACAGGCGTCGGTTTTCACGATGACGGCCTCCATGGCTTTTTCGGCTTCGAGGACGATACGGCGTCTCACCCTGACATCGCCGGGAGCTTCCACCTGGATGTCGAAATCCACCGCGCCGCCGCCTTCCGGAATGCCGGCATAGAATGACGCGACGCCGGAGACACCCGTGACAGCCTCGACCCGCGCGCCTCCCGCGACGCGCAGCTTAAGGTCCGCTCCGCTGATGGGAGTTCCGTCAGGATTCAGAGCGAGCACGAATATCCTGTTCGGCAGGCCGCCGACCAGGGTTCCGCCCTCGGGAACCACCGCAAGCAGAACCGGCTCGGAAGCGACCGTCTTCTGCACGGTCGAAAATTCCAGGTGCCCCGACCCGTCGCGCACTTCCGTCTTGATATGCAGAATAGCGCGGCCCTGCTCGAGGGGGATCCCTGCGAAATAATCGGGGAGCTGCAGGGAAAAACTGTATTGCCCGGAACCGTCGAGCACGCCGGCGGCGGAAGCCACCTCAACACGCCCGGCCTCGAAAGTCTCGACAGTGATCGAAACCCTGCCGCCGTCGACCGGTTTACCGAAGAAGTAGCGACTGGTCACGACCCCTTCCAGTTTTCCTCCCGGCAGAAAAACCTCCCCGTCGGTGACGGTTTCAACCGAGAACCGGGGGAGTTTATACCGCTCCACGGTGACCGTGCGGGTTCCGCTCTCCCCGCCGATGCCGCATTCGATGGTGTATCTCCCCGTCAACGCTTCACCCGCGAGGAGGAAATCCGCAGAGGAAACGCCGAACCTGTCCGCCTGGATGGTTTTCCGGAACACCTTGTTGCCCCTGGGATCTTCAATGAGCCATTCATGGACGGCGCCGGAAGCAGGATTCCGGTCGAGCGACGAGAGGGCGAGGGCGCGGAACCGGATTGCCTGCCCCGGCTGGTAAAGAGGCTTGTCGGTGGTTACCAGTATCCGGAGCTTCTCGATTATAGTCACCCTGGTCTCCAGGGAAGCGGTCAATCCCCCGGCGGCCGCATCCACCCGGAGCCGGCATTCCCCCCGGATATCGGGTGGAACGGCGAGGACGGTTTCAGCCGTGCCGCCCTGCCCGGTAATACCAGTAAGGGACGCCGCCAGCTTCTTCCCCTGAAATAAAGCAACCGTGAATTCGCCCTTCTCCACCGGGAGATTCTTTTCATCCGTGAGAATCACGCGGAGCGCGGCGCCGGTGCCGGCGGCGAGCTGATCCTGGCAGAAAAGCTTGCAGTCGAGCGCCGGTATCACGGAAGACAGATCCGCGACGCCGCTGAATGCGGATCCTTCGATATCGAACCGGTAGAAGAGCCTGCCGAATGCGAGCTCCCTGCTTCCGCCCGAGATGCTGATCCTGGTCTTGAAGATGCTGCCCGCCGACCTGGATGTCCACTTCCCGGATCTCCTGCCCAGGAGGGTGCCGTCAGGCGAAACGATCCGCAAATCGAACTTTACGCTCGTTCCCGCGGCGAAAAGACCGCTCGTCGGGATCCGGAGCATGAGCTCTCTCCCATCCCGCCGCGCCTCCAGGCGCTCCAGATCGAAGACGGTCTGCGACCCGGCGGCGCCGGGAACGACCTCCCGGGGCGCCAGAATCAGCAGCGAACCGAACAGGCTCGCCAGGAAGAGTCGGCCGGCAGCCCGGATCCTGCACCTCTCCCGCCGGGGCGGGAAAGAGCGCTTTGAAACCGCGGAGGGGGGCAACGATGTCGGAATCTGCTGCTTCTTTCTATTCTTCATTTTTATCTCCCCACAGAACCTGCTCGATACGCTCGAGCATCGGGTGGAGCGAATCCCTGTTTATCGCCGATATCGCCGGCGCGTCGAAGATGGAACTCAGCCTTTCGATTTCCTCGCCGGAGACGAGGTCCGATTTATTGAGCACGGTCAGAAGTTCAGCGTCGCCGACACCGATACCCTCGAGGATCTCCCTGACGATCCGCTCCTGAGAAAGCACCTCCGGATCGGAAGCATCCAGTATGTTCACGAGCAGATCGGCGTAGAAAAGTTCCTCGAAAGTCGCCTGGAACGCCCTGAGGAGGTCTGCGGGCATATCCCTGATAAAACCGACCGTATCGGTGATGATAACCTCCCTTTCCCGGGGGAACCTGAGCCGCCTGGATGTGGGGTCCAGGGTGGCGAAAAGTTTATCTTCTGCGACAACGGAACTCTCGGTGAGGATGTTGAGCAGCGTCGATTTGCCGGTATTCGTATACCCTATCAGGGAAATGACCGGGACCCGCTTCCTCTGCCGCACGGCCCGGTTGAGGGATCTTTTTCGAGACAGTTTCTTGATCTCCTTTTCCACGGTACTGATGCGGCGGTTGATTTCCCGCCGTTCTACTTCGATCTTCTTTTCCCCCGGTCCCCTGGTGCCGATTCCACCTCCCAGGCGGGACATTTCCACGCCCCTTCCTTTCAGGCGCGGCAGCGCATACCGCAGGGTGGCCAGTTCCACCTGCAGTTTCCCTCCCCTGCTTCTGGCGCGTTTTGAAAATATTTCGAGAATCACCTGGGTCCTGTCGATTATGCGGAGATCGGTGGCCTCCTGGAGCACAAGGGCCTGGGACGGCGTCAGCTCCCGGTTGAAGACGATCACATCGGCACCGCGGTGCAGGCCTTCGAAGAACAGCTCCGTGACTTTGCCTTTACCGACCAGGTATCGCCCGGTCTTTCCCCGTGGATTCTGGGAAAGGATCCCTACGGGGAAATATCCGGCCGCTGCTGCGAGCCTCGAGAGCTCGGCGCCGTGCCTTTCGAGATGCGACAACTCGCCCAGAACGACCAGGAGCGCCTTCAGACCCTCCGGTTTTCCATCTGAGAGACTGGCTCTCGTATACTGGAATTCTTCTTCAAGGGCGCGCATCGTCTCCAGGAAGGGGATATCTATAAGGGAAGGATGCCTGTAGTTCATACGCCGCCAGAAACCCGTATCGTCCTTTTCCCCGGATCTCGGCACCACATGAGCCAGAAAGACGGGGCCCGGAAGGCCATCCGGCAATACGGTCACGGCACAGATCATATCGAGCCGCAGAAGCGTCAGATCGGCGAGGTCTTCATTATCGAGGCCTGTCTCGGTCAGGTGGGTATGTATCAGCCTGAGTCCCCTGAACCGGGAAGTCTCCTCGCGGAGCCTGCCCAGGTCGGGAATCACCACCCGCTCACCGGACCCGACGATAACATGGGTGATCTTGCCGCGGCGGTTGATCAGAACGCCGATCTGCCTTGTAAGGCTTCGGGATATTCCGGTCATTTCCCGGAAAAGCTCCTGGGAGGCCACCTCGGAAACATCCACCCTTCTGCGGAAAAGTTTTTCACACCGTTTCTTCTCCGAAACAGCGAGTCCGCGCAGGTTGCCGGTAAGTTGCTGCATCGTTCAATCACTCCTGTCGCCGCACACGGCCCTGATCACCCTCAAATAGTTCAATCCGAGAAATTTTTCCAGACAACCTCCGGTCATACCCCTTTTTACGAGCCTGGCCGCGAGCGGTTCAATACTTTCATATCCGTTTATGCCTGAAGGCGCCCACGTGGTTCCGTCGAAATCGGTTCCAAGAGCCGGAGTATCTTCCCCCGCGATATCAGCCACCCGCATGATACTGTCGGCCACCGTGTCGATGGTAGCGCTCCACGCCGGGTTACGAAGATACGGCCGATGAAGGATGATCCCGACAACACCCCCGCATTCGCCTACCGCCTCGATCTGCTTCACGGAAAGATTGCGCGGGGAATTTTTCATTTCTCTCAGTCCGGTATGGGAACAAATCACCGGGTCGGAGCTGCACTCGAGAATCTGCCAGAACGCCTCTTCCGAGCAGTGAGCGGTGTCGATCATCATACCGAGCCTGTTCATCCCTTTGATGACTTCGCGGCCGAAATCGGAGATTCCACGGTTGCCGCGCCGCGGATCCCACCCGCTGTCCGCGATAGCGTTCCCTGTAAAGTGGGTCAGTGTAATCATCCGGACACCGCGGTTCTTCAGCTCTTCGAGGCGGCCGGTTTCAGATCCCAGGTAATGCCCCCCCTCGAGAGCAAGGATACAGGCCAGGAGACCCTGCGCCCCGGCGGATTCAATATCCGTCGCATTCAGGGCTGAGACCAGCTTCCCCTTTCCCTCGCTCAATATCCGATCATAGAAATCGAGGATCCGGTTGACCCCGCGCCAGCTTCGCTTCCCGCCGAAAAGGCTTCCGGGACGATAGCACGTAAAAGTCAGCAGACCCACGCCGTTCGCTGAAACCCTCGGGAAATCGACAAAACTCCGAAGGGGATTGTATCCTTTCGGGGGTTGATGAATGGAGAAAAAATCCCGGCGGAACAGATACCCTCCCAGGAGAAAATGGGAGTGCATGTCGGCCACCAGCTTTCCTGCCGTATAACTTGCTCCGGAGGAGGCTCCGCTCAAATAATCTTCTCCCTGAGCCGCGCGCTGGCGAAATCGAGAATCCAGACCACGATGGTGATGAGCCACAGGATGAGACCCACTTCCCTCCACCTGAGAAGCTGCTGGTACTGGATTAGAGCCTGACCGATTCCGCCGCCGCCCACGAACCCCACAATCGTCGCCATCCGGACATTGATATCCCACCGGTAGATCGTAAACGCCACGAAGGGAGGGACGACCTGTGGAATAACTGCGTATCTTATCGTCTGGAGCCGCCCGGCGCCGCATGCGGTCACCGCTTCGACAGGCCCCTGATCGATGCTCTCGACCTGCTCGCTGTACAACTTACCCAGGGCTGCGACAGAATGGATCCAGAGAGCCAGAACCCCGGCGAATGGGCCTATGCCGACCCAGACGGCGAATATGATCGCCCAGGCCACGGGTTCCACCGACCGGATTATATTGAAGAAAGTCCGCACGACCACATAGACGAATGTCCCCGCGGGTGTGCGGGGCATGATGTTCCTGGCTCCCGGAAAGCTGAGAATAAAAGCGAAGGGCAACGCGAAAAGGGTCGCCATGAACGCGAGGAAAACGGTCTCCACGATCGCCTGGAGCATGGGTTCGATGATTGAAAAGTTCGGGTTGAGCAAACCCGACACTATCCTGTGAGCACTGCCGAAACCGGTGAATACCGCCAGGAACTGCACTCCGGTGATGACCCAGCCTACCGCCACGGTGAGAAGGAATGTAAAGAGAAGAAAGACCTTCCATCCTTCGCAGTACCATGGAACGGGCGGTCCGGAATACTCGTCCGGTAAGATCTTCGTGCTGCTGATTTTTTCGTGAAGCCCCCTGTTATCTTTCAGCAGCAGGTGCCCGAGGAAAAACGGCAGGGCGGCGAGGTGCCAGGCAACGAATCTGACCAGGCGGGCTCTGAGGGGTGGTGCGTCAGGTACGGCTCCTGCCAGGTCCGCCGGATCGAGATACGAAGAACCAGTTCCGGAGGGTGGTTCCCCGGCTCCTGCCGCCGCCGCTGCAGAAAAGGATACTATCCGGAATCCTGAAAGCACGGCTCCGGGAGATCTGCCCAGGCAGCTCCAGGCGACAGCCAGCTCCAGGGAGACCAGCGCCAGCACGGGCACAGGCACAAGAAAAGTGACCGGTGAAGCGAATAATCTCCCGGCAAGGAAAGCAGCCAGGATAAGTGTATAAAACACCAGGAGCCAGTCGAGCAGGAAAGCCCTGAGCAGGATTCCGCTCCGGCGCGGATTCACCGAAATGCCGGCGCCGGGATGTGGAGCGAGAATCTGCAGATTTTCGGAAAGTCTCAATTTATTTCCACCTCTACGGCATCTTCGCCGTAGATTTTCCTGAACCAGGAGTCATCTATCTCCCCGGGAGGACCGTCATATACGATGGCGCCTTCTTTCAGGGCGATCACTCGAGAACCGTATTTCCTGGCGAGAGAGAGAAAATGCAGACTGCAGAGCACCGTGATTCCATCCCGGTTCAATGAGGCGAGGTGCGTCATTATCGAATCGGATGTGGCCGGATCGAGGCTGGCGACCGGCTCATCGGCAAGAAGGATGTCAGGCTCCTGCATCAGCGCCCGCCCTATGGCGACCCGCTGCTGCTGACCTCCGCTCAGGTTGCCGGATTTTTCGTATACTTTATCGGCGATGCCTACTTTTTCAAGGCACTTGAAGGCTCTTTCAGTTTCCTCGGAAGGGAAAAGCCCGGTAAGAGACTGCCATGCGGGAAGGAAGCCGAGTCTGCCCGCCAGAACATTCGTCAGAACCGTTGAGCGTCGCACAAGGTTGAACTGCTGAAAGATCATACCGATGCGACGTCTGATACGGGTCAATTCGCTTTTACCGGCCGATGTTATATCCTGGCCATCGAAAAGAATGCGACCCCCGTCAGGTTCAACGAGCCTGTTGATACACCTGAGAAGCGTGGACTTGCCTGAACCGCTCAAGCCGATAATAACGAGAAACTCCCCGGGATAAACATCCAGGGTCACTTGTTTCAGCGCCCTGTGACCTCCGGGAAAAACCTTTTCAAGATTTTCGATCTTCAGTACCGGATTCATCAGTCAACCAGATTTTCGAGGGAAGCGCCGGCAAGGCTCAACTGCCGCAGCACCCCGTCGTACCGGTCCTGCTCCGCGGGAACAAGTCCGGTAATCCCGTAAAGTTCTTCGAGTATCTTCCGTCCTTCGACCGTTTCTGAGAATTCGACCAGAGCAGCCGTAACCATGGTTCTGAGTGAGTCGGGGAAACCGCTCCTGAATGAGACCGTATCATTAGGAATCCAGTCGGTAAAGGCTATGGGGATAACCTGCTGCACCACGTCCGGAAACGACTCGATCACCGTCCGCCTGGCGTCTCCGATCGATCCATCCGGCAAAGACGGGCTCCAGTACGTGCACGCGGCGTCAACCAGATTCTCGTAAACCGCCAGCACCGCCTGCGGATGCCCTCCGGCGAACAGCTGCCTTCCGATATCCACGTTTTCGCCGGCGAATAGGGCGCGCGGATAGATATGACCGGCCGTGGATGCTGCATCGGTGAAAGCGATACTTTTCCCGGAAAGCTCGGATAGGCTGCGGATTCCGCTGTCGGAACGCACGAGGATCTGCCCCCGGTACGAAGTGTTGCCGTGTCTGACGGTGGTAAGGACGGCGATTACACCATGAGTTTTGTGGGCGAGAACGTAAGCGAAAGTAGGCAGCCAGGCTATGTCAGCCTTACCGGCCCCCATGGCTTCGATCACCGCGGCATACGATGTGGGCACCGCGGTTTTAATACGCAGGCCGGTGCGCCCGGTTATCGATTCAGCTATCTGCTGTCCGCTGGTTAGCACCCGTCCGGCTTCCGCGGAAGGTACGAAATACATTGTAACCGGGCGCCCGGCTCCGCCGAGCGGAGAGTCGCCGCCTGAGCCACAACCCGCGAACACCATGCAGATGAATAAAATAAAGGTCAAGAACCGCATATTTATCGAGCTTTCCCGACGAGATTATGGATCGCCCGCCGCACACCTTCGAAACCATCGACAATCGCATCCGCCGGTCCGCTCCATCTGCGGAACCTCTCCAGAGCCCAGGATGGGGTGTGCGGGTGCCTGACAAAAAGTAGAACGAGATTCTCGAGAATTTTCTTACGTCGCAGATAGTAGGGCAAAGCCAGGTCCTGAGAGAGGCCGTCACCGATCACAATATCCGGTCGTTCCGTCAACAATATTTCGCGGTACGCCGGGCGGTCAACGAAAATGGAAGGGTTCTCGTCATCCGCCGGCAGTCCGCCTTCTTTTTCTCCCAGATTGAACTTCCCGGCGTCTCCGCGGATCTTTATCCTGTCAAGATATCCCTCCAGCCAATCGGTCAGCTTCGAGGAGGGTGAATTCGAAACAACTACGGTTTCGAAACCTGATGTGGTCAGCTCATCGATGAATTCTCCAGCACCGTTCTCAAGGGTGCAGCAGCCGAATTCGTTCCTGAAGCGCTCGACTGCTTTCAGATAACATCTGGTGGTAAACGGAGCAACCCCGCCCTCGCTCCGGATCACTTCGCCCAGCAGTCCTGTTTCACCGTTCCCTACGCTCTTTTCGAGATAGATCGATGTAGTCGTGTGGATAACGAAGGGATCTTCGTCAACATATGCGCTGATTCTGCCGTTCGAGACCCATCCGTATTCAGAATGATTCGCCATCAGGTGCCTCTGCACCGATTCCAGGGTCTTTTTTACTGATCTTCCGGAAAGTGCGCCGCAGCGGACAAACTCCTCCACCATGACCCGGCCCATCATGTCGGCTTCAGGCACCGGATCGGTCCAGACACCATCGAAATCACTTACAAGTTTCAATTTCACCACCTGAATAAAAGCTGATCTGCGACACCTTGAGAAATCGCGAATGAACCGGATGCATTCACAGAGTTATCGACACATCCGCGATTCGAGCCTGCGACCGAATTTCTGAAGGATTGTGAAGACGGTCGTAAACCGTGCCGATCCGCCGGGATCCGCCGCCGGCAACCCGCAGGCCGCCGGCGCGTTTCCAGGGTTTTATCTTCGATTCAAAAGAGATCTCCCAGGTCAGGAGAATAGAGCGAGTTACGGAAAATAGCCTCCCGCGTCCCGCCGGGATATACAAAATCCATGTCCATATCCACCGGGTGCTCGGCCCAGATCGTATCGGGGAAATGTTTTTTCGGGCCATACCCCCAGTGCATCCCGTATGTTTTTTCATCACCCACATGGGTTCCGTTGCATCGGGCTTCATCGTTGACACCGAGACCGAGTTTCGTCACTACCGCCATGGCGGGATCGTTTCCACCAAGGATATGATTTCTTTCTTTCGCGGCGGCATCGTTTTCTCCCAGGACCTCGACTATCCTGTTCTCTCTAATCCGGTAAACCACCAGCTCATCGTCGATAAACGCCGGGATCTCTCCCTCTGACCTGCTGGCTCCCCGGGGATCGCCGTCAATCCCGGGATATGGCTGGACGTTCGCGCAACCCGACGGCAGATTGATGAATTCTCCGGGACGCCGGGCCGATCCGTTCTCGTTGAAAAGGAATCTCTGTCCGCGGAGATCGAACCTGCAGCGCCAGCTCATATCTCCGAACCTGAAAAACATTTCCGCGCTTTCCGCAACTCCCATTTTCTGGGTAAGGATCTCGAAACGAAGAGGTATATTGGAATAATCGGAACGGAATCCCTCGAAATCGACGGTAACGTCCGGCGCTGAAGCGAACCTGAACGGCTGGCGTTTCAGTCGTTCCATAAGCATTCCTGTGATGGATGGACCGGTAATGGCGATTACGATATCTTTTTCACCCCATCCATTCATTATCTCTTCCAGTTCGACCGGCTCGCCGTTCACGTATCCATCCGCGTCAAAGCCGTCCGGAGACGGATCCCGGAGGTCGATCGTCAGTACCGGTTTTACTGAAAAACCGAGTGAATCGGCCAGTTCGACCATTGTTTCGCGCCAGAGCCCGGTCATCTCAGCCCTGTGCACCTGCTCGGCGGTCGCATTTGCCGCATTCGCCGGAAAATCATTAACAAACGTGATGATTTCACCGGGCTGCGGAGCGAACGCGTCGAGATAAAGCTTCTTCAAATCGTAGTGTAATTCCATTCATTCATCCTTTTTGTTTAAGGCCCCGTATGCTGGGCGGTGGGCAATACATTACCGGTCTGTAATAAAATCCCGGTTCAACCGGGTACGTCGTCCTTTGCCGCTTATCTTCAGATGGATGATTATTTTCGCGATCAAAAACCGGCAGTCGGATGGAGGCGCGCCATCCTCATCCTTACCCGTCCTCTCCACCGTCCATGCCGGCAATCTTGGTTTTCACCATATCCAGAAATGGTCCGATTCTGAATGGTTTAACGATATATCCGTCGCAACCCGCATTCTTTGCGCGAGTTCTAATCTTTTCTTCGCTTCTCGCACTGACCATGATAACAGGAATTCTGCGGGTCGCCGGATTCGATTTTACTTCCCTGCAAAACTCCGTTCCATCCATGCCGATCAGGGTTATGTCAACAAGCATGGCATCGAAGGAAATTGAGGAAATTTTTTCAAAACCTTCTTTTGCGGATGAGACTCCATGCACATCGTAACCCTCAGAACTTAGAATGAAGCTCGTGAAATCGCGCGCATCACAATCATCGTCAATAACCAGGATGCTCTGGGATGTTTTTTCGCTTACCCTTTCGGACCGTCCAAGCGTTTTCTTATACCTGCCTGCCGCCGGCAGGTCGAAAACGAAAGATGCGCCACCTCCCGGAGTATCTTCGTACTTGATTGAACATCCATGGGCGAGGAGAATCGTTTCGACAACCGCCAACCCCAAACCAGTCCCTTCACGCTGTTCCGCACCATCATGACCGAGAAGGTTCCGGATAAACGGCTTGAATATACTGTCCCGGATCAATTCCGGAGCACCGGGGCCGTTATCCGCCACCGTAACCGATATATCCCGATTTTTGCTCCGCACGGCCGAAACAGTTATTTCAGCGCCGTCTCCCGAAAAACGGGAAGCGTTTTGCAGCAGATTAAAAAACGTCTTGTATATGCTGTCTCTTTTTCCGGCTACCTTTAAACCGGGTTCATCCAGATCGAAGCGTACTTCCTGCTTTCTGCGGGCAAACTCAGCTGAACAATCTTCTTCGAGTTCGCTGAAAAGCTCCTTCAGATTAAAGTTGCCTACATTCCCGAAACCTTTCCTGATCCATAACCGGGCGGTTATGTAATCCTGGAGATCGTTGAGGATTTCTACAAGTTTCCGAAGGTTGTTAACAGCCATGCCGCCCGCATGAAGCACCTTGTCCCCGACAGGCTCCAGGGAGCCGTTCTGAATGCATTCAACATGCCCCAGGGCAGCTGCCAGGGGGGACCGAAGGTCGCGCCCCACAAGCGAAATCAGCTCATCTTTTTCATTGTCGGCCAGCTCGAGCTCTTCATTTTTCAAGGCAAGGGCATTGAGCAGCCTGTCGCCGGAGACTGGAATGTCGCTCTTTTTCAGATCGACCGGAATCGTCAAGCCGGTTGTGAAGAGTTCGTATACCGGCTCTACCAGAAGAAGGGGCTCTATTCCCGAATTTTCAGCTTCTTTTTTTACGAGAGGGATTACCCGCCCGGTCACCAGCCGCTGCATGGCGGAAACCAGAGTTCCCCGTTTAAGAGATTCAAATGGCGGCTGAGACCAGTATCCTTCGCAGACCACCGCATCCAGATTCCACAAAGACGGTAAAACAAACCGTACAACGTTTAAACGCTTTTCAGCTGAGAACTCGTCGGGATCAACTCCGGGAAGAAGCCGGAAAAAGGCATCACCGAGACCTTCGGCCGAAGACTCAAGTATACTCTTGAGAATTTCGATGTGTTCTTTCCGGTTTTCCGCTTGCATTCCCTTGTGTCCGATTTTGAAGATTCTTCATCGACTTTGCGGTCGGGGCGTACAACGAAACATCTGTGTCGTACTAAATAATTATATCTGGTATTCCGGTTCCTTTCAACCGATTTCACCCGTTGTCCCATGATTGCCGGCCAATCCTGCAGGCGCTCTTGCTGGATGGTTCTCCGCTGGAACTTACCCTCATAATCTTCAATCATCGCATGCCGTACCAGGACCGGAATGAATGGTTTGGACTTGATGGGACCGACCATGTATGCCATACATAACAAGGTTCCTCCAAATAAGGCCGACCGGGATTGATGGAAAAAGACAGCACATTGAATCGGTCGGTCACCAACAAGTTTTGTCTGTTTTCAGGTGTGACACGAGGCCGAACGATGGGAAGTCAATACGAAATCCGGCTATCGGGCGGTGCAAACCATCGTGTTGAGCTTCTCGGGAAAATCCTTGCCGAAGCCGCAACGATCCACGACGGTAAAAATGCAGTTCCCAGCCAGTGCTACGGTCCGGAGGCGAGGAGCGGATTCTGTAAAGCTGAAGTAATCGTAAGCGAGGGTGACATCCTCAACCCGCACGTGCGTCGAGCCGATATCCTTCTTGCCCTTACCCGGGAATCCTGTATCAGATACTGTGTGGATTTGAAAAAAGGCGGCATACTGATAATCGACGAAGGAATTTCGATATCTGAACTGCAACCAGGCGTGATCATCCACAGGCTGCCCTTGTTCGAGCATGCGCAAAAAGAATTCGGGAACGTATTGTACGCGGGCTTCATTGCCCTCGGCGTGGTCGTCGCAATATCGAAAGTAATTACCTTGAATGCAGTAGAAGCCACGATGGTCTCTCGTATTTCAAAGGGCTCGGAAGATGCTCATATCGACGCCTTCCGAAAAGGGATCGAAATAGCGGAAGAAATACTCGAGACGGAAGCCGCGGACTGATTAGAGAACTATCTAATGCTAGTAAATCCTTACGATGAATTTCGAACCAGAATAAAGTCGCTCGGCAACCACAATCAGAAACACATGTTCGTCATCGACCGGAATATTTCGGAGATGAAAATCCGGCTCGCTGCGAGCGGCAGCATGGAAGAAAGCCAGTTGTGGCTCCCCACCAACAATCCGCGCTACGTCATGGAGGCTGTAAGGTCCTTCGCCGGAACCGAAGAAAACAGAATTCCGTTCATCGTCACCTATTTCGGAATCCAGCTCCTGCAGATGAACCTTCGCAGCATCGATCAGCTCGTCGCCGAGCCTGTTGTGTGGCGGGACCGTTTCCGCCGGTACACGAGTTTCATGATCCGGGCCGGAGAGGATCTGCGGCGCCTTCTCCTCCCTTTCATGGAAATGCTGATCGAGGAATACAGCATAGGTCGGGATATCCCGGAATTCACGATATGCAGTGTCGGTACCAGGGCGGATCAGGATGATCTCGACGTAGCGATCATAGACTCGGGCGAGGGAGACCGCGAAGCCCTGGACAGGCTCATCGGACGCCTGTCCGCTGCAATGACCAGATACGCAATACCTCTGCACCTGTACCTTTCAGAGCACGTCGGCCCGAAGGGTTTCACAGCATCGATAGACGATTACATAACGATGATAAGAAAGCACCTCGCGGATTTCGTCATGGTTTCCGAGCTGCTCAGCGCCGTAAAAATCCTGGGGTCCCAGCGGATTTTCGAGGAGTTCAGGGACAAGGTCATCGGAAAGTATTTCTACTACGAAGGAGAATACAACCTGTTCTGCGAGGGGTATCTCCGCGGTATGCTGGGGGAAATCTCGACGGTAATCGAGATCCCGCCGATGCCCGAATCGATCAATCCGAAAAGGGACGCACTCCGGGTGATAAAAGGGATACTGGCCACAAAAAAAATCATCCATGGGGTCAGGGATGCACGCTCCTGGACTCTCGCCCGCATTCTCATGGAAACCGATCCCAGGAGAGCACCCCAGTACAGGCTCCTGGAAGAATCTCTCGGTTTTTTCGAGATACTCCGGTTTCTGTACCAGCTGCTGGACGTGCAGGAGGAAGAAATCCGTCTCGATCAGACCTACTCTCTGGAAAGCCTGGGGGAAGTGGCAAAATTGATGGGGTACCGCGATCGGGGGGCGCTGCCCGCCGCTCAGCACCTTCTCGCCACCTATTACGAGCAGCTGGACCAGGTGCATCGGTGCATCAAGCCCCTTCTGGAGGACCTTGAAGCGCATCTGCTCGATACATCCCGTTTTACGGAAATCATGCAGAATCCCACCAGCATGAACCTGAGCGAAGAAATCCTGGAAGTAGTCCGTTTTTTCAGGGGCGCGACGTACTGGGATGATGTTACGGCAAGTCTGGAACAGGACAGGCAGGATTTCCGGCGCAGGCTTTTCGATGCGTTGAAAGCCCTGTCCGAGGTAAGGAGAAACACCCTGATGAACCGGTATATCCGGTTCATGATGTACGACATGCGTTACCTGATGAAATTCCTCTCCATACTCAACTCCGTAAGCGAAGAAACGGGCGATAGGGAAATCGCAGCGGCCTTCAACCTGGCGTTTATGAATGAACTCGAGCAGCTTCCTACGGCGTGCGTCCGGCTTGAACAGGTCTTTGACAAAGATCCCGGCATCCTGGCGGGATATCTGGATTCGGCGCCCGAGGATTGCATGCTGGTGATCAAGCAGATACTCGATAATGAAACCAGAGAGAAAAGAGAATCCTCGCCGCAGCATGATTCTCTGAAGACACTGGTGCAGATTCTGCATACGGGAAGCAGGTTTCTTCAGGGATTCATGCATCGCTGCATGGCGCGACATCCAGAATCGATACGTTGCCTCGGACAACCGGAGGCACTGCAGTCGATCACTCAGAAACTGCTGACCCGGGCCCTTATGGCAATCAAACCTTCCGAGAAAAAGCAGTTCCTCGCCGATTACTACGATCTCGGTTTCCTCCGGATTGCGGCGGAAACCCTGGCCGGAGCTCCCATAGAAAAGACAAATCTTGATTTTACCCTTCTCTCGGACCGCCACCTTCTTACACTCTACAATATCTGCAAGGAAGAAGTTGAGGAGGAAATCGGCGAATATATGCAGGTCCAGGACCGTTTCGCCATCTACGCCTCCGGGGGGAGGGCCAGGATGCAGGCCTTCGATGACGATTACGACATGATCGTCCTCCTGCATTCGAACAACGAAGACCTCCGAATGAAAATGAGCCGCATAATCTCCCGTATGAACAGGGAAATCGCCCGGACCGGAATGCTCCCTCATTACCGGTTCGCGGATGAGATAGGTCATTATATCCTCCTTTCGACAGAGCTCACTCGGATGGCTAAAACGAGCAAGGAAGCGGACTTCATTGAGAAATCCCAGCTTCTCGGTTCCCGCATGGTCATCGGAACGGAATTGTTCGAAAACAGGTTCGTGGCCGAGGTTATAACACCTTACGTGTTTGAGGATGCCAACAGGTATATAAAGGCGATATGCGGTGAGATACAGTCCCGTCACTCACAGGTGGGTCATATAATTTCAGATCTGGACATCAAGGAATGTCCCGGAGGTCTCAGGGACATCGAACTTCTGATGCTGGTTTTCAAAGCGGGAATGCAGCTGAGGGAACCCGTCTGTACGGAGCTGCTCCGGCATATAGCCGAGATCAATCCCAGGTATAAGAATGATTCGAATAAGATCGACGAAAGCATGAATTTTCTAAAGAACCTGAGGGATCTTTACAGGTTGACCACGGCTTTGAGCGATGAGCTGGACATCGATCACCTCTTGTCGGCCGCCCGGATCATGGGTTTCGAGACTGAGGATGAGCTGCTTGAAAAAGTCACGTCCGTAACAACCGATATGAAAAATCTCGTGCTTCGAATAATAGGGGAGATTGAAAAGAATGGCTGGCGAATACCTGCATGATTGGTGCGATTTAAACTGCAAACACGCAAAATTCCTGGATTCAAACGCGTTTGACGGTGCATGTAACAGAGAACTCTCGATTTATTGCACTATTCTTGAAAGCCCTGTCCTCAAGAATGCCCGTTGCCAGGTGAGGAAAACAGAATTCATCTCCCCGAAAACACAGATCATCAAAAACTTCGAAAAACGTCTCGAGGAAGCTGGTTCGCCCGAGGGAAGGATTTTGCTGCTGGATGGGGCCACCGGCACCGAACTCATCGCGAGAGGTCTGACAAAGGGAGACGTGCCGGACCTGTGGAATATTAACCGGGCCGGAGATGTAGCTGATGTCCACAAGGCATATTTCGATGCCGGGTCGGACATTGTACAGACAAATACTTTCGGTGCTTCTCCGGTGCGGCTGAAGCGGAGCGGACTCGCGGATCGGTGCGAGGAGATCAATGCCGCCGCTGCGCGATTACTCCTCTCCGTCACACCGCCCGATCGTTTCGCGTCGGGAAACATCGGTCCGTCCGGCGAGATGCTTCCGCCTGTGGGTAATATGGATGAAACGGAACTCGCGGAGTCGTTCGCCGTTCAAACCGGATCCCTCTATCAGAATAAAATTCGAATCGTCACTATTGAGACCATGATGGATCTTCGAGAAGCGGTTATCGCCGTCAAAGCGGCGGTCGACGCAGGATTTATAGTTATCGCCCTGATGACTTACAACCGGTCGAAAAAAGGATTCCATACTCTGATGGGGGATTCACCGGCGGATTGCGCTGGGGCTCTCACCGATGCCGGCGCAGCCGTCGTAGGCGCCAACTGTTCACTTACATCCGGGGATATGCTGGACCTCGCCCGGACCCTCGTGGACGTCTCACCCGTGCCCGTGGCGGTTCAGCCCAACGCAGGACAGCCGGTGCCCACCAGGAACGGGATCGAATATGACGCTGACCCAGAGACTTTCACTGAAGATCTGGCTCGAATGCGGGAAGCCGGGGTGGCGATGCTCGGCGGCTGCTGCGGAACGACTCCGGATTTTATCCGGCACCTGGCCGAACATTTTCGGGCTGAATGAAGACAATATCAAAATAACGACAAGGTCACGATGCAACAGTACCCGCGTTTCACCTTGAATTATAAGGGTCCCGACCCGCGTATAACGTTCGTTCCGCGAGCCGGGACATACATCCTGCCTTTCGAGCAGTCAACCAGATTCTATACCTCAAGACTCCCGGAGTGTATCCAGGATATCAGCCGCTTTATCGCTGTATTCGGAATCCATACCTGCGAGCACCTTGAGAAATGCCATGGCGTCGGTGAACGCCCCTATCTCGAGCAGCGCTCTGATCATGGTCCAGTAGTAGATCGGGTCGGCCTCTTCATCAATACTCCGCCTGAGATATGATATCGCGGTCTGAACCCGACCCGCCTGGAGATAGGAATAGCCTATTGTAAAGTACAGCTCCCGGATGTCCATTCCCGGCGGCGGATTCGCAGTACATTCTTCAAACCGCTCCGCCGCCTCCGTGAATCTTCCTCCCGCCAGAGCATACTGCGCCTGGGCGAGACAACTTCGCATCACCTCGCTGTCGGATGAATATTGCTCCGTATCAAGGTGGGAACGCAGAGCAGAAAGCCCCGGTACCGGGATATCCGCCGGATTTAATTCGAACAGCTTCTTGAGGGAGTCGCCGAATCCGGAAAACATGTTCCCCAGCTTCCGAACAGAAAAACGCCCGGAAACCGGTTTCGGAAATCGCGATATCAAATCCGTCAGAGCTTCAACACCTGAAGGTTCACGATAGTATCCCGCGGCAGGAACAGCGTCCGGTATCTCCTCCCCTCCGAAGAACTCCTCCATAGAAAGAAGTTCTTCCTTGCACAGCGGGCACTCATCGAGATGCTTCTCGATACCGACCCTTTCATCCGGAGTGAGCAATTCCGGGCCCCACCTGAATTTGATGAGCTCATCCCGGTCAGGGCAGGAAATATCGCGACCCTTTTCCATCGCTGTTCCTCCGCGTTCTACTTTCCTTCTGTTCTTTTATCCATTCCATTCTGAAAGCATCTCCCGCAACCATTTTCGGCCCTTTCAGACCTCGAGCCGTTTTCAGGCTCTAATGTACAAAGAGGGCAAAAATCAGCATTTCTCAGAAAAAAAAACGTCATCCGGTTCATTATACTTGTAACCCGGTGCCGAACTTCATGTTACAGATCGGCTTATTCCATGATTGGAAAATTGATTTTCGTCCCTTTTTTGTGTTTTTCGTGCAGCCTTCTCATCTTCCGCGCCACTTTTCCACGATCATTTCATGTGAATTCCCCTTTTCCCGGTCGCGGCTTTCTCTGTCAAGCAACTTGAACGCATTCCATATAACTGTTGAAACCAGGTTGTGAAGCGCCATGCGCCGGTCGTTTTTCTTTTCGAGTACACTCAATAGTTCACACTCCCCGAGCATATCGTTTACCGCCTTCTGCTCCAGAACGAATAACCTGAAGATGACGGCTTCATGCGGAGGGCGGATTGATTCGATACCCGGAAGGAGATTCTTCTCGAGAAACGACCGGTCATCATGATCAAGCAGCGATCTTCTTTTTTTCAGGTTCGAAATGATACTCCGCTTTTTTTTCCTATGCCTCTCGTAGATTTCACGCATAACAGCGGTTTTCATGTAACTGTTCACTACTCCCGGCAGATAGTTTTCCAGGTTGCCGCGCAGCACGGCCCGAAACATTATTTCAAACAGTCGATTCGTATAGCTGACAACCGTATCTTCTGCATTTTGTTCGAGGAGTTGCGGATCATATCTGGCTATCAATCTTGCAACCACAGGTTTCCACAAGCTGTACGCCAGGCGGACGGCCGACTCGTCCAGATAGCAAAAAGCGACTTCGTAAAAAAGGGCGCAGTAGGGACCCTCGTTTTTCTTCTGCCGTAATTCTTCCGTTGCTTTTTTGAACAAAAAATTGCAGGCCGGACCTTTTCGAACCGAACCGCTGATTTCGTCAAATACCGCGTTTCTGAATTTTTCGAAGGGCCAGTGTTCCATTTTATCCATCAAACGAAATCCTCGGGAGGGTTCCTGAACAACCTCATTCGCTCGATCAAGAAGTCATTCTTTATCAAGAGCAGCATAAGGCACCAAAAAAAACAGCACTTTACATCAATCGTATCAAACTGTCTAGACCCTATATTTTTCTTAGACTTGCACGTGCACAAAATGACGATAATCCGGTTCCGTGCCTTCTAAGATGGATACCGGCACATTCCAGCAGGTAAAGGAGCGTCTTCCCGCCCGGCGGAGCACACTGCGTCATCCGGCGGGAGAAAGACGCTCCTTAATCAACTCCAGGGTTACGGGAGCAGAAAAAGAGTAATGTAACAATATTGAGGTTGCAGTTGTGATGTCGAGTTGCACCAGAAGCGGAGCTTGCGATCTTTTTACTTTATGAATTCCGACAGATCAATACAAAGCAGATACCAAGTGATTTCATCGCGCAAAATGTGAAGCAGGAATATAGACGATTCTCAACAATGCTTTCCGATAAACCTCCTGCAGCGCAGATTGTTTCTTTCCTGCTTTTTATTGCGCGGAATGGACTGAAGGCGTATGTTCGAAACTCGACCGCAGGCGCCGGAAACTGAAAAAGGAGAGGATCTCCGGTGAAAAGAATCTGGCCAGTAATCGTTTCCTCGGCTGCGTTTTTTTTATTGATGGAATTACTTATCCGCATACCCTGGAGTCCCATCCATGTTCATAGAGACATCGCGGTCAAGCACCAGTATCATTTTTATTATAACTCCAATCCCCGCGGATATTTCGAAGAATTCAAAAAGGATGGCCTGACATTGTTCGGCATTTCTCTGAAGTCTCTGAAGGACGCGGAAGCCGAAACGACATTCCCATCCCGCGAATCTCTGGCAGGCAAAAGGCGTTTCCTCTTCATCGGTGACTCATTCACAAGAGGACAGGGGGTCCGCTGGAAGGATACTTTCCCACAGGTGTTCTGCCGCCTGATGAACGATTCGGATGAAAACAGCACATTGGTTTTCAACACGGCTTTACCTGGAGCAGCGATTCGCGACGTCTATATTCAACTGAGGGGTATGTACCCGGTATTCCGGCCCGGAACGGTAATCTACGGATATGTCCTCAATGATCCGGTCAACAAGGCGGAATGGGACCAGGAGTATTTTATGCCGACTTTTTCGGCTCCGGATAAAGAGCTGAGGGAACCGATTTTCGACCTGATCAACTTCAGGAGCATCGGTAAACCTGAAACATCTCTGATCCGGGTGTTCAAACACAGCGCCTTTTTCCGAACGCTTTTTGATAGATACGAACGCTCCCTGCTGGGCAAAAGAGCGATAATTCATTATAACAAGCTTCATTCTCAGGAGAACAGCTACGGAATCCATATTACGGAACACATCCTCAGGGAGATGAATTCGGCATGCAAGCGAGCCGGTTCCGACTTCGTGGTTCTCATATTCCCCGTATTTTACAAGCTCGATAAGGATTATCCACTCGATTACGCCCATGAATCAGTCGAGATGATATGTGCGCGGAACAAAATCCAGTGCCTGGACCTGCTGAAGCTTTTCGAAGGGCATAAGACGGAAAAACTCCAGGTGCACCCTATGGACCTGCACCCGAATGAAATCGCCCACAAAATGGTGGCGGAATATCTTTTCGAACATTTTGAAGAATCGGGAGACAGAATAGATGGCTATTCTTACTTCACTCAAGTTCAATGATCACTCGGGCGTTCTCTGTATCGACAGTGAATCCTGGCATCTTCTCAGGAGGAAAAGCTATTTCTCCAACAGGATATACGCAGTGTCTCCACCCTCTGTAGCTGATGAACCGGGCGTGGCGCTTTTATACGCGGGCGTCGGGTACCCGGCGTTCCACCACGAGGTTGCGGAGCGGGCAGCCAGGGCCATGGCCGGGACAGCAGCCGCAAAGATCGAAACGGTGCATGACGCGGCACGGATTGTCCTCGATGCTTTTGTCGAAGTGCGCAGCCGAAGGGTGAATGACCGTATGAAGTTCCTTTACGGCTTCGATGTTGAAAACCTGAAGCGAATGGACGCTCCCGAAGATGGAAACACCGCCGCCCAGGTCCAGAAGCGTGCGTACGAACTTGCCGGCGGAAAAGAAAAGCCGGCATATCCACCGCTTACATGCAGCAATGATGCATGTCTTATCGGTATCGATTCCGCAGATGGATATTCCGCCTTTGCACTTAAAGAAAAGGATTGCGTGCTTTCCTTCCAGTCATGCGGTTTCGAAGCTCTCGGGCACGGCCGTTATGGCGCCGCCGCCCGCTTCGCAAAACTTCTGAACGGGCTTTTTCTTGACCACCGCAGGGAGGGCGTCGGGTTCAGAAAAGGTCTTTTCACCGTTCTCGACGCAATGGTTGAGGCGTTTGAGCATTACGGCCAGGCGGGCGGTTCGATTTCCCTGGGAATGATCGATGCTGAAGCAGCGCCGGGGAAAGGCCGGGTCAGAATCATCGAGGATGAACGGGGAGACCTGATGGTTGATACGACCCGCTTATTCAGAAACGGTTTGATAAATCATGAAGCCGCATGCTCTCTGCTGGAAAAAATTGCAGCTCCCGGTGCAGATCCGGCAATAATCGAAAAGGAAATGTTCGATTCCGCCAAAGACTTCACCGTGGCCGAGAAGCTTTTACGGGGATACAAAATCGTCGAGCCAGGGGTACCGGCCGCCGTCTCCATGGAGGACATTCGGGGATGACTTCAATCAACGCGATCAGATTCGACAATCTATCCGGAGCGATGGGTTGCGACGAGCAGCGACACTGGAACGAGGAGCGTTTGAAAATTTTCGCCGCCGACAAGATTCTTCCGGTGGTGCCCCCTGAAATAACCGAAAGGTATCGCATCGCCGCGGCATACGGGAACACGGGAACCTCGGGGATCGGCGACGAACTCAGGTTGACAATCGGCCGAAGGATACGTGAAAGATTCGACACCCTTTCCAGTCAGGGTACGGAATATCCCGAAAAATTCCTGAACATGGACGAAATTGCCGCTTTGACTTTCGCAACTATCACCGATGTCAAGCATCTGCACGTAAACGATTCGCTTCGGGCGCGTTTCGGAGTAGAAACTTCCGAGATGGTAACCGGGCGCCAGGGCGGCGAAGAAATAAAGAACCGTTACATCAAAAAGCGGGTCCTGGATGAAATCGAACGGGACGAAGGCCATGAAAGCCCCTCTCCCATATTCGGCAACCTGGGCATACTGGCTGGAGTCGGACCGGAACTCGGTTTCCGAATTTACCTTTTCTCGATGAGGGAGCATTTCTGGGAGCCGGTTGCGGACGGATTCACCTGCCAGGGCTCGGGGGGAGATTCCGCCAGTCGCAGCCTGCTCGAATTTTTCAGCGCCCGCCCACGGGAATCGCTCGATCGCCTCGACGGTTTGATGGCGCTTTATACCGCCCTTAACGACGCTTCCCGGTTGAACCTGGGGGTCGACGGTTACTTCAACCTTCTTCTCTTCGACGGCACTGCTGAAAGCGGTAAAATATTGAGGCAGGTGAATGATCACAGGTCGAAACTATGCTCGGAAACGGCAACCCTGTGGAAGCGGGGATTCCTGGAGATCGAAGATGCCAGGAGGATCGTGGATGAACTTTTCTATCTGGGAGTGGATATCACCGATATCGAACGGTTCATGTGGAACGCTGTAAGCGATAAAAGGCGGGCTCATCTCTGCCTGCGCAGACGACCGCAGGGAGTGATGTCGGAATGATCCTCATCACCTGATCCGGTTTCGAGAATTGCAGCTGTTCCGGATAGAGAGCGGATCACCGGGCCGGTCTCCTCCGGGCCGCACACCAGAACAGCTTCACTGTTTCCGACCCCAGCCTTCAGGAACGCCCATCAATCGGGCAGCGAGACGATCTATCCGATCATGGGCCCGAAAGTCACCCCCCGAGAGACAGGCCCTGACAAGATCGGTTACTTTTTTTATGTCCTTCCCGCTTATTCCTTTCACCGGGATGGGCAGTTTCTTCAAATGCGCTATATGCACCTGCGGCATCATCGCACCTGTTTCCTGAAACCGCAGGCGGTAATAATAATTGAGCGGTGCGGAATTGAGAATACCGAGGATGTATTCGATGGTTAAAGGCGCATAGAGATTTGCCGGTAAAATGTTATGTATCGAATTCCTCGTAAAATACGGCTTCTTTATTATTGTAGCGCGGATACGATCCGATGTCTGGCGGGTGAGAATCCGGGGTGTTGTTTCAAATATCCACCGCTCCCGAAGCTGACAGTTGAAGGAACGCCCCCGTGGTGGGGCAGGTTCTTTTTCAAGGCTCTTGTCGTAGCGGATATGTCTCCCCTTCCACCGGACGGTTGAATACCGGTCGAATTCGCTCCCGTCTATCACGGGGACATGAATCGTTTGATCGAACGGTTTTCTGTCACCGCTCCGGGAGACAAATGAATCGCCCTGTCGTTCGCCGAGGAGCAGGTCGGGGAACGGTGAGAAACCCGTGCTTATACCGTCCCTGATCCGACAGAGATCGCCGAGTCGTCCGCACCTGCTTTCAATGGCGCGCAGCAGGGATATCTCAGTTTCACCCGCGCCCACCAGGAACGGCGATTCATCGAAAAACTCGAAATGCTTCTGGCGAACGCGGTGTTTCTCTTTTTCACGTGTTCCATGAAACGTTCTGACCAGAATCGATGATCGATCAGACGTCTTGCCGGCATTCGGCCGGCAGGTGATCCCCACGGTGCTGACCCCGGCGCCTCTGAACCGCCCAAAACCGAAGAGACTGATATCGGATACAACCGCAGACTTCAGAAGAAGCTCGCGCACTGAAGCGTACCTGGAATTTTTCAACACGGGTTCGGGCAGGAGCAGCGAGATCACCCCCCCCTTTTTCAGGCTCTGCTCGAGAAACAGAACAGCCGTGTTGATCTTCCCCGCTGCCGTGCGAAACCGCTCTCTGAAATACTGCAGCTCAGACCGGGAAAGGCGTCTTCCGTCAAGGAAGGGTGGATTACCTATGATATAATCGAACCTGGTTCCCGGGAAAGGTTCATCCAGTAAAAAATCGGCGAGTACAATATTCCCGCGGAGAACCGACGCAAGCCCCGGTCGTTCCCCTGCCTGAATATAAAGTGAAATCCGGGAGACGAGCACCGCATCGGGATCGATGTCCACCCCGTAAAGGCGCGAAACAGCATCCCGGGCGGAACAGCCTAAAAAACCTGGCGGAGCACCTGCGGCCCGCAGCAGAAAAATACCGTTTCCCACCGCCGGATCGAGCAGTACCGGTCTTCCATCCGATTCAGCGGCGCTCCTCTGAATACCGGATTCTCCGAGGGTCATAATCGAATCCAGAAGGATATCCGCGATTTCGACGGGAGTCATGTAGCTGCCAAGGTCCTTCTTAGGAGAAACGCCGCCGGATGTTTCCGCGACCTCCATGCGCCTCCATAGCCATCGGTGGAGAGCAAGAAAAGCGAGCGCTCCTTCCGACTCGAACATCCGATCCCCGAACATGCCCGCAGCTGATTGAAACAGCTTGTCCGGCTCCACGGTTTTCTCGATACCCGATTCGGAAAGGATGCCCTGCTCGAGAAAATCCCTGCACAGAGCGACCGCATCCCCGGGAGGGATTCCCGGTCGGCCCGTGCGGTTCAGTTCCACGGCGAGACCGAGAAGGAACAGCGCCGGTTCCATCCGGCCCCGGTGGCGCGGTTTCTCCTCCGGATCCTGGGATATCTTTTTCCGGAACTCTTTCCAGGCCGGCTCCAGAGGAGGGAAAATCGATTTGTCGTCCACGTGAAACTCCCCTTATCCGAATGGGAGGAACTGAATCAGAGGTCAGGACGGAGATTTTTCATGGAATACCAGTAGAAGTTTTTATAATCACGGCCGGGAACGGCGTTGAAAGGGAGCCGTTCGAGCTTCCTGAATGCATCGTGGCATCTGCTGATTTCCGGTAAGGGCGCTCCGCCTTGAGGTTTCATCAGGAAAACCCGGGCCGCGACTGCCGGGATCCCGCGTCTTCTGAAAATATACAGGGAACGGGAATTCATCAGCGTTATATCCGCCACTTCGGCCATCATCTGCTTTTCCGGGCCGGCTTGCCGGTTCTCGAACCAGCGCCATGTTTCAACCAGTTCTCCTGTCAGTCCGGGGTCGATATCCTGCAGCGGCTCCAGCAGAACGTGGAGACGCTGCTCGGGAGTCAAACCTCCTCCGTTTTCAGCTTTTTGCGGCTGGTGAAGTTCAACAACGCCCGTGAGTGACGGATCCAGCAGAATAGCGAGCAGCAGGTTGCGGTAGGCGGTTTTTTTCATGCCCGCGGCGAACGCCGGCTTCACCGACAGGAACCTCGGGAAAGGAGAATAGATCTCTATGGCCTGCGCGATGTTGAGAATTTCAAGGCTCTTCGCAAAATCACCCTGCTGCGCCAGAAAGCCCCCGGCGTGCAGTGCGTATTGACCGGCCCCGGGAGAGTACCGCACCGCGTTTTTGAAGAGGGATGCCGTCTGCGCCGCCACGGTCCCGGCCTCCTGTCCTGAAAGCCTTTGGAGGAGCTCCTGTCCGACGACCGCAGCCTCGTACTGGTAGAAACCGGTCAATGGATCAATCCGGGCGGCCTTCTTCAAATCATCGAAGGATCGTCGAAGGGTTACGGTGGTGATCCCCGAATCGAGTTCATCAAGAACACGCGAAACTCCGCGGTGCCCGATTGTATGAGCGATATCGATCCAGCCGCAGAAAAGAACCGTGAACAGCCCGGCGGCACCGAAAATCGCGGCGCTCCAGCGCGGGAGCCCGGGATCTGCGGCTTTTCCGGGATTCCCGGACCCTGCGGCGAGGTAAACCAGGACAAGAGTCAGCGGAATCGCATGAACGTGCAGCTGCGAATCAGAAATCGCGAACACCGCGTATCCGAAAATACCGCAGATCATCGCTTCGCTGCTGAACGATCGCTTCGGACGTTTAAAAAGAGGGAAACCAAGACTGATAATCAACAGCAATACGAGCACGGTGCCCGGTATACCCATTTCGTAAAGCAGATGGACATAGGAGTTGTGAAGCTGCGACAGATGTTTACCAATGACATCTTCGTTCGGCTTGTGGATTTTGTCCGCGGTAAAAAGATATGCCGTGCTGCCGGCTCCCCTTGCTTTCAGAGGAGCATCTTTCAGGGCCAGAAATGCTCCGGTCGCATAATCCATGCGGTTGCTGACCGACATATCACTGCCGGCGCGGCTGATATTCGCGAACCGCGAGGTATAGCGAACGGTGCCGGGGGTGGCGATAAAAACCAGGATCAGGCCCAGGATAATCAACCCGGTGACGCCCGCCGTCCGTAAAAACCGGGCATTCCTTTTCGAATAGAAATAGAAGCCGGTCAGACACGATGCTGCTGCACCGAAGACACCACCGAGAGATGCTGTCCCGAGCAGAAGGCTCCATGCGGAAAGAGCGGCGATAATCCCGAAAAAACGCTTATATCCTTTGGAATTACCGGCAAAAACCACGGCAGCGGGCAGAGTCAGAACGATAAAACCGGCGAGGAAATTCTTATGCCCCATCGGGAAATGAGGGCGTCCCCGGATACCTGCCGATGCATCGAGAGCGAGTTTCCCCACGGCGGCGATCGTCACGCCCACGAGTCCGATAAAAAGGATATTCACAATCCGGTTCTGGGGGCCCTTCGACGAAGGCGCAACCTCGGTTCCGTCAACCTTTTTCCATAAGGCCGGCACCGCGTAGAGCAGGGCGACAATTCCGGCGAAGGGGGCAACGAACTGCAGGGTTATCCTGGGTATCGGGCCGATTGCGGCTGCAGCAACGAGAAAAAAGAAGAGCAGTGCCAGGAGAAGATCCGCCCCGTTCCCGAGCCTGACGAGTCGACCCCGGTATGCTAGAAAAGCTGTGTAGAGTGATGAAACGGCGAACAGGAAATGAGCGCCGATGACAACGAGCGGTTCGGTAACTCCTGCGAACGTTCCGCCTGCGAGAACAAAATAGAGATAAACAGCCACAGCGATAGGGAAGCCGTAGACACCGGGACCGGATTTTCGGGCGTCCCGCTTCTGGCCGGTCGGACCGGGGCGACGCTCCTTTTTTAATTTGTTCCCGCGTTTAGCCAGCGTGCCCCTCCATCAGAAGAATGGACTCTCGATATCGTAATATACGGACACTGTCGCGAACTCATTCCCGAAGGTGCTGTGAATCAAAGTTTTACCCGCCATGTTTCAAAAAAATGCCTGATACCGGACGGCACTGTCAAGCATCTCTTTGGTGGACTGGATGATTTGTTGCATCCCGGATCAGGTTCGATAGTCAGACAAAGCTTGAATATCGGAAGCAGCTCGGGTATATCCGTTGAACGTTATCTTCTTGACGCATCCCCCTGAAGATGCCGAATCCAGGTACGAAACCACCGCAATCATGATGAAAAACCACGAAATTCCAGATTACCTCGAACCTTCGAAATGCGCTATCTGCGGAATCAGTGATATATCGGCGTCTTTTAAAAGCAGGTCGATTATTTCAGAGGGAAGGGAAGAATTCAGCTTCGTGGAATGCAGGCGGTGCGGCCTGGTTTATCTCGATCCCCGTCCGGATCCGGATTTCATGACGCGGCTGTACTCTGCGAATATCTGCCCCGGCTTCAAACCCAGGGAGAAGATGACCCGCACACTCATCCGGCGTGAAAAGATAATGCGGCGCGTCGAAGTCAATTCCAAGCGAGCGAAGGTCAGGGAGATTTGCCGTCTGAAAGACCTGACTCCGGATTCCCGGGTGCTTGATGTCGGCTCCCTGACAGGCAGTTTTCTGAGGGCGGTGCAGATCGAAAGGAAATGCCGCGTCCAGGGCGTCGACATTTCGGAAACAGCCGCCGATTATGTGAAACGCACATACGATATACCGGTGGAGCACATCGATTTCCTCGACTACCAGGGGGACAACGATCCCTTCGACTGCATCACCATGTGGCACATGCTGGAGCATGCATACGACCCTGGCACCATGCTCGACCGGGCGAGGGTTCTGCTCAAGAACGACGGCCTGCTGGTCATCGAGGTTCCGAACCTCGCAAACTGGTACTGGCGCTTCCTCGAGGGTGACTGGATCGGTCATTTCACACCGTCGCACCTGTACGGTTTCGCTCCCTACACCCTCAAACAGCTGCTGCGAAACCACGGTTTCGAACCGGTCGAAATAAACAGCTGCGTGCACTTCCCGCTTTTTTCGATCAGCCTGCTGGCGAAACATCTGACCTTCATAAATGCACGTTTTCTCCAGAACCACCCATTTTTCACGCTTTCAGTCCTGCTCGCCGATCTTCCCATTGCCGCGATATCCAGGTTTAACGGGAAGGGCGGCGCGATCCTGGCGTATGCAAAAAAATCCTGATCCGCCTCAATGCACGCATCTTCCAGCTCCCCATCCTGGAGCTACTTCTGATATGCGGAACTTAAAAAAAATAAGACCGTTGTAAAAGCGGCGAAATTCGATTTTCACCGGAGTATGACCAATTTACTCGAAGCTGCGGCATCGACAGTCGTTCGAAGCGGGAATTAATCCCACTGATGCCGACACGGTCCAGGCGGTGAGGGAGCATCTTCCCGCCCGGCGGAGCACGCTGCGCCATCCGGCTATGCTAATCCCTCGCTCCGGGCAGCGCTGAAACTCGCTGTTCCCCCTCCCCAGCCCCGGCGGCTCGAATATAATTTCAGTTTCTATCTAAACCCCCGCAACTCAAACATCAGCGCTTCTTATCCCTCCCAACCCGCTGGTCGCACACGCTCCCAGCCCCAGCCCTGCTCGGGAAGTGTCGCCCCCTCCCTCCCCCCTGTTTCCAGCATTTGTATTCAATCAAATCCAGAGGACTGAGAAGGCTCGCGTGCTCAGGAATACCTGTCGCCTGAACCCTTCCCAGGATGACTCCGCTATGTCCTCCGGGCAGAAAGACGCTCCCTCACCTACTCCCCGGCAACAGGGAGAGGGAGAGGGGACTCAGTAAAAATTATTTTGCATCGACCTATCACTTGGCCAAGAGCCCAGTGTGTTTTAACCGATTTCATGTCGCTTTACGCCACCGGAAATTTCAGTCAGGGCACTTGAGAAGAGCAATTCAGCCCTGCGCCAAGAGCACACAGAGTTCTTGCTGGTCATTCAACATGCCTTTGAAATACCGTAACAAACGGAGATATAGACCGTTCAAGTGATAGGCTGTGAAACCGGAATAGGGAGGATTCCCAACAGCACATTGAGAGAAAATCCAGCATCACAGAATGCCAACCTCCCGACCGGTTTGAATAATAGACGATATTACGTTATCCTGATATCATGAGCTTTTGCAGAATGAGTAAAACATGAATCGGAGGAGAAGATGAGAAAATTCGAAATTCTGCAGCTGGTTGCGCTGCTGGTCACGATTTCAGCGGTCACCGTCGCGGGAGCCGCTGTCGACAATGCATACGACGCACTCGGGCTGGCACTGCCCGGAGATCGTCACGGCACCAGGATCTGGGTCAACCATACCGAGATGGCAGCAGGGGAGCCGATCGAAACGGTCAAAGGGATCGTCGGGGAAGCCCCGGCGAGCGGGTGGCTCATCTTCTCCGATGATCATGCCTTCGCGAACTGGGAACATCCGGCCCGCTTCCTCTTCGTGGAAACTCTTTCCGGTAAGGTGAGCACCGTCCACGTTAGCGTGCCTCCGCCCGACGGAACTCTCGAATTATGGGAAGAAGTGACTCCTGAAACGAGGGACCTCGTACTGTACGATGAAACGCCGTTGCGCTCACTGAGCTCCGCAATCCCGGCGTCCAATCCGAACCCCAGGGGCGGCCGGAACTTCGCCGTGCTCATCTCCGGAGGCGCAAGCAAATCGAACAATCACATCCGGTACTGGAACGACCTGTCGAACATATACATAGGTCTGGTCGATTTCTACGGATACCCGGATGAAAACATAATCGTTCTCTGCTCGGACGGCCTGGATCCGGCTGCTGACCGCTCGGACGGATCAAATTCGGACCCGGACCTGGACGGCGACGGCGATGACGATATCATGTATCCCGCGACCCAGCAGTACATCGACCAGGTTTTCGACGAACTCACCGGGGTTCTGCGGCAGGATGACATGCTCTTCGTCTTCACCACCGATCACGGCGGCTCGAACGGCGGATGGAACGTCTTTCTCAATCTATGGAACTGGGAGGAAATGTCGGACAGCCATTTCGAGAACCTCGTGGACGCCCTGCCGGAATGCTGCATGGTTTTCACCATGGAACAATGCTATTCAGGCGGTTTCGAGGATAACCTTGTCGGCACGAGGCAGAACAGGATCTTCTCATCCGCCTGCGCCTATAACGAATTATCCTGGGCAATGCCCCCGGATTATAAATATGACACGTATGTCTTCCACTGGACTGCGGCCGTCCGCTGGGAAGACGCGTACGGCACTCCCGTCGACGCCGACACGAACGACGACGGCATCGTCGACATGAATGAAGCTTTCATCTATGCGGAAGACCATGACATCTCCGCCGAGACGCCCCAGTACGGCGAATATCCTGCCGGTATTGGCGACCAGACCTCCCTGTTCGGGACCATGAGCCTCGGATACCTCGAAGGATACGTCCGGGCCAGCGGAAGCGGCCTCCCCATAGAAAGCGCCGAACTCGAAATCACGGGCACATCGTACGGAACCGTAACCAACCAGGATGGATACTACTGGATGTTCGCTCCCGCCGGCGAACCGCTTGAAATTCTGGCGTCCTGCTTCGGTTACGAGGATGGTTCGCAGCAGGTCACCGTTCCGGAGGGAGAAACGCTCACTCTCGACTTCGACCTCGACCCCGCGCCCAACGGCGGCATCGAGGGATACGTGCTCGATCTCAGCGGCGATCCGATCGCAGGAGCTGAGGTAACGATCCTCGATACGCCCCTCGACCCGTGCGAGAGCGGCATCGACGGATTCTACTCCTTCCCGGCGGTTCCCGCCGGCGCGGAATACGAGCTCAGGGCTTCCGAGATCGGGCATGTTCCCGAAACCGGAACCGCCGCGGTTTTCGAGGGCCAGGTCACGCGGCTCGATTTTTATCTCCAGGAAGGTTTCAGCTCGGATATGGAAACCGGTGAGCAGGGATGGACCCATTACAAGATAAAGGCCACTCACCAAGATGAATGGCATCTCGAAAACTACCGGAATCATACGCCCGGCGGAACGTGGAGCTGGAAACTCGGCGGGGACGGAGCCGGAGAATACGGCGGCTGGGTCGACGGCGCGCTGGAATCGCCGTCCCTGGATCTCGGTTTCAATCCCGTAATGACCTTCTACCACTGGATCGAGTGCGCGACCGTGAACCAGTGGAGCGCCTACGACGGTGGAATCGTTGAAATCAAGACGCCCGGCGGCGAATGGACCCAGATTGAACCGGAGGGCGGCTATCCGTATACAATCTTCTTCAACCTGTTCAACCCGTTCCCCGCGGGAACGCCCTGTTTCGCCGGGGATCACGGCTGGCAGCAGGAAACCTTCGACCTTTCCGATTACTCGGGACTCAGCGGAGTCAAAATCAGGTTCCATTTCGGGTCGGGAAACATGAACGACGGCGAAGGCTGGTACGTTGATGATATCCTCATCCAGTCCGGCAAGGCGGCGGGTATCGCAGTCGAACCCGGGTCCGCCACCGTACCGAAAGGAGGGCTTCTCCAGGTCGACGTAACTGTAACCAACCTGGTTGATGATACAGTGACGGCGCGGATCTATTCGGAGCTCTACCTGCCGGGAGGAATCCCCTACCCGGGGAATCCCCTGGACGGTCCTCTCACCATCGAGATGACGCCGGGATGGTCCGGCAGCGGCCAGGTATCCCATACGGTCCCGCTGTTTGCACCGACCGGTGTTTACAGCTACTTCTGGAAGGTCGA
>CAYMWF010000039.1:0-2945 GCA_964394085.1 uncultured Gemmatimonadota bacterium | reverse complement strand
TCCTCAGCCGGTCCGTAAAAGCTTATCCCGTTGACACAGCTTGACATGTCCTGAAACCGGCTCTATCTTACCGGTTGATTCACTGCTTCGGCAGAACAGACGAACCAGCAGACTGGAGGGCGCTTAAACAGAATGTGCGGGATTGCCGGCATCCTCGATTTTCGCGGCGCGCCTGTCGACATCGATGCCCTGAACCGGATGGGCCGGGTTCTCCATCATCGTGGCCCCGACGATGCCGGTATATACATTTCTCCGGAGAGCGTCCCAACCCTGGGTTTCGCACACAGCCGGCTGAGCATAATAGACCTTTCCGCCGCAGGGCGGCAGCCTCTCAAGAATGAGGATGGTTCCATCGTCATCGTTTTCAACGGTGAAATCTACAACTTCAAGGAACTACGGCGGGACCTCATCAAGCGGAATCACATTTTCACCTCCGACACCGACACAGAAACAATCATCCATCTCTACGAAGAGCTGGGGGAAGACTGCGCACGCGAACTCGACGGCATGTTCGCCTTCGCAATCTGGAACTCTGCATCGAGAGAGCTTCTGCTCTGCAGGGATCGCGCCGGGAAAAAACCCCTCTTCTACTGTATGGACCGGAACCGGTTCCTGTTCGGTTCGGAGACGAAAGCGCTCCTCGTTTCCGGGTATCTGAAACCCGAAATGGAACCCTCCGCGCTTCCCCTGTATCTCACACTCGGATACGTGCCCTCCCCCGGTTCCCTCTTTCGGGGCGTCAGTAAGCTCGAACCGGGTGCGACCCTGACCGTGGGAGAATCGGGAAACCCCTCGATCAAGCGATACTGGTCCCTGTCCCCCGCCCCGCCCATCGAAAAAGATGAGCGGGAATGCGGTGCTGAGCTCAGGAGGATAATGACCGAGGCTGTGAGGAAACGGCTGATCGCCGACGTTCCGCTGGGCCTTTTTCTCAGCGGCGGAATCGATTCGACCATTGTAGCCGGGCTGATGAGCGAGCTCATGGACGAACCGGTAAAAACATTCAGCATAGGGTTTACGGGCGATCCGAGATATGACGAAACGGGGTATGCCGCGCTCGTTGCCAAGAAGTTCAATACCGAGCACCGGACCTTCACCGTTGAACCGGATCTGTTCAAATATATCGAGCGTCTCTTGTGGTTCCACGACGAACCCTACGCAGACTCTTCCGCTCTGCCAACCTACATGGTCTCGCAAATCACCCGGGAGTTCGTCACGGTGGCGTTGAACGGCGACGGCGGCGACGAAGTGTTCGCCGGATATCCCCGTTTCGGAGCCGTTACCGTTTCGGGCAGGCTTCCTGCACAGGCACTGCGCGCCGCTTCCGGAATCCTCGGGTTGATTCCAACGAACGGACCTGCATCCCGCGCAGCAAAATTCGCCGAAAAAGCCGCGCTACCCTTCCCGAAAAACCTGATGAGGTGGATCGTCAACATAGAACCCGAAATGGTCCGGGATCTCCTTTCCGAAGACTTCATCCGGAACATTGATGACTCCCCCCCCGAAGAAAGTTTCGAGAGATACGACCGGGAATTCGCAGGCGGAACCCTTCTAGGTCGAAGCCTCTATATCAATCTCAAGACATACCTTCTCGACGATCTCCTTGTAAAAATGGACAGGATGAGCATGGCGAACTCCCTCGAAACACGCTCACCCTTCCTGGATAAACATCTCATCGAATTCACAACGCGGCTCCCCGACCGGATGAAGCTCCGCGGACGCACCACCAAATACCTGCTGAAAAAAACCTTCGCGGACCTTCTGCCGGTAGAGATCCTGAAACGCCCCAAATGGGGATTCGGGGTGCCGCTGCACGAATGGTTCCGGAACGAGCTGCGGGAATATACTCTGGATCTGGTTCGAGATACTGATTCCCGCTATCGCATCTATTTCAATCCCGACAAGGTCGAAAAGCTGACATCCGCACATATGAACGGAACATCGGACATGAGCAGGCTGCTCTGGAGCCTGGTCAACCTCGAGATCTGGCTCAGGAAGCTTGAAAGTCCCGTAAGCCTGACACCTCCGGAGGTTCCATGAAAAGGGACTTCAAAAAACTCCTCACGGGTCGTGTTTTCACCCTGCAAACCGATTCGAGATCCTTCCTTCTCACCGTCCAATTGCTACTTTACTTATTGATTTCATCCATTCTGGTCCTTTCCGGTGGATGCCGCGGAGATCTGGCTCTGACGCAGAACGGGGCACCTGCGGCCAAAATAGTGGTTTCGAGCGACACTTCGGAATTCACCCGCAAAGCAGCTGAGGATCTTCAATACTACTTAGAAAAGCTCACGGGCGCGACTCTCCCCATCGTCGCACCGGACGACACCGCCGGAACAGGTTTGAGGAAGAAAATCGTTCTGGGCCGCGGGGCCGTCCATCCGAAAATCCAGCGGGCTGCGGACAAACTGGATCCGGACGGATTCATCATCTCATCCGGCTGGCGCTCGATTCAAATTACCGGCAGCAACGGGCAGGGCACACTTTTTGGTGTTTACGAGCTTCTCCAACGTGTAGGTATAAATTTCTGCTGGCCCGGCGAAAAGGGTATCATCATTCCCGCGGTTTCAGATCTTTCCCTTCCCCGATACAGCATTATCGAAGAACCCGATTTCCCGATAAGAGAAATCCGGGGAGGATTCGGACGCGTCACCAAAGCTGAATACGACCGGTTCCTGCCCGCATTCAAACTTACCACTCCTCACCGTTCGGGTGTCGGCCACGCCTACCACCGGCTGATTCCGAATTACCTGATAGAAGATAAGCCCGGACTTTTCGCCCTGGTGGATGGAGAACGACGGACGACCCAGCTCTGCACCACCAATCCGGACGTGATCGAGCTTGTCTCGAGGCGAATAATCGACGGGCTCGAGAAGAATCCGGAACGGTCGATGAGGTCGATCTGCCCGAATGACGGCCTCGGCTTCTGCGAATGCGAAAGGTGC
>CAYMWF010000038.1:15581-51798 GCA_964394085.1 uncultured Gemmatimonadota bacterium | reverse complement strand
GAACAAGGAGCTGAAGGCGACGCGGATAACCGGGCGCCTTAGCTCTGCCGTTATCCATCATGAAAAAACACGTCAGTACTATCACAGCAATCGTAATTCTGGCGCTTTCCGGATGCGCTCCCGATGGCTGCTCGACGGAGGACCCTATGAAAACTGAAAACACTGAAGATGTCGCTGCAGTCAAGCAGTTTGCAGAGGAATACGCTGCCGCATGGGCCAAGGGTGACCCAGAGCTCCTTCTCTCTTGCTACGCGGATGACGCTGTCGTGATCATGTCGCTTGAAGAGCCAATCGTCGGCAAGGAAGCACTCCGGGAACTGTACCAACACGTCTTTGCGGCCGAGAAGGCTGAAGAAGAAGGCGGTGGTATGGCATCGATGGCGGAAGCGATAGGCTTGAACCCGGAAGACTACACGTGGACGACGGAGGTTGACGAGGGTACAATGGAAGTCTCCGGAGACTTAGGGTACCTGTGGAGTGCCTATGCAAACATTGCCACGCCAAAACCCGGTGTCGATGCCAACCCGATTAGGGACTCTGGGGTCAGCATGCTCATCGTGCGACGCCAAGAGGACGGCAGCTGGAAAGTTGCCCTGAGAATGTCCACACGAGGCGAGAATCCACTGGCCGCTGGAGATTAAGCTGAATTCCGGCGATCACCAAAACAAAAACGATGGATAACCATGTGTTGCACCAAACTCGGGCCGCTGTCCGATGAGGGATTAGGCCCTCGCTGATGACCACTCCTGTTCGGTGGATCTGAAACATCGTCGTATTATCAAGTTTTCATTTCCGGGATGTAAAACTCATGGTGTCTAAGAAAGATTCCTTTCGTAAGCTTGACAGCTAAAATACGATCGTTTACTATCTCTGGTGGTGGGGCAAGGATTGCTAACAAGGGCCAAACAATGAAGAGAGAAACAGGGCGGTATGAGAGATACAGCGTTGGTGGGGAGGAAATATCGGCTTTCATGCCTTTTCCGCTTCCCCCCAATGATCCACCCATCGTGATGAATGACGAACTAAGAAGTTGGCACGAGAACGCAATGGACAAACTGAGCCAACTGGAATTCGCTGGCGAGATAATTCCCTCCATTGAATGGTTTATCTATGGATTCGTGCGGAAAGAGGCTGTTCTTTCCAGCCAAATCGAAGGGACACAAGCATCCCTGATTGACCTGCTCTCATTCGAGGCTGAACCCGAACGAAAGCTGGAAAGACTTGATGTTCTAGAAGTATGCAACTACCTGGAAGCTTTACAGTTTGCTCGCGACCAATTACGCAAATCCGATGGTCTTCCCCTCTCAGTACGTCTTCTTAGTGAAGCGCACTTACGGTTACTGCAAGGAGTCCGTGGTGCTGAAAAACATCCTGGAGAAATTCGTAGAAGCCAGAACTGGATAGGCGGTACGCGGCCAGGGAATGCGTTATTCGTGCCGCCACCACCAAATCTTCTTGATGATGGACTTAGTTCCTTTGAAAAGTACATTCATAGCGCCGATGATCTTCCTTTGCTCATTCGGATTGGACTGTTACATGTTCAATTCGAAACTCTTCATCCATATTTAGATGGAAATGGTCGAATCGGACGCCTACTCATCACGCTTCTTCTTGAGCATTGGAAATTACTTTCACGACCCCTTCTATATCTGAGCCTTTACTTCAAACGGCACCGTGATGAGTATTACCGAAGACTTAATATTGTGCGGACAGAAGGAGATTGGGAAGGATGGCTTTTATACTTTCTAGAGGGTGTGACAATAATTGCATCAGAAGCGGTGTCCACCTCCCGAGAACTTTACAACATCATCAAAACTGACCGCGAACGTGTGATATCCTCCGGTAATGCTTCCGTTATGAGCATTCGTCTGTTCGAACGGTTACCTCAGAATCCGATCTTGACCTCTTCTAAGGTGATGGAACTTCTTGATGTGACCCGTCCCACTGCTACGAAAGCCCTGACAGAGCTTGTGAATGTTGGTGTGCTGCAAGAATCCACAGGGCGTCGAAGAGATCGTGCTTACAACTATGACTCATATTTGACAGAACTCCGAAAGGGAACTGATTTGTAGATGAAATAAACAAATCGAAATGGGAATCCATAAATGACTACCGAACAATGCATTCGAGCAGTCGACGCTTCGCGCCGCAGCTCAATGCGAGCGATAGACAGCCTCGGGAGGTGCAGTAGCGCACAGACATGGCTACCGAAGTTGATCCCGTACAAATCTATTCCTCAAAGGCAGAGCGGTATGCCGGGCATCGCTGGGACTATTCTCCGGCGGCTTTGGAAGCCGTAGTCGCTGAAACTGGGCTGAGTAGTGCATCGGTGCTGGCCGACGTAGGTTCAGGAACGGGCATCCTGTCCCGACATTTCGTCCGTAAGGTCGCCCTCCTGTTCGCCGTTGAGCCTAATCCTGCAATGAGATCTGAGGCCGAGAAGGTGCTCTCCAGCCATTCGGCTTTCAGGAGCATCGCCGGAAGGGCAGAGGGCACAAACTTACCAGGTAGATCAGTTGATATCATCACCGTGGGTCAATCTCTCCACTGGTTCGACGCTGACAGGGCGGTGGCTGAGTTTTGCCGGATCCTCCGAACCAACGGCTGGATCGTTGTAGTCAACAACATCGGAGGTAGCCCGGAACTCGACAAAGCACTGAAGGAGATCTACGTCGAGGAGAACGGTGTCGATCTGAATATCCGGCAAGTTCGCAGTAAACCGACCCAGCTCAGCCGATACTTCGGAGGTGGCCATCTTCGTGCATCTCGCCATGGCTTTGTGCTCAAGCAGAATTGGGAGTCGTTCATTGGCGGTCTGCTGTCCGATTCCTGTGCGCCAGACGAAGATCATGTCAACTTCTCCTGCTTCGAGGAAGCTGCACGGGGTGTATTCGACACCTTTTCAACTGGCGGGTGGCTTGAAATACAGGTACTCACGGAACTGCACATCGGCAGACCCCTTTTTGAATAGCACTGCCAGGCCATTCTTGCATTCAGCAACAAAGGGCCACGATCTCCTTGCCCCAAATGGCTGTCTGACAAGCAGTTGCACGCGGACGCCCTCAAGCTACCCTTTACACGTCCACCTCGTTTTGACAAAATAGGCGGTGCATGTTAAGCGGTCCAATGCGGCTTTGAGCCGCGTGTGAACCGAGTAATGTTAGGCAAATTTATCAATGTTCATCTAATCAGGGATGGTCAAGAAATGAAAATAGTAAAACAGATAGTAAAGGTCTTGATGGTTTCCCTGTTATTATATTCTGTAATTATAATCCTCCGTCATCCGCACAGTGAGTACTATGATGGAAAAGATAGATATGTATTCTCCAAAGGTAATGCTCCCGATAGCGTTAGATCCGAGATTGTCGAGCAATTACGAAAATTTCAGGATGGATATACCAATCGTGATACATCTCAAGTAAACGTTTTCATGGACCAACTCTTTTCACAAGATAATCTCTTGCTTCTGGGAACAATGCCACAGGAAATATTGATTGGCCAAGCAAAAGCTGCCAGGCTGATTTTCAGTGATTGGAAATCCTGGGGGGATTGTACGTTTCTTATCGATGATGCTTATATCTCAACAGAAGGTAAGGTTGCATGGATTTCGACAATCGGATTCGTTGAATTCGATATGTCCCGGTTTTTAATCCTTCCTTTGCGGTTATCTGCAGTGATGGTTAATGAGAATTCTTTCTGGAAATTCCAATACATGCAATTTCAGTTTGATTTGGATTTTTCTTTTCTGTTATTAACAATTGTTCTTCTACTATTGTGGTTGTCAGTTGGCCTTATTTCTCTCGCAGTCATGATTGTTCAAAGATTACTGTTCAAACCACATTAGACTATATGGGTCCAGTAATTCTAAAATGCCTGACAATAATGGACCAGAACGACTTTTCACGCCGATCGAATCCATTATTGTTATGTGATGAGACCAGAAAAGAGGCTGACCATGCTGAGCGTCCGGCTCCCGGCGCTTGAATCATACAAGAAGCTCCGAGCGATGTTGGCTGCGCTGACGATTGTATGCTTGTTTGGCTGCGGCGCGCAAAATGGTGCACCTCCCCCTGACCGCACAGGTGCCAGCGATGCGCACCTGGAAGACCTGACCGCCCCGGTGCTCCGCCGTCAACTGGCTGACGGGCGCTTGACCGCCGAGGCCGTCACCCGCTATTTCCTTGAGCGCATCGCCGCCCTTGACGGCTCGGGACCGAGACTCAACGCCATCATCGAAACCAACCCCGACGCGATCGCGATTGCCGAGGGGCTGGACCGGACCTTCGCCGACTCGGGACCGGTTGGCCCGCTCCACGGTATGCCGGTGGTGCTTAAGGACAATATCGACACGGGGGACGCCATGTCGACCACGGCCGGGTCGATCGCATTGGCGGGACACCACGCGGCTGAAGACGCCTTCCTTACCACGCGGCTTAGAGACGCTGGAGCCGTGATCCTTGCCAAGACGAACCTGAGCGAGTGGGCAAACTTCCGGGGCGAGAACTCGTCGAGCGGCTGGAGCAGCCTCGGCGGTCAGACGCGCAACCCCTACGTGCTCGACCGCAACCCCTGCGGATCGTCGAGCGGTTCGGCCGTGGCCGTGGCGGCCGGGCTGGCCCCGCTGGCCGTGGGTACCGAGACGGACGGGTCGATTGTGTGCCCCTCCGGCGCTAACGGGATTGTCGGGATCAAGCCCACCGTCGGCACGGTAAGCCGGCACGGCATAATACCGATCTCCCACACTATGGATACGGCCGGCCCGATGGCGACGACGGTGACCGGAGCTGCTCTTTTGCTGCACGCCCTGGTGGGCTACGACGAGCAGGATGGTGGGTCACGCGCTTTTCCTGCGCCCGTCGATTTTGCGCCGGACGCGGATGCGCTCGACCTGGCAGGTATCCGCATTGGCGTGTTGCGCAGTCACTACGGGGCGGGAATGTATCCTGAGGTAGAGGATATCCTTACCGCGAGCATCGGCGTGTTGGAGAGTGCCGGGGCCACGATCGTCGATTCCATGGAGATCGCCATGGACGGCGCGCTCAGAGCATCGGCGTTCGACGTGATGAAGTATGAGTTCAAGGCGGGGATCGCGGCGTATCTGAACACGCACGGTAATCCCAACGGGATGGCGACGCTGGCCGACCTGATCGCGTTCAATTCCTCCAATACCGAAACGGTGATGCCGGTATTTGGTCAGGAGGTCTTTGAGGCGTCGGAGGCGATGGGCGAGCTCGACGATCCGGCGTATCAATCCGCCCTGGAAGGGAGTGTCCATCGACTGCGCCGGGCCTTCGACGAGCTCTTCACGGAGCATGAGCTGACGGCGCTCATCGCCCCCGTGAACGCGCCGGCCTGGAAGACGGACTGGGTGAGTGGAGACCGATTTGCACTGAGCAGTTCGTCACTGGCGGCGATCACGGGGTACCCGAGCGTGGTGTTGCCGGCCGGGTACATCTCGGGTTTACCAGTAAACCTGGCGTTTATGGGGCAGGCATTTTCTGAGGCCGCGCTGATTCAACTGACGTATGTGTTCGAACAGGCGACGCTGGTGCGGGAACCGCCTCGTTTCTTGCCTACGCTGGAGATGGAGCGGTAGAGTCGGTACGGGGCGGGAGCGACCCGCTGATCGCCATCGTTATCGTATATTGACACAGGCGATTTTGCCGATAACACTCGTTGTCGTCCCATTCACAATCATGAGGACGAGAAAAACCATATCTGCTTGCGAGGTAACGGGCTCATGAGCTCAGATTCGCGGAGATAAATATGTTCGAGGTCGTTTCGGAAGAGAAGATGGGCGGGCTCTGCCGCCGGTATGAGATATTCCGGGATGGGGAACCGTTGTCGTATTCGGAGGTTTTCGACCTGTGGCAGAGAAGCGAGCCTTTCCGTTCGTTCTTTACCGGGATTCTGGCGGAGGCGCCGTTTGCGGCGTACAGGTGGGAGACGCCGCCGGTGAGGAAGGATTCTCTCGATCGGATCTTCGAATTCGTGCTGATCGACGCTTCCGGGCTGGGGGGCGCCGCCGATTCGTGGACTTTCCGCGAGTTCTACCGTTCCGAGGGCGAGGGAGTGGTCGTATTCGAAAACCTGGGCCGCGACGCGTTGATGGTCGTGCCGTCGCCCCGCGCGCCCGATAGAGCCTACAGGCACCTCGCGACATTCGTCCGGGAGGCCCCGGAGGCGCAGGTGCACGCGCTGTGGCGGGCGGTAGGCGAGGAGGCGGTACGCCGAATCAGCGATCGACCTCTGTGGATCAGCACCACCGGCGACGGGGTCGCCTGGCTGCATGTCCGCCTGGATTCCTCTCCGAAATACTATGTCTATTCTCCGTACGTTTGAGGGTATCGGAGCGAAGACCCGCCCGACGGGGAGATTGCGATTATTCTAAAAGAATAGATGGCGAGTCTTACGAATCATGAATTTCGAGGAGCTGCACAGGATACAGATCAGGCTCGAAGGCCTGCGGCTCGACTCCGAAGGATACCTGGAGCGGTGGAGGGATATGCCGGGCGGGGAGAGCAGCCCGCCGCCGAGGGTCGTTGCCGCAGACTATGGTGCGAAGCAGTCCGTTTACTTCGGCAGCGGAATCGATCGGGAAATCGAGAAGCTGATCAGGGGCCTGCCCGTCAGGTCTCTCCTGGAATGTGACGGGAGGGTTTTTGACATCCTGGAAAGGCAGAAGAAGGTCACGGGGCATGCAGAGTTCCGGACCTATTCGATTTCGAGCGGATGCAGTGTTCAACTCAGTCCCAAGGTACAGATGCTGAGCAGCGGGGATGAGCGGCTCCGCGGGTTCGACAACGGTTTTTTCGGCAATGAGTATGACAGTGTATTCGCGGTTTTCGCAGAAAGCACTATCGCGTCGGCGGCTGTTTCGTCCCGCGAGGATGGAACCGCGGCGGAGCTCTGGGTCTACACGCCCCCGCAATATCGACGGCAGGGACTCGCGGCGCAGGCGGCCAACGCATGGCTGCGCAACGTGGTCGACAGGGGATTGATCCCGTTCTACTCACATTTGAAGAATAACAAGGCATCGCGCCGGCTGGCGGAATCGATGCATCTCCGCAGGTGCTTCGTGTTATCGTGCTACCCATAGAAATACCGGATATGACCGGCCAATGATTCTTGAGGGCTAGATGGTTTCGGAACGCGACAGGGTTGAGAAATACGGGCATGACAGGATAGCGCCTTTATGGGCGGCGGGCTTTGTCCTGCTCTGCTGCACGGGCCTGTCGACCGTGTTTTTCGATCTGGGCGGCTTCTGGAAGGGGTACGTGCTGGATATGACGGGGCCGGCCTGGAACTACATCCTGTTCAGGGGAAGGTTCACCAGCCGGGCGGATAATATCTGGACGAGGTTCTTCACGCCGGGGAGAACGGTGGTGATATTCATCCTGGTCTGCGTTGGGATCGAAGGAGCGCAGTACCTCGAGCTGTACGATGCGACCTTCGACCCCTGGGATTTCGCCGCGTACGTTTCGATACTCCTGCCGCTCTACCTGCTGGACCGGTTCTGTGAACGGAGAGAGAGCGGCCTCGTGCACCCGTGAAACCGGCACCCGGACGATCCCGGAGGATGGAAAATGGATCTGGAGGTTCCCGTGAAGGATGACAACTCACCGCTCTCGATCGTGAAGACTTTTATCGAATGGGTTAACCGTGGAGATATCGGAAAAGTCAACTCGTTCATCTCGCCGGATATCGTATTTACCGACATCGAGGGTAGAGTGTACCGGGAGCCGGAATTCATGGAGAATTATCTGAAGGCATATCCGGCTTACAGGATCCATGCCGACAGAATCCTTCGCGGCGGCGACGGGGCGGCGGTTGTGGGCTCTACAAGCGGTTCCCATGTGCCTCCCGACGTGGAAGAGAACGAGGTTCTCGTCTGGACCGCCGAAGTGAGGGGCGGCCTGATAACGGAGTGGCGGATATACTCCACCCTGGATTGACAGGATAAAGACGCTGCAGGTCACCGGATGTTGGATGAGGTTTGCAGAATTCAAAACCCGTCGAACCCGGTATCGCGATTCTTCACATGAAGAAAATTCCGGTTTTCAATCGGAGACGGCGTTCCTGGAGCGTCGAACCCGGTATCGCGATTCTTCGCGTGAAGAAAATTCCGGTTTTCAATCGGAGACGGCGTTCCGAGAGCTTCGAACCCGGTATCGCGATTCTTCACATGAAGAATAATTCCCGGTTTTTTTTCGGGAGCGGCGTTTTGGGCGTGGGGCGAACCGCTGTTCAACCTTGCGACGGAGGAGAAATCCCGGGGCGAAGGAGCTCCCGGACCGTTTCAAGCACCCCGGGAATCGAAGCGGCGACCTTTTCAGTGGGTTTTTCGGAGAAGGTGGTGATGTCGGCGGCTTCGACCGCGACGATACGGATATCACCGGGCATCCGGAGGCCCGGGAGCCGGCGGCCGATGGCAAGGGTCGATTCGAGGTCGGGCTCGTGGGGAGAGCCGGAATGGACGAGTCCGGCAAGGCCGGCATCCCTGCAGACCCTGACCGTGCCCGGTTCGGCCCCGGTCCGCGCGGCGTCTATAATCACCAGGCGGTCCACGCCGTCGAGGAGGTCGAGAAGAGCGAGCCCCGCCGTCCCCAGCTCGGCTGTCTCGACCTGCACGCCGTTTCCGCCCCGGCTGCGGAGCCCCAGCCTTTCGAACTCCCTGATTGCATGCACCCCGATGCCGTCGTCGGTCAGTATCGGGTTGCCCAGGCCGGCGACCAGGATCTTCATGCCGGCTCCCTTGTGAGTTTCTCGAGCACCGCGCCGCCCCGGCGGATCGTAACGGAGAGCGGCATCCGGCCGGGAAGAGTATGGGTTGCGCACGCGAGGCACGGGTCGTAAGCCCTGAAGGCCATCTCGACCCTGTCGAGCAGCTCGTCGGACACTTTCCCGTCTTTTATCAAGTCTGAGGCGGCCTTTTTTACCGACATGTTCATGGCGGCGTTGTTCTGGACCGTGGCCACGATCAGGTTCACGGACTTCACCATTCCATTGGGATCGGTGGTGTAGTGATGGTAAAGGGTGCCTCTCGGAGCCTCGACCACGCCCACGCCCTCGGTCGGTTTTCCTGTCGGAAGTTCACGCACCTCCCGGCTCGTGATTTCTTCATCTTCAGAAAGACGCAGGACCTCTTCAGCCGTATACAGGCACTCGACCAGGCGGGCCCAGTGGTAAGCGAGGGTGTGATGGACCGGCCTGGTTCCGAAATGATCGAACAGGCGTTTATACGCTTGATCCGCTTTGTCGGTCGCCATGCCGTTCGCCACGTTCAGCCTGGCCAGGGCGTTCACCCGGTAGATTCCGCTCGCAGAACCGTCCCGGATACCCTTCCATCCCACATTCTTCAGGTACGGGAATTTCATGTAGGACCAGGGAAGGACGCGCTCGGCGATGTGCTCCAGGTAGTCGGCGGCCTCGAAGAGGGCGACTTCTCCGCCGGAAGGATCAATTACCCGTATCCTGCCGTCGTAGAAGTTCACGCGGCCTTCCGGGTCGACGAGGCCGGCGTAATGGGTCTTATGGAAGTACGTGGAACCGCCGATCAGGGCGGCGGTCTCCTCGTCGCCGAGTACCTGGTTTTCGAAAACCGACAGGGCGGTTTCAGCGAAATCGACCAGGTTTTCCGCCATGCTGCGTATATCTTCCCGTTCCTCTTCGGTTATCGCCCTGGACATGCCGCCGGGCAGCCCGGCTACCGGGTGGATCGGATGGCCTCCGATGATGCCCTGGATCTTCTGGGCGAATCCGCGATTCTCCAGAACCTTGCCGGCCAGGTCCATCCCCACTTCATCAACGAGTCCGAGGATATTCCGCCGGGCTTTGGGAGCGCCGGCCCCCACCAGAAAATCGGGCGCGGCCAGGGCGAAGAAGTGGAGCAGGTGGCTGTGAACGATGTGGGCGTTCAGGTAAAGCTCCCGCAGCTTCCGTGCTGCCGGGGGAATCTCGACGCCGTACACCGCGTCGCACGCCTTCGCAGAGGCCATGTGGTGCGCCCCCGGGCATACGCCGCAGATTTTCGGGGTAATGCGCGGCATCTCTTCGACGGGCCGGCCCTGGCAGAACTTTTCGAAACCCCTGAGCTCTACCACCTGCAGGTACGCGTCTTCCACGTTGCCGTCATCGTCGAGGAGGATATCTATCTTTCCATGCCCTTCGAGGCGGGTTATCGGGGAGATGGTTATCTTTTTCGTCACGGCTTCTCCTTGGGCGCGTCGGTGACGGCGCGGTTCAGAAACCCGGAAGGGAGGGTGAAGCGGTAGAAGGTTCCCGCCGGATCCTTGATGCTTCGAACCGCCTTCTTCATCTTGTGGGGGGGCACGTAGTTTTCGTCGGCGGCGCCGGCAATGGAGCCGATGGCCGATATGGCTTCAGCGGCCGGGTCGAGCACCGAGGAAACGGGTCCGAAGCATCCGCGGCAGGGCATATTCGCCGCGATGCAGGTAGCTTCGCATCCGCCGCGGGTGGCGATTCCGAGGCAGAGCAGCCCCTGGTCCAGGAAGCACCGCTCCGGATCGGCTTTTACCTCGTGCGGCCGCGAAATCGTCTCGATGCGGTGCGTCTCGCGGTTCTCGTTGCGCGGACAGACATCGCAGAGCGCCTTGTCCAGCGCGAGGTAGGTTCCCCTTGCGGGAAGCTCTCCGGTTTCGGCGTAACGGGCGGCGGCGTCCACGAGATCGTTCACCCTCTCCACCGGCGGCGGGCAGCCGGGAGCGAAGATATCCACATCCACCACCTGCTCGAGACTCCGAACGGTGTCGTAAAACGACGGAAGGGTCAGTTTGAAGCCTTCAGCGTCATGCTCCGCGGCGGGTCTCGTCCCGTCGGGATTTTCGGTGGAGGCGGTGGTCTGATACACCTCTTCGAATATCCCTTCTTTATCCGAGAAATTCGCTAGACCGGGTATGCCGCCGAAACAGGCGCAGCTTCCGAAAGCGATGAGCACCTTGCACCTTTCCCGAAACGCGAGGGCGTATTCCTCCTGCTCGCTCAGCCGGACGGCGCCGTTGAATATGCCGATATCGATGCTCCCGGGCGGCAGAGCCATGAAATCGCTCTTTTTGAAATCGAGCGCTACCGGCCAGAATACGATGTCGGCGAGTGCTGCCAGGTCGAGCAGTCGCGCCTCGATGTCGAGGATCGACACGTCGCAGCCGCCGCAGGAAGCCGCCCAGCTCACCGCTATCTTGATCTTATCGGCCATGGCGCCCTCCGCTCGCAGCGAGGGCCGGGTTCGGCCCCAGGGTTCTCAGTTTTTCATCCATCTTCCGGAGCGTTTCGAGGAGCTCCGCCTGCATCGGCGCTCCGATATACTCGAACCGGAGCCTCGCCGGATCGAGACCGAGCTGGTTCATCAGGTTTTTTGCGATTTCTATCCTCTTGTCGGCAATGAAGTTGCCCCAGAGATGGTGGCAGCTCTTCTCAGGGCATCCCGCCACCAGGATGCCGTCCACGCCCATTCTGAACATCTGCATGAGCAGGCCGGTGTTCACCGAGCTCGAGCAGCGTATCCGGATGGCCCGATAGTTGGCGGGCGCCGTTGATCGTTCGATTCCGGCGAAGTCGGCGGCGCTGTACGAGCACCAGTAGCACAGAAGAGCGAGTATCTTCGGCTCGCCGGGGGCGAGTCCTTCGAATGCGACTTTCGCCTGGTCCAGTATCTGCTCGCCCGTAAAATTCGTGAGCTCCGCCGCGTTTATCGGGCACGCGGCTCCGCAGAAACCGCAGGACTGGCAGAACGCCGGGTCGCTGACGGCCCCGTCAGGAGTCATTTTCATGGCGCCGTGCGGGCAGACGGTTTCGCAGATGCGGCATTTTATACAGAGCTCCGGATTCACCCTGCCGGCGAACTTCGAGGTTTCGGAGCTGCCCCTGAGGAGGGCCGGGAGGGAGCGCATGGCGGCGGCGCTTCCCTGTTCTGAAGCCTGCTGAATCACCTTTGGGCCGGATGATGCGCCGATGACGTAGACGCGGTCGACCAGCGATTCGGTCGGTCTGAAGAGGCGGGGCTGGTTCTCTATCGGGTAGCCGTAGCGATCGACCTCCACGCCGAACAGGCGATACAGTTCGCTCGAGCCCTCCGATGGAGTCTGGGCGGCGGCGAGCACCACCAGCCCGGCTTCGAGATCGATCGTTTCAGGTTCAGCGCCGTCCGGTTCGTCGTCCTCCTCGTCTTCGGGCAGCCGTTCCACCGACAGGACCAGGCCGCCGTTTTCGTCCTTCCGGATATCCTCCAGCTCTCCGCTTATGAACTCGACGCCGGCAATCCTGAGCTGCTGGTACTGCTCTTCCGAGGCGCGTTCATACGTGCGGATATCCTTGTAGTAGACGACGAAAGGTTCTACGAACGGGTGGGATTTCAGCAGGCGGTCCACCTGTTTGATTGTGATCGAACAGCATGTTTTCGAGCAGTACCCCACGCCTTCCGCGGACCTTTCGGGGCCTGCGCGGGACCCGGCGCACTGGACGAAGACGACCTGCTCCGGTTCTTCGCCGTCGGAGGGCCGCGACAGGCCGCCGTCGATGATCCTCTCGAATTCCAGGCTGGTGACCACGTCTGGAAATGAAGCCCTGTATTCGGTGTAATCCGGCGGTTCCATCGCTTCCGAACCCGTGGCCAGGAAGACGGCGCCGTACTCCCGTGTGAATAGACGCCCCTCCGCCTTGAGGTCGATGGCATCCGTCGGGCATGCCGGCACGCAGTCGCCGCACATGGTGCAGATTTCCGGGAGGATCGAATAGACATCGGGCAGGGCGCGCTCGAACTCCTTGTCTATGGCTTTCCGCCTGTCCGGGCCGAGGCCGTGCCGCCGGTCGGTTTCTTCGGGGCAGACTTCCGCGCATTTATGACAGGAGATGCAGAGATCAGGATCCACATGGGCCGGTTTTGATTGAAAGGTTACGGTGAATCCGCCGTTCTCGAGTTCGACGCCGGTAACATCCGTCGATGTCAGCAGCTCGATGCCGCTGCCGATTACGGCTTCCCTGGCCTGCACCGGCCCGACGCACGACCCGTCGCAGACCGACGGCCACGATTCGGACTGGAAGATTTTATGGAGCCGGCAGAGGCGGCCTCCAAGCCAGGGGTTCCGTTCCGCCAGCGTCACTTCGATGCCCGCGGCGGCCAGGTCTTTCGATGTCTGCAGCCCTGCTGCGCCGCCGCCCACAACGAGCGCTTTCCGGACGATCGGCACCGGCGAAGGCGCCGGTTCCGCCGTTTTCAGCCTGGCGTGAGCCATCCGGACGAGGTCCGCCGCCTTGGCGGTGGCCGCTTCGTAATCGGGATGCTGCCAGGCGGACTGCTCGCGGATATTGGCGACTTCAAAATACTCCTCGTGCAGTCCCAGGCCCTGCAGGACGGCGGCTATCCGCTCTTCGGGAAACTTCAATGACGATCTCGGCGAACAGCCGGCGAACAGCAGCCTGTCGCAGCCCTCTTCCATAAGGTTCGTCAGGGCCGTGCGAAAATCTCCCTCCCCGCATAAAACGTCCATCCGCCCTACGAAGGCGACACCTTCCAGGTTCAACGCTTCTTCAGCGAGTCGAGAAGTGTCGACATGATCGGAGACCAGGCCTTTGCAATCGCAGATCAGAACGCCGATTCGAGATTCCACCGATTACCTCCGATCGGATACCGAGGACGCCGCCACATCCGGGGGCGGTCCGCTGTACACCCGGATTGATATTCGTCCGGCAAGATGAAGTGTTTCCGTGTTGTCGGGAAATTGTAATTCCGTCTCTTGATAAATCTCGCTCATGGTTCAGAAAAATAGCGTAACCTCCGGAACCTTTCAAGAGGTTAGCCCGGTTTTCCGTGAGGGAGATGCATCACCGCCAGGGCATATCCTTTCCTGTCTTTCCGGGTTTACACCAGGTTGTAATCGAACGTATATTGTTCAGGTGGATCAGCCCATACGGAGACTCGACCATGTCTTTCGACATTACGTTCCCGCAATCCTCAATCTTCGACATCGGGCGTTCGCTCGAGAATGCGGCGGGATCAACCATTTTTATACTTCTGACACTGCTGTTTTTTGCCGCTTTGCCTTCCCATGCCGCAACCGGGGATTTCTGCAGCGGGCTGGCTTCCATCACGGCGGCGGCGGCGGAAGATTTCCGGCCCGTCGCAGAGTGGAAATCCGACTCCTCCGGCAAGGATGTTTTCATGGATACCACGGTGGAATTACCGAACTCCACCTACTCCCATGTTCTGCGTTTCGGCACGGGCGAATCGCACGAATCGTTCCCGCCCGGAACCGTCATTTACAAAACCTGGATGTATCGTTACTCGGATGATCTGGATGACGGGATCATATCGAACTACCGGCAGGTTGTGGCGGATGTGCGAAAATGTCTTCCGGCAGTCTGGAAGCAGGAAGAGCTGACACTTCAAGCGACAAAAAAAATGCACTCTGACGAGACATTGAGCATGGGAACGAGCTTCACTGAAAATGAAACCGCTACGGTTGTTGAAATTCGTTTATCGAAGATCGGTTCATATCAGATAATATTCATTGCCCGCCGCAGCATTGCAACCGCCGTTGTCGCGGAACCCGTCACGTATGACGCCGCTGCAGACGAGTTCTGCTCCGCTGTTGAAACAATCCTCCGGAGCGTGGGAACCCGGTTTGCCGAACTGAAAGGCTCCTATCACGGCAGTCTCCTGGGCGGTAAAGAGTATTACGATTCGAAAATAAAACTGCCCGCCGCCCGGACGACCAGGGTCGTTCCCGTGCATGATGTCGGTGAAGAACCGGAGTATCAATTGAAATGCGACATGCTTAACGGTCAATCGGTTCAGGAGGTCAGGAACGCATATAAAAATCTTGGGGTGCAATTACGGCAGTGCCTCGATGACGGCTGGGAAAAGACTGAGATTCCATGGTCGGATAATTATAAGACAACGAAATTTACCCGGTTTGAGAACCGCGGAACCTCCTCTGAGAAAAAGACTAAAATTCTGCTGAGCGTTCAAACCAGGGAAAATCAACCTTCGTCGCTGGAGATCATTTTTCTCCCGCCCGGGTAGCGCGGCTCGAATGAGGATTTCCTTAGTGTGAATAAAATTTCGATTCGAAATGAATGCGGTAAGCGGACAGCTTCCGGCGGTCGGGGGCTGAAAAAGCATGGTTGAAGCGCGCACTTCAACCGGCTTGCGGCTTCGTGCGGCGCTTTCATGGACCGTGCTAACCTTCCTGCTTCTGGGTTTTCCAGCTCGAGCCGACTCCACCCTCGACCCGGCGATCGCACCGGATTCGGGCAGCCGATATTCCGGATGGACCGTCACCGGTTTCGCCCTGATCCTCGATCCCCTTTCCGTATCCGAACAGGAACCCGGCCTGCCCGGCCTCCTGGACGAGATCCGGAACGGGCTGGCCCTTGGCGGGCGATTAGGCTTCACCGGCCGCAAATATCCTCCGTTTTCACCGGATAAACTCGAAGATGATATCCGCCGCAGCCGGCTGTTCCTCGCACGCGAGGGGTATCCCTCCTCAAAGATCAGCACCGAGTTCATCCCCGATCTCATGGAGCGTTCCCTCGATCTCCGGTTGCGTATTATACCCGGACCGCGGGTAAGGGTGGAGGCAGTGACGATCACGGGGATTCCACGGCATCTGGAACCCGCCGCCGATTCGCTGCGTTCACTGGAAGCGGCGGATGACCGCTATTCGGACCGGCGGGTGGAGGAAACCGCGTCGCTCATCGCAGACCTCCTGCAGGAGTCGGGCTACGCCATGGTGACGGTTGAATCCCGACCGCGGATACTGCCGTCCGGAAACGTGATTCTCGATTATGATGTGCAGCCGGGCGACCTGTATCGAATCAGCTCGATCGATGTCGACGGTCTGCCTCCCGATCTCGTCCCCCTCGCCGAGCTGCGTCTGAATCCGATCATCGGTGAAGTCTACTCGCCGGCGCGCCTCGACCGGGTTCGCGCCGACCTCAGGGATCTGGAAATCCTCCGCATGGTGCAGCTCAGAACGGAGCCCGTCGCTGAAGGAGAACTGGAGCTGCAGGCTCACCTGACGACCAGGCTTTATCGCGTGACCAGCGCCAGCGCCGGAACCTGGACCGACCACTACTGGCGGATCAAGGCTTCGTGGAAACACCGCAACCTGTTTCGACGCGGTCGCGGATTCAGCGTGGGGGGCGCCTGGTCCCCCAACCAGTGGCAGGTCGAAAGCATCTCCTGGTGGCCTTCGATGCCCTCTCCCCGGGCGCAAAGCCACATACGTCTCGCTCACGAGGTTGAGCGAGAGGACGCATACGACTCCAACAGCGAGGAGCTGACCGCGGCCGTCATCTTCAAGCCGGACTGGTTCAACCAGTGGCAGTTCGAGACGGGTATCTCCCATGTCGAAGTGCTTAGTCATTCGGCGAATGAAGATCTGCCCGATTTCAACCCCGGGGAGCAGCTCACATTCGCGGTTACCCGTCAGGGCAATTACACGGACAACCTCCTGGATCCCGGCCGCGGGTTCCGTTTCCGCGTCAGGGCGGAGGTCGCTCCGCCGGGATTCGTGTCCGATTACCCGTTCGTTTCCGGGGAAGCGGGGGCGTCGGCCTACATTCCGCTGATACCGGCACTGGTTCTTGCGGGGCGGCTCGATCTGGGAACGGCCGCTCCGCTGGGGGGCAGCGACGCTCTCCTGCCCGGCGAACGCTTCTTTGCCGGCGGCAACAGCTCGATGAGAGGATACCCCCGTCGCGGGCTCGGCCCTCTCGACGGCGAAAACAATCCGGTCGGCGGCGAGGCGAGGCTGCTTGCAGGCGCCGAGCTGCGCTTCCGGTTGACCTCATGGTTCGGGATGCCGCTCTTTATCGATGCCGGAAAGGTCTGGGAACGCAGGGAGAAGTTCGGCGTCGTCGATCTCGAGTGGGCCGTCGGAAGCGGGATCATGATCTTCACACCGGTGGGGCCTGTTCGGATCGACAGCGCTTACAATCTCACCGGAAGCCGGGCTGTAAGAGCCGACTGGGCGTTCCATTTCTCGATTGGACATGCGTACTGATAAAGGATAAGAAAGGGCGGGTTCACCATCGGGATGAACAGGGATACTGAAGATCCAAACGGAACGAAGCCGCAAAAGAAACCCGGCGGCGGCCGGCGCCGCAGGAGTCCGATCCTGCGTGTCGGCTTCATTCTCCTGGTATGCCTGCTGCTCGTGCCGCTTTTACTCCTGACCATCCCCCCGTTGAGGGAAGGAACCGCGTCGGCCGGTCTTAGAATATTGAGTAAACGGCTGCCCGGTGAGATGTCCGTCTCCGGGATCGACTGGGACGCTCTGAATCGCCTGCGGGTTCACGGCTATCTGTGGACCGCCGCCGGCGACACTCTTGCCTGTGCGGATGAACTCGACCTGCGGGTGAAACTCGGTGGTCTCATTCGCAGGGAGATCTCGGTAAAACACCTGCGGATCCGCGGGTTGGAAGCCGACCTGCCGAACATCCGCAGACACCGGCCCCCGGCTGCGGAACCGGCGTCCGATGAAAAACAGGAAGAGCCCGCCCCATCCGTTTTTCCGCCCGACCTGAATGCGATGACCCCGCCCATCGAACTCGAACACCTCTCGATCCGCGGCGGGAACATCCGGTTCGATGAACGGAATCGGACAGGCCCGTTCGTTATCGACGGCTCGTTGAACCTTTCGACCGCCAGTCCCTCGAAACTGACTCTCGACACGCTGACTGTCAGCGACGCCGCCGGACGGTGGGAGCTGGAATCGCTTACCTTGAAAGGCGATCTGGACTCGCTTTCCGTCGCCGGTACGCTGGCCGCCCGCGTAAACTACCTTCAAATGGACTGGTTCTTCGAGGTCAGGGCGGCGGAAACGATTCTCGTCACCTGTTCGCCGATCATTCTTGAAACGATAACGGACGAAGAATCCCCGCCGGCGACAGCGCCGGTCCTGGACTGCAGGGTCGCCTTCAATCCCGCCGATTCCACCCTTGACGCGCGGAACCTCCGCTTGACGGGTGAACTCGGCGAATACCGCCTTGATGCGACGCTGGACCGGAGCCGTAATCTTACGGCGTCGCTCGACTGCGAGTGGGCCGGCTCCCCGTTACCCGGCCTCATGGCGCTTCTGCCGGAACTGGGAACCCGCGGGCTTCCGGACAGCCTCCTCGCGGCCTCCTGGCCCGTACATGAAAGTGTCCGCCTGGAACTGGAGACGGACCTTCAGCCCTCAATGGGCTTCGATGCGGTTCGCGGCCGTATCCGGCTCGACTTCCGTCTTCCCGGCCCCGAGCATCTCTCCCGCCTGCTCCCGCAGGGCCACGATCTGAAAATCGACGATCTCGGGATGATCCGGGGGAGGCTCGAAGCCGGGGCGGACCTGAACCTGGCGGCGCTCAGGGAAGGCCTGGCATCCCGCTCCAAAGGCGGGCTTCCCGATCTCTCGGATCAGGTGATTGATCTGAACCTCGACCTCGGCCCCACGGAATGGATCGAGAAATGCCGCGCCTGCCTGCGTGGGAGGAAAAGTCAGATTTACATCGACTCACTCGGTCTGTCTTTGCCGGGGTTGCGATTCGACCTGACCGGCAGACTCGGCGTCGAGACGGCGGATCTTCGCGGGGAGCTGGAGGTGCCCGACCGGCAGCTCCTGGGGCGACTGGGAGCTGCGACCCGGGATCTCGACGTAACCGTGGATGCCGCCTTCGGAGTGTCCGGACCGCTCTCGAATCCGGTTGTCAGCCTGGAGTGCGACGGCAGGGCCCTGCTGCCCGATCTGCTCGTTCCCCGGTACGAGATCAGCCTGGATCACGACCCGGCGGAGCGCCGGTTCCTCCTGCGTGCATCCGATCTTACTATAGCCGGCGACACCTCGCTGGAGCTCGTCGAATTGACCGCCATTCTCCCCGCCGACACGTTGGCGGCTTTCCCGATGCAGACGGAGCTTCGTGCCGACGGCGAAACCCTTGGCTGCCGGCTCATAGCAGATGTCGCGTCCATTGCATCCGCGGACCGGTCTCCGGCCTTTGGAACCACAGTTCAACACCTCGGTCTTAGATTCGAAGAGCATACCCTGCAAACCGGACGACCGTTCAACCTCCTGATCGATCCGAACACGAGAGAAACCCGTCTTCAAGATTTCGTCCTGGCCGGGGAGCTGGGGTCGGTGCGCGCGGAGGGATCCGTCCGTGCCGATACGGTGAGCGGGCTCCTCCAGGTTGATCTGTCACTGCCCCCTGAAGTCCTGGCTTCCCTTCCGGTCGAGCCTTTCCGGACGAAGGGGCTCGGACTCGATTTGCAGGCGGACGCAAGGGTAGGGGGCAGGCTTCAGGATCCCTTCGGCTCGGTCGTCTTCTCGGTAAAGGCTTCTCCCCGCTCCGCCGGTGAAGACCTGCTGCTTGAGGGAGATGCGCGGATCATCCCTCCCGGCGACTCCCGGGTATCCGGTGTTCATGCCGGTTTCGAACTGTCCGGCGGCGACAGCCTCCTCCTGTCGGGCGACCTCAGCCTGCCGGGCCGCTGGAGCAGTGAACCCGCGGGATGGGCTCCCGACCCCGCATCCGCCGTCCACTGCGGGATCAAAGCCTCCGGGTTCGAATTGAAGGCTCTCAACGCGGTCATGCCGCCGGGCCTGGAACTTGAAGGAAGATGCCGGTTGAATATGGACGCCAGAGGTGTGCTCGAGCAGGTTATCCCGTTTGCCGCTTCCGATCCGGCTTCTCCGATGCCAGGCTCCGCACCCGTTCCCGACTTCGATCTCTCCGGCGAACTCCGGCTCGACCGGATCAAGGCCACTATAGACTCGCGGTCCTGGCTCGCCGCGCATTGTTCCGCGACCGTGAGCGGCACAGCACGCTCCCCGGAAGTGCGGGGACGGTTTGAAACGATCTCCGGGGTCATCGAGCTTCCTCCCCCGCCGCCCGAGCTCCACCCGGTCGAAGGGATCGCCCTGCTGTGGGAGCCTCCAGCGGGTGAAAGCGACCCTTACAGGGGGAACGGGGCGGACAGCACGGGCGAGGCGGACAAAACAAAAACCGCTGCAGGCGATCGGCTCCAGGCCCTGGATCTCGATTTCCAGGTTCTGGTTCCCGGTGAAGTCTGGCTCAGGGGGCCGGGACTCGAGGTGGAGGTGGGGGCCGATCTCGAGGTGGTATCATCTCCCGGACCCGCGGCGGCGGTTCCGGTGGTCGCCTCCGGCACCGTGGAAGCCCGCCGGGGCAGCTACAGGTTCATGGGGCGTCAGTTCAACCTGGAAAAGGGACTGGTCACTCTATACGGACAAACCGAACCCGATCCGGACCTGGATATCGCTCTGCGAACGGAGGTCGAAGACGCGGTAGTCCGCATTCTGGTGACGGGAACCGCCAGGGAACCGCACGTATCGCTCATATCGGATCCTGAAATGAGCGAAGGAGAAATCCTGACCCTCCTGGTCACCGCCGGCGGCGGATCCGGCGACGCCGATGCAGGCGCACTGCTCGTGGGATTGGGGCTGGCGAGTCTCCAGCAAAAAGCGGCGGAGCACCTCGGCGTAGACACTATCGAGTATTTTCAGCCGAACGAGGAGGGAGAGGCCGGCAGCCTCGCCGTCGGCAAGTACCTGAGTCCGAAATTGATGATAAGATACGAACAGAGCCTTGACGAATCATCCGCGTTCCTGGTGAAGCTCAACTACCTGCTGAATCGCCGGATAAAGCTCGAAACGAGTTACGAAGCGGGAGGGAACTCGGGGATCGAAGTCTTCTGGACGAAGGAACACTGACCCCGCGCATTCTTCCGCGTCCCGTCACTGAAATCCGCTCAGCAATCGTTTTCCGGACCATTCCCGCGCACCGTGTCGGACCAGCCTTTAAATATCAGCACCCCTCCCGTTTCACTAAAGTGGACGTTTCCGGTGAACACGGTTATACTATATGCGGCATCGGAACGGCCATGCTGCTGAATCTAAAAACCTCAGACGCAGGTTCGTCTATGCGGCAGCCGTGCGCTAAGCGCCGGAGCCTTTTGTGAATAAAAATTCGACAAAATTGCCGACTACACGCGAATACACCCCTGCATGGGCTCTTTTCATGCTGACGGTTCCGGCGTTCTTACTCCTTTTCTCCTGTCCGACGACGGCCGAGAGCCTCAGAATCGAAACCGTGACTGATATCGTGGCCTTCAACAGCGGCGACTCGGCCTACATCGGCACTGAACCCTTTGTCTACTACACGGATCGCGAGTACTCGGTCGAATGGCAGGCGGGCTACGTGGGGGGATCCGAGTTCCCCTGGAACAGGCAGACCTACGTCGGCGGCGATCAGGATTCGGACCTTTACAAGAACAACCGCAAAGGGTTGGAGGGATACAAGTTCGACGTGTCGAACGGCACGTATATCGTGAAGCTGGGTTTCATCGAGACGGAGCACGACTGGTCGGGGCAGCGGGTTCAGGATGTGATTATAGAGGGCCGGACCGTGCTCGACGATCTCGATATTTGGGATCTTGTCGAGCATAACTACGCCCTTGAACACAGGTCGTTCGTGACCGTGGAAGACGACCAGCTCAACGTCGTCCTTTCTCCCGTGATCGGCGAAACGATGCTTGCCAATATCGTGGTGGCGACATGGAGTCCGGATTCCGAACCTCCTCCCGTAGTCGGCTGGATCGAGGCGACGGGCGGGTATGGCATGAACATCGTCTATTGGAAGGAGATGAATACCGCCGACGTTGCCGGATACACGGTGTACAGGAAAGATGGTGCCTCCCAGCCCTACCTGCCGATCACAGTGGAGCCGACACCGCTCCGCAGGTATCTGGATCGGAACGTGAATCCCGGACAGGAATACTTGTACAGGGTGTCAGCCGTCGACCTTTTCGGAAACGAGAGCTGGTTGTCCTCCGCGGCTGCGGCGATCCCCGTATCTCGAGGTGAATCAACGCTCCCCTGGTACATGTATATCATCAGCGAAGGCGCCCTCGAAGAGCTCAACACTCACGTGTTCGAAAACTATTATGTGGATGTAATTCTCAATGCGGACGGCTATTTTGCGGAAGCCGAACTCCGTTACATGGGGTCCACCAGCAGGTACTGTCCGAAGAAATCTCATAAATTCAGGTTCGATACTTATGATCCGGTGCTGGAAAGCGCCGTGATGAACTGCAATTCCGCAAGGGGGGATGCATCCCTCATTCGCGAGCAGCAGGCGTACAAACTCTTCAGAGATGTCGGCATCCTGACTCCCGACGCCTCTCACGTGCTGTTGTGGCGAAACGAGGACTTCCGCGGAGTGTATACGCGGGTGGAGCATGTCGACACGGTCTTCGCAGCTGCGCGGGGTTTGGATCCGGAAGGTTCGATATTCGAATGCGAGGGCACCCTCGAAAGATCCGGCACCAGGGAAGAGTACGATCGACGGTATGACTTGAAAATGGGCAACCGGGACTCTGTGATCGAGATCATCAGGCTTACCGAATTGCTCTCACCGATGACACCCGACGGGATCTTCGAGGATCGCGCGGAGGAGCTTTTCGATATAGACGAGGCTCTAACCTGGTATGCCCTGCAGGTGCTGCTCGGAAACAACGATTTCATCGGTCATAACTATATGCTCTACCACGACAACGCCGTCGACCGCTGGCGCCTCATTCCCTGGGACCTCGATATGACCTTCGGCAGACCCATGGGGAACAAGTTCATGCCTCTCACCATCGGCACCCAGGAAAATCCCGTCGAAGATCGGTTCAACCGGCTCTGGAACCGCATGGTCGAAGTTCCGAGGTTCCGCCGGCGCTTCGGACGGATCCTCAAGTACCTCGTGGCGACAGAGTTCAACACCACCTCTCTTACCCCTCACGTGGAGGCGGCCCACGGACTGGTCCTTGATGACGGGCGCCGCGACTATCTCAAGCATTTCTTCGAGGACAACGCCTACTTCGAGGAATCGACAACGCAAATAATAGAATTCGTTCAGGGCCGCGTCACCTACGTCCACGCCCATGTTGACAGTATCACTCCGCCATCTTCGGTAAACCTGTACCTGAACGAGGTTCTGGTGGAAAATCGAACCGTGCTGAGCGATGAAGCGGGTGACTTTGATCCCTGGGGTGAAATCTACAATTTCTCGGACGAGATCGTCTCCCTGGATGGTCTGTCCCTCTCGAACGGCACCGAGGAATGGCCGTTCCCCGACGGCTGCGTCGTGGAACCCTGGGGCTACCTGCTTGTCTGGCTCGACGGGGAACCGCTGGAGGGCCTGATGCATACCGACTTCCGCGCCGACACTGCGGCATCAACCCTCTTCCTCCTCGACCCGTCAAATACCTTCGAGAGCCCGGTGGACAGCCTGCGCTACGGTATGCCGGAAGCGGATGTCTCTTACTGCAGGTACCGGGACGGCGGATATTTCTCAGCACCGACCGAGACGCCGACCCCCCTCGCGCCGAACAGCTGGGAATCCCCGGTAACCCTTGAGATCTCCTGCGAGCCCGACTCAATACTCCCCGGTGAACAGGGAACCATCATTTTTACGGTCGCCAATGTATCGAAACGCTGGCAGTGGGGTACCGTTCCCTACAACGTGCGACTTTCCGACGGGATCCGGTGGCCGTATAACGGCGATACCGCAACTTTCCTCTTCTCCATGGGACCGGGACAGGACCAGGAATTCATCCAGGAGTTCTCAGTGCCTTCCACCGCGGTAGACGGCACGTACTTCATCGAAGCCTCCGCGGAGAGGACGGACGGCGCGGTGTACTGCGAAGCCGTGGACAGCCTCGAGGTTCTGTTTATGAGGCCCTCCGGCCTCTGTATCAACGAGTTCCTTGCAAGCAACGATGCCTGTTTCGCGGACGAGTACGGCGAATACGACGACTGGTTCGAGCTGTACAACGGGGGCAGCAAAGCATTCGTGCTCGAGGATGTATTCGTTACCGATGATCTGCAGGAGCCCTATAAGTTCAAGCTCCCGGAGATCCAGATGAAAGCGGGCGATTTCCTGCTGGTCTGGGCGGATGACGACACGAGTCAGGGACCGCTCCATTGCCCCTTCAAGCTCGATAAGGACGGCGAGGAGATAGGCTTTTTCGCAGAGCGCAACGGCAGCCTGATGAAACTCGACTTCGTAATTTTCGGTCGCCAGCAAACCGATATCTCCACCGGGAGACTTCCCGACGGCGGCGACGAATGGCTCCTCTTCACCGACCCTACCCCCGGCGGCCCGAACAACTGATCCATTTTCCTGATCCACGGTCTTTCAGACAAAGAGACGGCTTGCTGTAAATACGATGCCCGTGATTCACTGCCATGGAATCATCGGGATTGTGCAGGCAGGGCAAAGTCCCGGTGAAGCCGGTTGAGCTCAGTCCGGAAGGGACCGAACAGTTATTCCTCTGTAAAGTGATTACCTCCCCTGGCATCCGGGTGTATCGATCGAGTCTGCCCGGGAACCGTGTAAAATTGTAAATCGGATTTACAATTTTACACCGGTATGACTGTATTACCGGCATGACTGTATTACCGGCCTGACTGTATTACCGGCCTGACAGGATATGCTTCCTGCGTTGCGTCACAGAAAGACAATCATATTGACTTTGGCCTGGTTGAAGGTAGAGAATGGCAGCGGTCGAGCTGCAAAATAAATACGAGAGCTGCAGACCGATTGGTTGAAATCTTGAATACGGATCGAAACCTGAGGCAGGTCCTGCATCGGTCGAACCCCCGTAAGTGAATGCCGGGTAAGATGAGATACGGCCTTATATTTCTGGTTTTCGTTTCAGCGGCCGGAACGCTTTCAGCGTCGAAACCCGCAGTCGATTTCAGCGGGATGTTTTCGACCCTGGGGCGAATCACGGCGTTTGAAAACGATGCAGTGTACGCGAGCGCCAGGTACCTGCCGCTGCTGGATCTGAATTTTTCACCCCGGTTCGATGCGGAACTGTCGGCGGATGCAGCCACCTTCTTCCGGGCGGATAATCCGGGCGGAGCGGTTGATAATCTGGATCTCGATCCATACCGCGCCTGGATTCGCTTGAGGACTCCCCGTTTTGAAGCCCGGCTCGGCCTGCAGAAAATCAACTTCGGCCCGGCGAGGATTTTGAGATCGCTCATGTGGTTCGATCAGCTGGATCCGAAAGACCCGCTCCAGTTCACGAGGGGTGTATACGGTCTTCGCCTGAGGTACGATTTTACGAATAACGCCGGCGCCTGGTTCTGGGGGCTCTACGGCAACGACGATCTCAAAGGGTGGGAGTCGTGCGCGACCGAAGAGAAGACACCGGAAGCCGGATGCAGATTCGTGTTTCCGATCGGGAATGCGGAAGCCGCTCTGTCGACTCATCACAGGTCGGTTCAGCCGGACGGCCTGGCTGAAAACAGGATAGCCCTCGACGGCTACTGGGATGCGGGAGCCGGTCTATGGTTCGAATCCGTCCTGGTTCATACCGACTTTTCCGGCGTCGAATCCGATTACCGTTCATTCCTGACCCTGGGTTCGGATTATACTTTCCCGCTCGGGAACGGCCTGACCGCCACGGTGGAACACCTGAGAATATCCACCGGGGACGGGCCGCTCGACGACGGGGAGAGAACCAGGATTTCGTGTGTTTCGTTATCCTGCCCGGTCGGATTCATGGATATGGTTTCGTTCTTCAGTTATTTCACCTGGGAAACGGATTCGTTTTTTCAGTTTTTCAACTGGCAGCGATCATATGACCGGTGGATGATTCATCTAAGCTGCTATTTCCTCTCTGATAACGGTTCGGTTTCCCCGGCGGCCGGCGGGGCGGGAGGTCTGGGAAACCGCGGCGTTCAATTGACGGTGTCCTTTAATCATTGACGGGTGTTTCCGGAATTTCAGCGGAAGAGGCGAACAAATGGAGAATTCAGTTCTGATTTCCATCAGCGATCTGGTCAAAACCTTCCCCATGGGAAGGCGTGAATTCACTGCATTGAACAATCTCAGTCTGAGTTTCAGGAAAGGTGAGTTCGCGGGTTTCGTCGGCCCCAGCGGATCGGGCAAGACGACCCTTCTGAATATAATCGGTTCACTCGACAGCCCTACCCGCGGCGAAGTATCCGTTCTCGGGCAATCGGTCCGGAGCCTGAATCCCAGAAAAGCGGCCGACCTTCGCAGCAGGCACATCGGTTTCATTTTTCAGACATACAACCTGCTGCCCGTCTACAATGTTTACGAAAATGTCGAACTGCCGCTGCTGCTTCTGAAGATGTCCTCCGACGAGAGGAAGAAGGCCGTGAACCGGATCCTCGAATGGGTGGGCCTGACGGATAAGCTGAAATCCCGCCCGGCCCAGCTGTCCGGCGGCGAATGTCAGCGGGTTTCGATAGCCAGGGCGATGGTGAAATCACCCGAAATCGTTCTGGCCGACGAGCCTACCGCCAACCTGGACGCGAAGAATTCCCATAACATCCTCCAGACCATGGAGAAGCTGAACAGGGAGTTGAACACAACGTTCATTTTCGCCACGCACGATGACAAGGTCATCAAGTATCTGCGCCGCAAGATCAGCCTGGATGACGGGCGGGTGGTTGGCGATGAAATCCTGGAGGATCCTCATCCCGGAGGGACGGCATGATTGCACTGAAACTGGCCTGGCGGAATCTTACGGGCGCCCGGCTGCGCACCTGGCTGAATGTTTTCGTCCTTTCCTTCGCATTTATCGTAATCATCTGGAACAAAGGGCTTCTCAACGGATGGGATCAGCAGGCGAGACGGGATACCATCGAATGGGAGATCGGCGGCGGGCAATACTGGCAGGAGAATTACGACCCCTATGACCCGTTCACCATCGAAGAGAGTCACGCCTCCCTGTCCGACGCCGTGGAAAAGGCGGTTGCAGAAGATAAACTGACGCCGATTCTCGTATCGCAGGCCACCATGTATCCTGAAGGCCGCATCCAGAATATCCTTTTGAAAGGCATCGATCCCGATCAGAGGATCATTCAATTGCCCTCGTCCAGCCTGGTGACAGAAAATGACGAAATCCCGGCCATGATCGGCACCCGCTTCGCAAAAAACTGTAAATTGACGATCGGCGATTACGTGACTGTGCGCTGGCGCGACGCAAACGGCACCTTCGACGCCGCCGAGGTGAAAATCACCCATATTTTCAAAACCAACGTGCCGACGCTCGATCTGGGAGTGCTCTGGATTCCCCTGGCAAAGCACAGGGAGATGCTGGACCTGGAAAACGATGCAACCATACTGGTTACATCCGTCGACACGGGTTTCACCGGGACGATTACAGGCTGGGATTTCAAGGATCACTATTTCCTGCTGACAGAAATCCGGGAAATGATCGAGGTGAAATCGATCGGTGGATACATCATGTTCCTTATCCTCATGTCCCTGGCGATGCTGGCTATTTTCGACACCCAGGTGCTGTCTATTTTCAGGCGCCAGAAAGAGATCGGAACCCATATCGCCCTGGGAATGACCCAGCGGCAGGTCATCACCCTGTTCACCGTCGAAGGCGCCATGCACTCGGTGCTGGCGGCCGTGCTGGCGGCGCTGTACGGCTTTCCCCTTCTGGCTTACCAGGCTTCCGTCGGATGGACCATGCCCGGCGGCACCGACGATTACGGATTGACCATCGCTGATACGATTTACCCCGCCTACAGCCTGGGCCTGGTCGCCGGCACCACGCTCATCGTGCTTATAACCACGACCATAGTCAGCTACCTGCCGACCCGTCGAATCACGAAAATGAGACCGACCGATGCAATCAGGGGGAAGATACAGTGATAAGATTTCTGGTAAACGGACTGCTGCGCGACCGGCAGCGCAGCCTCATTCCCATCCTGATCGTCACCATCGGCGTAGCTATTACGGTTTTTATGCATGCATACATGGAAGGCGTATTCAGCGAGCTGGTCGATTCCACCGCCCGGTTCGCCACGGGGCACGTGAAGGTGATGAGCAGGGCTTATGCCGAAAACGAAGACCAGAAGCCCAATGACCTGGCCCTGCTCGGAGTAGAGCGAATAACGGCCGATCTGGAGCGGCGGTATCCCGAAATGACATGGGTGAAACGGATTCAGTTCGGAGGGCTGCTCGACATTCCCGATGAGTTCGGCGAGACACGTTCCCAGGGTCCGGTATTCGGAATGGGTGTTGATCTTCTTTCGCCCCGAACGGGGGAAATCGAAACCCTGAATATAGAAAACGCGCTGGTCAGGGGGCGGATGCCACGGACTCCCGGCGAAATCCTGATCAGCGATGAGCTGGCCGGGAGGCTGGAGGTTCAACCGGGCGAATCCGCCACACTGCTCACCTCCACCATGTACGGCAGCATGGCCATGCACAATTTCACGGTAGCCGGCACGATCCGTTTCGGAATTCTGATCATGGACCGCGGCGCCGTGATCGCGGATATAACCGACATTCAGCGAGCCCTCGACATGGAGGATGCCTGCGGAGAAATCCTGGGTTACCGGGAAAACCTGATTTACGATGATGAAGAAGCCGCCCTGATGGTGGACGGATTCAATGCCGGCTATACGGATGTGGAGGATGAATTCGCTCCGGTGATGGGCACGCTGAAAGAGACGAGCAACCTGGCGGACTACCTGGAAATGGGCGAATATTTTTCAGGAATTCTCGTGTTTGTTTTTGTATCGCTGATGTCCGTAGTCCTCTGGAATGTAGGTCTTCTGGGGGGCTTGCGCCGGTACGGAGAAGTAGGCCTTCGCCTGGCCATCGGAGAACATAAAGGTCACGTGTATCGTTCGATGATTTACGAATCGGTATGTATCGGACTCGCGGGGTCGGTTCTGGGAACCGCCCTCGGATTGGGATTAGCCTGGTGGCTGCAGACGCAGGGATGGGATATCAGCTCACTGATAAAAAATGTGAACATGATGTTTCCGGCGGTGATACGGGCGCGCATCACCACCGAAACCTTGTATATCGGCTTCTTCCCCGGCCTGTTCGCTACGGTTCTCGGCACGGCGCTGTCAGGTGTCGGAATCTACAAACGCCGGACGGCCCAGCTCTTCAAGGAGCTGGAAGTCTGATCACGAATCCCGGAATCGGAGTTCGCAAAAGGATTGGTTTATGAAACTCGTGCTTATCCTCCTGCTTGGAATTCTGCCGGTCACCGTGTCGGCTGAAACGCCCACCAGCGCCGAAATACTTGAATTGATCGACGAAAACACTATCGCCGGCAATCGATCGGCCACCTACACCATGATAGTCCACGGCCGCCGCGGCGACCGCACCATGACTGCGAAATCATGGGTCGAGGGCTCGGAAAAATCTTTCAGCGAGTACCTGGCGCCGACCCGGGAGAAGGGCACCAAGATGCTGAAACTGGGAGACCAGCTCTGGATGTACTCGCCGCAGTCGGATCGTATCATCCGGATAGCCGGGCACATGCTGCGCCAGTCGATGATGGGCTCGGATTTTTCCTACGAGGATATGCTGGAAGACCGCCGGCTGGCGGATACATACGCTGCTGAAATCATCGGATCCGAATTTTTACTCGAACGTGATTGCTGGGTGATTAAACTGACCGCCGTCGTCGAAGACGCAGCTTACCACTCGCGGAAAATATGGGTGGACAAGGAGAGGATGCTCGCGCTTCGGGAAGACCGGTTCGCCAAGAGCGGAAAACTCCTTAAGACGGCGGAGATACTCGAGATGTTCCAGGTTGATCAGCGATGGTATCCCAGGAGGATGGTTTTCAAGGATGCCCTGTCAAGGGGCAAGGGAACCGAACTGATAATAGACTCCATCGAATTCGATGTGGAAATCCCGGAGCATCTGTTTTCGAAAGCGGCGCTCAGAAAATAAGGTGCTCCGGAACGCCGGGAAGTTCCCCGGCGATTCAATTTTCCCGAAGTTTCCAGGCGATTCGACTTCCCCGAAGATTCTCGACGATTCAACCACCCAGCCTGTCACCCTCCGCAGCTGTTCCCGTTTCGGGATCTTCCATCTCGATGGAGAGAACGGCGAGTTCGCGTCCCGATACAATTGTTATCCTGTTGCAACCGCAGAAACCGCAGACGAACGGCGGCTGTTCCATCGTCGTTTTCCCGCCGCATTCGCCGCACTCGGCCACGATCGGGGTTTCTTCAATGTCGAGCATGGCGCCGGCAAGCGGCGTCTCACTGGCGGCGATGCCGAAACAGAAACGCAGGCTCTCCGGCATCACGGCGGTAAGCCTTCCGATCCTCAAGTTGACCCGTTCGATCCGCGGGTTCTCGATTTCCGGAGGTATCGCCGAGATCGCTATCTCGACGATGCTTCGGGCGATTCCCATTTCGTGCATTTTCAACCCCTTCGCGGGCAGGTTCCCGCCGATGAATACCCCTGTTTCCATCAGATCAGGAGCGGATCTAGCAGATCACAACTGCTTCTCGTTCCTCTGTCAAGTTTTATTGCGCCGCCCCTGTCAACGCATCCGCCGTGTCGTATCCGACGGGTGAAATTCCTCCGGCTGCAGGGAGCTATTTGCGATGCCTGGAAGTGAATTGATTATCATAGAGACATGGAAGCATCGTAAATGGGTTTACCCCGGATTTCCGCCGCGTTACTCGAAGATACGGTATCGACTGCGGTTCGAGGCGGGAAATTGACTGCAGGAATTCCGACACGAACAATGCGAAGAGGGAACGCCTTCCCGCCCTGCGGAGCACGCTGTGTCATCCTGCTCTGCTAACCCTCGCTCCGGGAAACGCTGAAACTCGCTGTTCTCTTCCCGCGCTGCTCGCACCCGCTCGCAGCTTCCCGCCATCCTGCAGCTCAGACATCAGCGCTTCTGATCCCTCCCAACCCGCTGGTCGCACACGCTCCCAGTCCCAGCCCTGCTCGGGAAGTGTCGCCCCCGCAACAACCCCTTCAGCCGGTGGAGGTTACAATGTTTTTACGGCCCCGAGCGGGAACACGTGTTCCCGAGTATCGACCGTCTGACCCCCTCCCCGGATGACTCCGCTATGTCCGCCTGGCGGAAAGGCGCTCCCTCTTCAAATTCGCGGTGACGGGAGCAGGGGAAAGAGTTGCCTGAATGAATGTCCCGTTCGCCCTGTATGGTCTGCGAATAACGCGGAACCGTATCCTGCTATCGGATTGAAACCTGTGAGATTCGTAATATGAGTTAAGCGGGTTCGATAAAACTAGTGATACGCTGAAATACAGACTGGTGAATCAGGGGATCAGATTCGCGGGGACCCGGTATGAGATTTCGGGAGATCGATGGCGCTGGTCCGGATTCCGGTTGAGAAGGATTGGTTTGCGGACAAAGTTCCCCGATCCGTCGAGGTACCAGCCCTTGTCGAACTCGAGGGCGCCCATGTCTCGTCTCGCTCCGCCCCAGGGGATGTTCGGGGTTTCTGGATTGCCGGCGTCGATGCAGGGGGAGCCTTCCAGGAGCGAGTAGTCGCCGCCGCCCGCGAACATCGCCGGCAGGTCGATGTTGCCTTCTCCCTGCCAGCCCCCTTCAATATTCGTAAAGGTGATCGTGGGCGTGTCGCCGTAATAGTCTATCGAAGTCGCGGTGTTGCCGCGGATGATGCTGTTCGATATATACAGGTTTGAGTTGTATGAAAAGAAACCGCCGCCCTTGTTCCCGGCGGAATTGTCGGCGATGGTGCAGTTCAGAACGTTGAACGTGCACAGGTAGAGACGGATACCGCCGCCGTTCTCGGTGCTGCAGCCTGTCACCCGGCATCTTTCCAGGGAGGGCGCGCCCCTCCTGATGTAGATTCCCCCGCCTTCGGCGCCCGCTCCGCAATCCTCGATCCTGCAGCCGAGTATTACAGGCGACGATTCATAACAGTAGATGCCGCCGCCCTGAGATTCGTGATATCCGTTCCTTATCACGAACCCCTCGACCCGGGAATCGACGGTCTCGCCCGAATCGAAAATGAGACCTCTTCCCAGGCCTCCGCAGTCGATGACCGTCTCTGTATGGGGATACCCCGACTTCAGAACGATCGCCTTTCCCAGGAAGTTTATTTCGCGGTTCTCTTCGCCGGCGTATGTGCCGGGAGAAACCAGCACAGTGTCGCCGTCCGCGGCCACCTCGACGGCGGAACGGATTGTCGGCATGACCTCCGGCACGCGGATTGTGCCGTGGGAGTAGATGGAAAGTGATACGGGCAATTTCAGCAGGGGACGATGCGGGTCGTTCGACTCGATGAGCATCGTATCAATATATGCGCCTATTGTCAGACCGCCATTATCGTAATGAAGCATAATCCTGGCGATTATATTCGGACGCAGCACGCCCTCCAGGGCTCCCTCCACCTCGAGCCAGTCTACGGAGGGTGTGTCGACCGAATACTCGAGGTCCCGAACTCCCTTGTTCCTGATGACGAGGGTGTCCGACCGACTCTCACTACCCTCGAGCCCGGCCTCCCAGAAGAAAGAGTCGGACACGGCGATAACCGGGTGCAGCATGTTGTACCACGGAATCGCCGTCGGGATGCCGCAGAACTCGAAGGCCCCGATGTCGTATTCTTCGCCGCATTTCGTTTCACCTAGACCCGGATCCCATCCGGCGTCTATGCAGGGGGACGAAGGCGAAAGGTGGAAGTTGTATCGACCGCCGTTGATGAAGCACGGGTCCAGGAAGATCGCGCCCTCTCCCGGGTAATAGACGTCGCCGTCGGCGTTGTCCCAGTAGCAGTTGTGGTGGTTGATCGCGTATTTGATATTGCAGGCGAACCCTGACAGGGTCTCGGTCACGATGTTGTTCGCTACGCATCCCCCGCTTCTGTAATGGCCTATGGAACCCGCCCTCGGCTCGTTTTCGAGACCCCGATACGAACCGTTCCGTACGAATGTATTGTTCTGGATCGCAGGATCCGCATCACCTCCATTGGCATAAATGCCTCCGCCAGCGCCACTCTCCCAGTAATCACCCGCACTGTTTTCCAGGAACAGGTTTCTGGTCAGGGTCGTTCCATTGCATTCCCCGGCAACGTATACGGCGCCGCCGTAAACCGCTGCGTTGCCGATGAACAGGTTATTGCGAATCAATGCAACGCTTTTGGTACACATCAAAGCACCGGCCCAGGTTTCGTTGTACTCGCCGTCAGGTCTCGTACAGGTATTACACGAAAAGAGATTTTTCTGTATGATGAATTCGTTGCCGCTGCTAACGTATAAACCGCCTCCCCTGCCGCCTCGATAGGAGGTTTCAGAAAAGTAACCGGTGGTTTCATTGTTCATTATCAGGCAGTTTGATATATAACCTTCTACAGCACCAAGACAGAGTCCGCCCCCAAATTTCGTTGCGGTGTTATTTCTGACAATGCAATCGTTCATAACTAAGGTGCCGTAATTGAGTTCTACTCCACCACCATATCCCTCCTCCGGTGTGATGCCGCACCTGTTCTCCTCAATTATACAAGTCAATAATTTACATGATGATTGATATGCATCAACACCTCCTCCTCTTGGGATATTGTAATGCTTCGTTCCGGTTCCATGCCTGACAGTAAATCCATCCAGCACGCTCAATGTATCTTCGCAGTCGCAGAAAGAGACCGTGCTTCCATTATAGCTCCCGTCTATTACCGTGTTCTCAGGCCCTTCCAGGCTCTTTACCACGATAGCCTTGCCCAGGTAGTCGATGTTCTCGAAGTAGGTGCCGGGAGACACGAAAACCGTGTCCCCTGTCGACGCACTGTCGATCAATGCCTGGATAGGCGGCGGCGGGGGCGGGATGCGGTCCAGGCTGTAAACATCGGAATTCACCGCCCCTGACAGGAGCGCGACACCCAGAAGCAGTCTGTGAAGAGTTCGCGTCCAACGGTAACCACGGAAATAGAACCGTAATGACCCGTTCATGTTACTTCTCCCGACCGGGTTGTTCATTGAACCCCGCTCTCCGACCAGGAGCCGAAGAGCGGTTCCATCCGTTTATTCTATTTCGTACTGGCCGAAATCGTCATGAGTCTCAGGTGGATCGGGGAACTCACCCTGCTTGCTCCACGACTCACCGGATATCCATTTCTGAATCGACCCCGCCCTGTTTTGAGCCTTCTCGTGAAGCTGCTTATATTGTGGGCAATCGCCTTGGGGGCAATCGCACCAGAGAGGCTCCATCGAGTTGACGAAACCCCAGTTGCTCGATGCCTGTGTACCTTCACCATCATCCAGCCCGTTGTCGTAATAATCGTGCCAGACTGCGCCTATGAAAAAAATGAAATTATCTCCTTCATACTCAATATCTTCCGTAAGGGATGATGTTACGATTTTATAATCGTCTCCCCGGCCGTTATGAAAGTCATCGTCATCCCAGTTCCTCAGTAGCCCTGTCTCGGTGCTGCTTCTTCCGTATTTCTTCGGGTTCAGGCATTCCTTCTCATTGTTGTCCCAGCCGTGGGGAACCGGAGCGAACTTCAGCCAGTCCTGATCTACCCTTGGTTCACCCTGGATGGGGCAATTCTGCTCTCCTCCCTCTTCCCAATTGTAGCTCCATCCTTTTTCCCAGTTGGCGTTCAGGGTGAACGACCCGACCAATACCGGGAACGGTGTACTTATTTTACCCTCGTCGAGCAGGGTCAGCTGGATATTGACGAACTCGTTAGCTCGAGAATGATAAGAAATCAAGTCGATATCCGGAGGATACTCCACTCCTCTCTCGGGCACGTTCGGGTAGATCTGGGACACGATGGCCGAGATCTTGTCCCCGGGTTCCTCGTTGAACTCCCCTTCCGAGTGAAGAATCTGATTTAGCTGGTAGACCGGTTTATACTTAGTGGGATGCGACCCTGCGAGCCAGTTGTCGCACTCCGAAAAGATCAAGTGATTTGGATCGAAAAAGCGGATGGCGTCTATCGCCGTTTCATGGTATTTCTCCGACATTTTCAGTGTGAAATATTCAGCGTCGTCGGTAAGCAGTATTTCACCGAGATCAGGATCCCGCGGATCTTCATAATGGCGAAGCCAATCCCCGAAAGAGTCATATTCGGAGCCGGGCTCTTCACCCGGAAAGCAGTCCTCCGAGAACCTGAAATAGTCACTTTCGCCTCCATACCCGCCCGTAAGATCCCTGGTCTCGAGATTGTCTTCAGGATCAGGCTCGGGAGCGGGATCGTCGGCCAAGTACCAGTATGATACTGCAAAATCCGGATATTTGTCATTCCAGGCGGCGATATTGTTTATTCCGACCTGCTCAATCATCGCTTCGACGAATGCCGTACGAGCCGGTGGTATCGGTTTGTAACCGTAAGGGACGGGATTTGGGGGATCAGGTCTATATTTCTGAGCGAGAAGCGCCCTGATCCACGTGCGCTGGTACATGATATGATCCCAGGAGGCTTCCGGCGTCCGCCATTTCCACGGTACATCGTATCCCAGGCTCACGGCGACCACCTGCTTCTTGTTGAATAGTCCTGCTGGTCTGTGACATTTCCAGTGACCCGGTACAACGAGTACCGGTTCGGTCTCGTCAGGTCCTCCATGAAATGACACATAGGGAGCATCGATAGCGACATTGCTGTAAGCCCACCTGTCTTCTATCTCCACTCCGTCTGAAAGCACGAGGAACGCTTTAAGCATCGCTTCATCCCAGAACAGGTCGTGCCAGAGATCCGGCACCATGTGCCATCCGGGCATTACCGTGCCCTCCCTCGCGGTCAAATCGGCTTCAAACGTCGGAGTGGTAATATAGACATACGCCATGTACGGGAAGTAGGGTCTCGGGTACACCGAGGGATCGGCATTATGATACGAGGTGATATACTCGTTTATTATCTTGTGCAGGTTCACGCTCGGGCCCGCTTCCTTATTTTTATAAACGGGAGCCGGCGTGTCTTTACACTCGCAATCTTCGTAATCGTACCTCTTCCTGGCATTCTTATCGAACCACTTCGTTTCGCCGGGATAGAAACTACCTTTGGGTCCCAGAATGTTTATGTTGTTTTTGAACATGAACTTGACCTGGTCCGAGAGCCAGGCTTCCCTGCTCTCCGCTTCGGATCCGCGTTGATACTCGCCCCATAAGAGTTCTGGATATGCTTGGCCGTCTCGGAAGCCGGCTCCGTACAAACCGTACACGCCGAGACATACGAAATTCGAAGCCTGATCCTGCTCAAATGGATTGTCGAGAACCCAGCGATAACCTTCGCCGTCGATCGGGTCGACTATATACTTCAATTCGAACCAATCATCCTCGGCATTCGCAGGCTCAAAAATAAATATCGGGAGAGCAACAGGAATCAGAAGGATAATAAGCAGTGCGCCGCGAAATGCGAATCGAGAGCTGAGAGCTGAGAGCTGAGAGCTGAGAGCTGAGAGC
>CAYMWF010000038.1:0-15481 GCA_964394085.1 uncultured Gemmatimonadota bacterium | reverse complement strand
GAGAGCTGAGAGCTGAGAGCTGAGAGCTGAGAGCTGAGAGCAAATCATAAGCCACCTCCATTCATTTAACCAATTTTCCAACGGATAGATTACAATAAGTTACCACAACAATTTGTAACGATCCAGTATTTTCCCTGTGATTCAGTAAATGATCTTCGGAGGGCCTGCATTTCTGTGGATTTATGCTTCATCGAATGAATCAGGCTTCAATATCGGAAATAAAGGTGACTCCTGGAAGAACTTCTCAGGAAAACCATGCAGCGCAAATAGCTGACAAGGAATCCCGGTTGCAGGGATAGTTTCTTTAGAGTATATTTTTAATAGAAACTCCTGGAGGGTGATGAGCTGTCACCTGATCGCGCAATTCAAGAAAGCAAAAACTCTGAACAACGGTCGGCCGGGTTTTCTTGAGGTTCGCAATGGGTTTTCTCCATATCGCCACTGTTCTGCTTCTGCTCGCGGCTGTTTTCGGTTACGTGAACGTCCGCTTCCTCAAGCTGCCTTCAACCATCGGGCTCATGATCATCACTCTGGCCTGCTCCGCCTCGGTCATGGTGTTCAACATCGCCTGGGACCAGGCGGCACTGCTTTTTCCGGCGCTGGGTTTGGGTCCGCTGGGTCTGCGCGAAGCGATCGTATCGAGTATCGGCCGGATGGATTTCAGCCGAACCCTGCTGCACGGAATGCTCAGCTTTCTGCTCTTCGCCGGCGCCCTGCACGTCAACCTGGAGGAGCTGCTCAAGCGGAAGTGGGCCATAGGCACTCTGGCCACCATGGGAGTGGCCCTGTCCACGGTTCTGGTAGGCGGAATGAGTTACGCCCTGTTCAGGGCGATGGGCCTGGGCGTTCCCATTTTCCATTGCCTTATCTTCGGGGCCCTCATCTCGCCCACCGATCCGGTGGCTGTTCTCGGGGTGCTCAAGAGCACGAAGGCCCCTGCGAGCCTCGAGGCCAAGATTGCGGGAGAGTCGCTGTTCAACGACGGCGTCGGCATCGTTCTCTTCATCATCCTGACTTCAATGGCCGGCCTGGGAGCGCACGAGGTGGCCGGCGCGGGGGAGGGCGCCCTGCTTTTTGTACGGGAGGCGGGGGGAGGTTTCGTGCTGGGATTCATTACCGGGCTGGTTGCCTACAGCGCCATGAAGACCATCGATCATTTTCAGGTGGAGCTGATTATCAGCCTGGCGCTCGTTCTCGTCATCAACTCGATCGGGACGATTCTCCATACTTCGGCGCCGATCGCCGTAGTGGTGGCGGGTCTGTTTATCGGCAATCAGGGCAAACGTTTCGCCATGAGCGATGTTACCGTCGACCATCTCGAGAAGTTCTGGTCCCTCACGGACGACATCCTCAACTCGGTCCTCTTCCTCCTCATCGGTCTCGAGCTCTTCATTATCCCCTTCAAACTGAATTACCTGGCGGCGGCTTTGATTACAATCCCGGTGGTGCTGACGGCCCGTTTCGTCAGTGTCGGCGTTCCCATCGTGCTCCTGAAGACGGCGCGCCGCACCTTTTCGGCGCGGGTAATCCGGATTCTCACCTGGAGCGGTCTCAGGGGAGGAATATCGGTCGCCCTCATCCTGTCGCTGCCGGAGTTCGATAATAAAAGTCTTTTAATCACCTGCACATACCTGGTGGTCCTTTTCTCTGTAATCGTTCAGGGGTTGACGATCGGCGTCGTGGTTCGCGGCGGAGAGGAGTGAATGTTCGTGAGGATGTCCGGATTGTTCTGGTTGGAATCATCCGTAGAGGTTTTCTGCGGAAGTAACATATTTCTATTGCGGCCTGGTCGAGGTGACCGTGCGGCTTCCCCCGGATTCAAATCAGTAGCGACGGGGAATGCAGAATGGGTCATTTTCGATCTCCAGGCCCCGAAAGGAGGTAAGTGATGAGCGTATCCACCTTGCTGAAGGGAAACGAGCTGTTCCAGTCTCTGACCTTCGAAGAAGTCGACGCGATAAGCAATTTTTCGGGGGTCAAGGATTTTCAGAGGGATGAAAACGTCTTCGCCAGCGGTGCTGCCGGCTCGCACTTTTTCGTCCTGCAGGAGGGACGCATCAACCTCCGGCTTCCGGCCGAGGCTCACGAGGCCAGCCTCGTGGTGATGCGTCTTTCGAAAGGTGACATATTCGGACTGGCTCCGCTCCTGAGAACCGGAAACCACAGGACCACGGCCCAGTGCGCGACGGACTGCAAGGTCCTCGCCGTCGAAGCCGAACCCCTGCGGGCGCTTCTCGATCAGAACCTGGTGGCCGGTCTTCATATCATGCGCCTGGTCGCCCGGATCTACTTCGTGCGTTACGTAGAGACTCTCTCGGGGGTGCAGAAAGCCATCAATGATATCGCCGCGATCTGACGGGTTGAAAAACGGCAATGATGGAATCACCGGGCGCCCTGATCGAACCGGATTCCGGATAAAGGAACCCAGGGATCTTTCGCCGCGCATCCGGTGGCTGAGGGACTATTTTTTCCAGGGTCTCGAACGGCCCTGGAACAACGAGTTCCGCTGCTGGACCACGGGTACGCCCTGGGATGTCCTTTACGAAGAGGCGAATTTCTACATCGTGCCCGAGAGTTACGCCTTTTTCACCGCGATGCGCGCCTCGATGCTCCAGGCGGCGAGGCCGGTGCCCCTTCCGGAAAACTTCTGGAGCCGCAGCCTGCCCGAGCGGCGCGCCTGGTTCATCCGGGAGGTTATGGTCGAGCATATGCCCCGGGAGGTGCTGCCCGGAGACCTGCTGGCCGGCGGTCGCTTCAACATCCAGGCCTCGCGATGCTGGAACAGGCGGGAGGCGAAGCAGAGGGACAGGGAGATCCTCGGCAGGAAAGGGGCCCGGGCCGAGATCATGTGGTTTCACCGCCACGGTTACGGCAATGCCGGCGCTACGGCCGGGCACCTGATCCCGGATTATCCCCGAGTCCTGCGGGAGGGCTGGATAAGCATCCACTCGGAAATCGAGGAAAAACTCTCAGCCCTGTCGACGGAGGAGAGGAAAGGAGGCAGGGGCGGCCAGCTCAGGGCAATGCTCATCGCCGCGACCATGGCCCGGGACGCGGCCGCCGGTTACGCGGCGGAGTGCCGGAAACTCGCCGCCGGAGAGAGCGACGAGGTTCGCCGGACCGAACTCGAGCGGATGGCCTTGAACCTCGACCGGGTACCATGGCGACCCGCCCGGACTTTCTGGGAAGCGGTCCAGGCGTTATGGCTGACCCACATGCTGGTGATGAGCGATGAAAACTATCCCGGCGCTGGTTTGAGTTTCGGCCGGCTCGACCAGTTCCTGCTGCCTTACTGGGAACGGTCCATCTCCGAGGGTATGGACCGGGAGTTCGGCAAGGAGATCCTCAAGTGCTTCTGGGTGCATGCCAACACCGTGTATGACGCCATGATCAAGGTAGGCGGCAACCAGGGCATCACCGCGGGATTCGGCCAGTTGTTCAACCTCTCGGGGCTCGGAGCCGACGGCGGGGACAAAACAAACGAACTGACCTACGTGCTGCTCGAGGTGATAGACGAGATGTCGCCGATCCTGGAGCCCAAGCCCAATGTGCGACTGCACCGCAACACGCCTGACGAGCTGCTGGATCGCGTAGTGGATCTGATCGCCTCTTCCCAGGGGGCGCCGTTTCTGCTCAACTTCGACGAGCGTTCCATGGCCGGTCTGCTCCGCGAGGCCCGGCTGGCCGGCTGCGAACACCTGATCCACGAGGGCAACGTTCACGACTACGGCGCGGTCGGCTGCCTCGAAAACACGATGGCGGGTAACGACCGCTCAGGCACGGTCGATCTCAATCTCAATCTTCTCAAGGCCGTGGAGCTGGCGCTGACAGGCGGAAAGGACCTGTTGAACGCGGTCGATCCGGTGACCGGCCGGAAGGATCCGATCCGTCAGGACGGACCGGCCACCGGTGATCCTGGCGGTTTCACCGACTTCGATCAGTTCTGGGAAGCCTATGCGCGTCAGACCGCTTATATTCTGGAACGTTGCGCCGAATTGTACGAACGCACAGATTCTCTTCGTGCACGGTTCGGTCCGACCCCCTACCTCTCGTGCCTTGTCAGGGGCTGCGCAGCAAGCGGCAGGGATGTAACCCGCGGCGGCGCGGAGCTCAACTTCGCCACCGTTGAAGGCGTGACCTTCGGTACCACGGTCGACTCTCTTCTGGCGATCAAGGAGCTCATCTTCGACAGGAGGAAGTGCACCATGTCCGAGTTGATCGCGGCATTGCGCGACAACTGGGAAGGACACGAGACTCTCCAGGCATGGGCCAGGCACCGGGCGCCTAAATACGGCCGCGACGACGCGGTCGCCGATGCCATGGCGCTCAAGGTGATGAAACTGTGGACCGATGAAGTCTGGAAACACGGCACACGGACCACCGGCCGCCGTTTCCGGCCCGGCATGCTGTCCTGGAACTACTGGGTCGGCGACGGGTACGTGCTGCCGGCCAGCGCCGACGGCCGGCCCAAGGGGCAGTTCCTGTCCAACGCGATCTGTCCGTCGAACGGAGCCGACACCGAGGGGCCGACGGCTAACACCAACTCGGTCGGCACCGTCCTCGGAGGGTTTCAAACGGGTGAGGGAGACTTCGCCGGATACGTCAACCTGCTGCCCAACGGAGCGAGCCACACCATCACCTTCAACCCTTCGATGCTGAAGGATCCGGAACACCGCGCTAAATTCAAGGCCTTCCTGAGAGGCTACTGCGCCAACGGCGGCACCGCGCTGCAGATCAACATCCTCGACGCGGACCTGCTGCGCGAAGCCCAGGCGCACCCTCGGGACTACCGCCACCTGCTCGTCCGTGTCACCGGGTACAATGCCTACTTCACCAGTATAGGGCGCGAGCTGCAGGACGAGATCATCGCGCGCGAGAGCCACCAGGCGATGTAAGGACGTTCAATGGGCGACAAGCTGACCGGCCGGGTGCTCAATATCCAGCGTATGTCGACGGAGGACGGGCCCGGTCTGCGGACTACCGTGTTTTTCAAAGGCTGCAGCCTCGCCTGCACGTGGTGCCACAACCCGGAGAGTATTTCGGCACTGCCTCAGACCGTATGGCACGCTTCGCGCTGCATCGGCTGCCGTACCTGCGACGGTATATGCCGGGAAGGCGCAATCGCACGTGAGCCGGATGGAGTCCGCATCGACCGCGACCGCTGTAAAGGCTGCGGTGAATGTGCGGAAGAGTGTCCCGCCGCGGCGCTTGAGCTGCTGGGCCGCGAGTGGGCGGTGGACGACCTGATCGCCGAAGTTTCCAAGGACCGGGTCTACTTCGAATCATCGGGCGGGGGAGTGTCCGTCTCTGGCGGCGAGCCGGCGGTGCAGGCTCCCTTCGCAGCCGCCTTCCTGGACGGATGCCGGAAGGCCGGCCTGCACCTCGCCCTCGATACGTGCGGGCAGTGCCGGACAGGGCAGCTGCTTGAACTGGCCCGGAGCAGTCACATGGTGCTCTACGACCTCAAGCTGATCGATCCTGAGCGGCACCGCGCTCTAACCGGCCGCGACAACTCCCGGATCCTCGACAACCTGCTCGCACTGCGGGATCTGACCGTCGAGAACTCCAGACCGCCCGAACTCTGGATCCGTACGCCGCTGGTCCCAGGGGTCACCGACTCCGAAGACAACCTGCTGGGTATCGGGCGCTTCCTGGTCGAGCACGACCTGGTTGATAAGATGGAGCGCTGGGAGCTGTGCGCTTTCAACAACCTATGCAGGGAGCAGTATGGTCGTCTCGGCCGGACCTGGGAATTCGCTTCCGAGCCTCTTTTGGCCCCGGAACACCTGGAAAGGTGCGCGGAGTACGCCCGTGCCGCGGTGGCTGACTCTTCGCTGGTGATCCCGACCGGCGCCACGAGAACCCCGGATACCATGGAGAACGCCTGATGATCTGGAAGACCACCCTCGACGAGCAGGATATCGCGGCATTCGCACCGGACGAGAAGATCGGCCTGCTGGCGACCCGCACGCCGGAGGGGCTTCCCCACTTGAGCCTGATCACCACGCTGACCGCGCGTTCGCCGGATAAGCTGATGTTCGGGCAGTTTTGCGAAGGTCTGAGCAAGACCCACCTGCAGGAAGATCCTCGAGCCGGCTTCCTGGTCATGAACCAGAAACGGGAATTCTGGCGGGGACGGGCGACATGGACGCACCTCGAACGCGAAGGTGACGATTATGCCGGGTTCAACCGCCGGCCGATGTTCCGCTACAACTCTTACTTCGGCATCCATACGGTGCACTACCTCGATCTCGAGGCATGCACCGCCAGAGCCGGGCTCAATCTCGGCGGCGTGCTCTTAGGCTCCCTCGTCAGCGTGGCGACCGGCGCACTGACCGGGCGGGATCCGGACGCAGACGTGTTGAATCACTGGTCCTCCGGTCACCTCAACGGCCTGGCTACACTCAAATTCCTGGCATACATCGGAGACGGCGGTTATCCGGCCGTTCTGCCCGTGGTGCCGGCCCGTCCTGCGGGTCGAAGCCGCCTGGTGCTGACGGCAAGCGTGTTCCGCAGCGAACTGCAGAGCCTGCCCGCGGGCACACCCGTTGCCGTGCTTGCGCTCAATCTGCAGATGGAAAGCGTGATGGTCCGGGGCACGCTCGGCGGCTTCCGCGGCCTTCCCGGGATCAAGAGCAGCATCCTGAACCTGGATTACGTGTATAACTCCATGCCGCCGAAGCAGGGTCGGATCTATCCGCCTCGTCCGCTGGAGACGGTGGCGGAATTCTGACTCTGGACCCGCCTGTTGTTCGGACGTATCGCAGGCATTTGGAGTTTGAATGACCGCTGTTTGACGCGTCATGACGCATCGGAACGGTTCGCGTCGTCGGGGTCACCCAGCAGGGGAAAGGGGGCGATAATCTCGAGCTCGACGACACGAAGGGTGTCTTCCGCTCCCGTCACGGTACTTACCCCGTGATAGAACCGTTCCGTGGTTGGACGGGCAAAAGCAGAGTACTTCTGCAGGATTTCTTCAGCGCACGGATCGGGGTAGAGGAAAACCAGGGAAAACCTCTCTCCCCGGTACCCCGCAGGGTTATCCGTATCAGCGCGGATCGCCCTGATAATGGCCTGAAAGGCTGTTTCCTGAGTTTCGTGGTCTCCGCAGCACCGATCGTTTTCAGACCTCTCCCAGGCATCCCTTCCGGGAATCGCCGTCATGAACTTCCTTTTCACGACGTAGGGGTTATCGAAGCAGGCGCCGTCGCAGTAGAAGGTGAAATAGAACGGCGCTTCCGTTTCCGAATCCACCAGGTTGTTGATGGCCCGGAACCAGGCGGCGTCCCTCGGAAACACACCGAGAAGCTTCTTTTCCGCGATGTAGTTTATATCGCGTGTATGCACCGCCTGGTAACATGTTCCCGCCGCCAGAACCACGAAACCCAGACAGGCGAGCCTCTTTCGGTATGAAGCAAAAAGCCTGTCCAGGGGAAGTATCGCGAGTATGTAAAGTACCGGTGTCGCGATGAAGAGCCTGGCATTCAACTGGCGGCTCAGGACGCATATTCCTATGGGCAGCAGCGCCCAGAGAACCAGTACAGAATAGGCACTCCGGCGGAATTTCTTCAGAGCCAGCCACAGGCCGGAAATCACGAAAGGCAGCATCCAGAAGTGCAGGGGGGTCAGCTCACCCATTACATCCAGCTCTTCTCTCTCCATTTGACCGGTTGCATACAGGATGATTGATTCATGGAGCGACTTCACCAGGTGAGCGGGTAATGACCCGGTGCTGCCGGCAAACAACTCTGGAGCCTTGACGAATGAAACCCCGGTCAGACGACTCAACGTGTAACCCTTGTCGAGCCCGCACGATACTGTGAACGGAACGGCGGCGAGAACCGCGCAGACGATAAAAATGATCAGACCTGTTCTGAAATACGGTATCTTCCTGGGATGGCCCAGGCGCTCCATTACCAGGTAGAGAATCGGCAAGGGGAGCATCGTAAGGAACGCATAGGATGTGAGCAGCCCTGTGCCTGCGAAAAAGCCGGCCCACCCGAAGCCCCTGGGGCAGTTCTTTTCAACGGCAAAGGTAAGACATAACATAACCATCGCCATAAAAAGCGTAGAACTGGGATAGTCGAATGGACGGTTGAAATAAATGGCGTCGCAGGCGGAAAATCCCAGGAGGACGGCAAAGGCCAGAATGCTGAATCGCGACTTGAAAATAGTCGCCGCCCATGCCGTGCACGCTATGAGCGAAACAATTCCGAGGAAAGGCAGTACTTTTACAAACAGCCCCGGCGTTACCTGAAATATCGACGCGGAAAGCGCCCAGTAGTAAAGCAGGAAAACCCCCATCAGTTCGTTGAAAATGGGCACCGTTCCCTTGATGGACATGTCCATGGCTTGAGCATAGTAGCTCCCGCCGCTGCGTAGAACACCTTCCGTCCCCCAGGGCAGCTTTTCAAGCCCTGTATATCTGAATACAGCTGTTGCTGAGAAAACCAGAACGAGCGGAGCAAGCCATCTCCATGATATCCTGATCCTTCCAGCCGGAAGGAAAGCCGCAGTGCATCCTCCAACCGCTGTGAGAAGCCCGGCGAACCAGAGGAGCACGCTCCAGCCAGGGGTAGCGGCGGGATGTCCCGCATGGAGCATTCCGTGTCTGGCAATTATAATCATGCCGATGCCGCCAGAAGCTGAACAGGCGGCGAGGATTCGGGTTCTGCTGATGCGAAAACCCTCCTTCATTGCGAAAGTCCGCGGCTAATGAAGTACAAAGGAACTGAGTATTCTGTCCGCATACATTTATACTCCCTGCCGCAGTCGGCTGCGAGAATTATTTCGAGCGCCCTGCGGCCGCCTGGAGTTTGAATGACCGCTGCTTGACGCGTCATGACGCATCGGAACGGTTCGCGTCGTCAGGGTCATCCAGCAGGGGAAGGGGGGCGATAATCTCCAGTTCGACGACTCGAAGCGAGTTTTGAGCCCCCGTCATCCTGCTCACGCCGTGATAGAGCCTTTCCGCGATGGGACGGGCGAAAATCGAGAACATCAGAAGGATTTCTTCAGCGCATGGATCGGGATTCCGGAAAACAAGGGAGAATCTTTCTCCCTTGTGCTCCGCCTGTTTTTCCGTGTCGGCACGGATTGCACCGACGATGACCTGAAAAGCTGATTCCCGAGTTTCGCGATCTCCGCAGGACCCGCCGTTTTCAGGTCTCACCCAGTCAACCGTTTCGGGCATCGTCTCCATGAGTTTCCGTTTCACAACGTAGGGGTTATCGAAACAGGGGCCCCCGCAATTGAAGGTGAAATAGAACGGCACTTCCGTTTCCGAAACCACCAGGTTGTTGACAGCCCGCAACCCGGCGGCGTCCCTCGGGTTCAAGCCGATAAGATTTTTCTCCTCGAAGAAATTTACATCGAGTGTATGTACCGCCTGGTAACATGTTCCCGCCGCCAGGACGACGAAACTCAGACAGGCAAGCCTGTTTCGGGATGAAGCAGCAAGCCTGTCACAGGGAAGTACCGCAAGAACGTAAAGAGCCGGCGTGGCGGCAAAAAGCCTTATATTTATCGGGCGGTTGAGGATGCATATTGCGATGGGCAGCAGTGCCCATAAGACCAGGACGGCGAAGTTGCCCCGGCGCAGCTTCTTCAGAGCCAGCCACAAGCCCGGGATCACGAAAGGCAGCAACCAGTAGTGCAGGGGGGTCAGTTCACCCATGACGTCCAGCTCTTTGTTCTCACCTTGACCCGTAACATAAAGCAACACTGCTTCATGAAGGGATTTTATAAACCGCAGGGGTGTTGGCTCGCTGGTTTGGGTCGGTATTTCGGGCGACTTGATCAAAGAACCCGATGTCAATCTGTTCAGCGTGAAGTAGCTGTCCAGCATGCAGGATACGATAAAAGGAGTGGAAGCGAGAATCGCACAGAAGAGAAATATCGCAAAACCGCGCCGAAAATAGGTTGTTTTCTTCTCCTGACGCAGGCCTTCGACTACCAGGTAGATGAAAGGCAGACTGATCACCGCTAAAAAAAGGTAGGATGTGAGCAGCCCGATTCCCGTGAAAAAACCTGCCCATCCGAAAGCCCGGGGACGGTTTTTTTCCACGGCCAGGGTAAGGCAGAGCAAAACCATCGCAAGGAAAAGAGTGGAATGAGAATACTGCTGGGTACGGTTGAAATAAATCGCGTCACAAACGGAAAACCCCAGAAGGAGGGCGAAGGCGAGCACGCTTATCCGCGATTGAAAAATGGTCGCCGCCCACGCGGTGCAGGCGAGGAGCGAAATAATCCCAAGGACGGGCAAAACCTTGATAAAGAGCCCTGGAGTGACTTGAAAAATCCACGCGGAAACAGCCCAGTAATAAAGCAGGAAAATCCCGGTCCCCTCGTTGAAAATCGGCACCGTTCCCTTAAACGACATCTCCATAGCTGCCAGGTAGTACTTGCCCCCCATGCGTAAAATGCCTTCCGGCCCCCAGGGAAGCTTCTCGAGCCCCGCATATCGGAATACGGTTACTGCTGAAACTACCAGGAGAAGCAGGGCAAGCCACTTCCGCTGTATCGTGATTTTACCGGCCGGCAGAAAAGCCGTGGTGCAACCTCCAACCGCCAGAAGAAGTCCGACAAACCAGAGGAGCACGCTCCATCCGGGGGTGACGGCGGGATGTCCCGCATCGAGCATTCCATCCCCGGCGAAGATAATCATGACGATGCCGACCGAGGCTGAACAGGCGGCGAGGACTCGGATTCTGCTGATGAGAAAACCCTCCGTCTGCAGGAATTTTCGTGGCTGTTGAGGTATACAGGAACTGCGTATCCTGTCCGCCTACAGTTATACTCCCTGACGCAGTCGACTTCTAGAGATACTTTGGCTGCCGCTCTTCAATCCATGCATAAGCCGCAGGGATGACGAACAGCGTGAGGAGCGTCGATGTTATCAGCCCGAAAACCACGACGGTGGCCAGCGGCCGCTGAACGTCGGCTCCGATTCCCCGCGCCAGCAGCAGGGGAAGGAGGCCGAGCACCGTGGTCAGGGCCGTCATCAGAACGGGCCTGAGACGCAGCTCCGCGCCCTCCGTAACCGCTTCCGTGACGGATTTTCCCCTCCCTCGAAGGTCATTGATGCAGGTGACGAGCACCATTCCGTTCTGGACGGCGATCCCGAAGAGCGCGATAAACCCGACCGATGCTGGAAGCGACAGATACTCCCCGGTCAAAAGAAGGCCGACGATACCGCCGATGAGCGCCAGGGGCACGTTCACGAAAATGATCAATGCGTGACGCACCGCTCCGAACGACATCCACAGCATGATCAGGACCAGGACGAAAACCGTCGGGACGATGATGGCGAGCCGCTTCATGGCCCGCTGCTGATTCTCGAACTGCCCGCCGTACTCGACCGTATATCCCGGGGGCAGGACGACCGTTTCGGCGATTTGCGACTGTATGTCTCCCACTACGCTCCCGAGGTCCCTGCCGCGAACGTTTCCCTGCACGATCCAGCGCCGCTGGTTCTTTTCCCGGTTGATCTGGATCGGGCCGGTGACCTGCCTTACTTCCGCAACCTGCGACAGGGGAATTACGCTTCCCTTGCTTGTCGGCACCAGGATGTTCCGCAGCGCTTCGGGATCGGAGCGGAACGGCTCCTGGAACCGCATGTGCACTCCGAACCGCCGGGTATTCAGGTAGACGTCGTCGATGACTTCGCCGCCCACGGCCAGTTCGACCATTTCCATGATTTCGCCGACGGTCACGCCGTAGCGGCCGCAGGCTTCCCGGTCCGCCAGGATCTGCACCTGGGGCTGGCCGAAACTCTGCTCCGCGGACAGGTCGACGAGGCCCGGGACGCTCGCGATGGTTTCGCGGATCTCCTCCGCCTTCCGGCGAAGCACGTCGAGGTCTTCCCCGAACAGCTTGACGGCGATCTGGGCCTTGATGCCGGAAAGCAGCTCATCGAAAGCGTTCTGGATCGGCTGGGTGAAGTTGAGTTGAATGCCGGGGAACGGCTCGAGCTTCCCGCCCAGGGCCGAGATCAGCTCGTTCTTGTCGTCGAATTCCTCCCATTCCCCGATCGGCTTCAGCTCGACATGGACCTCGGCATAGTTGACCGGATGCGGGTGGCTGCCCGCCTCCGGACGGCCTATCCGGGAGATCGTCTCCACCACGGGTCCGAATTTGACGATTTCACGCTCCATCTCCATGACCAGGTCGGTGCCTTCTTCGAGGGATATGGAGGGCGCCATGGTAACGCCTATCAGGATGGAACCTTCCTCGAGGGTGGGGATGAACTCGGTTCCGAGGAGCGGTACCAGGGCCAGGCTTACGGCGAAGGCGGATACTGCCGCGAGAACGACCGTTTTCCTGCGCTGCACGGCCCGGGAGAGCAGGGGCCGGTAAACGGATTTGAGCTTTCCGACCAGTCTCAGCTCCTCGTGCGGGGCCTGCTTCAAAAGCAGCAGCGAGAGAACGGGAGCCACGATCAGGGCGACCAGGAGCGAGCCCAGCAATGCGAAAGCGATAGTGAAGGCCATGGGAGAGAACATCTTGCCTTCGACCCCTTCCAGGGTGAACAGCGGCAGAAATACGATGATGATGATCAGGATCGAAAACAGGATGGGCCGGCTCACCTCGCCGGCGGCGCCGCTGACCACGCGAGCCTTGTCTTCCCTGCCGGCCCGGCTTTCTCCCAGGTGCCGATACAGGTTCTCCACCATGACGATGGCGCCGTCACCCAGCATGCCGATGGCGATGGCGATGCCGCCGAGCGACATGAGATTCGCCGAAAGACCCTGCACCCCCATGCAGAGCACCGCGACGAGGGCGCAGACGGGAAGAGAAAGCGCGACGATAAAAGCCGTTCTGATGTTGCCCAGGAACACGGCGAGAGTGGCGACGACGAGCAGCCCGCCGATAAGGAGCGCTTTTTTCACCGTCCAGGTGGCGTTCTGAACAAGCTCAGCCTGCTCATAATAAGCGATCAGTTTCACCCCCTCGGGAAGGGAGCTCTTTACACTGTCGACTTTTTCGTAGAGCCGCTCGATCACCTGCGACGTGTTTTCGCCGAACAGCTTCAGGACCATGCCAGAAACGACTTCCTTTTCGCCGTTGTGCGTCACGACTCCCCGCCGGATCTCGCTGCCGTAATCGACTTCGGCCACATCCGACAGCAGGATGGCCCTGCCGTCCTCCTCCTTCACGGCGATGTTGCGGATATCCTCCAGGTTCTCGACGAGTCCGATTCCCCTGACGAGGTGCTCCTCCGAACCCAGCACGAGAAACTGGCCGCCCACGTTCCGGTTATTGGCATTGATCGCCGCGACCAGGTCTTCGAGAGTCAGGTCGTATTTCCACAGGGCATTCGGATTCACCCGGACCTGGTACTGCAGCACGTGACCGCCGATCGACAGTATCTCCGTGACTCCGGGAACCGTCTGGAGCTGAAACTTGACGACCCAGTCGTTCAATTCGCGAAGCCACGTGTCGAGCGGTTTGCCGCCGGTGTCCACGACGGTCGGGTCGGCTTCGAGGTAATAGAGGAATATCTGCCCGAGTCCGGTGGAGATAGGCCCAAGTGCAGGCGGTTCGTCCGTCTCGGGAAGCTCCGCCAGAACGCCTGCCAGCCGTTCGCCGACCAGCTGGCGGGCGAAATAGATATCCGCATCTTCTTCGAAATAGACATATATCACGGCCATTCCGAACGCCGATGTCGACTTGATCTCGGTAACGTCGGGCAGGCCGTTCATGGCCGACTCGATCGGATAGGTGATGAGTCTCTCGATCTCTTCCGGGGCCATGCCGTGGCCTTCCGCGAACACCGGCACCATGATCGGGGATATATCGGGGAAGGCATCCATGGGCATTCGCTGGTACTGGTAGATCCCTGTGCCGAGAATGGCGAGGACGGCGAAGAGCACCAGGCCCGGCATTTTCAATGCGGATTCGATAATTCTATTAATCACCGGATCACCTCCTGTTTAATGGCCGTGCCCGGCATGGGAGTCGAGGCTGCTTGTGATCACCGTCGCCTTGAGCTCGAATGCGCCTTTAGCTACGTATGGTTCACCCGCAGTAAGTCCCGAGAGTATTTCAACGTTTTCCCGGTCGGCGCGTCCCGTCGTTACTTCCGACATTTCATATGCGCCTTCATGTTCGACGAACACGACGCTTCGGCCTTCGAGAACCTGCACGGCTTCCCTTGGAACAACCAGTGCGACATCTTTCGCGGAGAGAGTGATATCTCCGGTTATGAAGGTGCCCGGTATCCAGCGGCCGTCGTGATTCTCGACGACCACCCTTGCTGTTGCGGAACGTGTGGCTTCTTCCACGAACGGCGTGACCATGGCGATCCGTCCGCGCGTCCGCGCCCCGCTGTGATCGGCGCGCAGGATTACGGTCTGTCCCTTCTGCACCGCTGAAAGGTTCTTCGTATAAACGGTCAGGTTCACCCAGATGCTGCTCATATCAACGATGGTGAAGATGTCCGAGGAGGTCTCAAGACACTCACCGAGCGCTAAATGCTTGTCAGCGATAATGCCGGTGATCGGCGAGCGGATTTCGTACCGGGTAATCTCTTCATCCCGCTCTTCGCTAACCCCTTCGATTTCTTTCTCGGTAAGTCCGAGGGCATGCAGTTTCTGCTCCGCGGAACGCAGCTCGATCCACGCTTCCGCCTGCGCCTGCTCCGCCTCGAGAAAGTCCTTCTCCGAGGAAATAAGCTTCTTGCGGAGCGCCTTTTCCCGGGAGAAGTTTTTGTCCTCGAGGGCCGCGCGGGCCCTGGCCGCCAGGTACTCGGCTTTCGAATCGGCCAGCTCGCGGCTCTCTAAAACGGCGAGCACTTCACCCGCTTTCACCCGATCACCCGTCGATTTGTGCACCTCGCGGGCGATGCCGGCCACCCGTGGAACCATGTGCACCACCCGGTCCTCGTTGAAGACGACCTCGCCCGGCAGACTGACTTCATTTCTCAGCTGTCCCGGCCCGGCGATACGAACCTCGATCCCGAAGCGCTCCCGCTGGGCGGGCGTGAGTTTCAAACCTTCTTCCGCATGCTCTGCATGCTCCTCATGCTCTGCATGTTCCTCATGCTCCGCATATTGCGCATGCTCGGAATGCTCCCTGGAATTACCTGCTTCATCTTCATGGCCGGCCGTGATCGCCGGTGCGTCAAAAGCGGCGTGATCATGATCGTCGTGATCATCATCTCCCGCCGAGGTGCCATGTGCGGCATGATCATGATCATGAGCACATGGTTCATCCTCCGCGGCCGGGTGCTGCGGCGTGGAAATGCTCAGCAGCAGACCCAGAAGTAGAATGATTACCGGGTTCATTCTTCCGATTGACAGGTTGCTCCGGTTCATTATTCATCTCCCGCTGTTACGGTTGTGAGTTCATTAATACTCGTTGCAGTGGTTCTCTGTATGGCCGCCAGGGCGCCGTGATACTCGTTGAGAGCGTCGATAAGCTCCTGCTTCGCCTCGAACAGGCTTCTCTGGGCGTCCAGTACTTCCAGGAATTCGAATTT
>CAYMWF010000037.1:0-53612 GCA_964394085.1 uncultured Gemmatimonadota bacterium | reverse complement strand
TGCTCACGCTGCCACACCAATATCCATGAGGGCAGGATCGATGTGACAGGCGCCTATCCCGGTTTCGAGTTCAGGCATATCGGGAGGATCGGCCTTCTGAACAAGCGACTCGCCGGGGTCGGCGGATAAGCGAGGTTTGAACTCTTCTCCATAAGGGCAGGATCGAGGTGACAGGCGCCTATCCCGGTTTCGGGTTCAGGCATATCGGGAGGATCGGCCTTCTGAACAAGCGACTCGCCGGGGTCGGCGAGCAGGCGGCGGCTGGGCTATTATATTTTTTCGTTATGATCCAGTTACTGTAGTCGGCCGAACCGTCCGGCACTGTAGTCGGCCGAACCATCCGGCAGGCGATCCAGGTGGGAAACTCAGCCGAATCTCCTTGGTTAATGACCTCCGCGGAGCGGATCAGGCGCCCCCTCACCCACTCACTACGCGGATGCTCCCATATCCCCCCGATAACCGATAAGCACCGGACAGCGCAAAATGGTCGACAGGATGTTTGATCGACGGCGGCTTTCGTGGTATCTTTTTACTTTTGTATCTTCGGCGGAAAGTACGACGATGGGGAACCGCGATGGACAGCCGCCGCAATCGGAACTGAAGAAAACCTGAATGGTTGAAAGGTGAGACAATGAGCGAGGAAAAGGTCAAATCGACCATAGATATTTCGAAGATCGAGGTGCCCTACGAGCTTGAACAGTATCTCTCCATCAGGAGGACGTTCAGCCCGAGCTGGTCGCCGGATGACGGGCGCATCGCCTTCATTACCAATTTCGAGCGGCAGCACAACGTGTTCACGGTGCCGGCGGACGGCGGGTGGCCCCACCAGGTGACCTTCGACGGCGGTTTCAAGATGGGCACCGGCTGGGCTTATGACGACAAGATCATGTTCGTCATGGACTATGACGGCGATGAAAACTGGCAGTGCCGACTGGTGAGGGAAGCAGGCGACAAACCGGTCAACATAACAGCCGAACCGAAAGCCCAGAACAATTTCGGCTGCTTCTCGAAAGACAGGAAGCTGTTCGCCTATTCGAACAACGCCCGGGATCAGCGGCTATTCGACTGCTTCATATACGACTTCGAATCGGGAGAGACGAAGAAAGTTTCTGAACGGAACATCATCTGCACCGATACGCCGGCCTGTTTCTCGAAGGACAAGAAAAAGCTCCTTATCCACCACTTTTTCAACAACATGGATCAGGACATCCTGCTGCTCGACCTGGAAACCGGCGAGGAAGTGAATCTCACGGGAGACGACGACGACGAGGAGGATGTTCTCTTCACGGCGGCGACCTTCGTGGATGACGATAAGTTCGTATACTGCATTTCCGACAAGGAGAGGGAATTCAGGAACATCGCAAAAATCGATCTCGCCACGAATGAGCTCACCTGGGTCGTCGAAACCGATCATGAAATCGAAGAACTCGTTTTTTCGAAAGATCAGCGATACATGGCGTATACGGTTAATTACGACGGCGACGTGAAGCCGGTGATCGTCGACAGGAAAACCGGGGAGGAACTCGCGGTGGACTGGCCCGACGGATTCTACTACGGACTGACCTTCAGCAATGCCGGCGACAGGCTCGCCTATACATTCACCGGCCCCACGAGCGCATCCGACATCTACGTTCTCGACCTGGCGACGAAACAGTCCAGACAACTCACGTTTTCACTCGTCGGCGGCGTAGAGGAAGAGGAGCTCGTGACACCGCTGTCGATCAGGTACGAATCGTTCGACGGTCGGTCGGTGCACGCCTTCGTATACCTGCCGGAGGGAGCAAAAAAAGACGGATCCCTCCCCTGCATCCTGTATCCCCACGGCGGGCCCGAAGCCCAGATCTTCAACCAGTTCATATCCGAATTCCAGTTTTTCGCGCGACACGGATACGCCGTCATAATTCCGCACTTCAGGGGATCGCAGGGATTCGGCAAGGAATTCCAGAAACTGATTTACCAGGACTGGGGCGGCGGCGATCTGCAGGACATGATTTACGCGGTCCGCTACATGATCGACGAAGGGTGGTGCCATCCAGACAGGGTCGGCGTATACGGGGCGTCGTACGGCGGATTCGCCACTCTGACATGTTTGACCAAGGCCCCGGACATATTCGCATGCGGCGTCGATGTATTCGGACCCTCGAATCTTTTCACGTTCTACGAATCGAATCCGCCGAGCTGGCGTCCCTTTGTCGATGCGATCCTGGGTAACCCGGTCGATCATGAAGCGATGTTCCGCGACCGCTCGCCGATTTTTCATATCGACAAGATCAAGAAACCGCTGCTGATCATGCAGGGCGCCAACGATCCTCGCGTCGTTGCAGAAGAATCGGAGCAGATATACACCGCCCTCTCTGAAAAAGGGCTCGAAGTTGACTATATACTGTTCGAGGATGAGGGGCACGGGTTCCTGAAACGGGAAAACCGCTTGAAATCGTCGGTCGCCATGCTCCATTTCCTCGACAAGCATCTAAAATGATCCCTCTCCGCGGGTTTCGATTTTGCGGGGCGCAACCCTTTCGGATGCTTGACAGTCGAGCCCGCAGCGAATAGAGTGCAGCTTCTTTTTCTCGCTGGAGATTTGTTTAATTTCTGAATACCGGCCACCGGAGGAGAACCATGAGTGCCAAACTGCCGAAACGCCCGGACATGATGGCGATAGAGCATAAATGGCAGAATTTCTGGGAAAAGGCGGAATGCTACCGCTTCGACCCCGACCCCGCCAATAAAGCTGAAATCTTTTCGATCGACGTGCCGCCCAGATACGTTTCCGGGCCGCTCCATGTCGGGCACGCCGTTTCTTATACACATATCGATTTTATCGCCCGGTACCAGCGACTTCGCGGCAAAAACGTCTTCAATCCGCTCTGTTTCGACGGCAACGGACTTCCCGTTGAAGTCAAGGTGGAGGAGCAGGGTTTCTCACCGGCAACGGTCGGGAGAGAGGCTTTCCTGGAAGAATGCGAGAAATTCAGCCGGAAAAATATTAAGACCATGAGCGCCCAGTTCAAGCGGCTGGGCCATTCTTTCGATCCTTCGCTCTACTACCAGACCAACATGAAGGAATACCGGCGTATAACGCAGCTCACTTTCCTGGCAATGCTCGAGAAAGGGCACATCTACAGGGGTGAACGCCCGGTCAACTGGTGCCCCAGGTGCGACACCGCCCTTGCCGACGCCGAGATCGATTACAAGGAGGGCGAGACCAGCCTTCATTACCTCCGTTTCAGAATCAACGGCGATGCCGGCGACGATCATGTTCTTATCGCGACGACCCGCCCGGAGCTCCTCCCCGCCTGTGTGCTGGCGGCGGTCCACCCCGAAGACGAAAAACACAGCCACCTGGTCGGACGGAAACTCGATGTACCTCACTTCGACCGTACCGTGGAAGTGGTGGCCGATGAATCGGTGGACCCGGAATTCGGCACCGGCATCGTCATGGTCTGCACCTTCGGAGACAAAGAAGACATCGAAAAGGTTCAGAAGTTCGAAACCGAGATGGTGAAGGCGATAAACGAGCAGGGCAAAATGACCGAAGCCGCCGCACCTTACACCGGAATGCCCATAAAGGAAGCCCGGAAGCAAATCGTCGAAGCCCTTGAAAACGAAGGACTTCTCGATCATTCAGCATCTCACTCCAACAGGTATGGCGCCTGCTGGCGGTGCTCAACTCCGATCGAATACATACTCACACGGCAGTGGTTTCTGGAGGTGCTTCCGTTCAAGGAGAGGATAAAAGAGACCGCCGCCAGGATGGAGTGGCGTCCGGCATTCATGAAAACCCGCCTTGACAACTGGACCGACTCGCTGAAATGGGACTGGTGTATTTCGAGGCAGCGCTATTTCGCCACACCCATCCCGGCATGGACATGTTCGGTGTGCGGTCAAATCGTCCCCGCGGACGAGGATATGTGTTATGTCGACCCCGTCGTCGACAAAGCGCCGCGGGATGAATGCCCGGAGTGCGGAGGCGGACTCGAACCGGTCACGGATGTTTTCGATACGTGGTTCGACTCGTCGATAACAGCCATCTACAACGCCCACTGGAAACGGGACGACGCTCTGTTCAATCGCCTGCACCCGATGTCGCTTCGTCCGCAGGCGCACGACATAATCAGGACCTGGGCGTTCTACTCTACGCTGCGAAGCCTGCTGCTGACGGGGAAGGAACCTTTCAGCAACATGGCCGTCAGCGGTTTCATCCTGGGCCCGGACGGCCGGCCCATGCACGCTTCCGACGGCAACGTGGTCGATCCTCTCGAGGTCATAGATGAATACGGATGTGAGGCCATGCGGTTCTTCGCCGCTCACTGTGGTCTCGGAGTCGATACCGCCTACAATTTCGAAACCACGAAGCACGGCGTCAGCTTCAATATAAAACTCTGGAACATTTCCCGCTTCATAGGGATGCAGCTCAAAGATTTCGACCCCGGTTTCGACCCTTCAGGCAAATATTCCACTATGGATCGCTGGATGCTGTCGAACCTCGCCGACCTTATCGACAATATCAGCCGGGCGTATGACGAGTACGATTTCCACGCGGCGATACTGGCCCTGGAGGATTTCATCTGGCACATCCTCGCCGACAATTATCTTGAAATCGCAAAACACAGGTTGTTCGACAAGTCGAACGACGCGTCGCGCAGAACCGCCCAGTCGGTTCTCGAACGCGTAATCTTTGCGGTTCTGAAAGGGCTCGCGCCCATTCTTCCCCATATCACCGAAGAAATCTTCAGCGTTCTTATGGAGCACAGGGAATCGAAGTCGGTACATGACGGCGGCTGGCCCGTGGAGACTTTCCGCGACGAAGACGCGGTCGCAGCGGGTGATGCTGCTCTAAAGGCAATCTCCGCCATGCGGAAGTGGAAGCAGGATAACCAGATGGGTCTGGGCACGCAATTGACCGCCCTCGTTATCGAATGCCCGGATCCGGACCTTCTGACAAAGGTATCGGCCGAGATCGCGGGCACAAGCAGAACGGATAAGATCGAATTCCTGAAGGGCGATGATTATGTAGTCGTCTCCGGAGAGAAAAAAGAAAAGAAGTAACGCCTTTTTCAGAACTTGCCGCCGCCGATGAATTCCCTCAGGTGACAGTCGTCCGGGATCACGCTGTCGCTCACATCTTCCTGGGCAACCAGCGAATCGAGCAGTCGCTTGACGCGCTCGCCGCGGCTGTAGGCATCGAATCTTCCCTGGTTCAGAAATCTTTCCGGCGCCGGAAAGTCTTCACCGATACACTTTTTCAGCACCGGCAGCTCGAAGGACAGGCCTCCGTTCACCACCACGTCGACGGTTTTGATGTAAGGAATCATATCCCTCAACTCGCCCTTGCGCACGAAATGCCAGTGCCCGAGCGTCATGACGGGTGAATGGTTGCGGTTGTCCCTGTCCCGCAGCATCCTGCGCAGCATTCTCACATCGGTTCCTTTCGTAAAAACATCGCTGGAGCCGTCTCCGAGTTTCACCATGCTCAGTGCTTCGATAAAGAGCTTGAACTTCATTTCATCGGGAACATTCGACGTCATGGGCGGATAGAGACCGTGCAGGCTGTCGAGGAGCAGGATTTCATTCTCCTCCAGGTGGAATTCCGTGGCTTCGGGGATGCTCTTGCCGCTCTGGAAATCATAGATCGGCTTCTTAATGGTTTTACCTTCGAGCAGTTCGGCCAGGTGCCGGTTTATCAGGTCGAGTCTCAGCGCCTGGGGCGTCTCGAAGTCCCAATCGCCGAACGCATCGCGCGGATACTCTTCTATACCGAGAAAATAGTCGTCGAGATTCAGCGTTTTGAACCGGTGGCCGTATTTAGCCAGCCGCCGCTCGAACTTGGTGGTGGTAGTGGTTTTGCCGGAGGACGACGGGCCGGTCACCAGGATAATCCTGACATTTTTCTTCGCCAGAAACAGTTTCACGGCATGGTCGAGCTGGGCGTCGTACGCCGCGATCGACAATTCCACAAGGTCGCGGAACTTACCGCTGAGAACCCAGGCGTTGATTTTCTGAACGGTTTCGCAGTGGTTCTCGACGTTCATATCCCAGACTTCTTTCATCTTCGCATCCGGAAACCCGTTTCCGGCGAACTTGTCCTTCGCGAGCTCATCGTTGCGCACCTTTGCCCTGCCCCACCGATAAACCTCGTATACATCGGCGGTATCGACGAACCCCCGGCTGCGAAGCACGTGAACCACCTGGTCCTGAACCGCCTCGACATCCGGCGGGAAGTCCCTGTTCAGAAACGATTTATTCGAATTCAGACAGAGCACCACATCATCCGACAGGAGCCTGGCTATAGCTTCGTCGCTCTTGTCCCTGAACACGCCGTAGATCGTGCCGGGAATAATATCCTGAGCGAAACCGCCTATCGACAGGGCGGCTCTGAGAATCGCGTCCGTGATCGTATCCTGGCTGAAGGTCACCCTGACTCCGTGGCGGTTCTTCACATGTGCTATTTTGTTCTCGACGGCCATGTTGACTCCTTTTCTGTTATCTTGATGCAAGTATACGACGAGAAGCTACGTTTTCAACCCCTTTCGAGACCATCAGGTATGAGTTTCAGCGGTTTCGAGAAGGATGGAAATCTCAGGCCTGTTTCCCTTCAAGGATAATCCCGGCGCCAGTCGATGCGAGTCGCCAACCGGCTGAATCGCCGGTGTAATTCAACGCCGGGTGGTGTTTGAGGAAGCGTCTTCCCGTCCTCATCTCCCCGGTGACGGAACCTGGAAGAAGACGACTGAAACTCGTATTTTCTTTTTGACCCAGTCTGATGTGAAGAATTATGATGTAAACCTGTTTCTCCATGTGAAGAAATATTATGTAAACCTGCAGGGCTGACAATACCCGGTTAAATAAAAGGACCTGTAACAAACAGGTTCCATCTGGAAAATGTTTGCCGTTTCCCCGGCGCCCATGGCATAATCCGATACCAGCCAGAGTTCACTCGATTCTCACGGAGTAACAACATGGAGATCTTTTCTTCCTTTCTTTTTCGAGGTCTATCTTACGCTGCAGTATTCGCGGTTATCGAAATTATCACTCTCTGCGTTCTCACGGAGGACGAGGTGGGTCAGCTTCGCTTCGACCCAAATCTCAAGGGACGCACTACGTGGGCCATGGTGCCCGGTTCACTCCTGGGCGGTTTGTACGTGCTGGAACCCGTATATCGTTATGTTCGCCCTTTCGGTGACTTCTGGCCTGATGTGGCTGTCCGGCTGTTGCTCTGGCCCGTGGCGATCTGGACCATCGAGATCCTGTGGGGCGCATTCCTCTTCTACGGATGCAACGGCACCCGGGCCTGGCTGTACAGAGGCCCCGGCGCGCGGTTGAACGGTTTCATCAAGCTGACCTTATACCCCATGTGGATTCCACTGGGGGTAATACTCGAAATTGTCTTCTGGTCGATTCGTCAGCATCTCGTATGAGAGAGGAAATGACGGACCTTGCCTGATACACCGCGGCAGCGGAAGCTGTCGCCCGCGAAACGGGAAAAATATGAATGATTCCTTACGAACAGGCGTTACCTTCGGTCTGGCTTCGGCGGATCTTGCCTGATACACCGCGGCAGCGGAAGCTGTCGCCCGCGAAGTGGGAAAAATATGAATGATTCCTTACGAACAGGTGTTACTTTCGGTCTGACCTCGGCGGTTATCACCACCCTCGGACTGATGGTGGGACTGCATTCGGGCACTCATTCCAAGATGGTCGTCCTGAGCGGCGTCTTCATCATCGCAATCGCGGACGCATTCTCGGACGCTCTCGGCATTCATATTTCGGAAGAATCGGAGAACATCCACACGACTGCGCAGATCTGGGTCGCCACCGTGGCGACGTTCCTGGCGAAATTCGTGTTCGCCATGAGCTTCGCGGTGCCTATCCTCCTTTTTTCACTCTCCAATGCCATCGTCATCAGCCTGATATGGGGGCTCTCGATTCTCACCGTCCTGAGCTATTTCATCGCTAAATCACAGGGCAGGCCGCCCTGGAAAATTATCGGCGAGCACCTCGTTATCGCTCTCCTGGTGATCGCAGCCACCCACTGGGTCGGGCACTGGATAGAATCACTTGCGTCATGAACCGAGGATCTGTTACTGCACAGGCGCCTATTCGAAATCCTGGTATTACCCGGATAAGAAAATCGGGCTTTTTGCGTCGGCGGCAAAAAGGTGTACCCATATTGACGGGAGCACGCTCGTTTCGTATAGTACCTGACGGACAACAGCCTGGAGGTGAAAGAAATGAAAAAGGTTCTGGTAAAAGTAGTGGACGGCGAATGCAACCAGGGATTTCACAAAGTCGGCGATTCTTTTACGGTCGGCAACTTCACTCCGAAGGGCATCTGCACGTCGGCGTTCTCTTCTCTGTTCCCGCTCATACTGACCCTCCAGTGCGGAGGGAAATTCTTCTGGGAAGAAGATGGAGAAGTCACCCGTGCTTCCTGCCCCGATGACACCGGACTCGTTTTCGAGATCAGGTATCCCGGCAAGGACGATTGACCCGGATGCAAACGCTGCCGGTTAATTAAAATATCTGACGAAATACTTCTCCGCGGCGATAGATTTGAATAAATTGAAGATCTTTGACCAGGCTTTCCCGGCATTTGCCGGAGAACCGGTCTTGTGTGTGATGGTATGAAAAAATCGTTTCTATTTTTTATGACGACCCTTGCTCTGTCAGCTGTCTGCTCCTTTCGTATCTCTGCAGGAGAGGTTTTCTACGACCCGGAAAAGATCGTTCAGTCGAATACCGCGAAATCGGTGAAGCGGATTTTACCGGATAACGCCGCCAGGGATATGAAGCTGCTGGAGCTCACCGGAAACGATGAGCTGACCGCGGAGATTATCAAGGAGCACTCCCTGATACTCGGCTCGCGAATCGAAATGGTCGGCAGGCAACGCCTGTACTCTTGGCTGGTCGACCATGTGGAAGTCTCGGCGGCCATGTCGACGGTTTTCGGTCAGAAGTACAACGTTACGCCGGGTAAAGAATTCCAGTACCACGGCGAGGACGGTGAAGGTCTCGAAGTCGAATTCTACCGTGCCTACCGCGACTCCGGAACTACAGTGCTGGTGGGCAACGGATACGTAAAGCTCTTCCTTTTTACTCTTTCAGGATCTTTCATCAACTTCATGGAATACGAGAATATCGACGATAAGCGGATATCCGCCCAGAACTGCATGTATGTAAGGGTGAACAATCCGCTGACCCGGATGGTCGCCGATTTTCTTTTCGCGATTTCAGATATAGAGAGAGGCATCATGGAAAAAATCCTCTCCCTCGACGACACCGTGGTTCAAGCCCTTGATACATTCATAAATGATCCCTATTTCGCGGTTATGCTTCAAAACCCGGACTCGCCACCTCCCGAAGGAGCATCTCTGCTGGCAATCGACATGAAGAACGCCGTGCTGAGCGCCGCCCGACCGGATGATGCGAGGGATCTTGCCGAGCGCATATTCGAAGCCCGGCAAGCTGCGGGATTGCCGGTTGCCTGCCCGGACCCTCCGGATAATCAACTATTAAGCCAGGTTTCCACTCACTGAATCTGCGGGAATGCCGAGATAATCTGAAGAGGCGTTTCATATCGCGGAACCATCGATTCCGTGTCTCTCGTCCTGTGCGATTCTTTCAACGGTCTTATGAATGGTAATATCTCAAAACTGAGACAAAAACTGAAAGCCGAGCGGTTCAAGCTCTTCACGGACGTAACTGCAGCGCTCCCTCGCCCCGTCCGTATTCTCGACCTCGGGGGCACCGCGGCGTTCTGGCGTTCATTCGTAAATGGAAACCCTGAAGATTCATACCGGGTAACCCTGGTCAACAACCATCATATAGACCCGACCCAGCGGAAGGCGGAAATTTCCGTTTCCTGGATAGCGGAGAAGAGGATCGATGCATTCGATTTCGATCAGTGGGATCTGCCCGGTCATGATCTCATCTTCTCGAATTCGTTCCTCGAGCATCTTGAAACCCGCGGGAAGCAGAAACAGCTTGCACGAATGATGGAAAATTCGGGAAAGCCCTACTTCCTCCAGGTTCCCAACAAACTTTTCCCCCTGGATCCTCACTTCCCCTCTCCCCTGGTACCGTTTTTCGCCCTCTATCCGGAACCTCTTCAGGCGGCGCTTATCTCGAGATACCGGTTCGGCAGCGGGGGGCGTTCGAGCAGCTTCGCCGCCGCCCGGACCCGGCTGCGATTCTACACGCCCGTGGGAGTCCGGGACATGGCGGATCTCTTCCCCGGCGGCATCATCAAACAGGAAAAAACCTTCGGCCTCTGCCGTTCCATACTTGTTTACAGGATTTGATTTCTACCTGCTCAGGATTGCCGGGTGCTTTTACGCGGGATTGCCGGGTGCTGTTGCGCGGGGTTGCCGGGTGCTGTTGCGCGGGGTTGCCGGGTGCTTAAATGGTAAGCGGATCAGGTGCTCCCGCCGGGTCAGGATGTCAGGTTCCGGCCCGAAGCGAGCTTCAATGCGGGAAAATAGAAAACCACCGGAGCGGCCAGCCAGATGAGTTGGGGAAGCACCGTCAATCCCCGACCGAAAATCTCGAAGAAAACCGGGTTCCAGCTGTAAGTCGGAACGAACATCCAGGCGCAGGCGGCCAGGCTGGAAATCTCCACCGCCGCGGCCGTGACCTGCCCCCAGACGAGAAGCAAGGAAAGTTCAGCAAGGCGAAATCGTTTGAAGACGGGGCCGGGCAGAAGTAAACGGACGATCCACGCTCCCGCGAGAAAGATCAACCCGTCCCAGAGTGTGTGAGATACCATCATGATCCCCCAGTGCACAGGTGGATCATTGATATACTGGATTACAGGGCCGGTGCCGGCACCGGCGCTGAGTACGAAGATCGGTATCTCCCAGGTCAGGCCCACCGCAGCACCGAGCCAGAACAGGCGCCGGTAGAAAGCTGCTTCCCTCCCCTTGCGGAGAAAAAGAAGCATCAGGACCGGAAATCCATACCCGATCCCGAGATCCAGCCAGTAAAATAGTATCTGGAAGAGTTCCCGCATGCCTGAACTCCCGAAAAAAAAGATGCTTTCGACCGTAATCCGCGAGCCGCTGTCTTCCCCGTGGTTTAACAGGAATCGCATCCCGCGTCAAACCGGAAAAGATATTCGAGGCCGGAATCCCGGAAAAAGCTCAACCTTCTGCTTGACATGAGCGCAGTTCAGGCTGATTCTTCTTCTGGAAACCACCCGGCCTACGCCGGTCAGTACCGAAGGAGAACGTGATGAATCCTTTAGGCAGAAAACCCGCCGTTATCATACGGGCGTGCGACAGCTACGATGTACCGCGTATCCGGAAAATCATCCGGGAAGGAATGGAAGAGCTTGACCTTCGTCCTTCGGGCAGAACCCTCCTCAAGCCGAACATCGTCGCGTCAGGGCCGCTCTTTCCGCACGCATTCACCCGCCCCGAGTTCACCGAAGGCGTGCTCCTTGCCCTTAAAGACAGGGACGACGGAAGCATGACCGAGCTCGCGGTCGGAGAGAGATGCGGCATAACCATACCGACCCGGACCGGCTACAACCAGGCGGGTTATGACGGAATGTTCCGGCGGCTGAAGATGAAACGTTATTGCTTCGAAGAAGAGACTCAGGTCGAGATTCCGCTTACACATGAGGGGCGGCTTCGTGATTATTTCTTCACTCCGGAACCCGTGGCCAGGGCCGATTTTCTCGTGAACTGCCCGAAATTCAAAGCGCATCCCTGGAGCACGGTCACCTTTTCAACGAAGAATTACATAGGTATACAGGATGATCGGCACCGGCTCATCGATCACGATCACCGGCTCGAAGAAAAGATCGCCGATCTCCAGTACATCGTTCAATCGGAATTTATCGCAATAGACGCAATCACCGCCGGCGAAGGAAGGATGCTGACACCGACACCTTTCCCCCTGGGCCTCGTCATCATGGGTAACAACCAGCTCGCTTTCGATGCGATCTGCAGCCTGATCATAGGCGTCGATCCGGCAAGCGTCGGGCACTTGAACCTAATCCACGAACGCGGTTTCGGACCGATCGATCCGGCAAGCATCGAATTGAGCGGGGACGTGTCGCTGGAAGAGGCCCAGAAGAAAGCCGAGGGGTTCGAGGTGGGTCTGATCCGGGTCGAAAAATATTTCGAAAACTCGAATATATGCGCATACGCCGGACCGCCGCCCGAGCGGGAAGTTTCGGACTACTGCTGGGGAGGATGCCCCGGTTCCGTGGAAGAGGCGATCGAGATTCTGCGGATTTACGACGAGCAGGTCGATAAAAAAATGCCCCGAACCCACATCGTATTCGGCGCTTACGACGGGCCGATCGACGTCCGGGAGGGTGAAAAAGTTCTGTTCATCGGAGATTGTACGACCTGGAAAGGTAATCTTAACGGCGAAGCCGTCGAGATAAAAAGTCTTTACGAGAACCGGGACACGAAAGACCCGCACTGCGCCAGGCACAGCGATATATATAAGAAGATCGGTTCGGTCATCTACAAATTCAGCAAGAACCGAAAAGAAACCTGCATCCGGATGCCGGGCTGCCCCGTCAGCGTCGCCGAGCATGTGCTGGCGCTGGTGAGACTGAGTCACGCGAAGAATCCCTATTTCGATATCGCGAACGTGCTGAGTTTCAACAGGGGATATATCGCATGGCGTTTCAACCGCCTGGCAGCCGCCCTCACCAATCGAAAACCTTACCAGCGGAGAGGTCCGTACAAACGGGGCAGAGCCGCTCCCGAAATCTGAAAATCGCCTGCCGCCGGGGCCGACTCCATCGGGGACGGCCGCTTTTCCTATAGGCGAATAAATACAAAACCCGGACGGGATTTCACACCCGACCGGGTTTTATTTCCGTTTTTACCAGCTTGAGTTGAAGGGCTCGAAGCCGCTCACGGCGTATCACGATCCCACGAGCCCCTGAAGCTCCAAGCATCGCCACCCCCGAAGCAGCACCACGGCGTATCACGATCCCATGAGCCCCGAAAGCTCCAAGCATCGCCACCCCCGAAGCAGCACGCGGGATATCGCGGATAACCTGCGAGCCCGAAGGGCTCGCCAGGTTCATGCGCGATGCAAAAAGCTGCCGAAGGCCAGCTTTTTGGCTACTTCTCGCCTTCAACCACCGCGATGGGGCACAAACCGCCGCCCGCGGAGATGTTGATTACGGCTGCTTCGCTCGTGCGGCACATGCCGCCCGCGTGGAGACCGCCGAAGGCGTAGAAATTCTGGTTCATCTTCTTCGACTTCCATTCGAGGTCGGGGTCGACCTGTGGAAGCTCTTCTTCGGGAATCGTCACGTATTCCTGCACGACGTACTTCTGCTCGGTGTTGGTGAGGGTGGTATTGATCATTTCTTCCCAGGTTCCCTGGTCGCTCGCGGGACCGACCACCACGCCCTTGCCGCCGTAAAGGTCCATCGGCTTCAGGATGAGGGTTTCGCGGTTTTTCCTGGTGTATTCGTACAGGTCGACGTTGTCGCCTTCCATGCTTTCCGTCATGGTTTCACGCATCAGGCGAGTCCAGGGGACGTGCTTGATAACGGCTTCGCGCTCCGCGGGAGTGTAGAGCTCCATGATCTCTGGCTGGTGAAGCACTTCGAGGAGACTCTTGATAGCCGCGAGCAGCGACCGGATCGAGTTGACCACGCACACGGCGCCGTCGGCGTAAGCTTTACGCAGCGGTACGATATCTTCCCATACGTCGGTCCAGTTACGGATCCAGCCGCGACGGTAGATGATGTCAATCGGCATGCCGTTTTCGGCGTAAGCGGTTTTGCCGTCGTAGGTGATGCCGTCAGGAGTCGAAAACGCCGCGGTGAAGCCCTGGCGCTTGAAATCTTCGACTATGAGGAGGAATTCAGGATAGGTGACGGCCTTGTCGGAAACCACCGCGATATTGGGCAGTTCTTTCTTGCCGCCGTATTCGCGGTAGGCGCGAAGCAGATTATAAAGGATCTGAGGGACGAATCGATCAGAGGAGAAGTAGTACTTCTTCCTCAGCTCATCCATGATATCGGTCTGCTCGATCAGGGCGGTCTGGACATCGGAGTACATCGGGCCGCCGGGTGAATCGGTATTGAACTCGATGAACTTGAGATAGCTCATTTCAGGATCCATGAATGCGTCGTTGCGCGTGATCCAGACTTTTCTCTGGGTGCCGGGATCGGACTGGACGAGCTCGGTTTCTTTGTCCGTGAGGTTGAACATCGGCTTGAACTTGTCATCCTCGAAGTAAAGGTTGCTCACCTTTTCGAGAACGTTCATAAGCAGGTTCGACACGCGGGCGATCTCGTCCATGGCGGGACGCGTTACGAAATAAGGCTTGATAAAGACGGGAAAGGTCTGATTGACGCCGTCGTCGTTACGGATTACGCATCCGCGTTCGTGAAATGCCGTGTTGACTCCGTTCAGGATGTTCTTTACCGGGCTTGCCGGTGTATCCATCTTGGTCAAAGCACTCCGGAAATCGTCATTTACTCGTTTGATAAGATCACTCATTTACAATTTCTCCTTTAAACTGCTTGACTTGTATCGAACGCCATCTCGGCACCGGTCGTGAAAAGCGGAAAAAGAGGATACGGTATCACCTTTGAGGGAGAAATTCCAGAAAATATTCGCCGGTCACATCACCAGGCGTTGAAAAAACGGGAAGAGATACCCTTGGAGGGATCGATGCCGATACGCAGTCGACGGAGGCAGCGGGGGCAGCGCCCTTCATACGCTGTGCCGGGACGATTCAGGTATAAACGGGAATAAACCTGGCAGCACCGGAAATGCACACCGAGGAATCTTCCCTGGTGGGCGGCGTTTTTTTTGTTCTTCTCAATTCTTCCGTCCACGGTCAACTTCCGGGTTCGGGGAAAGCGGAAACCGCCCCCTCCGGGATCGCGTAACGATCTCACTTATTCTATCGTTCGATCGGGGCGGGACCTCGATCAAAATCATCGAAACCCCGACGGTTTCAGAAAAAAGGGCGTATAATTCGATAGAAAAAGATGAATCCATATTCCCGGCTGATTTATATCTTGATGCAACCGCCCTCCGGGGTTAGGTTCTCCCGACCCACGCTGGATGCCGGCTTCGTACCGGCTCGACCCGCCGGCCCGTCAATCCCGGCGCAACATCGGAGCTGAATGAGCAGGATAACCCGGACACCATCGCCGATCTCGGGGCCGATCGGCAAATCTCTCCTCACCCTCGCCCTCCCCGCCATGACCGCGCTGTTCCTGGAGATGCTTTTCTCTCTCATCGACATCTTCTGGATAGGGTATCTCGGAACCGAAGCGCTCGCGGCGGTCGGGGGCATCAGTTTTCTCATCTGGGCGATTTTTTCAGTCGGGGAAATCCTCTCCACCGGCGTCCACGCATATGTCTCGCGCTTTTTCGGAGCCCGCAAACTGGACGACGCCAGGGAATTCGCTTTTTTCGGGATGATCTCTTCGGTGATTCTCGCCGGGATTCTCGCCGGAATCCTGCTGCTCGCCAGGGAGGGCATATTCACGGCTATCGGCTACAGCGGCGAGGTGACCGAGCTCGCAGATCAATATTTTTTCACTTTTCTTATCGGTCTGCCTCTCATGTTCCTCTTCATGGTGGGAGAGGCGGTTTTCCGGGCTTCGGGTGATACCAAATCGCCGATGATGATCCTCGGCGCGACACTTTTTTTAAACGCCCTCCTGGATCCGCTCCTTATTTTCGGATACGGCCCCGTCCCCGCCTTCGGTATCAGGGGCGCCGCGGCCGCTACTGTTTTTGCCCACGTGATTGCAGCCGGATGGATAATCGTTCTCGCCCGCAGAAAACGGCTGGTTGCTCTTACACCCGCGCAACCCGGTGCCGTGAAGGTCTCAAACCCGCGGAGAATGCATTCAGCAGCTCAGCCGAAGCATCAGGCGGCGCCGCCCGCCGTCTTCCCCGTCCGCCTCGTGGTGAATACCTGGCGGATGGTCCTGATCGGGTTCCCGCGAGGTATCTCGGGCTTTTCTTTCAGCCTTGTTTACCTGGCCATTGCCAGGATTCTCCTCGTATTCGGCGAAGCGCCTATCGCCGCCCTCGGCATCTGCCACAGGATCGAAAGCATCGCGTACCTGTCGTGTGTCGGATTTTCAGTGGCGGCGGCAACCATGATCGGGCAGAACCTGGGCGCGCGACTTCCCGCAAGGGGGGAAAAGGCGGCGTGGATCTCTCTGTTCTACGCTTCGGCCGTGCTTCTTTTCTACTCGGTGATCACCGCCGTCTTCGCCCCGGAAATCATCTCCCTTTTCTCGCGGGATCCGGAAGTGCTGGATGCGGGCGTTTCTTATCTCCGGATTCTCGCGCTGATGGAAGTGTTCCTTGCATTCGAAATCGTCATTGACGGGGCCTTCTCAGGTGCGGGCAACACCCTTCCGCCGATGGTGATTTCGCTCCCGATAACGGCTCTCAGGATTCCGATTTCATATATCGTCGCCGTTCATTTCGGAATGGGAGTCGAATCGGTCTGGTGGGTCATCGCCGTTTCGACCATGATAAAGGGAATTTTGACCGTAGCCTGGTTCAGGAAGGGCAACTGGAAACGCCATATTCTCCAGGGAGCATAAAAGGCTGAAAAACAGGGGTACGGTTCTGCTGGCAACAAAGATGGAAAACAGGAGCATGGTTCTGCTGGCAACAAAGATGGAAAACAGGTGTACGGACCGGCAGGCAAGCTTCATCTATCGCGTCAACGGCGCCCGGTTACAGCGTTAAGCAAGCTCCTGAACCAGAGGCGTGCCTCTTCGATTCCGGCATATATGAGCGGAAGAACGAAGAGCGTTCCGAAAGTCGCCGCCGCAAGCCCGCCGATAACGACCCTTCCTAGAGATTGATACATCGACCCGGCCATCCCCCCCTGCCCCACGGCCATCGGCAGCATCCCGAGTATTGTCGTACCCGCGGTCATCAGTATCGGCCGCATCCTGTCACGCGCACCCTCGATAATCGCCTCCTGCGTTTTCAACCCGGATCTCCTCAGGGTATTGACGTGGTCGAGCAGCACGATGGAATTATTCACCACGATTCCGACGAGAATGATCATCCCGATGGTCGCCATGATGTCCATCGGAGTGCCCAGGAGGAAAAGCATCCAGTATACGCCGAGAAGGGCGAAAGGTACGGTCAAAATGATGATGAACGGATGAATCCACGACTCGAAGAGAGCCCCGATAAGAATGAAGACAAGGATCGCCGCCAGGAGCATGGTTTGAGAGAACCCCTGCTCCCGCACCTCCATCCGCTCGAAACGTTCACCCTGAAGCCATCCGTACCCGGGAGGGTAGTTCAGCCCGTCGAGGGTCAACTCTATCCGTTTCTTCAGGAGGCCCAGGTCGGTGTCGAATGTTTTGAGGCTCATGACGGAGACGGTTTTACCGTCCTGACGCTCTATCTGGGAGGGTTCCGTGCCGAAGGACCATTCGGTCAGGGTGCCGAGAGGAACGGAAACCCCGGCCGGGGTGCTGAGCGGCAGGTTCTTGAGCTGCTCCAGGTTCTGCCTGTCTTCCGGCTGAAGGCGAAGCCTGCTCGGCACTTCCTCCGCGCCATGGCGGAATCTTCTGAGGGGAATACCGCTTACGGCTGCCGCCACGGCCCGTGAAACCATCCCGGCGGTGAGACCGTACCGGGTGGTGAGCTCTCTCTTCACCCTGATAGTGATCTCCTCTTCCGTATCGGTCCTCTTCAACTCGATATCGTCGACTCCCTCGACAAGAACGAGTCTCCTCCTGGCGATCTCCGCGAATTCCCTGATGCGGGCGGAGTCGTCGCCGTAGAAACAGATTGAGATTTCGTCGCTGCCCGAATCGAGCGACCTGTAGTCGACGAGAAACTCGACGCCCGCGACCTGGGGGAGGATTTCTTTTATCTCCTTGCTGATTTCCCAGGTGAAACGGCTGTCCTTTTCAGGGTCCAGGAGATAAACTTCGATGGACGCACGAGTTGCGGAAAATGATGAGTAAATTGACTTTATCTCGAATTCCTCACGTTTTGCTTGAAGAATGTTTTCGACTTTCCGTATCAGATCGTCCGTCTCGTCGAGGGTGAAGCTGTCCGGAATCCGGAGCCTGACATGGACTTCTCTCGAATCGGTGCGCGGCTTGTCGGACATCTCGATTTTCTTCGATGGAAAGCTGATCGATGAAAACACGAGCAGTATTATGATGCCGGCGTAAAATTTTCTGCCCAGGAGATACCGGAGGAGGCGGCGGTATCGATCTCCGATCCTTGATATGAGAGCATGTTCCACGGGACGGATCCTGCTCATTATTCCGGCGGCGGTCAGCGGAATGAATGTCAGGGCTATCCAGAGAGAGGCGAGAAGAGAGAACACGATGACCAGACCGATCTCTCTCAGGTAGATCCTGAGCTCCCCCTCTTCAACGAATATCATCGGAAGGAAGACCACGACGGTTGTAAGCGTAGCCGCGGTGACAGCACGGCTTACGCCGACGGCACCCTCGACCGCGGCCTCCTTCACCCCCCGTCCCTCTTCCCGCAGCCTGAAAATATTCTCCATCACCACGATCGAGTTGTCGACGAGCATCCCGATGGCGAGCATCATTCCCATCATGCTCACCATGTTGAGCGAGAGAAAGCTGAAGGCATTGTTCACGAAAAACATCACCGCGAGAGTCACCAGTATCGACATGGGAATGGCCACGGTGATAACCCCGGTGGGGCGAAGCCTCTTGAGAAACAGGAGGAGGATGACGATTGCGAACAACCCGCCCCACTTACCCGCATTGAGAAGGCCGGAAAGGGAATCGACTATCCATTTCGACTGGTCGAAAAAAAGACTCTGGTCGACATGCCGCATTTCCGGAACATCGGATATGGAGTCGAGGGCCTCCCGGATGCGGGCGCAGACATCCACCGTGTTCGCCAGTGACTCTTTGTATACAGCCATGGTTACGGCGTCACGTCCGTTCACCCTGTTGATATAGTCGCTCGGAGGCAGACCGAGAGTCACCGCAGCCACATCCCCCACCTTCACATCGCTTCCCCTGAGCGGCAGCGCCGCCACCTCGGCCGGATCCGAAAAATGCCCGACGGCCCTGACCAGGTATTTCCGCCCCGCCTCCTCGAGGGTGCCGATCGAGAGATCCATGTTATTCTTCTGAAGAGCGTCCAGGAGCCGCAGGATATCGACATTGTGCGCGGCGAGGGCGGCCATGTCGGCTTCGACCAGCAGGCGTTCATCCCTGATGCCGTAGATTTCGACGTTCGCCACTCCGTCGATCCTCTTAAGCGCCGGCTCGACATGCTGTCGAGCGAGAGAAAACAGCCTGACACTCTCGATCGGACCGGAAAACGCCATCCATAGCACCGGCCAGTCTTCACTGCTGTACTGCCAGATATAGAAATCCTCGACCTGGTCCGGAAGCTCGGGGCGCACACGCTCGAGCCGATCTCTGAGCTCCAGGTACGCCAGTTTCGGATTGAGCTCCCAGCTGAACTCGAGAAAAACGAAGCAGCTTCTGGTGGTGGACCATGTTCTGATCGTCTCCAGGCCCTTGAGCGTCTTCAATTCCTCTTCCACGGGCAGGGTGATCTGCTGCTCGATCTCGGGAGGGGACGAATCCATGACGGGGATATAAACCCGGAAATAGGGACCCTGGAAAACCGGCACCATTTCGAGGGGCAGATTTTTTGCTGAGAAAAAACCGAACACCACGCCCAGTATCATGATGATCCAGATGGTCACGGGTTTTCTGAGAGCGAATTCAGTCCAGGAGAAGGATTTACGCTCTTTCTGCAGGGGCTCTATCCGTTCCCGCGGATTCACGCCTGTCTTCCTCCGCTCAAAGTACGGTAGAGAACCGGTACGAGGATCAATGTGAGGAATGTGGAGCTCAGAAGCCCGCCGATGACCGTCACGGCGAGCGGGATTCTTATCTCGGCGCCTGCACCGAAACTGAGAGCCATCGGCAACAGCCCGAGAACCGTGGTCGCGGTTGTCATGAGCACAGGTCTCAACCTGACCCTCGCGGCCTCGACTACGGCATCATCGAGAGGCACGCCCCTCTCCCGCAGTTTATTCGTATAGTCGACGAGCACTATTCCGTTATTGACCACGATCCCGGCAAGAACGATAAGACCGATAAGCACAACCACGCTTATCGGAATTCCGAACACGTACAACACGACCACGGCACCCAGAAGGGCGAGAGGAAAAGTGAAAAGGATTACGAGGGGATAAAGGAAAGATTCGAACTGGGAAGCCATTACCAGGAAAACCAGGAACAGCGCCATCAGGATGGCGCCGGTCATACTTCTGGTCGCCGCTTCCATCTCCCTGACCTGGCCGGCGATCACCGTTCTGACTCCGGCAGGCATTCGGAGCTCTCGAAGCCGTTTCTCGACCAGCGATGCCGCGCCACCCAGGTCGAGGCCGGTCGTTGAAGCGCTGACCAGCGCAACCCGCTCCTGGCCGCGGCGTCGTATCTCGCTCGGACCTTCGGCTGTCTCGAACTCCGCCAGGGCTCTGAGCGGTATGGGCGTACCGTCGGCGATGGTTATCGTCAGGGCGGTCAGATCCTGCGTCGTCCGGAGCTTCCGTGGTTCCGCCCTGACCCTCATATCCACAGCCCGTTCACCCGTGGAATACCTGGTCGGCACCCCTCCGAGCAGGCGGCTCCGTATCTCCGCGGAGGCGTCCTGTACATTAAGACCCGCTGCTGCGAGACGTTCCCTGTCGAACTTGACATGAATTTCGGGATAACCGGCGCGGAGGGAAGTCTTCACGTTGTGAATCCCGGGAATATCGGTAATGCACGAGGCTACCATGCCTCCGACCTGCTTCAGGGCGGCGAGATCGTTTCCACGGACTTCGATCTCGAGAGGCTGGCGGAAGCTGAAGAGGACGGGCCTGGAGATTTTTTTCTCCATACCGGCCAGTCTTTTCTCATATTCGAGCACCTGGTCCAGGACGGTTTCCTCACTCGAAATATCGGTCAACCGTACTGTAAGACGCGCGAAATGCTCTCCCGCGGAATCTCCTCCCTCGCCGGTTTCTTCATTCGCACCGATGGCGAGAAAAACGGTTTCAACGCCATCGAGGCTTGATACGTAATTCTCCAGGTTTTCAACTGCGTCGGCGGTGACCTGCAGGGAGGTTCCCACCGGCAGGGCCAGATCGATACTGAATTCCCCCTGCCTCAGTTCCGGAATCAGCTCCATGCCGATCCGGGGCAGCAGGAACAACCCGCCTGCCAGCAGAAGCACTGTTGCAAGGAGCACTTTCGTTTTGTTCCGAAGAGCGGCCCGGATGATTCCCGTATACCTGTTCCTGAAGCTGTCGAAACGGCTGTTTTTCCGGTTCCTCTCCGATCCGGTTCTTTTCGAAACGCTGATGAAAAAAAGAGCCGGTGGCCGCAGCAAGGCGAAGGACAGGTTTTCCAGGATGAAAACCAGTACGAGGAGAGCGAGTTTCGTAAGGCGCAAAGGAAGGAAGAACAACCAGATGGGAATATGCCTCCATCCGGTTCCTGGTGGTTCACGGCGCATCCTGAGTTCATTCTTGAGGCGGCTCCGGCATCTGCGGCCCAGATCCGTGAACAGCGATTTGAAAAAACCGCCGGATTCATCTTTTCTGCGGGCAAGGGCTTCCGACAGCCAGATCCGCTCGGATGGTCCGGCATCGCCCTGGACCTTTTTTTTTGAACCCCCGACTCTCGATGCGAGCATCGGAATAACGGTAAGCGCAACGGCGAGTGAAGCGATGAGAGAAAAGGTGACAGTAAACGCCTGGTCGGCGAACAGCTGACCCGCCACGCCCTGCACGAAAGCGACCGGCAGAAAAACCGCCACGGTCGTAAGGGTGGAAGCGATGATGGCGTTTCCGACCTCGCTGGTGCCCCGCTCCGCCGCTGCGAGCGGATCATCACCCTCCTCGAGACACCTGGAGATCGACTCCAGCACCACGATGGCGTTGTCCACCAGCATCCCGATACCGAGCGCCAGCCCTCCGAGAGACATTACGTTGAGAGAGATCCCCTTGAAATACATCAGGTTGAACGCCGCAACTATCGACAGTGGAATAGCGGTGGCAATGATTACGGTGGCGCTCAAACGTCTGAGGAACAGGTACAGGACGAATATCGCGAACAACCCTCCGAGCATCGCCGCCCTGAGCACCTCGCTGATCGAATTGCTGATAAAAACCGATTGGTCGCTGATGACCGTCCACGAAACCCCTTCCGGGAGTTGAAGCAATCCTTCGTTCCGTTGAGTTTCTTCCTTGCCGCCGAACCTGAAAGATCCGGTGGAACGCGGGGTAAACAGCCCCAGCCTCGTCAGGACCCGCTTTACAAGGGCGACGGTGTTTTCACCCGCTTCCTTGTGAACTTCGAGCTCCACGCTCTCGGAGCCGTCGATACGGGTAAGGGTGGTCTGTTCTCCCGGTTTTCTCGATACCGATGCCAGGTCCCCGAGACAGACCGTCCGGCCGTCGGGAGTCGCGATTACGAGTTTTTCCAGGTCCCCGAGTTCCGTGAACTTATTGAGCGATCTCAGCATGTATTCGGACGAACCCTCCAGCAGGCTCCCTCCGGCGATATTGAGGTTTTCTTCAGCAAGCCTGAGTTCGAGCTGGGCAAAAGTCACACCGAGACGCGCCAGTCTAGCCTCGTCGACTTCAATAACGATCTCTTCCTCGTATCCGCCGCGCACCTTCACCGCCGCCACCCCCGAGACCGCTTCGATCTCTTTTTTCGCCGCGACCCTGGCGAACCTGCGCAACTCGTGAATCGCTTTCCCGGTTCCCGCCAATCCGAGCTCCAGGACGGGGTCGGAGGAGGGATCATACCTCAGTATCAGCGGTCTTCCGGCATCCTCGGGCAGCGGCACCCTGTCGATCTTCTCCCGGATATCGATCATGGCCGACTGCATATCGGTATCCCATTCGAATTCGAGCACCACATCGGAGAGGCCCGCCCGGGAAATCGAGCTGAGCTCCACGAGACCGCCAAGAACCCCGAGGGCTTCCTCGAGGGGGCGCGAGATCATCTGCTCGATCTCCTCCGGCGCCGCCCCCGGGTATTCCGTCCGCACAGTGGCGCTGGGATAAGTCAGGTCGGGCATGAGATTGAGAGCCAGGCGCTGATAAGAAACCAGCCCGAATATCAGGACACCGACCGCCACCACGCTGACCGTTACTGGCTTCGATATGGAGAAGTTGACAATTTTCATCCGGTTATATCAAGGGTGGGCTTCAGCTGTGCAGGGAGCGGCGGGATCATTGAAAAAATCCCGAAGAACGTCGGCGGATTCAATCCGCCAGCATGACAAGAGAGCTGTCTTTAAGCCCCTGCTGACCCACGACGACAACGCGATCACCCTCTTCGACACCCGCTCTCGCCTGGATCCAGGTTCCATCTTCGAGACCGCCTTCGATACTCTGTCTGATTGCGATCGAATCGGCAACCACGAAAACGGTTATTTCATCTTCCCGCCGCACCAGCGCTTTTTTCGGAACGAGAAGAGCATCCTCATCCGTATTCGTGATGATTTTCACCCTCACGAAAGAGCCCGAGCGAAGCTCTGTATTTTTATCGGCAATCCTCACTCTTACCCGTCCGGTGCCGCTCGCCGGATTGATTGACGGTGCGATGAACTCAACAAAGCCTTCGTTTACTGTTCGCTCATCATACCCGGGAGAAATCAGTGCTTTGATTCCCGGTTCCAGGACCGCAAGATCGCGCTCGGGCAGATCGAGATCCACATACAGTATCTCGGCGTTTTCGATCTTGAACACCGGTCTGGCGGGATCTACCCGCTGACCGGGTTCGACTGTCCGTTCGGTAACGGTACCGCAAACGGGAGCCCGTACTTTGGTTCCTTCCCACGCAAGCCTGGCCAGTTCCCTGTCGGTTCTGGAAATGGCTGCTTCAAAGGATATACGCTCCCATTCCGAATCGCTGACCAGTTTCTTCGCGTGCAGTTTTCTTGTTCTCTCGAGGTGCGCCTCCTTCTGGGAGGAGACTTCGATTGTGCGTTCGTACTGCAGCTTCAATTCCGAATCTTCTATTTCGGCGAGGATGTCACCCTCCCTGACAGCATCCCCTTCATCTACCAGAACGGTTTTCACGAGCCCCTGGGCTTTCGGGAAGACCGTCACCTGCGAGACGGGACGTATCGTAGAGGAAGACACTATATAAGATGAAATAGCCCCCCTGCTCAGGGTCGCGGTCTCCACAGGCACGGGTTTGACCGTTTCTTCATCTTTCTCGCCGTTTTTCTTCTTCTCTCCATTTCCCGACGACCCTATCTGACAACCCGCGACAGCGGCTATCAGAATAAAACATGAAACCGCCGGAATCCATTTCACAGGGAACTTACAAATCGAGCTGGTCATCGATTTCTCCTGGGTGCGAAATCTCGCCGAGAACAGTCCGTCGAAACTCTCGGTAAGAACCGACCCGGTAACTCTTTCGAAACACCGACGTAACCGAATCGCTGAAAATCGTATCCGGAGGAGTAAAACGCCGGCAGAATTGACAGGACCGGGAAATCGATGTCAATCCCCCATCGGAAAAACGCCAAAGCCCTGAATCAATCTTCGAGCAATTCGAGAAGGTTCTTTTCTGATAATTCCTCGACCTCCCGGTGCAGGCTCGTCCCGTGAGAATCCATGGTCACGACCGCGGGGAAATCTTCTACATCGAGCACCCAGAAAGCCTCCGGAACGCCGAATTCCTCGAGTTTGAATACACCGGGAATATCCTTTACCGCTGAAGCGAGAAGGGTCGCCGCACCGCCGATCGCATGAAAATAGACGGCTCCGAATTTTCCGAGAGCGTCAAGTGTCCGCTGCCCCATGCCGCCTTTTCCTATTACACCTTTGACGCCGTATCGTTCAATGACTTCAGCCTCGTAAGGTTCTTCCCGGGCGCTCGTGGTCGGCCCGGCGGCGACCATTTTCCAGCCGTCCTCCGTTTTTTCCACTACCGGTCCCAGGTGATATATTACAGATCCATCGAGGTAGGCGGCGATTTCCCTGTCATCATTCTCTACCAGGTATTTGTGTCCGGTATCTCTTGCCGTGATCATCCTTCCGGATATAAGTACGACATCGCCCGCTTTCAATTCTCTGATCTTTTCTTCTGTAACAGGCAAATCAACTTTGATCATAAATCACCTCCGACCCGGCTTTGATCGTCATGCCCGCCCGTCTGCAGGCCCAGCAGACATACGCCACCGAGACGATAAAGGTGGCGGGAATTCTATGACGTTTCGTCACGTGGGCGCCGAGTATCGTCGTTTTGCCGCCGAAACCCATCGGCCCGATGCCTATCTTGTTGGCACGATCCATTATCCGGCTCTCAAGCTCGGCGAGGACCGGATCTTCGCTCTTTGAACCGAGTTTGCGGAAAAGCTGGGACTTGGCCGCTTCCATGCCCGAATTCATATCGCCGCCGATACAGATTCCGAGCACTCCGGGAGCGCAACCCTTGCCCTGCGCCAGGAACACCGCTTCGAGCACGGCGTTTTCCACGCCCTGCAAGTCTCTGCCGCACTTTGTTTTACCTGCGTAAGGGAGTTTGAACTGTATGCTTACGTTTTCGGAACCTCCGCCCTTGAGCATAAGATCCACCCGGACATCGTCCCCGTCCCATTGCTCGAAATGCACGGGGGGGAAACCATCCCCGGTGTTGTCTCCGCTGTTCTTTCCCGTAACGGGATCTACCGCATTGGGCCGGAGATAATATTTTGCCGTCGCTTCTTTCGCGGCTTCTTTTATCGCGCCTTCGAACTGCCCGTGATCTGCTCCGCGGGGCACCTTCAGGTTAAAGATCAAGGTGCCGGTGTCCTGGCATATCGGTGTTGACATCTCCCGTGCCAGCGCAACGTTCTTTTGAAGCGTCTGCAGGGCGGCCTGAGCCCGGGATCCGTCTTCTTCGGCTTCTATACCCGCCGCGAGTGCCTGTTCGACATCCGAAGGCAGTTGAGTGGAAGCCCGCCTGATGAGTTCAAGGAAGTGCTCTTTCAAGCTGATTACTCCTTTCCGTAAGGCCGTATCCAGCCGGACCTTCGCCAGCTGATCCGACATTCGCCGCACATGAACTTTGATTTTCCTCTGATTAAATCTCTGAGCTTACCTGCTCTTGTTCCGCGCCGGATATATGCTTTTTTCCGGCACCTGGGGCATGTACCGCTGAGTCTTAATACATCGAGCAGCTTGTCAATGGTGACGTGCACGGCTTCGTGCGGCTGCAGCCTGCTGGGGAACTTGGAAACCATGACTTCGAGTACGGATATTATAAACCAGACGCAGCAGACTAGAATAATGATGACGATGACTGAGATCCAGAGCACGACGCCCCCTTCGAAAGAAAAAGGAATATAAACACTCGCCCGCGGCAGTGTCAAGATACCGATGAGGATCCGCGCATCGGCGAACCTGATTCTACCGGCAGAATGCTGAAATGTTCACCAATGTTCCGGTGGCGAGCTGATCGAAGTGCCGCCGGGAGTAACGGTCTCTTTCGAGCGAGGCCGTCAGGGATTCGTTCAGTCGGTGAAGTTCCAGTCTATCCCGAGGCGCCAGCCCAGGAAACCGCCGCCACCCCCCCGGTCAGTGTCGGGATAGTACTCGACGAGGAATAGAACAGAAAGAGTCTTGATTGAAACCGCCATGGTACCTCCGGCGGTGAAATAACCGGGGAGCCATTCCATGGTTTCGCCGTCATAAGCAGTGACCCACCGCAACAACCTTCCGAATCCCCCCGCTTCGGCATTCAATCTGCCGCCGAAGAGCGAGATCGGCGAGCGGCCCCGGAGTTCCAGTTCATGAAGAGGACACCACGGCTTTCTGCCGAAGCCTGAAATTTCCGACCTGGTAAAACAGTAGCGGACGGATACCTCTCCCTTACCCTCGCCCCACCCGGCTGAAGCGTTGGTTTCGATCCCGTAGATTTTCGCCCGGCGTTCTTCTACGGTGAATGTTCCCAGAGCCCCGTTCTTTTGCCAGAACAGGTATGGATCATGAGCCCTGATGAATACTCTGGGGATTAGATTGACGCCTGCAACCGGTGTTCTGTGTAATCCCGCCTGAAACCACACCCCCCGCTCCCTTCCCGGGAGATTTTCACCGGCCATTTTTTCGAAAAAAGTCCGGGGTCTCCCCCCGGCTTCAATAATTGCGAACGATCCCAGGGGGCCTTTCGATTCTATTTTCACACCGCCGCCGATGCCGGCGAACCCTTCATATTCCGCAGTGAGAGTCACATCGCAAGTAATATTCGTTCCCTCGGGCAGAATATTCCCGGTCAGCGTCGCAGCGCAGGACCAGGTCCCGATGCTGTCGGCTTCATAATATCCCGATTCGTCATACAGTCCGCCGTTGACCAGGCCGCCTTCCAGCCTCAACCCCGCATCGAATCCCGCAATTTGCCTGAAAGAGCCGGCATATCCCGCCGCACTTTCATGAAAGGAGTAATACGACATGTCGTAAGCGGAAACCGTCCGGAAAGCGTTCACGATCCGGGTGTACAGGCTGTGCCCGTGATTACCGGACCCGCCTGACGGCTTCCAGCCGACACCGGCATCGAACCTTTCTTCGCTGCCGCCGAAAGGAGCATACTCAAGATAGTCCATGGGCGAAGTCCAGGCTCCTTCCGCCCGGCTGTAAGTGCAGAACAGGTCAAGGGAGGAGGACGGCTGCAGGAGCGCAGTATATCCCCTGAGCCCGAAGATTCCGTCGGAGTGCCCCGAAAACCTCGCGCCGAGGCTTAGTTTACCGAGGCCTTCGAGGGTGCGGCTGAAACTCCCGTTGAAGGTATCGAACCCGGAGCTGCGACTGCTCAGGTAAGCGATATTCGTCAGGGGAAGAGCTCCCTCCGGGTGCTCGGCCAGCTTTATCCGCACCGCCGGGCCGAGAGCGCCCGCCGATGCCGAAGGACAACCGGAAGCCGGGGCGTAAGACACATTCCCGAAAAATGAAGCGGTCAGAAACGCCGGACGCACGGCCGGCAGCAGGAAACTGCGCAGGGGAATATCCTGAAGTATCCAGGTTATGTTCGACCCGTCGCCGCGGTCGGCGGACAACCATCCGGATGCAGCTTCATGCCGCTGCACCGAAGGATTCGCTCCTCCGGGAGTCATGCCGGCCAGACCCCTGACGATCTCGAACGGGTGCAGACCGAATCCGTTACGATTGACGGAATATGTAGTTTCCGCAACTCCGGAACCCGCCGTCAGCGATACAATTATCAAGATTGCCATCACTGACAGGCCAGCCGGCGGATGGCGGAATCCCGGGCATCCGGAGAACTTCCTTATAACTGTCATCCGCCGCTCTCCTCTCCCGGATGAATAAAACAATGCGGGTGCCCCCACGGATCGACGCCCACCTCCAGATCCGTCTCGAATACATCCTCGAGTATCTGCCTGGTGCACACTTCCTCCGGGGCGCCGCCGGCCACGATTTCGCCATTTTTCATGAAATAGAGTCTGGAACAGAAAAGGGCCGCCAGGTTCAGGTCATGGGACACCATCAGGACCGTCATTCCGTCATCGTTGTTCTTTTTCCTGATAACGTCGAGGATCTGCACCCTCTGGTGGAGATCAAGGTGAGCCCCGGGCTCGTCGAGAAACAGGATGCGCGGTGTCTGCGCCAGAGAACGGGCCAGGATGACTCTCTGCTTCTCGCCCCCGCTCAACTCTGTGATATACCTGTTCTGCAGATGGTTCAAATTCACTTTTTCCAGGGCGTCGTCCACGGCGATCCGGTCGGTTTGCGTATATGGAGTCCACCTCCCGCCGTAAGGGTATCGTCCATGGAATACGTACTGACGCACGGTAAAGTCGAAACTCCACGGCGGCTCCTGCGAAACCACGGCCGCGGTGCGTGCGAGAGATCTCCTGCCGTATCGTTCCAGCGGCAGACCGTCGAGGATTATCCGACCCGTATCAGGCCGCAGGGTGCCTGAAAGAAGACGGAGAAGAGTGGTTTTCCCGGCACCGTTGGGCCCGGACAGGCCGACGATCTCTCCTGCCGGCACCTTCAGATCGATCCTGTTGACCACATTCTCCCCGCCCGGAAACGAGAATGACAGGTTAGAGACATCCAGCATCAGAAGAATCTCCGTCTCGTGGCCAGCAGATAAAGGAAGAACGGGGCGCCGGTCATGGCTGTAACAACGCCGACGGGGAGTTCCGCCTGCAGGACCGAACGGGCCAGCAGATCCGCCGCCGACAGGAAAACCGCGCCGGCAACAGCGGAAACCAGGATCAGCCGTGTATGAGCCGGCCCGAACAGGAGCCGCACGGCATGAGGAACGATCAGGCCTACGAACCCGATGAGGCCCGCGAACGAAACGGCGATTCCAACCACCAGTGAAGTGACTACGAAAAGCCTCTTTTTTACTCCTTCCGTCTCGATACCCACGTGGGAGGCCGATTCGTCTCCGAGAGCAAGAGCGTCGAGCTCCCGTCCGTGCGCGATGAGGAAAACCAGTGAACCGGCAAGGAGGACCGAACAAACCAGGAAGAGACGCCAGCTCTGATCTGTAAACGGAAAAGCCAGGCTCCCCATCAGTATGTGTACAATCTGCCCTAAGTCGCTGACGGCCATGGTCATTAAAAGCATGATGAGCGACCCTAGAAAAGCCCCGGTAACCACCCCCGCGAGAAGCAGCCTGTCCCGCGGCAGCCTGCCCCTCTCGCTCCCGATGGCATAAACGGCGAAAAAAGCGGCAACCGCCCCGCAGAAAGAAAAAAACGGGCGAAAAAGGAGTCTGAAACCGAGTACGATACCTGCCGCGGCTCCGAAGCCTGCGCCGGATGAGATGCCCAGGATATAGGGATCGGCGAGCGGATTCCTCAGTAGTCCCTGGAAAACGGCTCCCGCCGCGGCAAGTGAAGCGCCGGTGGTCAGCGCCAGGCACAGACGGGGGAAGCGGATTTCCCAGAGGATACGGCTTAAAAGATCAAGCTTGCCGACGGCGGCCGCGCTAATTGAATCTATACTATTCAGCTGGACTCGTTCGTCTGTGCTGAACCGTATGCCAAGTTTCTTTTCGAACCTGTCAAAGAAGGAGTTTTTCTTTTCGAAGGAGAGTCGTCCGCCTTTCAGATCGGCATCGAGCTGCGGATTATCGGTGTTTTCTTCTGCAGAAACCTCCCGGACGGCTGAGGCAACAGTGTTCTGTAAACCTACACCGGAATCTCTGAATGACGCGATCATGGCGGCGAGGGCGGCGGGTTGAACCTTAACGGGACCGATCATGAGAGATGCGGCGGATACGAGGAGCAACAGCAGGAAAAGAACAACTGTTTTCCAGGCTGTTTTCGAACGCTTCAATGGTTATCGCCCCGCAACCAGCTGAAAGGATATTCCGGATAAAACGCCGCTGCAAGCTGTTTAGCCCCGTCCAGGATCCGCGGGCCGGGCCTGACCAGAAGATCCTCGCTTATGTATGTAACTATCCTGCCCTGCTTTACGGCCTTGATTCCATCCCATCCCTTTCTGGAGGACACGTCGTCGAAGGTGGCAAGTTTATGAGCAATAACGATCACGTCCGGATCCGCCGCGATAACTCTTTCAGCGCTGAAAAGTGCATATTTTCTTGGCAGATTACCCGAGCAGGAGACTCCCCCGGCGAGACGGATCAATGTACTTTCAAATGAGTTGTCGGCAATACTCATAAGAGGATCCGTCCCGATCTCGAAATAAACCCCGATCTGACCGAATTCCGCCCGGGCGGCGGCTGCTTCCTTCTTTATCGTCTCCAGATCGCGTTTAAAAGACTCTATCCTCGGTGTCGCTTCTTCTTCAATTCCACAGGCCGCGGCAATCCGGCTCATGGCTCCCGGAAGTGAATCCACAGCCGCAGGATAGGATACGAACGCCGGTATCCCGAATGATTCGAGCTTGCCAAGGGCGGTTTCCTGGACAAAGGATGTCAGAAACACGACAGATGGCGCTAAACCGAGGATTTTTTCAATGTCCGGATTCAGAAAATCTCCTACTTTTGCGATTTCGGATATTCGGAGGGGAAAATCGCAAAACCGCGTAACCCCGACCACCCTGTTCCCGGCGCCGATATAGAAGAGGATCTCCGTGGCAGCGGGCGCAAGGGAGATGATTCTCTCCCTTTGAGAGGGCAGGATCACCTCCCGCCCGAGATCGTCAACAATCCGGATCACTCCTACTTCCTGTCCGTCTGAGGATAAACCCGGATCCGCCACCATGAAAAAACAGGTTGAAACCGACAGGAACATCAGAATCAACCATAGTGCTTTGAATAACATATTTGTGAAAAACGGCTTGAACAACTTCGGGACCGCTCGTTACAAGCAAGGGATATAAGATGGGGTTCCAACGGGTGCTCTCGGAAGCAACCTGCCATCCGGGTTCACAAGCAGACGGTGCGAAATTATTTCCGAGAGGTTCCCTACAGGATGACTATCGTGATTTTTCTCTGGCAATACCCCTCTCCGATTTTTTCAGAAAATCGAGGAGAGCGGAAATTTCAGGGATTGCGGGCAGCTCGGCGTGAATTTTTTCGATTGCTCTCGAAATGGTCAGATCCTGACGGTAAATAATCTTATATGCCCGTTTGATTACCGCACGCACTTCTTCCGGCACCCCCGCGCGCTGCAAACCGATGGCGTTTATGCCCACAACACGCAAATCATTACCTGAGCATCTGGTGAATGGAACGATATCCTGGGTTATACGCGAGCACCCTCCGATAAAAGCGAATCTCCCGATCCGAACGAACTGGTGCACGGCGGAGAGGCCGCCGATTGTAACGTTGTCCTCGAGTTCGACATGTCCGGCCAGGCCGACCGAATTCGCCAGGATATTTCGATCGCCGATGATGCAGTTGTGACCTACATGGGTATAAGCCATGAACAGGTTTCGGTTACCTACGATAGTCTGTCCATCGTGTTCAGTAGCCCTGCTCATGGTGCAGTATTCTCTGAAAGTGTTATCGTCACCTGCGATGAAGTAGCTTTTTTCATTGCGGAACTTCAGATCCTGCGGTTCGTTACCTAACACTGCTCCGTGAAAAATCCTGTTGCGTCTTCCGAGCCGGGTGCCGGAATGGACAATCGCATTGGAATGGACTTCAGTGCCGTCTCCCAGAACCACATCCTTTTCGATAACCGAATAGGGACCGACGTAAACACCTTCACCCAGCTGAGCTTCGGGATGCAGAATAGCACGGGGATGGATACGAGTCTTTATCGCTGTTGTTTTCTTCAATTTTGTATTTCCGTAACAGTTTCTTCGGCTGTTTGTTCTTCGGGCGGATCACTGCATTTCCGGTTCTCGTGAATCGCAAGTATTTCCGCTTCCGCGGCAAGTTTTTCTCCTACGAAAGCCTTTCCTTTTATTCTGACGAATCGCCCCCTGGCTTTCTCCATCGTAACTTCCATTACAAGCTGATCACCCGGTTCTACGGGATGTCTGAACCGCGCCTTGTCGATCGAGAGAATATAAACCAGCTCATCGCTTCCGACGCTGTCGCTTTTATTCAGGAGGACCGCGCCGGTCTGCGCTATCGCTTCGATGATAAGTACACCGGGCATAACACTGGCTTCAGGGAAATGCCCCTGGAAGAACGGCTCGTTTATGGTGATATTTTTCTGAGCCACCATCCTGTTGTTCTTTTCGAAGGAGAGAACCTTGTCTATGAGGAGAAACGGATACCTGTGAGGAATTGTCTTCTTGATTTCCTGGATGCCGAATTCCCCGGATAATTCAGGTATCGGTTTTATAAATGTTCCACCGGCGGCTTCATGCAATTTTTTCACGAACTCGACATTGGCGGTGTGACCGGATTTTATCGCTATTATGTGCCCGTTGATCTGTCCGCCCAGGAGGGCGAGATCACCTACGAGGTCCAGGATTTTGTGGCGGACGAACTCGTCAGGATACCTTAATGGTTCTTCATTCAGCAGCCCGGATTCTGTAATGACGATAGCATTTTCAAGGTTACCGCCCTTGATCAGGCCGATTTTCTTAAGTTCTTCGATCTCCCTGGAAAAGCAGAAAGTCCTGGCTCCGGCTATCTCCTTTTCGAAGGAATGGTTGGTCAGGTCAACCGTGGCGAAACTCGACTCGAGCAGCGGATGATCGAAATTAATCGTGAAAGAAATCTTAAACCCGTCTCCCGGTATGTAAACGAGAGACACATCATTATTGGAATAGGCAACGGGAAGCGGCAGCTTCAAACTGCTTACCCGGGTACCCTGCTCTACAGGACCCGCCTGCTTGAGCAATTCGACAAACGGGAGTGCGCTTCCATCCATGGCCGGAGGTTCGCTGGAATCGAGGTCGATATAAATATTGTCTATCCTCACACCCGTGACCGCGGCGAGCACATGTTCGACCGTGTGAACTTTCGCCCCGCCTTTACCGAGGGATGTCGAACGTTCGGACCGTGACAGGTTTCCCAGGTTTGCTGCAATGTTCGGAACCCGAGGTTGAGTATCGATACGACGGAAAATGATACCTGTATCCGGTTCCGCCGGAAGAAAAGACAGATTGACCTCTCTCCCCGTATGCAGCCCGATCCCCTTGCAGGAAACCTTGGCTTCGATGGTTCGTTGTTTTCTCAATTCTTCTTCCGCTCGAGTTCTCGATTCAGCTCATCAAGGCGATTTTCAAGTTCCTTGACCTTTCGTAAAAGGTCGGGTATTCGCCGTATCTCCGCCAGGGTCTTCATCGCCTTACGATGAGGCCGTGCCGGGTAACCTGAAACGCATTCGCCGTCTTTCACCGGCTTCGTAACGCCGGCCTGGGCGCCGACGACCGCTCCATTGCCGATCGTTATATGCCCGACTACACCCGCCTGCCCGGCCAGGACCGTGGAATCCCCTACCTCGGTGCTCCCCGAAATACCTACCTGGGCGCAAAGGATGGAGCCTTTACCAATTCTTACGTTATGGGCGATCTGAACCAGGTTGTCGATTTTCGTGCCTGCACCGATAACGGTCTTGCCGAACGTCGCCCTGTCCACGGTAACCGAGGCTCCGATTTCAACGTTATCCCCGATTTCGACGCATCCGACCTGCGGCACTTTTTCATTTCCGTTGCCGTTTTGAGCAAAACCGAATCCGTCGCTGCCGATTACCGAACCTGCATGGATGACTACTTCATTCCCTATCAGGATGTTGTCCATAATCGAAACGTTCGGATATATGAGGCATCTGCTTCCCAGGTGCGTTCCTTCACCTATGAATACTCCCGGCATCAGAACCGACCAGTCTCCGAGACGGACGTCATCCTGGACCACGACATTCGCTCCGATGTGCACATCGGCTCCGAGTGTCACACGCTGTCCGATTACCGCGCTCGGATGTATTCCGGGATTGTATTCCGGTCGCTTATTGGCGAAAAGCTTGACGACTTCCATGAAAGAAGCGTACGGATTCCTCACCCTGATAAACGTTTTCGCGATCCTTCCGGGATCGAGAACGATATCGGGAATAAGAACCGCCGACGCTTTGGTATCTTTCAGGAAAGGAAGATATTTGCGGTTGCCGAGAAATGTAATTTCTCCGGCTACAGCTTCCCGGATACCGGAAACGCCATGAATATCCAGCTCCGTATCGCCTTCAATGCTTCCTTGAACAAGATCCGCTATTTCTTTGATATCGTAGATCATGCAAGACCTCATCATCATCAAACCCCTGCGGAAGGTCTTTACACGCCGGTTCCCCTATTTTGATTCTTCACTGCTACTCTCAGAATTGAGACGCTCGATAACGATATCGGTGATATCCATTTCATCCTTCGCCCAGATAAGAACACCGGCCGAAGAATCGAGCACCATCGTCAGTTCTTTTTCTTTCGCGATGTCGTCGAGCAACGCGAGTATCTTCTGCTCGATCGGCTTCAGAAGTTCTGCTTCCCTCGTCGTAATCTTGCCGCCGGGAGCCTGGAATTCCTGGAGATACGCCTCGAGCTCGATCTTCTTCTTCTGGATTTCTTCTTCCGAGGCGGCCCTGGATTCATCGTTCAGCATAAGCTGCTGGGTCGCCAGGTCTTTCTCCATCTCGACGATCTCCGAGTACTTTTTATCCGCGGCTCGGCGCCATTCCATTATTTCTTTTTCCATTGTCGCCCTGGCCTCGATGGCCTCGGTGCATTCAGTCAGCACTCTCGCGACATTGACATAAGCCGCCCGATCGGGCGAACCTTTTTCAGCCGGTACCGGGGAAGGCAAGACACAGAGCGAGATCAATAATGAAACGATGCACAGCATCATATTATTTCTACCGAACATTCTTGTTCCTTTCAAACACGCTTAAAACGCGGACATCCCGAACTGGAAATGGGGTTCCCATCCACCTCCGTCAGCCCTGTCGAGGCCGTATCCCATATCCAGTCCGATCAATCCCATTCCTGGAACCTGAAGCTTTATTCCGGCTCCGAATCCTCTGTACAGGGAGTTCAGATCTACATCAACCATGTTCTCCCAGGAGTTCCCGGCATCAAAAAAAAGATGCCCGAATACTTGATTCTCAACGATCGGGTATCGAAGCTCGATGGAGGTTTTTACAAGCGCTCGTCCGCCTACCGTTCCGCCTTCGTAAGACGGGCCGATCGATCTGTCGGGATACCCCCTCAACGGATTCAGCCACGTACCTCCCATCTCGAAACGTTCGTATAACGGCACATTAGTGCTTTCAGCAAGCGGTTCCAGCAGCCCACCTTCAAGATATATCATAAGCGCGAACTTACCTATTGTACGGCTGTACCAGCTGGTTTTGGCGACGGTTTTAAGAAAGCTTACATCTCCGCCCAGCATGGTGCCCGCAAATTTCATAGTGAGCTCGGATCTCGAACCGGATGTCGCAAAGAAGTAATTATCGCGACTGTCCCTGATCATAGAGAGAGTTGCGCTGTTGGTCAACCTTTTTCCCTCGGGATAGTAGAGGCTGAGATAATTGTTTTCATCGGCGTAATCGAGTTCCACCTGCTCGGATTTCAAGGTCGAGTAGACTTTTGTAAATGCCACACCGGGAACGGGTCTGGCAACTCTCACCGACCCTCCTACCCGTTTCTCCGTGTACGTGTAGCGATTCCGATCCAGGAAGTAGACATCGAATCCGAGGGATGTCGGGGTATCGAACAACCAGGGTTCCGTGAAGCTGAACTGGAAATTCTGCTTTATCTTTCCGAATTCCCAGTTGAAATTTATCTGGTGTCCTCTGCCGAAAAGATTCGGATGCCCCACCCCGATTATGCCGGTTACCCGGTCGAGGGCGCTGTATCCGACGGCGATGTTGAATTGCCCCGTAAATTTTTCCTTTATTATCAAGTTGAGATCGAGCATGCCCGGTTCCGTCGAAAAGACCGGCTCGATCTGCACATCTTCGAAGAAACTGAGGTTGAATATGCGCTGCTGGCTCAGAATGAGACGTGATCGGTTGAAGACATCGAAGGGATAAATAAGTAACTCACGGCGTATCACGTATTCTCTTGTCGAGGTATTTCCCAGTATCAGGATACGGTTGATGCGTGCCTGTTCTCCTTCTTCGATGGCGAAATTAACCGCGACCTCGTTCCCCTGGAAATCTTTTTCGGGCACCAGTCCCAGGTTGATATAACCCCTGTCATAATAGTAAGTCGATACCGCATTCAGCGTTGCTTCGTAATCTCCCTGGCGGAAAATATCACCGGGGACCAGCCCTATCTGCTGCTCCATCAATTCATCCGGCAGGATTTGATTTCCGGACCAGGCTATGCGCCCTACCCTGTAACGCGGCCCTTCGGTGAGCTTGATATCCAGTACCAGGTCCTTCATGTTACGTTTGTACGAAAATGAGTGATCGTATACATGGACATCAAGAAAACCGCGATCCTGGTAATAATGTTCGATGGCAGAAAAATCATCTTCGAGTTCGTTCTCTTTGAATTCACCACCGGATAGAAATCTTTTTTCCCGGTTTGTCATGAGCCTCTCGAGCTCGTCATCGCTGAAATGGGTGTTCCCGCTGATGTAAACAGCTGAAATCCTGACTTTTTCTCCCTCCTCGATGATGATCTCGATGTCTATCGGCTCCCCGTCTTCAGACTGGGTCAGACTTTCGCTGACCTCAACGCCGAGATAGCCTTTTTCTATATACATATCCTTGATTGCAGTGACTGCATCGTGGATCTCGTGATAATCGATTATCTGCCCTTCCACGAGAAGGAGCTTATCCCTGTATTCGCTCTCTTCGAATTCTTTCCCTCCGGACACACTGATCTTTCCTGCCGCAGGTTTCTCCCAAACCTGGATGATCAGACCGGTGCCGCCTATATCGGGGTATGAAAGTACCTTGACATCTTCAAACAGGTTCAATGCGAACAGCCTGATGACGGCGGCTTGAAGTGTTTCTACCTTGATTTCATCCCCCGGTGTCAGACTGAAAGATGTTTTGATTATCTCCTCACTGAACCGGTTGTTTCCCTCGACGGTGATACTCGATATCCTTGCTGCACCGGCTTCCGCTGCATACAACATAAACAGCAAAACCGTTGACAGGATAACTCGGCGACTCCGTCTCATTCAGGTTTTCCCCCGTTTATTTCAATAGGGACACAGTAAGCGTAACTCTGCCCGCCGCCCTAGTTCGACAGGATTTCAGGATACTGCCGGTCAATCCGAGAAAGCGGATACCCCTCGGATTTAAGGATCCGGAAACCAGCTTGTCGGTTTACGCCCCAGCCTTCCGGCAGGCGAAGAATAATTGGTGCATTACCATATAACCTTACGAATGTAAAGGATCAAACGGAAGTCAGGGCGGCATGATTCAACTTTGATACTGAAAGGGAAGCATCAGTTCCCGAGGGAGAAAAAGTCAAGGGAAATGCAGGTAGAGTTATTTGCACGGCAACGGTGGTGTTTTGTACAGGTTTTTCCCTCCGGCTTGACGTCCGTTGTTTCCGTCTTCAATCTATGCAGCTGATTTGACCAGACTCCTCATCAGCTCATTCTGTTGTATAGTTTCCCTTCCCAGCTTCCGTCACCGTGAAGTTGACTGGGGAGCGTCTTTCCGCCCGGAGGACTTTCTTCGGGGTCATCCGGGGAGGGGTTCGGACAAGAGATATACAGGAACACGTGTTCCATTCAAATCTTATAACCTGGTTGAACACAACCTGCTGGAAACGGGGGGGGAAGGGAAGGGGCGACACTTCCCGGGAGGAGGATCAGAGGCGCTGATGTTTGAGCTGCAGTGAGGTTGGGATATTGTGAGCAGGTGCGGGGAACTGGAGGGTTGGGATGTTGTGTGCAGGTGCGAGGAACTGGAGGGTTGGGATGTTGTGTGCAGGTGCGAGCAGCGGGAGAGGGAAGCAGCGAGTTTCAGCGCTTCCCGAAACGAGGGCTTAGCAGAGCCGGATGATGCAGCGTGCTCCGCCGGGCGGGAAGACGCTACCTCTTCACCTGGAAAGTACCGGCATCCATGGGGTCAATGCCCCGACTCGAACACCTGTCGATTCCGTATGTTCAAGCAACTTGGCGGAAACCGGTATATCGAACGGCGATCGGGTGAATGTCGAGTTCCCGGCCGCCGTTGTGAGTCGATTATTTGAATTCCAGCGAATTTCCGTCGCTGTCAATAGTTGTTTTCTGACCCGATTTGATTCTTCCTTCAAGGAAGGCTTCGGCAATGGGGTCTTCGACATATCTCTGGATCGCCCTGTTCAGGGGACGGGCGCCATATACAGGATCAAATCCTTTATCAACCAGGAAATTCATGGCTTTCGTCGTTACTTTGAATGAAAGGTCGGAGTCGACAAGCCGTTCGAACACCTCGTCCAGAAGAATTTTAACGATCTTTTTCATATGGCTCTTGTTGAGAGAGCGGAAGACAATGATATCATCGGTCCTGTTGAGAAATTCCGGGTTGAAGACCTTCTTCAACTCCTCCATCAGGTGTTCCCGCATCTCCTCGTATCCCTCATCATCGCTTATCGCAGAGGGTTTGAAACCCAGGCCCGTCGTCTTTTTTATGTCGCGGGTGCCGACATTCGAAGTCATTATCAGTACGGTGTTCTTGAAGTCCACCTTCCTGCCGAAACTGTCGGTCAGCACGCCTTCATCAAGAACCTGCAGGAGGATATTGAAGACATCCGGATGCGCTTTCTCGATTTCATCGAGCAGAACCACGGAATAGGGTTTGCGACGGACTTTCTCGGTGAGTTGACCGCCTTCTTCATACCCTACATACCCGGGAGGTGCGCCCACCAGCCTCGATACGGCGAATTTTTCCATGTATTCGGACATGTCGATGCGGACCAGGGATTCCGCATCCTCGAAAAGAAACCCGGAGAGGGTCCGTGCAAGCTCGGTTTTGCCTACCCCGGTAGGACCGAGGAACAGGAACGCTCCGATCGGACGATGCGGATTCTTGATTCCCGCATAGCTCCTCTTGATGGCCCGGGAAATGGCCGCTATCGCCTCTTTCTGCCCGACTACCCTGGCAGTCAGGGACTTCTCCATTTTCAGGATTTTCTTCGATTGCTCCTCCTCGAGCTTGACCATCGGGATACCGGTCATGTTCGAAATGATCCCCGCAACCCACTCTTCGTCTACAACCAGTGTCTGCTGCTGTCTGGAATCATTCCATTTCGCCAGTTCTTCCTCGTATTCTTTCTGAAAAGCTTTCTCCTTGTCTCTCAACTCGGCGGCTTTTTCGAATTCCTGTGACTGGATCGCCGATTCTTTTTCGTGCGTCATGTGTATGACTTTGTCTTTCATTTCCTGTATTTCACCCGGAACAGTCGACAGCTGCAGTCTTGCGCGGGCTCCGGCTTCATCGATAACATCGATGGCTTTATCCGGGAGGAATCGATCGCTCAGGAACCGGACGGACATTTTCACGGCCGCTTCAATGGCATTGTCGGTTATCCTGATCCTGTGATGAGCCTCGTACTTGTCACGCAGCCCGAGAATTATGTCTATGGCTTCCTCGATTGTAGGCGGATTGACCATGATTGTCTGGAAGCGACGCTCCAGTGCTCCATCTTTTTCGATATGTTTTCTGTATTCGTTGAGAGTCGTAGCGCCGATGCACTGAAGTTCTCCACGGGCGAGCGGGGGCTTGAGCATGTTCGCCGCATCTATGGCTCCTTCCGCGGCGCCCGCACCTACGAGAGTATGAAGCTCGTCTATAAACAGTACAATGTCGTCGGAGGAAGAGATTTCGTTTATAACCGCCTTCAAGCGTTCCTCGAACTGTCCGCGGTATTTTGTTCCTGCAATTACAGATGCAAGATCAAGAGTGAGCAACCTTTTGTTCCTGAGGAGCTCGGGCGTGCGGTTCTGGATTATCTTCTGGGCAAGCCCTTCGACGATTGCGGTTTTGCCTACACCAGGTTCTCCGATCAGGACTGGATTGTTCTTTTTACGCCTGCAGAGGATCTGGGTGACACGTTCGATTTCACGTTCCCTGCCGATAATCGGATCGAGCTTGTCCTCTCCCGCCGCTTTAGTCAAATCACGGCAGAAATGATCAAGTGCGGGTGTTTTGCTCTTGCCCTTTTTTTCTCCGCTGATCCCGGGTTCACCCTCGACGGAAGGACCTCCGCCAAGCAGCTTCATCGTTTCGGCTCGCACTTTGTCTTTATCAAGACCGAACCGGTTGAGTATCCGTGCCGCGATCCCCTCCCCTTCCCGGATCATTCCTAAAAGAAGGTGTTCCGTGCCTATGTAATTGTGCTGGAGAGTTCGAGCTTCCTCAACTGCCAGCTCCAGGGATTTTTTCGCGCTGCCCGTGAAGGGAAGCTCACCGATCAGGCTTGACCCGGAAGGTACGGGAATCGTGTCTTCTATTACTTCTTTTAAATGTTCGAGATCGATCCCGAGGTTCATCAGGACCGCCACGGCAATTCCCTCCCCCTCCCTGACCAGGCCCAGAAGAAGATGTTCCGTCCCGATGTAGTCATGCTGCAGACGCTGTGCTTCTTCTCTCGCGAGAAACATCACCTTTCGAACTCTCTCGGTAAACTTGTCATGCACCGTTTAATCCTCCATTAAAACGACGGAATCCGGGTTTCCCCTGCATTTCATTCAAAAATCGCAAAAAGAAACGTCAGGAGAGCGGCGTTCTAAAAAGCAGTCTCCTGATATAATCGGCTCTGAAACGATCCCTTGAACCGGAATCCAGATTTCTTCCGGCAATAACCTGCAAATGAGCCGGCTGACTGAAAAAAAGAATCCGGTTGATCAGCGAAACATCCGGTTTGTTAAATATGTTCAGGTTCCGGCCGAGTCTAATGACGGATGAGATATTTACGACGTCTCTCCATGTCAGAAGCCGGGCGCTCTTCAGTTCGCCAAGACCGCGCCAAGCTTTATCCTCCAGGGCGTCCGGGGCGTTCTCGACGAGAAACTTGCGAGCCTTTTTTTCATATTCGATAATCTTCAGGGCGGCGCGATCGAGGTTCGCGATTATATCACCCCGTGAAGCGCCGAGTGTGACCTGGTTCGAAACCTGGAAAAGGTTGCCCATGACATCGGAGCCCTCCCCGTAAAAACCACGAACCGTAAGACCCAGGTGGGAAAGGGCCTTGAACACTTTCGCAATTTCGCGAGTGAGGACGAGGGCGGGAAGATGGATCAGGATCGATGCCCTCATGGCCGTTCCTGTATTGGTCAGGCAGGTCGTAAGATACCCGAAGCGGTCTGAGTAAGCGAATTTGAAATAATTTTCGAGGTCGATATCGATCTTTTCGACGATTTCCAGGGCACTGTCAAGCTGGAGGCCGGGATGGATCGACTGAAGACGGAGATGATCTTCTTCATTCAGAATTATGGATGCCCGCTCGTCCCGCCTTGTCAGGATAGCCTTGTGGCTGCCGTTTTCTATTGAAGACACTCCTATCAACTGCCGTTCAGCCAGGATCCGCCGTTCGAATGTCGGCAGTTTCTCTGTTTCGATATACAGGGACGGATTCATCCCCTCGATCCGAGACCGGATTTTGACAAAACGTTTTTGAACTTCGGTAAGGTCGGAGAACGTTGCACGCGAAGTAAATGGAATATTGTGAAGATTTCTTCCGAGTCGCACCCGGGAACTGAGGATGATGCCCCTTTCGGGACCATCCTCGGCGAGCCAGTAAGGCACCCGTTTTTTCCAGGCTTTACCGAGCATCTTCACCATCTTCTTCCTTATCCCTTATCCTATCGCGCAGTTCCGCCGCCCTTTCGAAATCTTCATTCTTTACAGCAGCTTTCAACTCCTCGTGAAGATCGACCTCCGGAGCCCTGGCGGGTAATCCGTTCCCCGTGGTGAAGACGGGGGGATGTCCTTTGTGCGCAGAGCTTCCGTGGTATTTCTCCAGCAATTTAGTCAGAAGGTCCGAAAATGTTCCGTAACAGGCAGCGCAGCCGATCAGTTTCGTCCGCCTGAGATCGGTCAATGTCATCCCGCAAACTCCGCAGACGGGATCCGTGCCCTGAGCAGCACCGTTCTCCCCTTTGGCGGATCCGAGATCCAGTTCATCAAGCCCGAACCCTTCTCCAACGGCGCATTCATGACAGAGATGCCATTCGAACACTTCATTGTTTTCTACAATAACGTGGTGAATTTTCGCCTCGTTCTTGCCGCATTTCCGGCAGATCCCTTTCGATTCGGGCTCTTTATCTTTCTTTTCCCGATTCATGCAGAGTTCCTTCTTCGAGAATGAATACCCGGTCGGTCTGTGATGCGAGCTCGTGGTTATGCGTAACAATAAGCACGCTCTTTTTTCCCTCCGCCGTCAGCTTGAGAAGCAGATCGTGAACGATTGCGGAGTTGCGCGCATCCAGGTTTCCTGAAGGTTCGTCGGCGAAGATCATATCGGGATCGTTCATCAATGCCCTGGCGATTGCGGCGCGCTGAGATTCACCGCCGGATAAGGTAGACGGCAGCTGTCCGAGCTTGCCGTCAAGCCCCAGCGAATCGCACAGATCGACGGCCCTGTCGCGGAGACCGGACTGTCTGCCCCCTCTGATCATAGCGGGCATCATGACATTTTCCAGAAGTGTGAATTCGGGCAGCAGATGGTGAAACTGAAAAATGAACCCGGTTCTTTCATTTCGAATCCGCTCCCGCCCCCGTTCAGTGATCCCTTCCGTTCCGTTGCCATCATACCAGATTTTCCCGCCGTCGGGAACATCGAGAAGCCCGAGGATATGAAGAAGGGTGCTTTTACCGGAGCCCGATTCACCAAGTATCGAAAGGCTCTCACCCGAGTAGAGTTCGAGATCCACCCCATTCAGGACTTCAAGCTTCGAATCGCCGGACCGGAACAGCCGTTTCACGCCCTCGCAGCGGAGCAGGCACCGACGCTCTCTATCTGAGGTATAAGCATCAGTCATATCTTACCGCCTCGACGGGTGAAATTTTCGATGCCCGGATAGATGGATAAACGGACGCCGCCATGGTTATTAAGACGGCGATAATCGATACCAGGACGAAGTCGCCTCCCTGCATTTTCACCGGAAGCGATGTCAACATGTAAACATCGGCTGGAATCCGGATGATCTCGTAGCGATCAAGAATGGTAGACAGGGTGTATCCGCCCGCGCACCCGATAATGGTTCCGACCAGCCCGATGAACAATCCGTTCAGGAGAAAAACCATAGTGACGCTAGTGGCTCCCGCTCCCATCGAGCGCAAGATTCCGATGCTCCTGGTTTTTTCGATGATCAGGAGGACCAGGGTTCCCACAATGTTGAAAGAAGCGACCAGCACGATAAGGGCAAGAACGACGTACCACATCAGCTTTTCAAGTTTCAGAACAGAGAACAGGTTGCCGTTCAGCGAGATCCAGTCATTGGCCCAGTACGGGAATCCCCCCAGCATGGCTACCGCTTCATCCGCCACCTGCGGAGCTTTGTAGATATCCGCAACCTTGAGCTGTATTCCCGTCACGGTGTCGCCCGTCCGGAAGAAGGCTTGCGAAGCGGAAACAGGCATGAAACAATAGGTGGAATTATACTCGAAAAGACCGGCATTGAACGTGCCTGTAACCGGAAATGAAGAAAGACGCGGCACCAGGCCGAAAGGAGTCTTCGCGGCATTGAAAGGCGAGGACATGGTTACCCTGTCCCCGACTTTCACACCCAGCCGGATGGCAAGCTCTCTTCCGAGAAGGACGCCCGGGCCTGATCCCGGTTCAACTCCGGTGAACAGCGGGATCGGTTCATCGGGGTCAAGGTTTTCTACATAGGTTCTCAGCTCGGAGACGTTTTCAATCCTGTCGGGATCCACACCCCACACAACGACGCCGTCGCTGGCGCCTTCATGGGTTATCATGGCTTTCGAATATACAAAAGGGGATGCGCCGATTACCGATTCATGCGCGGTTTCGATATATGCGGTCAGGGAATCATACCCCGCTATACCTTCAAAGTTCCTGCGGAAAATAACAACGTGGGTATTCGTACCGAGAATCCGTTCCCGCAGATCGCTCTGGAATCCGTTCATCACGGAAAGCACGGTTATGATGCTCGCCACGCCAAGGGCGACGCCGCAGATCGAAACGAATGTAATCAGGGAAACCATCCTCCGTTTTTTCGCCCTCAGGTAGCGAAGGGCTATCATCATCTCGAACGATGGCATTACTTGTTGTACTCGCTGGTTAGAAACGCGTCGATGAACCGGTTGATGTTTCCATCCATCACGGCCTGGACATTCGATGTCTCGGCTCCGGTCCTGTGATCTTTAACCAGGTTGTAGGGATGAAAGATGTACGAGCGGATCTGACTTCCCCAGGCGATATCGAGTTTCTCCTTCTGGAGCTCCGAAACCCGCTTTTTCTCTTCTTCGAGATATCGCTGATACAGCCTGGCCAGCAGGATTTTCATGGCATTGACACGGTTGCGATGCTGGGATCGCTCGGTCTGACATTGGACTTTGATACCTGTTGGAATATGAGTGAGCCGGACGGCCGAAGATGTTTTATTTACGTGTTGACCGCCTGCGCCGGACGCTCTGAACGTCTCTACCTTGAGGTCGGCATCCTCAACCTCGATCTCGGGTACTTTTTCAGTGACGGGATACAGGGCGAAAGATGCGAAGGATGTATGACGACGTGAATTGAAGTCGTAGGGTGAAATCCTGACGAGTCTGTGTACTCCGACCTCCGATCTGAGCTTGCCGTAAGCGAATCGCCCTTCCACCTCTACAATGGCCTGCTTTATTCCGGCTTCTTCAGCAGGCTGCATGTCGAGGACTTTCGCCTTGTATCCGTTTACCTCCGCCCAGCGGAGATACATCCGCATGAGCATGAGAGCCCAGTCTTGAGACTCGGTCCCCCCCGCTCCGGGGTTGATGGATAAAATGGCATTCCGTTTGTCATCTTTACCACTGAGACTGAGCTCGGATTCGAACCGGTTGATACGGTCTTCCAGGCGATCGAGCTCTCTGACTGCCTCATCCTCAGTTTCTTTGTCACCTTCCTCCAGGGCCAGCTCCAGCAGTGTTGCGGCATCTTCGAGGGCCTGGTTCAAACTCTGCCACTTGTCTACGAGGAATTTCAGCTCGCCGAGCTCCTCCATCTTTGCCTGGGCTTCATCGCTCTTCTGCCAGAAATCGATTGCCGCGCTTTCTTTCTCGAGAGCGGTTATCTTGTTTTGTTTCGTTTCCAGGTCAAAGGAACTCTCCGAGCTTCTGCAGCCGTTGGTCGAGCTGAGTCGCTTCTTTGCTCATAATTCTCTCTCTTTCGTATTACCGGTTGATCGCTTGCAGAGAAATCGCCCGCATCCCGTCGGTAATATAACCAGGATGGCGAAGATCTTCTACCAGGGCAATTCAGTCTTGCCCCGGATCTTTTGCGCAGCCTGCTTCTCCAGAGCCGTGGAAACGGAAGCCACGGCTTCCTCGAGCTCCTCGAAAGAACCGTCGTTCCGTATCAGGTAATCGGCGATCCGCTCCTTACGCTCCACAGGCACTTGGGCTTCAAGCCGTTGCGCAGCTTCTTCGCTTGTCATGTGGCGTCGGTTAACGAGGCGGTCCATCTGGGTTTTCCGGCTGCTCGTTACGACAACCACTGCATCGAATCCTTCCTTCGGGAGTGTGTCTCCGAGGAGCGGGATATCGAGGACGGTTACTCCGGAATATCCGACTCGGTCAAGCGCGGAAACGAGTGTCTTCATTTCAGCTCTGACCAGAGGATGTATGAGATCGTTCAGTTTCATGCGGTTTTCAGGGGCGGAGAAAATCATCCTCCCGAGGGCGGCGCGATCGATCCCCCCCGATTCATTCAGGATGCCATTACCGAATACGGAAACTACAGGTTCGACCGCCCTTCCGCCCGGAGCGAGGAGTTCGTGGACCAGTGCATCAGCATCGATAACCTCAAAGCCGCTGCGCCTGAAAAGCTCCAGTACGAAACTTTTTCCAGTGGCGATTCCGCCGGTCAGTCCTACAATGAACATTACATCATCCCGAAATCCGCGCAAAGCGCCGTGCGACGCTGAAAAAAAACATCTTCGAACCGGTTCACAACTCGAACCGGGATTCAGTGCGCCTTCAACCAGTCCGAACCCCATCCGATATCAACCCGAAGGGGGACATCCAGCGGGTAGATCCCGCTCATGAGTGCATCCACGATCTCGCCGATGAGCTCGATCTCTTCCTCAGGCACCTCGAAAACGAGTTCATCATGCACCTGAAGAAGCATCCTGGTGGCCAGTCCCTTTTCGCGGATGGCCTGATCTATCGCGATCATGGCGAGCTTGATAATATCCGCCGCCGTCCCCTGAATCGGCATGTTCACAGCCGCTCGCTCCGCCGCCTCCCGCACTTGTTTGTTCGAGCTCTGAATTTCGGGAAGAAAGCGTTTTCTGCCCAGCAGGGTCGAAACGTAACCATCTTTCCCCGCCGCGTCGAGAGTGCTGTGCACGAAGGATTTGATACCCGGATACCTGGCAAAGTAATTATCTATGAATTCCGCGGCCTCCCGGACCGGAATGCCCAACCTCCGGGAAAGCCCGTATTCGCCCATTCCGTACATTACGCCGAAATTCACGGTTTTAGCGATTCTGCGCTCATCCTCTCCAATATCGTTCGAATCGACGCCGCCGAAAAGGATCGCTGCGGTGGAGCGGTGAATATCCTCACCTTCCCTGAAAGCCCGGATCATGGTCTCGTCGCCCGACAGGTGCGCCATCAGCCTGAGCTCGACCTGGGAATAGTCGGCTGAGAGAAGCACGCTGCCGTGATCGCCGGGAATGAAGGCGCGGCGGATCTTGCGGCCTTCCGGCGTTCTCACCGGAATATTCTGAAGGTTGGGCTCGCTGGAAGAGAGCCTTCCGGTGGAAGTGACCGTTTGATTGAAGGATGTATGGATTCGTCCGGTCCGGCGGTTCACCATCCGCGGTAAAGCATCGATATAGGTGGAGCGGAGCTTTGCGAGCTTCCGGAATTCGAGTAATACCTGTGCAATATCAACCCCGCGCGCCGCAAGAGTCTCCAGAACCGCTTCATCGGTGGAAAAGCCTGTTTTGGTGCGCCGGACCGGCTTTATTCCCATCGTTTCGAAAAGTACCTGGGAAAGCTGTTTCGGTGAATTGATATTGAACTCGACCCCCGCCATCCGGTGGATTCTTTCCGTCAGGTCGTCCAGTTGACCTGACACTTCTTCCGAGAGCCCGCCCAGGAAGCCGGTGTCGATTTTAATCCCATTTTTTTCCATTCGGGCGAGAACGCCGGCCAGGGGCAGCTCCATTGATTCCATCAACTCGAAAAGGCCCGCTTCTTCAAGGGCCGGTGCTATTTCCTCCGCAAGTCTCCAGGTAACCGCGGCATCTTCTGCGGCGTAACGGCCGGCCAGTTTCACCGGCACCCTGTCCATGGTGATCTGTTTTTTCCCGGTGCCGAGTAAATCGCTCGTCGGTATCTTCCGGAAATTGAAATACTTCATGCTCAGGGTGTCGATGCCGTGCATTCGCGCACCGGGATCGAGAAGGTACGATGCCAACATCGTATCGAAAGTTACGCCGTGAAGCTCGAAACCCGCGTTTTCGAGGACGATTCGGTCATATTTGATATTCTGGCCGACCTTCCCCATGTCGGGATCCGCGAAAAGGGGACCGAGCACCCTGCGAACCTCTTCCAGATCGAGATTGCTGCCGTCAAGGTGGCTCAACGGGAAGTAGTAAGCTTTATCAGGCTGCCAGGCCAGGGAGATTCCGACAAGGGATGCTTCCATCGGATTCGGGGCCGTGGTCTCAGTGTCTACAGCCATCATCTTGGCCTTCCGAAGAGAAGCTACTACTGTTGCGAGGGCTTCGGACGTGGAGATTATTTCATATTCCCACCAGGGGCCCGTATCTTCAACCTTCATCTCCCTGAGCAATGAACTGAATTCCAGCTCTATAAACAGGTCCTTCAGCCGGGAAGACTCGGTTTCAGGTCTTTTCAAACGGTTGAAATCGATATCGATCGGAACATCGCGGCGGATTGTCACCAGGTCCCGGCTGAGGAGCAGATCGTTGCGATACTCCTCCAGTTTACTCACCGTTTTAGGGTCTCCCGCCGATCCGGGATCTTCGATCAGCCTTTCGACCGAGCCGCAACGATCCAGAAGTTTCACGGCTGTTTTCGGTCCGATTCCGCGAACTCCGGGGACATTGTCGGAGGTGTCTCCCGTGAGGGCGAGGAAATCCACGACCTTCTCAGGATAGACGCCAAGTCTGTCCGGGACGGCCTCCCTGTCCAGCAGGGTCAGATCGCTCCCTCTGGCGGATGGTTGGAGCACTTTGATTTTGGTGTCTACCAATTGGAGGAAATCTTTATCCCCGGTAAGTATCATTACTTCCATGCCGGCCTGGTTCGCCGCCTTTTCGGCTACGGTTCCTATGATATCGTCGGCCTCGAACCCCTGTTTTTCGAAAACGGGCAGGTCCAGGGCGTCGATCAGCTCTCTCAGTTTGGGAAGCTGTTCGCGCAGTTCGTCGGGCATCTTGGCGCGGGTGGCTTTGTATTCCGGGAAAAGCTCATGCCTGAAAGTCGGTCCGGGAGAATCCATGGCGACGGCCGCATAATCCGGATTCTTCTCTTTCAGCATCTTCAGTATGGTTGAGGCGAATGCGAACAGAGCGCCGGTATCCTCGCCGCGGGAGTTGATCAGCGGTCTTTTCGCGAAAGCGAAATAGCTGCGATATATCAACGCGAATCCGTCGATCAATACCAGTACCGGCCTGTCTGTCATCTGGAACTCTCCATCTTTGATCCCTCTCAAGCGGTACAGGTGATAACATTCCCCGGAATATTCGTCAACCGGTATCGGCTCATTCGATTCTCGCACTAATCCGGTCTTACCTGCACGATAATTGGGATTTGTTGCGGTTTGAAAGGTTCGGTCAGGGATGAATACTCACCGGACTCCCCCGTCGGGCGGCACCTCGAAGGGGATTGCCGGGGCATAAAGAAGACGCAAAACGATCATACCGGCCATCATGCTCGCCTCTCGAAGTTCTCTCTCATCGATCTTGTCGAGTGTATCGGCGGCTGTGTGCCCCCATCCCCTGCCGGTTGTCCTCGCGGGACCGCTGGAAAGCTGCCAGATGGCGGGAATACCTCTGCTCAGGAAAGGATAATGATCTGAAAACCTTGTTCTCATGTGCCTTATCGGGAACGGGTACCCGGTATCGTTTCCGATACCGATGAAAAAATCATCGGCCCGTCCGGATGCAATAACGCCCAGAAGGGGTCTGCCGCCCATGGCGGGGCAGTCGAAGTTATAGACAACTCGAAGCATTGAGAGGAGATCCGGCGACCCCGCGGCAAAGCTGCTCGAACCGATAAGACCTGATTCCTCTCCGGAAAACGCGGCGAAGTATATGCTTCTCCGGGCTTGTGAGAGATCCAAAGCGCCGAACAGCCGGGCCAGTTCCATGATAATGGCTACACCGGCTGCATTATCCTGAGCGGCATCTCCAGGCTCATGCCCGTCGTAGTGGGCGCAAAGCAGAACAGCGCCGTCATCGGGAGTTTCAGGCCCGGCACGGCCGATTACGTTGACGCCCTCCCCGGGAAAAGATTCGGTATCCACAACGAGTTTGAACCCGGGCTCTTCAGAAGCTCTGGAATATTGTAAAAGTTTCCATGCCTCTTCTGCGGAAAGAGCTACTGCCGGAATTCTGGAGAGTCTCCCGTCCGCCGCCGAGCCGGCGGGTGGAAGCAGCCCCGACGGAGCCTGGGCGAAAAGAAATGCGGCGGCGCCGGCGGTTTCAGCGGCTGCAGCGATTTCCATCCGGTGCATTTTGTCTGCTTTGGTGATCCTCCGCTGGTTTACAATCACCAGTTTTCCCTTCATCTCCGGGCTCAGTTGCTCTATGTCTTCACGGAAACCGGGGCCGATTTCGAGCAGCTTCCCGGTAACTCCGTCCGGAGGGGTCGCGGCGCTGTTCAGTAAAGGCCGGCAATAGAACTCTTTTCCCCCGTTACAGTGAAGGCTCGCGCCGTTCGATCTCCAACCGGTCATTTCGAAGGAGTCCAACTCGGCATTACCGAGGCTTTTTTGAAAGGACCTTTCTATATACCGGGCGGCTTCGTGGGCTTCTGGTGAAAAAGCGTACCTTCCGCCCAGAGATGTAAGGTATTCGAGGTTGGAATAGAGTTCTCCGGATGTCCAGACCTCTGCGGCCACTTTCCGATCGAGTTGCTTATAGTCCATTATCCGTTCCTTTTTAGTTCAATGGTCGGCCGGTTTTTTATCGAACTCCGTAAAACACTCCGACCGGCAAGTATGCTCTCGAACCCGAATCTGTCGCGTATAGAATCGATTCCCTCGTACAGAACCGTTTCAGGTTCATTGAACAGATCACCCTGCGCAGCTGAACACGACAGGTCTGACAGGCAAATTCCAAGGAGCCTGACGGGGGCGACGCTATCGAGATTCCGTTCGAGCAGCTTGAGCAGCGGAGGTAGAAGAACCCTCTCGGAATCGGTTCTGGCCGAAAGTGTCATCGACCTGGTAATCGTTTTGAATTTCCGGCTTCTGAGTTTAAGCGTCAGAGTTCCGGCGGTGTAATTTTTCTTTCTCAGGCGCGAAGTGCATTTTTCCAGAAGGTAGCCCAGGACGGCAGCCAGTTCTTCGAACTCCCCCAGGTCGGAAGGAAATGTTCGCTCGTGGCTTATGCTTTTTTCCGATCTTCCCGCCGCCCTGTCTCTTATCCGATCGCCTCCGAGTGCGCGAAACCGCAGAGACTGTGCATGAACTCCGCATATTCGAGCAAGTGTTTCTTCTGGAGCGAGCTGCAGATGCTCGATTTTGGTTATTCCATAACGTTCGAGAAATGCCGCTGCCTTGGGACCGATACCAGGAAGACGCCTGACCGTCATGGGAGCGAGGAATTCTTTTTCACGGCCGTGCGCGACATATAACAATCCCTTCGGTTTTGCAGAACCTGATGCGATTTTTGCAATCGTCCTGCTGCTTCCCAGACCTCCCGACGCCGGCAGCTTCATTTCATTCTTTATTCTGCGGAGGATCGAATCGGCGATGGAGAAAGCCGAACCCGAAAGCCGCTCGGTGCCTGAGAGATCGATAAACGCTTCATCTACAGACAGGGGGTCCACATCAGGTGAATAATCCGAAAAAAGCTTTCTCAGGGCCCGGGAAGATTCCGAGATATCGCTGCCGGAAACAAGCGCCAGGATAAGATCGGGGCAGCGGCGTAACGCCACCGCAGCGGGCATGGCCGAAGTGACGCCGTACGCACGGGCCTCATAGGATGCAGAGCTGATTACACCCCTGGCATCCGCTGAACCCCCGACCGCCACCGGTTTTCCCCGAAGCGACGGATCGCGCCGGCGGGCGAGAGCGACGTAGAAAGAATCCATATCGATATGGAGTATCCAGCGCTTGTTTAGATTCATCTGATCAAATCAGTATTTACGCCCTTCAATATTTACGCAATACGCCGATTACAACTCCCTGCACTTCAACTTCTCCCCTGTTCAAAACGAACGGTTCGAACCTGTTATTTTCGGGTTGAAGCCTGATCTTCTCACCATCATCGAAAAATCTTTTCAGGGTAACTTCACCGTCAGGGAGCCTGGCTACGGTGATCTCGCCGTTTTGAGGTGAAACGTTTTGCTCGACAATCACGTAATCGCCGTCGTCGATATGAGCACCTATCATGGAATCGCCTTCGACCCTGAGGATAAATGTTCCCCTGTATCCTTCGAACATGTCGGGTACGGTCATGGCCTGCTCCGATTCGAAAACCAGCATCGGCCTGCCCGCTGCGATGACGCCGACGTAAGGCAGCACAACCGCACCGGGGGGAGGTGCCTGATCAACCATATCGACCAGTTCGACCGACCTGCTCGTATGAGGATTCTTTCGCAGATATCCCTTTTCTGCGAGAAGGCTTATGTGTTTGTGAACGGTCGCAACCGATGAAAGGTTCAAAGCGGCTGCGATTTCTTCGAGGCTGGGCGTATACCTGTTTTCAGCAATAAATTCACGTATTACATCCAGCACCTCGGCTTGTCGTCTCGTAAGGCTCATCTTTCCTCCTGGTTGTTTACATCCAGATAGCTCGGCAGAATGTTTCGCCGCTGCTACAATACAGCTTAGGCGAAATAAAACCGAAAGTCAAGGCGAAAATAGAAAATTCAACGATTTTTTTTCCAGCCGTCATCTCAAGTTCGATTAAGTAGGGTTCGGACCCTTTATTCCGGCTCTGGATCCCGCCGAGGAATCCGGATCGAAGTCCCTGGATGCGACACCGAGTGAGATGATTCGACGGATGACTCCCACCTCGATTTCGATGGTGACAACACCTGGCAGGCGGACCTCGCCGGGCGCTGCTGCTTCCTCACCGGCTACCTCCGGCGAGGGTGCCAGTTACTGAGGAAAGGCTTCGAGGGGAGCCACTCTTTTCATAGGGATAACCTCCGGCGAGGGTGCCAGTTTCTGAGGAAAGGCTTCGAGGGGAGCTACTCTTTTCATAGGGATAACCTCCGGCGAGGGTGCCAGTTTCTGAAGAAAGGCTTCGAGCGGTTATTCGGTTCCTGAAAATTGAGCGGGTAATTGAGTTTAAAAGCAGAGCTGTGCAATTTGTGGTTTTTTTGTTTTTAGGGCTCAGGCGGGACCTTGCTAACAGATATACCTCAGGTCGGATCCTGATTACGTTGTAGCGCCAGAAATCTTCGTGCCAACACATGCCGCTACTCGCACTGATCGATTCCGTCAGACCGGGAGGTACCTGTCTTGATGTGGGGAGACCCGGGCGACAAGCCGAAGTAATTCTCCTAAGGCGCAAAGTACAGGAGAGTCGAGTCGATGATTCCTCCGCTCTAATGATTTTTAGTAAATTACACTTTTAGTTTCATCCCAGCTATCCAGTTCGGTGAAAAGCTAATAATACTGGAATATCCGCAAATTCTTCTTCCCTGGCACCTCCAACTCTTATCGGGAATTACTCTATCAGTGAAAATCTCAGGATTGAGCTGGATCCGTCCCGAACGGGAACTCGCCCCATCCGCCTGACCTTTCTCCATGTGAAGAATTTTGCGCATAGAGCAGACGCCGCCTGGGCCATGAATCCCCACGGATCAGGAACCCGCCCGGACCAGGAACCCGCCCGGACCAGGAACCCGCCCCGACAGCCGGAACTTTTCTCCGCGTGAAGAATTTCACGGATGGGGCAGGCGCCGTCCGGG